>JAFGCY010000110.1 GCA_016932385.1 bacterium | reverse complement strand
GGCAGGTAGAACGGCAGGCCCGGACCGGCCAGCTCGGGGAAGTCGAACAGCCTGAGGTCCTTGCCCAGGATGCGGTGGTCGCGCTTCTTGGCCTCCTCGACGCGCCTCAGGTAGTCCTTCAGCTCGTCCTTGGATTCCCAGGCGGTGCCGTAGATGCGCTGCAGCTGCTCGCGGTGCTCGTCGCCGCGCCAGTAGGCGCCGCTGACGTTGAGCAGTTTGAAGTGCTTGATCTCGCCGGTGTTCTCGACGTGCGGGCCGGCGCAGAGGTCGACGAACCCGCCGCTCTCATACAGAGTGATCTCGTCGGCGGGCAGGGTCTCGACGTGTTCGGCCTTGAGCTTCTCGCCCAGGTCGGTGAACAGCTTGAGCGCCTCGGGCTTGGAGACCGGCTTGCAGACGAACTCGGCTTTCTCCTTGCGCAACTCTTCCATCTTCTGTTCGATGCGCTTCAGGTCCTCGTCGCTGAAGCGGTGCTCGGTTTCGAAGTCGTAATAGAAACCGTCCTGGATCGGCGGGCCGAAGGCCAGCTTGGTGCCGGGCCAGAGTTGTTGCACGGCCTCGGCCATCAGGTGCGCGGCGGAGTGCCGCAGGCGATAGAGCCGCTCTTCCTTTTCGTCTCGTTCGATGTGTTTCGCAATAATCGGCATAGTAAATTCCTTGGTAGGCTGCCGGTAAGTGTACCGGCTGAGTGTGAAAATACAACCAGTGCGGCCTGAACCGTCACGGGTAAAGGGAGGAGTTGGCTGCGAAGAAAACGCGGCTTAAGCCGCGGGCAGCCGGCTAGGCGTGCGTGCCAACGCCGCGGGTAGCGGCGATGTTGATCACGCTCCTTTTCCGGCTGGCTGCCATGACGAGGCATTATACCCGCTGCAGCGAAGATTGCATTTGTTCCGGTTCAGGTTTCTGCTGTCATGAGCGAGTGCCAGGGCACATTGCTCGATAACTGATCATTGCATCTTTCCAGGCTGGCTGCGGGTTAAACTGTAGGGGCGATCACGCCATGGCGTGACGTCACCCGTATCTTCAAATTCGCAACAAAGAAGAATCCAGCAACCCTAAACGGGCACGTGTATTGATCGCGTGTTACGCTTCAGGTATGTCCAAAGAAAACGTGATGATCGAATACACAGTGATCTACGAGCGCGGTAAAAACAACTGGTCGGCGTATTCGCCAGACGTGCCGGGCTGCGTTGCCGTGGGCGAAAGCCGCGAGGAAGTGGAACGCTTGTTCGCGGAAGCCCTTGAATTCCACCTCGAAGGCCTGCGTATGGAAGGCCTGCCCCTCCCCGAGCCAACGACCGAAGCCGGTAAGATCCGCCTGCCGGCGTAAGGTAATGCCAGGAACTAAAAATCCTCCGGATGCTTACAAACCTTAGGATGCTTATATACCTTTTCACCATGTAGGTCGGGCTTCAGCCCGACATCCTGTTGCCTGTGCTAGATTGATACCACAATGCGCCATCCAACTCATGACTACGCTTCCGGAGCTGGGTACTTCATTACCTTTAACACATACCGCCGTAAGAGGCTGCTCGGACGAATCGCCGATGGAGTCTTCACCCCCTTTCCAGCTGGTGAAATAGTCTTCAGCACCTGGAACTCTCTACCTGAGAAATTCAGCTGCGTTATACTTGATGCGTTTCAACTCATGCCAGACCATGTGCATTGCATTTTGATTCTCAACGATCCACGAGTACTGGGGAAACAAGGTGAGATTGTGCCGCTACCTGCGATTCTGCAAGCGCTAAAAGGCAGCAGTTCCAGATCGATAAACCAGCAATTCGGTACGGTCGGCTCAAGCGTTTGGCAGAACGGTTATCGAGATCGGGTGATCCGCAACGAGAGAGAACTTGAGAAATTCCGTAGTTACATCATGACAAATCCGCAACGCTGGGATCTTGCGGGAAAGGGATAATGTCAGGGGGCTGAAGCCCCCTGCTACACGATCTTTATTGCGTTGTGCGCAAGATCTTAAACATGGATGTCGGGCTTCAGCCCGACATCCATCGACAAAAAAAGCGGGGGCAGAGCGCCCCCGCGTCCATTCTGGTTGAAAACTCCGATTGATTAGCGCAACAGGTGGATGTTGTGCTTTTCGCAGATGTCATGCAGCTGCTGCGGCCAGACGGTGACAGAGCACTCGCCCAGCGCGGCCTTGTTCAAAAGCCAGCCGTAGATGCGGCTCTGGCCCAGACCACCGCCGACGGACAGCGGAATCTCGTCGTTCATGATCATCTTGTGATACGGCATCTCTAGGAAATGCTCCTGGCCCGTGATCTTCAACTGCTCGACGAGCGTCTCCTTGGTCACGCGGATGCCCATGCTGGTCAGCTCGTGGCGGCGGTGCGTCACGTCGTTCCAGACCAGGATGTCGCCGTTGAGGCCATGCATCTGCTTGCCGTCCTTGACGATCGTCGGCGTGGTCCAGTCGTCGTAGTCGGCGGCGCGCATCTCGTGCGGATAGCCGTCTTCCAGCGTATGGCCGATGCCGATGATGAAGATCGCCGGGTACTTCTGGATGATCGCCGTCTCGCGCTGCTTGCGCGGCAGGTCGGGGTACATCGCGAGGATTTCCTCGGCGTGCAGGAAGACCAGTTCATCCGGCGGCTCGGCATAGCGGCCCGACAGCGCCGGGAACTCGGCCACGGCAGCCTTGCGGGCCTCGATCAGGACCTTCCAGATCTTGCCGACGATTTCCTTTAAGAAGTCGAGGTTGCGGTCCTCGAACTTCATCACGCGCTCCCAGTCCCACTGGTCGACGTAGGAGCTGTGGTCGTGGTCGAGGAAGTAGTCCTTGCGCACCGCGCGCATGTCGGTATAGAGGCCCTCGCCCAACTCCAGGCCGAACTGTTTCAGCGCCCAGCGCTTCCACTTCGTCGCCGCCTGGACGACCTGCGCGTCGATCTTCGCCGGCAGGCCGAGGCCGCACTGGAAGTCGACGGGCGTGCGCGAACCGTCGCGATCGAGGTAGTCGTTCATGCCGCAGTCGCGCTCGAGGATCAACGGGCACTCGACCCGGATCAGGTTGAGCTCGCGGCACAGCCCGTCCTCGATCGTGCGCTTGACCAGCGCGATCGCTTTCTGGGTGTCTTTGGGGTTCAGCAATGGCTTATAGTCCTTGGGTAGCCCCGCCTCGACATCTTCGTAGGTCCCGATGCCGGGACCCGCCAAATCCGCTTTCTTGTCAGACATCAGCTATTCTCCTGTAGCGTCGTAAAGGGAAGTATTTCGTAGGTTTCGTACGCTAACACAGAATGCGTAAATCCGCAACCGGACATATGCCGATATACGGATATATTGGTAACTCCGGCTGCGGAGTCAGGGAGCTGGTCTTAGATTTGGCGCGGCGATGTCACTTCCAGTGGCCGGCGATATACTCCTGCACTTCGGGCAGACCGCCCTGCAACACGATATAGCCGTTATGCGGCTCGCGGCCGGTGATCTCGTGGCTGACCGGCGCGCGCATCATCTTCAGCACCTCGCCGTGGTCATCGGTGTGGCCCAGCACCCAGCCCAGCTTCATCAGCGCCGTCTCGGGCAGCATGTTGTCGAGCGGCACCACGCCGATGTCGAGCAGGTCGCGACCGGTGTCGTAGACGTACATCTGCGCGAAGCCCCACAGCGTCTGCACGCACATCACCACATGCACGCCCTGGGCGATCGCCGCCTTCAGTGCCGGATAGAGCGGCTTGTTGACGTGGCCCAGGCCCGTGCCGGCGATCACGATGCCGCGGTAGCCCTTCTCGACCAATGCTTCGACCAGGTCGGGCTTCATGCCGGGGTAGTAATAGAGCACCGAGACGCGATCGTCGTAGACAGCGTCGATCTTGACCTGGCGGCTGGGATCGCGCCGGCGGTAATCCGGATGGAGGATCGTCTGGTTATCGCGGTCGATAATCGCCAGCGGGATGTCGGACAGCGTGCGGAACGTGCTGCGGTAGCTGGAGTGCATCTTGCGCACGCGCGTCCCGCGGTGCAGCAGGCCGTAGCTGTCGGAGGTCGGGCCGAACATGCAGACCTGGATCTCGGCGATATCGCCGTTGGCCGCCGCGTTGACGGCGTGCGTCAGGTTGAGCGCGGCATCCGAGCTGGGGCGGTCGGAACTGCGCTGGCTGCCGACGATCACCACCGGTACCGGCAGGTTCTGCACCATGAAGCTCAGCACCGCCGCGGTATGGCCCATCGTGTCCGTGCCATGGCCGATCACGATGCCGTCCGCGCCGGCGTTGATCTCGTCGCCGATCGCCTGGGCCAGTTGGCAGTACTCGGGCCAGCCCATGTTCTCGCTGAACACGCCGAAGATCTTCTTCGTGGTCAGGTTGCAGATATCGGCCAGCTCCGGTACGGCGCCGTACAGCTCGCCGGGCGTGAAGGCCGGGATCACCGCGCCGGTGCGGTAGTCCAGCCGGCTGGCGATCGTGCCGCCCGTCCCCAACAGCGTCACCGCGGGCAGGCCCGGATTGCGTGGGAATTCCTTCTCGGGGATCTTGTATTCGGCCTTTTTGTAGCCCAGTTCCTTGATCTCGCGCACGCGGTCGACGTGAATGCCGACGTTGTAGCCGGTCTTTTGCTTGAGCACGATGTGCAGGTCGTCGAAAGTCTCGCTTCTGGGCAGGATCACGCCGATAAACTCGCTTCCCGCGTCGTTGACCACGCAGACCTCGCTCCAGGTCCGCACCCGCCACTCGCCAAGCTTTTCCGCGGCCCGGCCGCGATAGCCTTCCATCGGTTGCTGATCAGCCATTGAACCGCTCCTTGAGCGCCTGCGCCACGTCCGCCACGAGCACCATCCCGCGTAGTTCATTCATCGCCACGCCGAGGTAATAGCGCTGGCGCTTCTCCGGCTCGGCCGCGCCGTGCTTGATGTATTCGGTCGCCAGCACATCGTCCAGCCGCCGTTGCCAGTCGCGCGGCGCCCCCGTCTCCAGGTCGTCGAGGAGGTCCTCGAAGTCGGCTTCAGGTTCCGCGGCCAAGGTACGCAACACCTGGCGCCGGTCCTCCCAGATCAGCGGCCGCGCCTGGGCCTGGCTGAAGAACTCCAGCCAGCGTTCCGAGCCGATTGCCTCGACATTCACTCCCGCGCGCGCCAGGCCCTTCAGCTCCTCGCCGAAGAAAAAGCCCACGCGGCGCAGGTCGGCCCCGGTCTTGGCGACGATTTCGTCGACCAGGTCCGCCCCGTTGCGGCGGATCAGGTAGAAGATCGTGTTATCGGGCAGGCCGGCCCGGCGGTAGCGTTCGTAACGTTCCCAGGGCGGGCTGGGCAGGTCGGCTTGCAGCCCCTCGACCCGCTCGCGCGTGATCATCGTCGGCGGGCTGTCGGTGTCGGGATACATCCGGTCCGGCCCCGGCAGGATGCGCTCGAAGTCCGTCGTGCCGTCCGGCAGCGGCTGGCGTGTCTCGTGCGGCACGCCATCCAGCGCGTCGACGTAGCGCAGGCGGATCTCCTCGACGGCGGTCAGGGTGTCCTGCTCCGGTCCCCAGATCACGACCAGCGAATCGTCCGCCCCGCAGCGCATCCGCTTCAACAGCTGGCGCATCTCCTGGCGGCTGTCCTTGTAGACCGGCCATTTCTCGCTCTGAACCAGGATCGGCTGCTGGCTGAGGCCCGCGATGACCCTGAGGCGCCCGCGCAGTTCGTCGGCAAAGATCAGGTCCGGCTGCGTCGGCCAGTTGAGCGTGCCGTTGAGCCCGGGCAGCTTGACGGCGCGCACGCAGAACCTGCCTTTGCCCAGCTCGAAACCCGGCCGCCAGTCGTGGTGCTCGATGTGCTTTTGCCAGATCTCCTCGCGCAGCACCTTCAGGTTCGATTCGGCGCAGAGCTCGGTGACATCCGCATGCTCGACGACGATATCCTCCGGCTTGGTGAAGCCGCGCTGGTGCAGTTCGTCGCGCAGCCTCAGCAGGTTCACCTGGCGCCAGGCCTCGGAATGGACCAGCGCTGGCGCGAGCCAGGCGTAGGGCACGCCCTTGATCTCGACCCGCCGGCCGCCCGCCACGCTGACGTTGACGTCCTGGCGGCTCGCGCCGGGCCCGGTGCGCACGTGGCGCGTGGAACGGCAGACGCGGCCGATCAACAGGATCGCTTCCTCGACCTCCTCCGGCGTGCGCAGGTCGGGTCCGGTGACGGTCTCGATCAGCGGCATGCCCAGGCGATCCGTGCGCCAGACGATCAGGTGCGCCTGGTCGGAGACCTCGCGGCAGCTGTCCTCCTCCACGCTGACCTGCGTGACCGAAAGCTCGCGGCCGCGGAAGGGCAGCTTGCCGTTGACGCCGACGATCGCCGTGCGCTGGAAGCCCGTCGGGATGCTGCCGTCCAGGTATTGCTTGCGCGCGATGTGCACCTCGTCGATGATGTCGCAGCCGAGCATCAGGCACTGCTCGATCGCCACGTCCAGCGCCTGCTGGTTGACCAAAAACGGCGGGGTGTCGTCCATCTCATACGTGCAGGTGTTGGAATGGTGCAGCAGGTAGATAATGTTCTTTCTGGTCTTGAATTCCATCAGCGCCGTGCCGTCGTATTCGCCCAACTCGCTGAGGGTCGGGCGCATGTGGCGCAGCACCGTGCCGTCGTGCTCGTTAGTGTACAGGCCGGCCGGGCACTTGCAAAACATCTTATGGTCGGTCAAAAGCTGCTGGTGGACTTCCAGCCCGACGACCAAACCGATTTTCTCATAATCGAGTGGAGCGCTGTGAATCAGCTTCATGGCATCTCATGGGTGCGCGCACAGGCGGTGCGCAAGGTCGCAGGATGATAACACCGAACAGCGCGCTTGGTAACCCTTTTTAAGAAAAACCAAACCTGGGTCGAATGCGCTCAGCCGGCCAGTTTGCGCTCACGGATGTATTGCAGCGCCAGCGTCCAGGAGCGGGTACGGTGGGACAGCTCGTTCTTCAGCGGCGTGTCCAGTTCGGCGAAGGTCTTGCCCAGCTGCGGGATCTCGAAGATCGGATCGTAGCCGAAGCCGCCCGTGCCACGCCGTTCTTTGGTCAGCCGGCCGGTGACGCTGCCGCGCCAGGTACGCACCAGGTAGCCGTTGATCACCAGCGCGGTGTAGGCGACAAACTGCGCGGCGCGGTTGAAGTGGTCGCCGAGCCGCTCCAGCACCAGGTCGATCTGCTCATCGGTGGTCGGGGCGATGCGCGCCGAGAACACGCCCGGCCAGCCCAACAGCCCCTCGACCATCAACCCGGCGTCCTCGGCCACCACCGGCGGCTCGATGTTCAACTCGCGCCTCAGCCAGAGGGAGTACTTCACCGCCTTGATCACGGCGTTCTCCTCGAAGGTCGTGCCGTCCTCGGGCACCTCGGGCACCTCGCCGAACGCGCCGATCTCCTTGAGCACGAGCCCTTCCGCCGCCGGCAGCGCGCGGATCTCGGCGATCTTGTACTCGTTCTGGCTGGCGATCACGATCACGGGGCTATTCTAGCCGATACTCACCGCTACCGATTCCCAGTACATCGCCGGCGTACACCGGCACGGACATGCCGGGCTGGCAGGGTTTGCCATTGATCCGCGTGCCGTTGGTGCTGCCGGGATCGGTCAGGGTCGCGCGGCCGCCCGCCAGCGTGATCACGCAGTGCTTGCGGCTGACCTGGTTGTCGCTGGACAGCTTCAGCTGGCCCTCGGTGCGCCCGATCACCGTCTCGCCTTCAGTGAGGTTCACACTTACACCGGCGTGCGGCCCGGACTGGGCCGTCAGCTTGGCCGGCACCTGGCGCTCGACCGCGGCGGCGGGATCCTCGCCCGCGGCGGCGGCCAGTTGCGCTTCCTCCGACAGCTGTTGAGGCGCTTCGAGGTCGGTCACGTGCTCGGCCAGGATGAACTCGCCGTCGCCGGGGCGGCTGACGCGCTCGCTGAAGATGAACTCCGTCGTCCCCAACGTGAAGCGGTCGCCGTGGCGCAGCAGCTTCTTCGCTAAAAGCATGCCGCCGCAGATAATCGGCGATTGCGGATCGACCACCGCCAGCACGTAGCCGTCGGCGCTCTCGCGCAGCGAGGCATGCAGCGGCAGCAGCGCCGGATCGCCGGGCAGGCGGATCTCGCAGCTCTCCAGCGTGCCGATGTCGGCGCCGTCGGACGGCACCGCGTAGTCCTTGCCCTCCAGCGGCGTGATCATCACCGTCAGCCAGACACGCCGGCTGATGCGGAAGATCGTGGCGATCACCAGGATCGCGATCAGCACGCCGATCGTGATCAGGCCGGGCAGCAGCGCGCGCCTAAGCGCCGCGGTCAGCCCGGGGCTTCGGTAGGTGTAATCGCCCGGCGTGAACGACTGCACCGGCGTGATGCCGATGCTGACGTCGATGATCTGGCCGGGCTGCGACTCGCCCGGCGAGTCCCATTCCAGCAGGTATTCGCTTTGGATCTGGTTCAGGATGTCCTGGTAGACGTCGGCCAGCTGGTCGGCCGTCGGGCTGTCCATATAAAGGCCGCCGGTGCGCGTGGCGATGTTGCCCAACGCGCCGCGGTCGACGTCAGGACCGAGTCCGAGTGTGTAGATCGAGAAACCGATGTTGTTGTCCAGCGCCTCGGCCTCGTACCAGTCCAGGATGGTCAGCGGCGATTCGACGCTTTTGTTGTCCCAGCCGTCGGAGAGCACGATCAGCGCCCGCCGCGACGGTGTTTCGTCATCGACGAGTTCCTCCATACCCGAGAAGGTGGCGTCCCAGAGCGCCGTCTGGCCCCAGGCCGTCAGCTTGTCCACGGCTCGAATCAGATCCTGGTGGTCGGTGGTCATCCGCACCTCGCGGATCGCCGCGTCGGAGAAAGTGATCAGCCCGACGCGGTCCAAGGGACCGAGTTGCTGGACGAAATCGCGCACGGCCTGCTTGGCCAGGTCCAGCGCGGTAGCGTGGGTTACGTGATCGACTTCCACGTCCATGCTGCTGGAGATATCCACCACGAGTTGGATCGACAGCGGCAGGTTCAGCTCCTCGCGATTGCCGAAGCGCACCTCGGCGGCCGGCACGTCGTTTTCGGTCACCGTGAAGTCCTGCTCGGTCAGCGAGCGGATCAGCACACCGCCTTCGTCGGCCACGCTGACAAAGGCGCGCACGGTGGGGAAGTCGCCCAGCTCCAGCTGGCTGATCCGCACCTCGGCGTTCTGCACGTATTTCAGGTACGGGTCGCTGTGCCGCTGGTGCTCCAGCTGCTCTTCTTCTTCGTCATCCGCGGCGGCGGCCGCGGCCGGCGTCGTGCCCGGCTGCTGGCCGGACTGCTGTTGCGCCTGCACCCAGATTGGCGTGAGTGCGGCAATCAGCGCGAGGAGTGCCGCATACCAGATCCAGTCACGCATGACCCACCTCCGCTTATTCTGCCTTGAACTGCGACGTACCGATCCGGATCACGTCGCCCGGCGCCAACTCCATCGACTGGACGCGCTGGTTGTTGACGAAACAGCCGTTGGTACTGCCGGCGTCGCTCAGCGTGGCCAGCCCGTCGGCGCTGACCGTAATCCGTGCGTGGTTCCGTGACACCTGGTTGTCGTCGGCCAGCAACAGGTCCGCGTCCTGGCGTCCGATGCTGTGCTCCCCGGGCGTCAGCTCGTACTCCGTGCCCAGATACATCCCGCCGATGCCGACCAGCTTGGCGACCGGCCCGGCCTGGCGGATGGGCGCGCTGAGTGGCGGAGCGGCCGTTTCGCTGACCGCCAACGGCTGGTCGTCCAGCGGGATCGGTGGCAGGGCGTCCGGCCGCGGCTTCTCGCCCAGCCCCTCCGGCTTGGCGCCGAGCGGGACGTTGACCTGGGGCGCGGCGGCGGCGGTGGGTCGCCGGCCGGCGTTGGCCTTGTCGAGCACCAACCGGATCACCAGCAGGATGAACATCAAGAGGGCGATCCCCAGCGCGGCCCAGAAGCCCGCGCCGGTCATCCGCATGCCCGCGGCACCGGTTTCCAGCTCAGCCAGCTTGGGCCCGTCGACGAGAAAGATCCACTTATAGCTGACGATCCCGCCGAGGATCACGCACAGGCAGGCGAAGGCGCGTATATAGTGGTTGTCAACCACTTCGGCGATCACCATCACCAGCCAGCCCGCGACGAAGAAGCTGACAATCGCCAGCGCATCGCGTACGCCGGCGGCGGCCAGCTTCTGGGAGGAGAGGGCCACGTAGTGCCACGTCGCCACCCCGACGCCGATTCCGGTCAGAACCACGAGTACCCTGAGCAGAATCTTGTTGTATAGCAAATAGACCATCGCGTTAATCTTAGATTATGACTTCACCATCGTGTTTTGGTTGCAGGCAAATCAACCGGTGCCTTTCCAGTGAACGCGAAACGTGCTAGTCTCAACACCGATCGGCTGCTGAATCTAAAAATGCGGAGACAGTCAATGCTGTTTGAGATTGAAACTGACAAGGCCCACAAGCTGGCACCCAACCAGCCTTCCCGCCCCGAACGCACCCGCCCCGTCTTCATCTCCACGGACTGGTACGATGAGATCGTGCGGATGACGGCCGAATACGTCGACGACCACATGGCGGTAGTGGTCGTGGACGACGACGTCGCCCAACTGTATCCCGAGCGCCTGGAGCTGATCTACAACAAGCTGCCGCGCGTCCGCACGCTGAAGATCAAGGGCGGCGAGCGCGCCAAGACGCTTCGGATGTTCACGCGCCTGCAGGAGTATCTGCTGGAGAACGAGTTCAACCGCGACGACATCCTGATCAGCATGGGCGGCGGCACGATCAGCGACCTGGTCGGCTTCGTGGCCTGCACTTTCTCCCGCGGCGTGAGCTGGGTCACGATCCCGACCACGTTCATCGCCCAGTTCGACTGCGCGATCGGCGGTAAGAATGCCGTCAACCTCGATAACCATAAAAACTACTGCGGCACGTTCTATTGGCCGAATGTCTCCTTCGTGGACACCAGTTTCCTGGGCACCCTGCCCGACCGCTTTTATCGCGCCGGTATTTCCGAGATGGCGCGGCTGGCGATGTGCGGCAACGCCGCAATGTTCGAGGAACTGAGCGCCGCCACGCGCGACCAGGGCCTGGACGGCGTCAAGGCCAACGTTGAGAAGTTCATCCTCGACGCGATGCAGGTCAAGCTGCGCGTCAGCGTCAGCGATCCGTTCCAGATGTCCAAGCGGATGGCGCTGTTGGCCGGCCATACGACGGCGCATGCGCTGGAAAGCGCCAGCAAGATGCACCTGCACCACGGCGAGGCGGTCTCGATCGGCCTGGCCTTCGAGTCGTTCATCGCCACCGAGATCGGCCTGCTCGCCGCCGAGGACCGCAAGAAACTGGTGGACATCCTGGAGGACTGCCAGCTGCCCACCGTGCTGCCCGCGGAATTGCACGACCGGATGCTGGTCGAGCATATGCGCCTGGAGAAGCGTAACCGCGGCCGAATGATCAGCCTGGTGCTGCCCTACGCGCCCGGCCGGATGATCGAGGATTGGCCCGCCGCGCGCGTGCTGATGAAGCCCGACGAATTGTGGAGCAAGCTGGTGGCCTACCGGCTGCAGTGCGGCTAACCGCGGAGTACGGAATGTGGATCGATATCACGCGGACGATCGGCCGCGATACCTTGGTCTATCCTGGTGACCGCCCGCATCGGGTCAATCGGGCTGCCGACAACCCCGAGGGCGACCGCCCCGAGTTGGAACTGGGCGCGCATACCGGTACGCATCTGGATGCGCCGGCGCATTTCATTCCCGGTGGCAGAACGCTCGACCAAATCGACGTGGAGCGGTTCAGCTGCCCAGCGTTGGTTATCGACGGACGCGGGCAGGCGAGCTTGCCGGTTTCGCTTCTCAACGGCCTGGACTTCCAGCCGGGCGATGCCGTGCTGTTCAAGACCGATAACGCCAACCTGCCGCGCGATGAGTTCTCCGGCGCTTACACCCAGCTGTCGGCGGAACTGGCCGAGCGTCTGGCGGAACTGCGGGTCAACCTGGTCGGGATCGATTACCTGTCGGTGGATCCGGCCGGCGGCCCGGAGTATCCCGCCCACGCTGCGCTGTTGGGAGCGGGAGTGTTGATCCTGGAAGATTGCGACCTGCGCGACGCTCCGGCGGGTCGCTATCAGCTGTTCTGCCTGCCCATCAAGCTGGACGGCACGGACGGGGCTCCCTGCCGGGCCCTACTAAAACGCGACTGATCTGTCCAGGCCGCCAATCATCCGCACGCGTTCGGCATGGCGCCCGCCCTCCGGCTCCGCCGCCAGATAGGCATCCAGGCAGCGCTTGACCGTGGTGAACGTCTGCAGGTCGGCGCCGAAGGCCAGAACATTGGCGTGGTTGTGCCGCCGCCCGTATTCCGCGACGTGTTCGCACCAGGCGACGACGCAGCGCACGCCCGGCACCTTGTTGGCCGGAATCGCGATTCCCACGCCGCTGCCGCATACCAGAATTCCCAGCGAATCGGGCTCCGAGGCCACGGTGGCATGGCCGACCGCCGCCGCGAATTCCGGGTAATCCACGCGCGCCTGCCCGCCGCAGCCGTGATCGATGCAGGTATGACCGAGTTCTTTCACATAGGCGCAGATTTGCTGCTTGAGCTCGAATCCGCGGTGGTCGCTGCCGAGGTGAATTTCCATGCTTTCCTCCCTGCCGTAGCCAGGACCAGCAGGCTTAAGAGAAATAGTACCATCTGCAAGGCGGCCAGGCGGTCGTGGGCCGCCTTGGAGAGCGGCCAGCCCAGGTCCGGCGAATACTCCATGCTGTTGAAGGCCAGGGCGGCGTACTCCATCCGCCACTCGCCGGGCAGGATATCCTGGTCCAGCCGCTGCAATGTCTGGGCGTCATACCAGAATCGCTCGCCGTTCGCCAGCACAATGAACAGCCGGCTGCTAATCGGATCACGGCCGACGATGCAGTCGCGGTTGGTCTTGTCGAGGATATTCAGGTCAACCGTCGCCCCTTCCGCGATCACCAGGTGTCCATCGCTGTCCGTGACGGTCAGGTGATGCAGGAACCGCTGGGCATTCGTCGTCAGCCAGAGGTCGGGGTCGAGGTAGGCAAAGGAATCGCGTGAAGGGAAGTACTCATGCCCGGTCAGTATTGAGTGCCGATCGCGTTTGACTTCGCTCGTGAAGGTGCCATCCGTATTGCGCGTCGCAATGATCCGCAGCACGACGCTCGGTTCAGCCGGCGTCTCCTCCGTCACGGACTCCATCGGGGCCTCACCGGTGTCGAGGTATGACGGCAGCTCCTGGCGCGATTCGGTCTGGTCTGGCTCGGACTGGGGATCCTCGGTGCGCTGTTCTTCCTGCTGCGATCCGGTGGCTTCCGGTGGGCGCAGGCGTTTGAGCATCTCCCAATAGCGCGGGCTGGGTTCCACATCCAGGCTGGTGCCGCCGGCCATCAACTTGGCGCTCCCGTGCGATACGCCGGAAACGTCGTTGCCGTCGATCGCATGGATCATCTCCGTCTCGCGCGAGAGCACACCGTGCGAGGAGACGATATACGTCCGCATGCGGTCGAGATAGCCCTCCCGGGAGATCGTCCACGTGCCGTCCGCCTCGATCCAAACTTGGCGGATACCGAAATTCATCCCGCTGAAATCGGGAGGCGCGGTATTGCGCTTCAGCCAGGCACCGGGCAGGTTGAAGACCTGCCAGCCCATCAGCCCAGCCACCAACAGCGCCAGCACGAACAGCAGCGGGGCGGAATTACGGGGCTCCGTCCGCTGTTCATACATCTCTAGCGGCAGGTCGACTTTCATTTAGGTGAAAAAGCAGTGCGCGATTAACTTACTAAGGAAGCTTACCTCATCGACGGGCGAAAACAACTGCAGGTTCGTGAAACTGTAGTTCTCGCGATGGGCCAGCCATTTTTCATATATGCCGTTGCGTCCCAATTCCAGGACCATGTCCCCTAGACTGGGATCGCGCTCGATACGTTCCCACAGCACCGGAAACGGCGGATCGATGAAGACCAGGTAGGAAAACACCCGGAGTTCCTCTCCACAGGTCGCATTGGCCAGGGAGTCAATGCCCAGTGTCGCCACCATGCCGCGCCGAAACGCCAGGTCGCGGATCACCCATTCCTCCAGCCTGGCGTCCGAGGGCGGCGCGCCCAAGCCCGTCAATTTGAACAGGTTGAGCCGCTTACGCCGCTCGATCTCAGCCGGGACGTGGAAGTACGAGCGGCGCATGCGCCGCGCCAATTCGCGACCGACCGCATCCGCTCTGCAACCATAGAAACCGGAGAGGACGATATTACGTTGTGGGTGACGCCGGAAAGCCACCTGGTAATTATATGGGTTGGCCGTGGCGACGTGAATTCCCTAAAACCGGTTCAATTAATCTTCAATTCAACTGAAATGCTGATAAAATTGAAACGTGGTTATAGAATTCGTGGTATAAACCTTATTGCGGATGGGAAAGTAGTCAGGCAGGAGGTGAACCATGATCGACCAGCATGAGAAGCTCAGCGATGTCTACTACGAGTTACGCGATCTAATTGATTTACGAATCAGCAATTATATCAACCACGCTGATTTGGAGACGCGTGACACCCTGAAGCAACTGCGCCGGGACGTCCGTCAGGACATCAGCCAGGTGTGGGAACTTGTCTTAGCTAAATAATCACACCACAGCCGACCTCCGCCAGTTGCGCCAGACTGGTGGTAACACGGGAAGCAAACGGGGTGCACGACGTGCACCCCGTTTTTCATTTATTGGCTGGATTGCAGTTAGCGGTTCTGATAGCTTGAGTGCATCTCGCAGAACTCGATCAGGCCCATGAACTGGCCCTTCTTGCTGCGGTGCTTGAGCTTCTTGAGCGCTTTCATTTCGATCTGGCGGATCCGCTCGCGCGTCACGTTGAACTCGCGGCCGACTTCCTCCAGCGTGCGGCTGTGGCCGTCATCGAGGCCGTAGCGCAGGCGGATGACCTTTTCCTCGCGCTCGGACAGGGTCTTCAGGATGCGGTTGATCTTGGAACGCGTCAGCTCGTACATCGTCTCCACTTCGGGGCTGACGATGTTCTTGTTCTCCTGGAAGTCCTGGAACTGGCTGTCCTTGTCGTTACCGATCGGCTTCTCGAGACTGATCGGCTTCTGGGCCACCTTGAGGATGTCGCGGACTTTCTCTTCGTTGATGCCCATCTGGTGCGCGATCTCAAGATTGCTGGCCTCGCGGCCCTCGCGTTGCTGGATTTCCTTGGAGGCCCGGCCGAGCTTGGTGATCGTCTCCACCATATGCACCGGCTTGCGGATCAACTCGGCCTGGTCGGCCAGCGCGCGGCTGATCGCCTGGCGGATCCACCACGTGGCATACGTACTCAGCTTGAAGCCGCGGTCGAGATCGAACTTCTCGACGGCGCGAATCAGGCCGATGTTGCCTTCCTGAATCAGATCCAAAAAACTCATCCCACGATTGAGGTATTTCTTGGCAATCGATACGACTAGGCGCAGGTTGGCTTCGATCAGCTTCTGCTTGGCGGTCAGGTCACCCTCGCGGTAACGACGGGCATAGTAGATCTCTTCCTGCGGAGTGAGAAGCGAGATTTGGCCGATCGTCTTCAGATACATCTTGACGGAGTCGTCCAGACGCAGGTTGTCCGCGTCCTCAATCTCTTCCTTGGTGAAGAACTCCCCGTTCTCACGGTTCTTCTCGTCGGCTTCTTCGGCTACTTTCGCCGCATCAACGATCTGCACCCCCATTTCATTGAGCTCCTCATAGAGCAGTTCAACTTTCTCCGGCGACAGATCATCATCCTGGCTGATGATCTCGCTGAGTTCATCAGTCGTGATCCGACCGTTCTTCAGAACGAGCTCGGTAATCTGATCGTAATATTCGCCGGGCATGACCCGCTGATGTGCTGTACCTTTTCGTGCCAAGGTTTCTCTCCTTTTCCTCTACTGCGAAATTTTTGCTTGCCAGTAAGCACCGGCCTTACGGCCAACTGCTTGGAGCTTCCCAACGCTGCATATACTGGCTCCACGGCATGCGCGCTGCCGCTTAACCAATCTCCCCTTATGCCGCATTGGGATTAATCAAACTCACTATTTCCCGCTTACGGCTGTTGTCTCACTCCTCCCACCAGAGTGTTTTGACGGGAAGTTATACCAGCGAAATCCGCGAAAGGCAAGCTGAAATTTTAAATTTTCCTGAACTCGCGCGTCGAGAAGCGATGTAGCCTGCCGCCTCGCCTGTCGCGATCGCCGTGGGTATAACACGTGCACTGGCGAATCCGGAGCGGTCGGTGCTGATACAGCGGCCAGCGCAGAGCAGGTTTTCAATGCGCTCGTTTTCCAGGCACCCGAGTGGGATGTCGTACCATCCGGCGCCGCCGACGCCCTGGGACTCCAGGCCGTCGCTGCCGGCTTGGTGAATGTCGATCGGAAAGCAGCCACGGGCGATCGCATCAGGATGCCTACTACCCTTCACGATGTCGTTTACATTTAATGTGTATTTCCCAACCAGCCGATATGACTCACGCTCGCCGATGCTTTTCGCAATCCGCCCCAATTGCGCACCGCCGAATCCCGGCACATGTTCGGGCAACCAGCGCACCAGTTCCTGCACTTGCCGCAGGCCCTCCTGCTCCGGCTCGGGATGAGCGGCGGGAATCCGCGTTGTATTAATGAGGACTTCTCCCGGTGTCGGCGTCGAGAAGAACAGCAGCCGGTCCCGGGGTACATCCAACTCCCCGCGCTCACGAGCTTGCCGCACGAGATCGAAGAAGCCGCTGACCGCGATCGTGCCATGCTGTGCAAAGACGCGCGCGTGCGCCGGATGCAGGACGAATTGTTCCGGGTGTTCGAGCTGAAAACCGTGAACAGCTTCCACATCTACACCGGTCATGGTAAACAGCCAACTCAACGGCTGCGGCTGGTCCGACCTGACCACCGGCACATCCAACATCCGGGCCACCGCGGCTGAGCCCGTGGCATCGACGAGCTGGGTTGCTTCGGCCAGGTCGTCCAGCGTGACTGCCCGGCTCAGTTCAATCCGCACGCCAGCCTCGGCCAGCTTGGCTGGCAGGTATTCCTCGACGACCTGGGCGTCGACCGGAGTTATGCTGCCGGCGAAGCCGATCGGATCGGGCTGGTGCCCGTTGCAAGCGCCTCGCGCCGTCAGATCGGCCACAAACTCCTGGGCAATCCCGCCGATCACCTGCTCGGGCAAGCTGCCGTCCAGTTTGATCACACCGGCGTGGAAGCTCTGCCAGGGCCCGACCAGCGCGCGTGTGGCATTGCCGCCCAGGCAATCCTGCCGCTCAAGCAGTACTGTGGACGCCCCCTCGCGCACCGCGGCCAGCGCCGCCGCGCAACCCGCCACACCGCCGCCGACGACTAGTACATCGATCTTACTCACGGCTGGATTGTACCCCAGCTATCGATCGGCATGCGCCAGCGGAGCTTCGATCCAGCCGCCCCATCCTGCTAACCAACCACATTGCGGTACAAGCGGGAACCGAGTAACACGAACACGGTGGTAATCCCCAGCAGCATGCCCAGGTCAAGCGCGATGCTGTAATGGCTCACGCCACCCACGACCATCAGACCGCGCAAGGCGTCCACCTGATATGTCAGCGGGTTGACGCGCGCCACAACCTTCAGCCAGTTCGGCATGATTTCGATCGGGTAGATTGCGTTGCTGGCGAAGAACAGCGGCATCGTCATCAACTGCCCGATGCCCATGAAACGCTCGCGGGTTTTCACCAGGCAGGCGATGACCAGCGAGAAGGTCGAAAAGCACGCCGCGCCAAGCACGACGATCAAGACGATCGCCAGCAGGTGCAGGGGATTCCAGTTGATATGCACACCGACGATCAGCGAAATAATGAAGATCAGCACCACCTGGGAGATCGCGCGCACGCCTGCCGAAAGCGCCTTGCCCAGCACCAGCGCGCTGCGCGGCGTGGGCGTGACGAGCATTTTATGAACCAAGCCCAGGTCGCGCTCCCAGATGATCGTGATGCCGTAGAAGATCGCAATGAACAACACGCTTTGCGCCAGGATGCCCGGCGCCAGGAAATCGAGGTAACTGCCTTCGCCGTGCCAGCGATATTTGCCGAACACCTGACCGAACACCAGCAGCCACAAGGTCGGTTGTACGGCGCGCATGAACAACTCGGTCGGATCGTGGCGCAACTTGCGCGCCTCCAGCTCGGCGATCACGAAGGTCTTGCGCACAAAGGCGGCGATGGCGTACGGCACGTCAGCCCAGCCGGCGTGCGGTGCGCCGTGCCCGTCGGGTGTCACGGTAGCTTCCTCCTCCCACGGCGGCCAGGCTGTCGCCGGCGTAATGGATGAACACGTCGTCCAGAGTGGCGCCCTCACGGTCCAGCGAAGCCTTCAACGCCGCCGGTGTATCCAGCGCGGCCACGCGCCCGCGGTGCATGATCGCCACGCGCCGGCAGAGGCTGTCGGCCTCCTCCATCATGTGCGTGGTGAGGAAGATCGTCATACCCAGGCGCTCTTGCAACTCGGCGATGCGCTCCCAGACCGCGCGGCGCGCCGACGGATCGAGCCCTACGGTCGGCTCGTCGAGGAACAGCACACGCGGGTGGTGCAGCATCGACTGGGCGATCTCCAGCCGGCGGATCATCCCGCCGGAATAGGTGCGGACCAGGCTGTTGGCTACGTCGCCCAGGCCCATGAAGGTCAGCGCTTCATTGATCCGCTGGCGTCGTTCGCGCCGCGGGATGTCGTAGAGCTTGGCAAAGATCAGCAGGTTTTCGTAACCCGACAGCTGGCCGTCCGCCGAGAGCATCTGCGGCACGTAGCCCACGTTACGGCGCACGGCGGCCGCTCCGCGGCGGATCGACCAACCGGCCACCGCCGCCTCGCCGCTGGTCGGAACCAGCAGCGTCACGAGCATCTTGATAACGGTGGTCTTGCCGGCACCGTTCGGCCCTAGTAGGCCGAACACCTCGCCCTCGTCGACGCTGATATTGAAGTCATCGACCGCCAGTACGTCGGCGAAGCGACGGGTCAGCGCGGTTGTTTCGATGATCGGCATCGTGATCGACTGGATTGTACATCCCGCGGCAGGCTTTTTACCTCTTAGGTTCGCCCCAGCCACCGCCGCCCGGCGTGGCGATTTCCAGCCGGTCGCCGGGCATGACCTGGATCCGGCACTTGCCGGGCAATTCGCGCCGGCTGCCGTCGGCACTGAGGAGCACATTGCGGCCCGCCTCACCCGCCAGGCCGCCTGCCAATCCGTAAGGCGCGTGCCGTCGCCGTTCGGTCAACAGCGTCAGCTCCGCCACATGGTCGAACACATAGCTGCGCACGACACCATCTCCCCCCCGCTGCTGGCCGGCACCACCCGAACCGGTACGAATCCGGTACTCCGCCAAACGCAACGGATAGGCGTGCTCAACAGCCTCGACAGGGGTGTTTAATGTATTGGTCATGTGCGTATGCACCGCCGGCAGGCCGTCACGATGCGGCCCGGCCCCCGCTCCACCCGCCAGCGTTTCATAGTAAGCGAAGTCCGTGTCGTGGCGGGGATCGAATCCACCGATCGCCAGGTTATTCATCGAGCCGCAACTGGCCGCCGGTATCACGTCCGGCAAGGCCTGCGAAAGCGCGCCCAGCAACACGTCAACGATGCGCTGGCTGGTTTCCACGTTGCCCGCCGCCACCGCCGCCGGCGCCTGGGCCTCCAGTACGCTGCCCGGCCGCGTCAATACCTCGACCGGCCGCATGACACCCGCATTGCTGGGCAGAGCGGCCGGCCCCAGGCAGGAAAAGACATAGTTGACGGCTGATACGGTAATCGCACGCACGGCGTTCACCGGCCCCGGCACCTGATCGGCGCTGTCACGGAAGTCCACCACGGCCCGGTCGCCGCTGATCGCCAGCCGGCAACGGATTACGATGTCCTCGACGCCCGTGCCATCGCCGTCCAGCCGATCCGCAAACACATACGCCCCGTCCGGAATCGAATCGATCACGCGGCGCATCAACCGCTCGGTATAGGCGATCAACTCGCGGCCCCGGCATTCGACCAGCTCGGATCCATGTTTGGCGCAGAGCTCCTCGATCCGCCGACGGCCCAACTCCAGCGCCGCCACCTGCGCCCGGAGGTCGCCGCGGCGTTCGTCCGGCGTGCGGCTGGCCCCGGCGATCCAGTCGATCGTGGCGGCATCCAGTCGCCGCGGCGCGATGCGCAGGCCTTCTTCATCGATGCTGCGGCTGAGCGGCATCGAGCCGGGGCTGATCCCCCCGATGTCGGCATGGTGCGCGCGGTTGGCAACGAAGAACCGCGGCCCATTCTCGCCCGGCAACCGGCACGGGGCGACAACGGTGATATCCGGCAGGTGCGTCCCGCCGGCGTACGGGTCGTTGACCACGTACATATCTCCGGCCGCCTGCAGCCCCGCGGGAAAGGCCGCCAGCACCGCCTGGACCGACAGCGGCATCGCGCCCAGGTGCACGGGGATATGCGCGGCCTGCGCCAGCAGGCTGCCGCCGGCGTCGAACAGCGCGCAGCTGAAATCGCGGCGCTCCTTGATGTTCGGTGAGAATGCGCTACGCATCAGCCGCCCGCCCATCTCCTCGGCGATTGCGGCCAGCAGGTGCTTGAAGACCTCAAGCTCAACCGCATCGGCCGGCGGCAACATCTGCGGGTTACTCATCGCCGCACCCCGCTGTCAGGCGATCCAGCATGATGTGCCCGGCCGTGGTCAAGCTTCCATACCAGCCAGCCGGCACCAGCGTCGTCGCGGAATACTCCCGAATCACCGCCGGACCAACGATGCAGTCTCCCGCCAGCAGGTCATCACGCGCCACGCTAACTCCCGCGTAGGCGCCGGATTGATCCCGCAGCTCGATTCGCTGGCACAGCCCAGCCGGCAGCGGCCCGCCCCGCTGAGGTATCTCGAGCGGCGGCAGCTCCGGCGGGACGGCGCGCGCGCGCGCGCGGGCGGCGACTACCATCAGCTCGCGCTCGGGACTTCGATACCCGTAAAGGCGTTCGTGCCGCTGCGCGAACTCCGCCGCGGGGTCGGCCACCACCGGTACGGTGATCTCGTAGGACTGGCCCGTGTAACGCAGGTCCAGGCTGGATTCGATGATTTGTCGATCTCGTGGGATCCCTTCCGCATCCAGCGCATGCCGGGCTTTCTCTACCACAGCCGCCAGCGCTGCCTGCACCGACGGCTCATTGGCAAGGGCCGGTCCATCCACCGCGCCGATCCGCCGCATCACGGCCTGCGAGAAGTTATAAAGCGGCGTGGCCGCCAGCATACCGATCGCGCTGAGCAGCCCCGGATCGCGCGGGACCACCACGCGCGGCATACCCAGCTGCTCCGCCAACCGCGCGGCGTGCAGCCCGCCGGCCCCGCCGAAGGGCATCAGCGCCAGCTCACGCAGGTCGAAACCGCGCTCGACGCTGATTCGCTGTACCGCGCGCGCCATTGTGACTTCCGCCACGCGCAGAATGCCGGCCGCGGCATCGAGCAGCGTTAATCCCGCTTCCCGCGCCAACTCACCAACGGCCGCTCGCGCCCGCTCACCGTCGAGCACCAATCCGCCGCCCAGCGGCGTAGCTCCAGGCAGATGGCCCAGGACGACATGCGCATCGGTGACCGTCGCTCGGTACGGCGGCTGCTGGCGCCCGTAGCAAGCCGGTCCCGGCTCGGCACCGGTGGACTCCGGACCGACGTGCAGCGCTCCGCCGGCATCGATCCAGGCAATCGAGCCGCCACCCGCGCCCACGGTATGAATATCGAGCATCGGCAGCTTGACCGGCAGGCCGGCGATTTCGCCCTCCGTCGTATAGGTCAGGCCGCCGTGATACAGCGAGACATCCGTGCTCGTACCGCCCATGTCCAGTGTTACGAAGCGTTCCACTCCGGTAACCCTGGCAACGGTCGCCGCGCCGACCACACCGCCGGCGGGACCACTGACAATCGTGTGCACGGGTTCGCGCGCGACGACGTCCGGTGGCAGGCTGCCTCCCGCCGAAGCCATCACGCGCAGCCGGTCGCGTCCCAGCTCGTCGGCCAGCCGTCCGATGTAGCGGCCCATCACCGGCGCCACCGCCGCGTTGACCAGGCAGGTCGAAGCACGCTCGTACTCGCGGAACTCCGGCAGCAGCACACTGCTCAGCGTCATGTGCAACTCCGGCAGGTCGGCTGCCAGCCGCTCGGCGATCAGCTGCTCATGCCGTGGATTGGCATAACTGTGCAACAAACAGACAGCAATGCTGTCCACATCAAGCCCGCGTAAGCGATGAACCAACGCAACGAGGGCTGCTGGTTGCAGTGGCTCTAATACAACGCCGTCGTACCGCAGGCGTTCCGGCACACCCACAGCCAAGTCACGACCGAGCGGCGGCTGGGGCTTCTGCGGTTCCAGTTCGTACAGCCGCGGCCGGTTCTGCCGCCCGATCCAGGGCACGTCCTCGAAACCCGCCGTGGTCACGAACGCCGCCCGGGCTACCTTGCCCTCGAGAAGCGCGTTCGTCGCCACCGTCGAACCGTGGATCACATCCGGCGTGGCATCCGTGCGCCCACCCAATCCCCTTAGCTTTTCCAAAATCGCAGCGATGCCGATCAATACCGCCCGGCCGGGATCAGCGGGGGTGGAAAGCAGCTTGTGCGTCAGCAGACCGCGCCCCGGCCCCGCATCCAACACGAGGTCCGTGAAGGTGCCGCCGGTGTCCACGCCGATGCGGATTGCGCCAGTCTGCATGAGCGATCATTGTTGCACAAGCTGGTAACCAAACCTGCGGCAAAACGTCATAAATACTGGTAGCCTTATATGAATACCTGATACTCATTTGTTGCGTAGGGGAGAATTTAGAGATGTGGTTCAAAGGTAAATGCCGATTGGCGCGGTGGATCGCACCGATATTCGTGTTGATCGTGTTCACCCAGGTAAGTTCCTGCCACAGTTCCACGAATGCGCCGAGCCTTTTTTCGATAGACAAAACAGCTCAACCAGGTGAATCCATTGCTGAAAACGTCTTGGGAAACGACCTGCCGCCATTTCCATTTGCAGCCGAGGAGCTTGTTTCGCCGCAAACCGTACGCAGCGGTTCGAGGACCATCTACCTCGATCTCGACGGCGTGGATTACTATGCCAAAAGCGAAGGACTGGAAACCGATCCGCCGGCGCTGTTGATGACCGCGCCGCCCGACGGGATGAGCTGGGCGATCTACCACTTTGAGCAACCGTATCCCAATGACCAACCCAAGGCTCTGACCTTTACGGTGAATCCCGTTGCTCCCCAGTTCTACATGGCGTTTTCGAACTACGAAACGGGTAACTGGGACTACCAGTTTATGCCGGTTCCGGAGGGTTACGAAACGATTGAGGCCTACGGTGATTACGCCAGCTTCAACGACAACGGCGATTTATTTGTCGCCGTGATCGCCTACGACGATTGTGACTTCAAGCTAATCAACCTGGAATTAATGATAGCTTCGGATAAGCTGGCAGCACCGGAAAATTTCCAGGCCAGCGACGGCACTTTTACTGACAGTATCAAGCTTACGTGGAACCGGTACACCGAGGCTGAATCTTACGATATCTACCGAGACGATCAAGCTGAACCAATCGCGGAAACGACTAATGGCATGTATTGGCTGGATAACACGGCGGAGAGTATGCGGGTTTACGAGTACTACGTTGTGGCCAAAGCAAGTGGCATGCTCGACAGCGAACCGAGTAACACTGATATTGGTTATATAGGTCACTCACCGGTGGCCGAGTTCACTTTTGATTTGGAACTTGATGACGGTTGTTTTGTAGTTCATTTTGATGCTAGTGCCAGCCACGATAACGACGCGACGGATCTGATTACGGCTTACCAATGGGACTGGGATAACGATGGCACTTATGATTTAACCACGGATCAGCCATACGTCACTCATGTATATGACTATGCTGTATCCCACTTAACCGGTATGGGCGTGCTTGATGATGAAGGCAGCTATGACCGGACCAATCATGTAATTCGCATGGACGGCTGGACTCACACTTGGGGTTTGGAGTGGGAAGAATACGGCACCGGCGTGGCGGTCGACAGCGACGGCAATGTATACGTCTCTTGTCATACCACTTCTTCCTATTTCGACGAGTTTCCCGTGTTTCTAGCGATGAAATACAACAACAACGGCAATCTCGTCTGGAGTAAGGGGTGGGGCAAGTTTGCCACTGGCTATGGTTATGCCACCGATATTGCACTTACCAGCACCGGAAAGGTGTGCGTCAGCGGCCCAATATACGGCTTGGGGGAACACTCTGGATGCGACATGGGCTTGGTCGTCTTCGACTCGGAAGGCAGCATTGCACATCAGTGGATTTGGGAGGGCCCGGCTGATGATTATCCTCGGGCAATTGCAATAGACAACGATGACAACATCTACCTCATAGGTGATACGCAGTCATATGGGTCAGGCGAGTTAAACGCTTGCGCCGTTAAAACGAATCTCGCCGGGGAATTGCTGGCCACAAATATCTGGAGCCTTGATGGTGACGGAAGCTCTAGCACTTACTTGAATGGCACTGTCGATAACGCTAATAATCTGTATGTAGCAGGATGCACGCGCGAAAACGACGACGCGCCAAGTGACGCGCTGTTGCTCAAGTTCAATGAAAGCGGGGAATACTCCTGGTCCACCGTTTGGGATTGTGTCAGGACCGAGAACTTCTACGACATAGCGATTCGCCCGGATGGTGACGTTCTGGTATCGGGTGATAGTTTTGACGAGACAATCGCCAATGGCTCGGATTATGCGGTAATGATTCAATTCAGCCCCGGCGGCCAGATTCTCCGACAAGACGGTGTCTACGGTCGCTTCAACTGCGACATCAACCGGTTGTTCGTAGACAGCAATGGCAGTTGCACACTATATGGAATTCGTTACATAAGCGAGTTTTATGAAGGGTGGTTTTTATATGAAGCACTCTACGATTCGTCAGGTGAATACATCCAAACGCAGCTGTTTGGCTTCAATGGTTGCGATATTAACCTGAAAGACGTAGCCCGGAATAGCACTGGCGCAACC
Organism: bacterium; assembly: GCA_016932385.1. Lineage (GTDB taxonomy): Bacteria > 4484-113 > 4484-113 > 4484-113 > JAFGCY01 > JAFGCY01. The sequence continues at coordinate 12,658 of JAFGCY010000110.1, read as the reverse complement.
GTTGCTGTGGGATCGGAGCTTTATGCTGCTGGTGAGTGGATGCCGCTACCTGATCCACAGCGCCCCGTGAACCTGAATGGAACACCAAACACATCAGCCGGTACGTACTCGAACGAGCTTCGGGGAAAACTGATTCCAATTAGCGGATACGCTTATAGACCAAGCGGAGTTGAGGATACAGGAGCCGGTAACGCCGATATCTGGATCAAGCAGGTTTCCCAACCGCTCCACTAGCTGATTGCCAACGTTAACTTGGCGATGGGTCAGGGTACTGCTAGAGCGTTTTTATCACTTATTCTAGAATCAGGAACAGCGTTTCTCCGCCCAAATCGCGGTCAATTCCCAAGAAGCAACTGACGCGCACTATTACCCGTTAGCGCGTGATAGGGTAATCTGCTACCGGCATCCGGTAACAGCACTATGGCCGAGCAAAACATCGTACGCGGCAGGATCGAGTTCGAGGGCATTGTCCAGGGCGTCGGCTTCCGGCCATTCCTGCACAAGCTGGCCGAGGAACTCGGGTTGCCCGGCTGGGTGCTCAACAGCTCCGCCGGCGTGCTGATGGAACTGGAGGGGCCGCAGCCGGTGATCGAGGACTACATTCGCCGCGTGCGCGAGGACAGCCCGGCGTTGTCCCGCGTGCTGGTCAGCCGCGTGCGCTACCTGCCTATCGCGGGCTTCGAGGGCTTCGCGATCAAGCCCTCCCATCGCGAGGAAGGTGAGTTGACGTTGCTCTGCCCGGACGTTGCGCTCTGCGCGGACTGCCGGCGCGAACTGCTCGATCCAGCGGATCGACGCCACGGTTACCCATTTATTAATTGCACGAATTGCGGGCCGCGCTACACGATCGTGCGCGCCCTGCCCTACGACCGGCCGCTAACGACGATGGCCGGCTTCCCGCTCTGCGCCGACTGCCGTCGCGAATACGAAGACGTCGCCGACCGGCGCTACCACGCGCAACCCGTCGCCTGTGCCGCCTGCGGTCCGCGGCTGTGGTTCGTCGACGCCAGCGGCCAGCAGCTGCCGGGTGATGCCCTAACCGAGGCCGCCCGCCGGTTGCGCGAGGGTGAAGTGCTGGCGATCAAAGGCCTTGGCGGTTTCCACCTGGCCTGCCGGGCCGACCGCGACGAACCGGTGCTGACCCTGCGCCGCCGCAAGCGCCGCAGCTTCTTCAAGCCGCTGGCGGTGATGGTGCCCGACCTGGCCGCGGCACGCCAGTTGTGCCGGATCGACGCCGTCGCCGCGGACTGGCTAGCCTCCACGGTCAGCCCGGTGGTGTTGCTGCCGCTACTGCCGGAAACCGCCGGCACGCTGATAAGTAAATACGTTGCCCCGCGCCTTGACCGCCTGGGGCTGATGTTGCCTTACACGCCGCTGCATGAGCTGCTGCTGCGCGAGACCGATGTGCCACTCGTGATGACCAGCGGCAACCTGAGCGACGAGCCGATCGTCGCCGACAACGAACGGGCCATCGCCGGCCTGGAATCGCTGGTCGACGGCCTGCTCTTAAACAACCGGCCGATCCACGCGCGCTGCGACGACAGCGTGCTCAGTGCGGATGCCGATGGCAGTTATACCGTCTTTCGGCACAGCCGCGGCTTTTCCCCCTACCCGCTGGCCTTGCCCGAGGCCGGCCCGTCCGTGCTGGCCCTGGGCGGCGATCTGAAAACAACGTTCGCCGCCAGCCGGCGCAACTTCGTGTTCCTCAGCCCGCACCTCGGCGACGGCGAGCACCTGGCCACCTATAGCTTCTTCCGCGAGACCTGGGAGCACTATCGCGCGCTGTTCGGCATTACGCCTGAGGCGGTAGCCTGCGACATGCATCCGGGCTATCACACCGGCCGCTGGGCCGCCGAACTGGCGGAGGAATACGGCGTGCCGCTGATCAAAGTACAGCACCACCACGCCCACCTGGCTGCGCTGATCGCCGAGTACAACCTGGACGGCGAGCAGTTGGCGATTGTGGCCGACGGCACGGGTTACGGCGCCGACGGCACGCTCTGGGGCGGCGAGGTCTTCTGTGGCGACGCGCGAGACTACCAGCGCATCGCCCACCTGCGTCCGATCCTGCTGCCCGGCGGTGACGCGGCCGTGCGCGAGCCCTGGCGCATCGCCCTGGCATTGATCAATGAAGCGGCACCGGAGTATCTGGATGCCTACGGCGACAGCCTGGTCAACGGCGCGCTGGCAGCCAACGCCGAAATGTTCTTTCCCGGCCGCATCTCGGCCGCCGTCGATCCCGAAGCTGAGCGGCCTGACGCGCCGGCTGTGTCTTTGGTGTGTGGGATGCTCGGTTCACGAACAGCAACCGCCCCGTCGAGCGCGCTGGGACGTCTGTTGGACGGCTTGGCCGCTCTGCTGGGTATCTGCCTGCGTACAACATACGAAGGTCAAGCTCCAATGGAATTGGAAGCCCTGCTCAGCACGACACCCGAACCACCCGATCAGTCGGTCCCGCCGGTGGTCCACGCCGACAGCATCGATTGGGCCCCCTTGGTACGCGCGATCCTAGCGGCTGACGCCGCCCGGGTGGATCCCGGCCGCTGGGCCTGGATCGTCCATAAGTGGGTGGCGGAAGCCTTCATGCAAGCCGTAGCCGGGCACCCCGCCGCGGCCCGAACCGGTCGGATTCTGGCTACCGGCGGCTGCCTGCAGAACGCCACGTTGCGTCGCCTGTGGCGCGAAGCTTGCCAGCAAGCCGGCTGGGCCCTACTCACTCCGCGCGATATTCCGGCTGGTGATGGCGGCCTGGCTCTCGGTATGCTGAAGGTGGCACAAGTTAAATTATCATTAATTTAGTTCAGAATATTCGTGATATTCCGGTCGATTAAACGTCTTACGATAATCGGCGCTCACAACAAGAATCAATCTCAATAAATCACATTCAGCCCCACTACGTACTCGCCTGTAGCTCTAATCTCAGTTAAGTAACGCCATAATTCGGACAGGCTTTATCCTTGGGCCGCACCACCCCTAACTTGGCCTAAGGTCAATATTGATGCCGGTTAATCCCGACATCTTGTGTTTTCTGTTAAAGTCTGTTAGGATTACCAGTAAGTCGCCTCAACAGGAGACTTGGCGTTGGTACCGAACTACCGGCGTTTCTCATTTATTAAGGGCCGACAGCCCGGTTGCTGTGATTTGCCTGAATAGTGGTGGGTCACAATCGTAATTAGAATCACCGTTGAGGTTGTGAAGGCAATATGTTGAGCGAGTCTCGACATCGGGATCGGAGCAATTCTCCAGCGGTTTTTGCTTTCACATTTTTCCCCACATCAAAGTTTCTGCAAGTTCCGATTGCACCTGATTACGCTTGTTTAGCCCGATTTTGCTGGGACCAATAAATAACCGCCCAGCATTTTGAATTCGGCCAGATGGCCAACGGGAGTAATGTATGAGTGATGATGGAAATGCGAAAGGCGCAGCGGGAAATGGCGCGCATGAACCGCGAATCGGCGTGTTCATCTGCCACTGCGGCGGCAACATTGCTGACGTCGTCGACGTGCAGCGGGTTGCTTCCACCATCGGCAAGCTGCCATATGTAGTTGACGCCAGCACCCGTACGTTCCTCTGCTCCGATCCGGGTCAGGTGCGCATGGAGAAGGTGATCCAGGATCACAAGATCGACCGCGTCATTGTCGCGGCCTGCTCACCGACATTACACGCACTGACCTTCCGCCGCGCGATTTCACGGGCCGGACTGAATCCGTTCATGTTCGAGCACGTCAACATCCGCGAGCAGGTCTCCTGGGTGGTAGAAGATAAGGAAGCGGCGACACTCAAGGCCATCCGTCTGATCAGCGCCGCCGTCGGCCGGATCGCCCACCTGGAACCGTTGGAGAAGCGCCGGATTCCCATTCATCCCGCGGCGATGGTCATCGGCGGCGGCGTAGCCGGGCTCAAAGCGGCACTGGACCTGGCCCAGCGTGGTATCGATGTTGCGCTGGTCGAGAAGAGCGACAAGTTGGGCGGACGCATGCTGGAACTCGACCGTGTCTTCCCCACTAACGAGCGGGCGAAAGACCTGATCCAGCCTTTGATCAATGAAGTCGAAAACAATTCCAGGATTACTGTTTACAGGAACACTGAGCTGGTTGACTCTTCCGGCGTCGTCGGCGATTTCAATACGAAGATCAGCATTAGGCAGCCTGGCGCCGAGGCCCGTGAAGTCGAGATCAAATCAGGCGCGATCCTGATCGCCGTCGGCCTCGATGTCTACGAGCCGCATGACGGTGAGTACGGATACAAGCAGTATCCCGAAGTAATCGGGTTGTTGGACCTGCAGAAGATGATGAATCCCGATGGACCTACCGGCGGCAAGGTCGAAGTCAACGGCAAGCCGGTCAAGCGCGTCGCCTTCATCCACTGTGTCGGCAGCCGCCAATGGTCGGGTTTGCATAAGCCGCAGGCGGACGGCAAGATCAACGATTACTGCAGCCGCTATTGCTGCAGCGGGATCATGCACGCCGCCGTGGAACTGAAAGATCGCTTCCCCGGCATCGAAATCTACGACTTCCATGAGGATATTCGCACCTACGGCCGCGGCCACGAGGAAATGTACACCGAAGCTAGCGAGAAGGGCGTGGTTTTCCTGCGCTATGACCCGCACAAGCCAGCCCAGGTGCTGACTGATCCGCAGGGTAAGGCTCCGCTAATCGTCCGTGTCGCCGACCGCCTGACCGAAGGCCTCGAGGTCGATACACCGGTCGATCTGGTCGTGCTGGGCAACGGCCTGCAAGCCCGCGATATGAGCTCGCTGATCGACTTGTATCGCTGCTCACGCGGCGCGGATCGCTTCCTGCTGGAAGTCCACCCGAAGCTGCGTCCCGTCGAATTAGCCGCTTTCGGCCTGTTCCTGGCCGGTTCGGTTCAGGGGCCAATGGATATTACCGAGGCGACTGGCATGGCCGCCGCCTCCGCCTCCAAGGCCGCCGCGCTGATCACCCAGGGCTTCCTGGAGATGGACCCGTTCATTGCCAAGGTCAACGAAGACCTGTGCACGGGCTGCCAAACCTGCCTGACGATTTGCCCGTACGATGCGATCTACCGCGACGAGGAAAAGGAAATCGCGGTGGTTAAGGAAGCGCAATGCACCGGCTGCGGCACCTGCGCCGCCGCGTGCCCCTCGAATGCAATCAGCCAATTTGGATTTACCGATGACCAGATCATCTCCGAGGTCAAGATGCTGCTCGGAGACATCCAGGTCACAACCAAGGTGTAGAGGAGGAACGCATGCCAGAACATGCAACAAGCCAGGTAAGTCGAACCGAAACCGGCGTGTGGACGCCGAGGATTGTCGGCTTCCTTTGTTATTGGTGTTCCTACACGGGAGCCGACGCGGCGGGCACGGCGCGCATGAAATACCCGGCCAACGTCGACATCATCCGCGTGATGTGTAGCGGGCGAGTTGATCCTGAACTGATAACCACCGCGTTCTCACGCGGGGCCGATGGCGTCCTGGTCTGCGGCTGCCACATCGGCGACTGCCACTACATCAACGGCAATCATAAAACCATGGCGCGCATGCCCTTGATCCGCAAGGTCATTGAGGGCATGGGCATTGAGCCGGACCGCTTCCGCCACGAGTGGGTCAGTGCCGCCGAGGGCGAGAAGTTCAAGGAAGTGGTAACAGACATGACCGCCAAGGTCACCGCGCTGGGACCGCTGAACTGGCCGCAGTTGATGTATGACCGCGGTGTCGGCCACGGCCACGATCTCAAACCCTGGGGAGAATAGATATGAGTGGAAACGGAGATGCTGCCCCCAAACTGAAAGTCGCGATGTACTGGGCCGCCAGTTGCGGCGGCTGTGACATTTCGCTGCTGGAGATCGGCGTTAATCTGCTGGAGCTGATCAAAATCGCCGATGTGGTCTTTTGGCCCTGCGCGGCGGATTTCAAATACCAGCACGTGGCGGATTACCCGGATGAGTACATCGACGTCTGCTTTTACAACGGTGCGGTCCGCACCTCGGAGCAGGAAGAGATCGCCCGGCTGCTGCGGCGCAAGAGCAAGACCCTGATCAGCTACGGTGAGTGCGCGATCGATGGAGGTATTCCGGCGCTGGCCAACCTGACGAATCCCAAAGGTATCTACGACGCCGCCTACCACCATAATCCGTCCATTGACAACCCGGATGGCGTGGAGCCGCAGCCGATCACGGAATGTGAGTACGGCGAACTGGAGATCCCGAAGTTCTACGACCAGGTCCTGCGACTGAAAGACGTGGTTGAAGTCGACTACGAGATCCCCGGCTGCCCACCGCAAGCTGAACGTGTCTGGGAGGCAATCCAGGCCGTTGCCGGCGGCGCCGTGCCGGCGCGCAACAATGCCGTCAAGGTTGCCTGTTTCGACAAGTCGGTTTGCGACGAATGCCCGTTGGAGAAGCGCTTGACCAAGATCAAGGAATTCAAGCGCCCGCACGAGGCCCGTCCCGAGCCGGACTGGTGCCTGCTGGAGCAAGGCTTCGTGTGCCTCGGCCGCGCCACGCGCAGCGGTTGCGGCGCGCTGTGCATCAAGGGCGGCCTGCCCTGCCGGGGCTGTTATGGTCCGTCCAGCAACGTTGAAGACCAAGGCACGGCCATGATCAGCGCGATTGCCTCGATTCTGGATGCTGAAACCGAAGAACGCGCCAAGCAATTGATCGACGAGATCGTCGATCCAGTCGGGACCTTCTACCGCTTCAGTCTGGGGTCCAGCCATCTTAAGGCGCATAAATAGGTCGCGGGAGAACAATTATGACGAGTCCGCATGTAAAGACGAACCCGGGATATAAGCGGATCAGCATTGATCCGGTCACCCGCCTGGAAGGCCATGGCAAGATCGATATCTTCCTCGATGAGAAGGGCGATGTCGCCGACTGCTTCTTCCAGGTACCGGAGTTGCGGGGCTTCGAGAAGTTCTGCGAGGGGCGGCCGGTGGAAGAGCTGCCGCGCATCACGCCGCGCATTTGCGGCGTCTGCCCCGAGGCCCACCACATGTGCTCCGCCAAGGCCTGCGACGCGGTATATCAGGCGGAATTGCCGGTGACGGCCAAGCTGCTGCGCGAACTGCAGTACAACATCTTCTACGTCACCGACCACACCACGCACTTCTACGCGCTGGGGGCTCCGGACTTCGTCATGGGCCCGGACAGCAATCCCGCACTGCGCAACCTGATCGGCGTGATCGGCAAGGTGGGTGTGGAAATCGGCGGCGAGGTGATCAAGTGCCGCAGCTGGGGCCACGAAGCCGCGTCGATCTTCGGCGGCAAGCCGGTCAACCCGGTCAACTGCATCCCCGGCGGCATGGCCAAGAGCATCAATCAGGAAGAACATGCCCGGTTGACCGAGATTGCCGATTTCATGGTCGAGTTCGGCAAGTTCACCCTGAAGCTGTTGCATGACGTAGTCCTTGCGAATGAAACCTATGTCGATATCATCCTCAACGGCCCGTACTACCACGAGACTTATTCCATGGGCCTGGTGGACGAAAACAACAAGGTCAACTTCTACGACGGCAAGGTCCGCGTGGTCGGTCCGGACGGCAAGGAACTGGTCAAATACGAGCCCAAGGACTACATGCTGCACGTGGCCGAACGGGTCGAGCCCTGGAGTTATCTGAAGTTCCCGTACTTGAAAAATGTCGGCTGGAAGGGCTTCGTCGACGGACCGGACAGCGGTGTCTATCGCGCCACGCCCTCCTCGCGCCTCAACGCCGCCGACGGCATGAACAGCCCGTTGGCCCAGGCAGCCTACGAGGAGTACTTCCAGACGCTGACCGGCGACAGCAGCGGTAACAAGCCCGTCCACCACACGCTGGCGATCCATTGGGCGCGTGTCGTGGAGCTGCTCAACGCCGCTGAGCGTGCTCAGGAATTACTGAAGCGCCCGGAGATCACGCATCCCGAGGACTACCGAGTGGTCTGCGACAAGAAACCGCACGAGGGCGTTGGTATCCTGGAGGCGCCGCGCGGCACGCTGACACACCATTATGTTACCGACGAGAAAGGCATCGTCCTGAAGGCGAACCTGATCGTCGGCACGACGAACAACCATGCGCCGATTTGCATGTCCTTGAAGAAAGCGGCGCAGAATCTTATCAAGTCAGGAACCGAGGTCACCGAAGGCATTCTCAACATGGTGGAGATGGCCTTCAGAGCCTACGACCCGTGCTACGGCTGCGCGACGCACAGCCTGCCGGGTGAAATGCCGCTGACGGTCCGCCTGCGTAACGCGGACGGCAGCATCATCAACGAGATCAGCAGGTAGCGCCACGGCGGGAGGGCGCCTAGATTCCCGCCAGAAACGGAGCAGGTAATGAGTGATCTGAATAAGCGCTATGACGGAATGGTGATCGGAGCCGGTATCGCCGGCATGCAGGCGGCCTTGGACTTGGCCGAGCAGGGCTTCCAGGTCCTGTTGGTCGAGAAAGATCCGTCGATCGGCGGGGTTATGGTCGGGCTGAACAAGGTGTTCCCCACCCTGGACTGCTCGAGCTGCATCTGCACGCCACGCATGGCGGAAGCCGCGCATCACCCGAATATCACCATCCAGACTTACACGGAAGTGCTCAACGTCGACCGCAACGGGCCGGGCTTCAACGTCAAGCTGCTCAAGAAACCCCGTTACGTCGATGAGGACACCTGCATCGGCTGCAGCAAGTGTGAGCTGGAATGCCCGGTGTTGGTGCCGCACGAGTTCGACTACGGCCTGGGATCGCGGCGCGCGGTCTATATTCCGCATAGCAACGCCATCCCCCAGGTCGCGACGCTCGATGTCGAGCATTGCACCTTCTGCGGCAAGTGCGCCAAGGTTTGCCCCGCGGACTGCTTCATCTACGATCAGCAGCCCGAGGAAATCGAGATCGAGGTCGGCGCGGTAATCGTCGCGTCGGGACTGCAGATCACGCCGATGGGGGCCAAAGCCGAATACAACGGCGACAAGCTCCCCAACGTGGTCAACCCGCTGGGAATGGAGCGGATCCAGTCCTCCAACGGGCCCTACGGCACGGTGCTGCGGCCCTCCGACGGCAAGATCCCCAAGAAGATCGCCTACGTCCAGTGCGCGGGCAGCCGCGATAAAACGATCGGCGTGTCCTATTGCTCCCGCGTCTGCTGTATGTACGCGCTGAAGCAGGCGCTGTTGACGACGCACTACATCCACGGAGTGGAGATCACGATCTACCACATGGACATCCGCGCGTTCGGCAAGGGCTACGAGCAGTTCTACCGCCGCGCGATGGATGAAGGCATCAAGATCGTCAAGGGCAAGGTCGCCAAGATCGACGAAACCGACAACCAGGACCTGATCATCCGCGTCGAGCACCTCGACGAGGGCGGCCGGGTTGAGGAGGCACGCTACGACATGGTCGTGCTCTCCCAGGGCCTGATGCCGGCCTGGAAGCCCGGTTCCGCGCTGGGCATCGACGTCGGCGAGGATGGTTTCTTCGAGTCGGTCAATCCGAAGATCAAGCCGACGCTGAGCACGATGGAAGGCGTCTTTCTCGCCGGCGTTTCCGCCGGGCCCAAAGATATTCCGGATTCAATCGTCGAAGCCGGTGCCGCCGCGATGGAAGCGGCGAACTATTTGCAGCGGACCACGAAACCGAAGGTGACCGCCTAGTTCGGCGCACTGGCTAGCCAGGCGCCTGTGGTTGACGGGAGTGCATATGAGTGACAAAAAGGAAGCAGGAACCAACGGTCATGCCAAGAGCGAAGGGGCAGCATCGATTAAGGTGTTGCGGGATCGCCATGGCGGCATGAGCGCGGAGATGAAGGAGTATTACAAGGAGCTGAACAATATTCGCAAGCTGCTCTTTGATGCTCTGAAATCCGGTCCGATGACGGTGCCGGAGCTTGCCAGAAAGTGTTCGCTGAAGTCCGAGACGACGATGTGGCACGTGATGGCCATGCGCCGTTACGGCGAAGTGGTCGAGGACAAGATCCAGGGTGACTATTACAGTTACCGGCTCAAGGAGGCTCATTAATGGGTAGCCGAGTAAAACCCGGTGTGGTCCAGGAACTGGCGCGTTACGGCGGTGACACAGTCCCGACCTGTTTCAACTGCGGCAACTGCACGGCCGTCTGCAGCCTGTCCAAAGATGATACGACGTTCCCGCGCAAATACATCCGCTATATGCAGCTGGGCTTGGAGGACAAGATGACCACCTCGCTGGAGCCCTGGCTCTGCTATTACTGCGGGGACTGCTCGGACACCTGTCCGCGCGAAGCGGAGCCCGGCGAGCTGATGATGGCCTCGCGGCGCTGGCTGACCAGCCGCTACGATTGGACGGGCCTGAGCCGGCTGATGTACAAGTCGGAAGCCTTCGAGATCTTTATGCTGGTTCTGGTCGCGGTCGTCGTCCTGCTGCTGTTCACGCTGCCCAGTAATTACGGGTTTAAGCTGCTCAGCCAGCACCCCGAAGCGTTGACCACGGTCAACATGGAGGCATTTGCCCCACTGCATCTCACGCACTACGGTGACTGGGTGGTCGCCGCCCTGCTGGGCTTCCTGCTCCTGAGCAACGCGGCGCGCATGGTGTTTATGGTAATGCGGGGTAGTGGCGCGCCGTTGGGCGCATACATCACTGAATTCAAGGAAGTGATCATCCACCTGCTGACCCAGAAGCGCTGGAGTGAATGTACGTCGAATACCGCCAAGCACTGGGTGCGCCATATTTTCCTGGTCACGGGCTACGCGACGATGTTCATCCTCGTCGTGATCTTCCTGCCGTGGTTCCAGCGCCCCGACGCGAACTTCCACTGGACCAGCCTGTTCGGCTATTACGGCACAGTCGTGCTGCTGGCCGTCACGCTCTGGATGATCGCTGACCGCATGGGCAAAAAGGACCAGATCCACAAGCACAGCGAGCTCAGTGACTGGCTGTTCCCGCTTCTGCTGTTCCTGACGGCGCTGACCGGTATCCTGATGCACGCCTTCCGGTTACTCGGCCTGCCGATGCCGACCTACGTGATGTACCTGATCCACCTGATGGTGGCGGTGCCGATGCTGGTTATCGAAGTGCCGTTCGGCAAGTGGGCGCATTTGCTCTACCGGCCGTTGGCCGTGTACCTGACGGCGGTCAAGCGCCATGCTCCGGCCCGGTTGGGTGCGATGGCGCCGGCGCTCAGCCGTCCCGATCATTAAGCAAATCACCGGCGGGGCCACGCCTCGCCGAAGGCATTCAAGCGTAATCATGCGGCGGGCTTTGCCCGCCGCTTATTATATTGAGTGGCATGACCGATAAACCGAAACGAATCGTCGTACTGGGCCTGGGTAATCCGATCCTGACCGATGACGCCGTCGGGCTCAGGATCACCGAGCGGCTGCAGGAACTGCTGGCCGGGGAGCCGATCCCCGGCACCACCATCCTGCAAAGCACGCGCGCGGGCTTCGAGCTGATCGACTTGCTGACGGGCTTCCATCACGCGCTGATCATCGACGCGCTGGACCTGCCAAAACCGGAGCCGGGCCGCCTGCGCCGATTGGACCTGGCCGAATTCGCCGGTTGCGCCCGGTTGATCGCCGCGCACGAGATCAGCCTGAATCAGGCCTTCGATCTGGCTAACCGGATGCAGGTGCCGATGCCGCAGGAAGTCGAGATTTTCGCGATCGAGGCCGGCGAAGTGCGCGAATTGTCCGAAGAAATGACGCCCGCGGTCGCGGCGGTCGTCGATCCCATTGCGCGCCAGGTCCACGCCCGGCTCGCTGAATTGAGTGCGTTGTACGGTCTCGTCGAAGACGACGGCGATCCGTCGGACCAGCGGCGCGCCTATTACTCGCCGTAGCTTGCTAGCAGATTCGCGGCAGCAGCTCCCCCAAGGGCATCTCGACGACGCGCCGTCCCCCGCTGGGCGTCGTATAGAGCACCAAGGGCCGCCGCGGCCGGTCCGCAGCCGGATGGGCCGGATTGAAGCGCGATCCGGTCACACCGATCAGCGCCGCGTCGCAGCCGTAGGGGTGGCTTTTGAGCGCCGCCAGCGCGACCTCGGCCTGCTCTTTCGCCACCACGGCCAGCAGCTTACCCTCGTTGGCCAGTACCGACGGCTCGAACCCCAGCACGCGGGCCGCCGCCCGGACGGCGGGCAGCACCGGCAGCGCCGCTTCCTCGATCAACATGTCCAGTCCGCCCGTCGCGGCGTATTCGTTGAGCACCGCGGCCAGCCCGCCGCGGGTCAGATCGCGTATGGCGAAGATGTTCTCCGCGCCAGCAGCTTCAATCAACGCCTCCACCAGGCCATTCAGCGGCGCGCAATCGCTCACGATGTCCGACTCGAACTCCATTCCCTCGCGGCTGAGCATCACGGCCACGCTGTGATCGCCCAAGTTGCCGCTGACGATTAGCGCTTGGCCGGGTGCCAGGCGATGTCCGCCAATGTCGCGTCCCGCCGGCTTGATCCCGATCCCGGCGGTATTGACGAAGATGCCGTCCCCCTTGCCGCGCTCGACCACTTTCGTATCGCCCGTCACGATCAGCACCCCCGCCTCCTCTGCCGCCCGGGCCATCGACTCGACGGCCGCCAGCAGGTCGGCTTGCGCCGTGCCCTCCTCGATGATCAAGCCCGCTGAAAGGTAACGTGGCTGGGCACCCATCACCGCCAGATCGTTAACCGTGCCGCAAACCGCCAGCTTGCCGACATCTCCGCCCGGAAAGCGCCAGGGATGCACTACGTAGCTGTC
>JAFGCY010000109.1 GCA_016932385.1 bacterium | reverse complement strand
TGCGCTACACCGGCAAGTGTATCGAGCGTCTTCACGCCCGGATGGTCTTTCAAGGTGAACGCTTCATCGCAGTAGTAAACGCGATAGCCGGCCAGATCGGCAGCGGACATCGCATCCCACGTCAGCGCCAGTCCGCCGCTAACCGCCGCGGCCACTAAGTTAGCAGGGGCATCCGGCGTCGTGGTGTCGCCGTCGAGTGGGTTCGCCCCGACGCAGACCACGTCGAACGCCGCGCCGTCATGCGCGACGACGCAAACGAACAGGTTGCCGACGTCGGACAGGTAGTCCGCGCCGTCCGCGACTGCGTCCGCGGTACCAAAGCGCACGTTGTTGTCGCTCATCGGCCCGTGCCATTCCCAGCAGCCGGCGGCGTAGTCGGCCAGGCCGACCCAGTACGCGCTTTGGGTGCCATCGCTCTTCGGCAGCGGGTTCACGTCCAGCGAGACCACGCCGGGCTGCGTCCCCTGCAGCCGCAGGCGGTATGTCGCCCAGCTCAACTCCTTTGAGCCCGCGTCGCCGCTGGTCATCCGCGAGGCGTCGTGGTTGTCGCTGACGCCCGCGATGCTGGTATCGAACCACTCGATCCCGGCCGCCAGGATACTGTCGGCGTTCACCCCGCTCGTCTCGCGCGTTTCCCAGGGCTGCAGCGCATCGGCGGGCAGCGTTGAAGGCCAGCTGGTTTCAGTGGCTGACTCAGCGCTTAGCGAAGGATTACCATCAGGAGTGGAGGAGAGCGGCTGGCTCCCCCCGCAGCCGGTGAAGATGACCAAAAAGACAACGAGCTGTGCCAGAACAGCGAGACGTAACGTGCGCGACATGAATACACTCCAGGTGGGAAATGAATAGTTAAGCAGCGGCTTGGAGGAACCGGTGCTCGTTCGTAAGAGAATTATACAGCGAATCAGCCAACAACTAGCTACTAGCCATGAGTAAGGATCATCGATCAGAGCAGTGGTTTACCCCGTATTATTGGCGGCCAGAATCCCTATACCACGCCAAATGCATACCTCAGGCAGTAGAAGATGCCGACGAGCAGAAACACAGCGCCGGTGATGCGGCGCGCCCAGAGCTCGATCTGGGAGAGCACGTTGAAGGCCTTGCTCAGGTACTGCGCGCCGAGCGCGATGATCACGGCGAAGACCACCACCGGCACCGCCGTGCCGACGCCGTACAACAACGGCAGCACGACGCGCGAGTTGTGGTCGGTGGCCAGCGAGATCAGGCTGCCGAAGAACAGCGCCGCCGAGGTCGGGCAGAACGACAGCGCGAACAGCATGCCCAGCAGCAGCCCGCCCCAGACGCCGGCGCGGTCGACCTTCGCCTGCAGGCCCGGGCTGATCCCGCCGCCGCTCTTGCTGAAGCTGATCAACTCCAGCAGGAACATGCCGACGATGATCAACAGCGGACCCAGCACCAGGTCCATGTAATGGCGCAGGAAGGCCGAGACCTGGGGAATCGCCAGCAGGCTGGCGACGATCAGCACCGCCAGCGCGACATACACCAGCGTCCGGCCCAGCGTGTACAAGAGGCCGGTCAACAGGACCAACGCGGGGCGCTCGACGCGGCGGCCGATGTAGCTGATCGCCGCGATGTTGGTCGCCAACGGGCAGGGACTGATCGAGGTCAGCACGCCCAGCCAGAGCGCGAGCAGGACGGCGCCGAAATACTCCACTAGACCGAGCCGCTCCCGGTGTCGAGGCCTGCGGGCTCAGCGTCCTCGCCGGCGGCCTCATCCTCGGGATCCTCACCGGCCATGAACGCCGTCAATTCGTCGACGATGTACGCGCTGAACTTGTCCTGATCACCCAGCAGATCCCAGACCGCGGCCAGGTTCTTCCAGCGCACCTGTTTCCCCTTGGCGAACTCCACCAGGATGACCTGCTTGGTGTACAGCTCGTAATCGTCAACGTAATGCTCGTTGCCCTGGTCTTCCGTGTTGACCGTCTTGAAGACCAGCAGGCCGTCTTCCAGCTGATCGGCGAAGTTCTCCGTCACCGCCGCCTCGGTCCAGCTCTCGATCTTGATGCAGGATGGGCAGCGTACGTTGGTCCGGAAGTAGTAGCAGATGAACTGCTGCTCGGGTGCCTTTTCACTCACCGCCGCGGCGACGGTCTGGGTCGCCGGCGCCGGCGTTTCGACCGGCTGGGCGTTGGCCTGCCGGCCCGATTCCTTGACGACAATCACGACTACGCTGACCGCGACGAACAATAACAGCACCGCGCTGATAATGGTCTTAGACTTCATAACTACTCTCCGCCGATAATTTCTTTAAGTTCATCCACATTCGGGCACTTGCCCTGGAAAGCCACCTCACCGTCGATCACGAGACCCGGCGTGATCATCACGCCGAAACTGGTGATTTCAGTGATATCGGTGACCTTGGTCAGTTCGTATTCGATCCCCAGCTGCTTGGCCGCCATATCGACGGCCGCCGCCAGCTGCGTGCAGCGCGGGCAACCCGGTCCCAATACCTGTAACTTTTTCATTTCCGACTCCTTCGCGCCCAGCGGTATCCCGGGCGCTTGCTTTCCTAGCCGAACAGCTGGCCGAAGACCAGCCCGCTGATCGTCGCCATTACCACCACCAGCCCGACGAACACGCCGGTCTTTTTCCAGCCCATCACCTTGGCGATCACCAGCATATTGGGCAACGAGAGCGCCGGTCCCGCCAGGAGAAGCGCCAGCGCCGGTCCCTTGCCCATCCCGCCGGCCATCAGGCCCTCGACGATCGGCACTTCGGTCAGGGTGGCGAAATACATGAACGCGCCGGCTACCGCGGCGAACAGGTTGGCCCAGAGCGAGTTGCCGCCCAGCGCCCAGGCAATCCATGCCGGCGGAATCAGCCCGCGGCTGCCCGGCGTGCCTAAGAGCAGGCCGGCCACCAGCACGCCGATGAACAACAGCGGGATGATCTGCTTGGCCAGCGCCCAGGACTCCTTGAGCCACTCCAATAACTCGCCGCCCGAACGCAGCAGCGCCACGATGAAGATCAACTCCGCCGCCACGAAGGCCAAGTAGGCCGAAGTACCGAAGACATAGATCAACATCAGGGTGTGCCCGGCGATCAGCAGGATCTTCCACCACTTCAGGCCGAACCAGGCGGCCAACATCAATCCCAGCGCCGTGGCGAAGACGGCTGTCAGCACCCACTTCTCCTGGAAGACGGCGGCGAAGAAGCCGCTGGCTCCTTCGCCTGGATTGGCCCAGTTGACGAAGACGAGAATCGCGACCATCGCCACGAAGTACAGCGCGGTCTGCCAGAGCGGCCGCGGCGCATCCGGTACCGGCAGCTGGGCCTGGGCCTGCACCTTTTCCTCCTCCTCGCGGCGGAAGATCAGCTGCATAATCAGGCCGATCAGCACGGCGAACAGCACCGCGCCGACCGCCCGCGCCACGCCGAGTTCGAAGCCCAGCACACGTGCCGTCAGCACGATCGCCAGCACGTTGATCGCCGGCCCGCTGTACAAAAACGCCGTGGCCGGGCCGAGCCCGGCGCCCATCCGGTAGATGCCGGCGAACAACGGCAGCACGGTGCAGCTGCAAACCGCCAGGATCGAACCGGACACCGAGGCCACGGAGTAGGCGACAACCTTGTTCGCGCCGGCGCCCAGGTAGCGCATCACCGAGGCTTTGGAGACGAACACCGCGATCGCGCCGGCAATGAAGAACGCGGGAATCAGGCAGGTCAGCACGTGCTCGCGGGCGTACCACTGGGCCAGGCGCAGGGCCTCGCCGGCACTGCCCCAGCCGCCGGTGAAGGCCAGCGGCACGAAGTAGAACAGGCAAAACAGCGCGGCGATCGCCGTCAGCGCCTTGTACTCGGTTTTAAGCGTCATCGCCGTCCCGCTCGAAGCCCAGCTGGGCCAGGCGCTCGGCCAGCACCGTATCGGCGCAGGCGAAAAAGTCGAGGATACAGGGCACCCGAAGCCGGTACCAGACCTCCTTGCCGCGCTTATCGTCGCTGGCGATGCCCGCCTCGCGCAGTACGCCCAGATGCCGCGAGACGGTCGAGATGTCGGCGCCGATCAGCTCGGTCAACTCGCAAACGCAGTGCTCGCGCTGGGCCAGCCGGTCGACGATATAGAGCCGCGTCGGATGCGCCAGCGCTTTCAGGACCGCCGCCCGGGCGCGGTAGTGCGACTTCTGGTCGGCCAGCGGTCCCACGGGCAGCTTGACCCGCCCGCACCCGCAGACCTCCGCCGGTTGCGGCCGCCGCGTCGCGCTTGTTCCGTTGTTCGAGGTATCCATGTACATTTGGCAATATAACCAAATGTTTGTTGTGTGTCAATAAGAATCGCCAAATGAGACTGAGACGCGCAAGTCGTTTACGACAAAATAAGGGGCTCCGCAGGGATTGAGCCTGCGAAGCCCCGCCAGTCCCACGCAGCTGAATGAGAGCTGCGTGGCTGTCTGTCAGGTTAATGGATCAGCTGCTGCCGCGCCAGAACCGTCTCGCAACCACCGGAGGCCGTCCGGCGCCGGTACAGCGCACAGAGATAGTCGCCGCGAATGTATAGGTCAACTCCACCCGGGCGCCAGGTATTCGTGTGCTGGTCACTAGCAGACGGGAAGTTATCCAATTCATACAACTCCCATCCAAGCGGAGTCTGGTAGGCAACCTTAAGATCCCCGAAGTCCTCAATGTGGACCGGATCATTGACAGTGCTGTAATATGCCGTTATCACCTGCGACTCTGGGTAACACTGGAAGTATTCCTCGTCATGGTAATTGGCGTGCATATCTACATCATAACCGGCTGTGAGGGTGCATTCTTCAATCGGTGTAAATGCAAACTCGGCACCCTCGAGCAGCAGCGCTCCGAATATACTTAATTCCCGCTCACTGCTCCAAGTTGTATCAACCACCGTACCCATTATCACAGGAGTGAATTGTGGATCAAACTGACAAGGCTCCGGTATCAACGCGCCAAGACGTAGGAATACGGGCATTCCATCGATCAAACAGGGTAGATCGAATAGCGTGGCGCTATACGAGTCGGGATCGATGACACCGTATCTGTAGAGGAAGCAGTCAGGTGATTGAACCATGCAGGTGGATACCCTATGCTGGCTGTTTAACACTTTCCACGAATTGCATCTTTCATCCTGCTCAAAGCCAGATAACGTATCACCTTCCCAAACTCCTGGAGCGATCTGAACAGCGAGAAAGTTCCCCGATTCGCTCAACTGGTACCACTTATTTGAATCACTATCTGCGCGTTGCGATATGTAATGAGCGCTTCTGCCGTCCAATGTCTCGAAGCCCTGGAACGGTACACCGCCTCCGATTGGATAGACAAAACAGTTGTCAGACTCGTGTTCAGGTCCCCAGGGGCCGTGGTCGCGCCGATAAAGCAGCCCAGCCTGCCCGTCTAGGATACCCATGCTGAATTTACTAAAACCTGTGATCGAGTCAGGATCGGACCAGGCCGGCAGTATCTCTACATCATGGACATCGAACGACCAGGTTCCGCTGCCGCTCTCTACGGCAAATCGCAGCACCGGCTCTGTTGAGCCCGATGCCGGGTCAAACACCACCCAAGCCAGCTGCAGCCTTCCGCTAGCATCCTCGCCAATTGCCAGTGAGTCGTGCGCCAGCACCCAACAATTGCTTCCCACCGGATCAGACCTGAAGAACGTCGTATCGTCGATTACATCGATCATCCAGTCATAGCGATCTTCCAAGTAAATAATGAAGAAATCGATATCTATTGGTACATTGGGGCTTTCCTCAATCCAGAGTGAAGCCGTGATGTAGCCAATGTCGTACTCAGCCCAGGGACCGTCATGCGGATCAAAGATGCACTTGTAATCAGGTCCCTCCGTGCTTTCGCCAATCGGCATGTAAGTACCGTTATACACGAACTCATAGCTTACACGGTCAATCGTACCTGTTGATGCAGCATTACTGCGCAGATAGATCGGTTGGTACGCCGTCACGGGGCTTTGCTCATAGAGCAGCGTGACTTCACCGGTGTGCCGGTCAATCGTAACGGGAACGGCATCCGTGATGTAAGCACCGCGCTCGGAAACGAACATCTGACCCGAGATCTCCGCCGGCCCTTCATGCACCGCGCTCATGACATATGGATCGAATTCAACGGCGAATTCCGGTCGCGTAATGCTACCGCCGATCGTGTAAGTCTGATTGTTTGTCAGATCCTTGATCCAGTATTGCGTAGTCGCCAGCCGCGTATCATCGCCGATGATCCCACCGGCCAGATGGCTGAGCATTGTCAGGTCAATCGCCCGATCGATGGTCTGGCCGTTCCGCGGGTTATAGATATCGCACCAGGAAAACAGCGTCGAAGCGTCGACGATCGGCTTCTGGCATGCCGGAAACCAATGGCCTCCCGTAGGAGTGAAATCCGGCAGCGGTTCCAGCTCTTCACCGTCTTCCAATTCCAGGCCGATCCAGTAATAGTCACGACTGAACTGGAATAAGTAATCCTTGATCTGGCCCCCGGTCAGCAGAGTCTGGCCGCCCAGCGCCGCAGTATATGCCTGGATGGTTGCTACCATCCCGGCAACATAAGGAGAAGCATACGACGTGCCGCTGGCGGTCGCATAGAGCCCCGAGCCAAAGATATCGGGCCGCGGGGTGCCGGGATCATTGGTGGTATAAATGCCGGTTGGATCTCCGTTACCGCCCGGTGCCGTTACCGTCACGGCCCTCGATTCATCAATCCAATCGGATTCCGGCATATCCTCCCAAATGCTGCATGAGAAAATCGAACGTTCATCCTCCCGGTTCACCGCCCCCACGCTGATCACCTGGTTGGCGCCGGCATGGACCGTAACGCCAGCCAAACAGGCCGGGTAGACACGGAATGCTTCCCACATCGGCAGGCCTAGCACTTGGATGTTGCCCGCGGATACAACGAGGACAAAGCGTGGATCGGTAACGATGTAATCAAGGATCTCATCCCAGTATGGATCCAGGTCCTCCTCAAAGGTCGGCGTAAAGTAACCAAAACTGCAGTTGGCGACGAATGCGCCGGTCTCGATCCGGTTATCAAACGCCGCGAGAATCGCGTCATGGACGTATTCAAGGCGGATATCCGGCACCGGTAATCCTTCAGCATCAACATCCATGGTGTTGATCTTGTATGGATAGACAACTCCGTACGGCGCAGTCCCGGAAACGCCTTCACCGTTACGGCCCCGGGCAACTACGCATCCAGCCACACCCGTACCATGGCCGAATGAATCGTAAAGCTGCGGCTGCTCAGCGAGCGGCAGACTGAAGTCCCAGATTCCCGGCGGCAGGATCAGCGCCGGCCATTCTTCATCAGGACCGAAATAGGATGACTGGCCAACCTGAATTCCACCGCCTTCGTATGGTAATTCAACATGGCTGGGATACACTCCCGTGTCCAGCACGCACGCCCGGGGCCGGTTACAGAAATCCGGATTCGGCGTAGTCATCGGCCGAACGCCCAAGAAACTGCTCTGCAGCGCGTGTTGATTCATCTGGAAGTATGCATAGCCTTCGGCGCCGGCTGTATCACGGCCGTCATCCCAGAATTCCCGCCGATTACCGCTATCGAAAATACCGCTGCCGGTCAGTGGCTGGTAATCCAGCAGCGGGTCCCACTGGCGGGGTTCGTTCTCGAAAAGCACGTAGTTCATGTCCGGGCTGATGTAGTAAACGAAATCGTTGTTCTCCTGCTGGATCCGCACCGCGAGCTGTTTCTCATCGACACCTGGCGCCAATTCGAAATGAGCCATATTGAATGAACCGTGATATGTCTCCCTGACTAATGTCATGTTGTATTGCGCCGCTAAAAACCTACTCAAGGCCTTGTTCGTCGTTGAGCTGAGATATTCCGAGTTCGGCTGAACAGACTCCGGTGCAGGCGATTGGCTCGCTAGGCTGGCATCGATCCTGAGCGGGGCAACCGCCGCAACGTCGACCTCGAAGCCCTCAGAGCAGATAACAGCTGTCGCTCCGGCTTTGCGAATCATGTCACGCTGTGCGTTGACGTTCGACAACTCCAGATTGTCGTAGTAAATGACCGCCAGATGACCGGGACGCCAGGTCCCGGCTTCCCGTACCGCACCAGTCTGCCGCGCCGAATCCGGATAGGCAGCCTCGATCCTTGCTAACTTGCGTGCCAGGCTCATCGGTTCGGGTGCACTTTGCCTTACCGCTGAGGCCGACTGTGATGTCCAGGGAAACTGTTGCTCAATCGCCGTCCGGTCTCCCCGGATTTCAGCGCATGCATAAATCGGCGTAGTGTCGGCAGCTGCCGTGTTGTCTGCTGAATCCACCTCCGCGTTGGACTGCTGTAATGACTCCCGCGCTGTTCCCGCGGATGGCATTGGGTTCGAAGAGCTTCCGCAACCGGGAAGCACAATCTGTAGACTGACTAGAAAACTCAATACGATAAGTAAAACAGCCAGCCGAAAGCAAACGGCTCTGCGTTTCATCGCAGTATCCTCCCAGAAATTAGTATATATACGAAAAGGCAACTATAGTTGTCAGATATATTCTAACCTAGAATTATTCAATCTGTCAAGTAATAGAGTTTAGAATTATTATAAAATTCCATTATCATCATATTTGATTAGGTTATCAATATATCATTGGATGATAAAGCTCATAAGACACCAAATATCAGATTATACCTCAATATCTCTATTATCGCAGAACATTTGGAGAATATAATCTTGATTAGTGATTCAATAATGTTAATAATTATTCATGTCAGTATTACGACAATATATTATATGTATCTAATTAACAATTATGTTTGATTCTAACAATATATCACCATTCAATTACCAACTGTACCTAACTGAATATTGAAGCATATCAGCAGGTCTCCGGTACGGATCGATGTGGATAACCTTACATATGGATAAAGCGGTAAATAGAACCGATCAGCTTGTGGCTGAAAGGTGATTGCTAGAGTTTGCGGGTCGCCGAAACTGTTTTGGTTTCCGCGATAAAGGTTATGGGGGTGTTAGCCCACGCCGGACTTGTCCTTCGCGCCGCTTCCCTCTTCGGCGGTCGGGAACAGCAGGTGGCGTGTGCCCAGTTCCTCGTCGTCCAAGATCACCTGCCAGCCGTTTCTGGTCCGGGCGTTGATTACCAGCGGACCCAGCAGGTTGACGGTGCTCTTGGCGAAATCCGCCTGGATCGTCACGATCGTCAGCACCCGCAGGTCCTGGTTGTCACCCATCTGCTGGCGCAATGCCGGCGGCAGCTTGACGCGCACCTCGTAATCGGGGAAGAACAGGAACGGATCGCAGACCAAAAACGCCAGTCCGGCATCGTCCAAGCTGTGCAGCCAGGCCAGCGGTGCCACGCGCTCATCGGAGTACATGAAATAGCGTGTCATGTCGGGGAAGCCGACCATTCCCTGCGGGAAGCGGATCACCTCCGCCTCGCTGTATTCCAGTTTACCGAACCGATCGCTTACAAACTCCACGCGTCCCTCTCGCTGATGGTGTCCGCGGCTGCGCCGCTCATACATGTATTACATCGGCAGCGGGGAAAAAATCTGAACGGTAACCGGATGGGCTAGAAGATAAAATCGATCGAGGTCGTGCCCGGCGTATAGTCGATCTTGGGCGGCGTGCGCGGAATGAAATTCAGCCCGTATTGATGCTCGCGGTAGTTGATCAGCATCCGCTCGAAGGCGATCGCGGCGATCGCGTTCTCGCCCGTATGCACGTCGGCCAGGCGGTCGCCGTTGGCCACGATGCGCGCGATACCCTTGCGCGCGGCCCGGTCGGTGTAGTCCCAGCCCGCCCGCAAGAGGCCCATCATCGTGCGGTAGCCCATCTCCTCGCGAGCCTTGGTGGAATCGATCGAGAGCCGGCCCGGCGTCGAGTGGACCTTGATCTGGGCCGTGGTCCGGCCGTGTACGGGAGCAATCGGCGGGCCACCGCCGGGCGACGGCTTGCGCCAAGACAGCGTGGCGATTTCGCCGAGCCCGCCTCCCTGTGAGCTGATTGCACCGACCATCTTATCTCCCACGTAGAGCATACCGCAGGACGGCGCGGGCGGCCACCGGCTGAACACGGACTTAATCCGATGCTAATACCTGTAGAATCCCCGGCGCGTCTTGCGGCCCAGGCGGCCGGCGCGGACATGCTGGGTCAGGGCGAAGGGCGGGCGGAACTTGTCGCGGCCCAGCTCCTTGTAAATCACCTCGCTGGCATGGTGGATCGTGTCCAGCCCGACCAGGTCGGCCAGCTTGAACGGCCCCAGTGGCATGCCGGCGCCCAGCTTCATGGCTTCGTCGATATCCTCGATGCTGGCCACCCCTTCCTCGTACAGGGTGATCGCTTCGTTCATCATCGCCAGCAGCACGCGGTTGACGACGAAGCCCGGCGTCTCCTTGACGCGGATCGGCTTCTTGCCCAGCTCTTTGGCCAGGGCCAGCGTGGCCGCGATCGTTTCCTCGCTCGTGCCGAGACCCGGAATGACTTCGACAAGCTTCATCGCCGAAGGCGGGTTGAAGAAATGCATGCCGACAAAGCGCGCGGGATTGTTGATCGCCGCCGCAACTTCGGTAATACTGATACTGCTCGTGTTCGATGCTACAAGCGCATCTTCGGCCAACAGCTCCGACAACTGGCCGAATAACTTGTACTTCAGCTCAATGTTTTCGGGTGCCGCCTCGATCACCACCTCGCAGCCGCCCAGATCGGCCAGCTCGGCGGTGGTGGCCAAACGCCCCAGCACGGCCTCGCGCCCCGCGTCTTCGGCAATCGCCTCGGCGGCGAAGAACTTGGGATCCCGCCCGAGCACGCGCAGCACCTTGCCCAACCGTGGTAGATTGGTATCGAACATCTCGGGAAAGGCGTCGTACGCTGTGACATCCATGCCGGCGCAGGCGCCCAATAGCGCGATCTCGCTGCCCATCGTGCCAAACCCAATGACTCCGAGCCGTTTACCCATGCAGTTTCCTCCTCATTTCGGCGCAATTAATCATAGCAGAGCACCGCTTTGCGTTATCGGTTGGTTGTATAATTTTAGTGATGGAACACGAGGAGATTAAAGGGCAATCGCGCCGGTCAGCCGGCAATCCGGTGCCCTGGTTCTGGCTGGGGGCCGGAATCGGCCTGCTGCTGGCCACCGGGGCTACCGTCGTGGCCGCCGAACTGACCCGGCGGCGTTATCTGCGCGACCGCGGCGAGCCGGTCGGCGACGATATCGAGATTGTTGACGATCTGGCCAACGCCATCCATGCAGGCCTGGATATCCTGACCGGCGTCGCCGACCATTTGACCGGCCGCCATTCCTACAATGAGGGCAACCGCGAGCGGATCCGCTACGGGCTTGATCCCGGCCAGGCCGGCGCCGGCAGCAGCGGCTGGTATACGGGCGAGGACGACGAGGATCTCTGATTTGGCGGCTTTGCTGCGCGGGCTGTAACCATCGTTACCCAATGACGTCCTAGTGTATGGCGGGAGCCACTCGCCAAAACTGCGTATGTGGTTTGGTCGACCACAACGCCAACCCTGGGTCCGGAGCCCGGGGTTTATTTTTGGGGGATAGTGGCGGCTACAGTTTGACCAGCTGTTTGAGATCGGCGACCTCCCGGCCGTTGAGTGGCCGGGTCTGCCCAGTTTTCAGCCGCCCCAGCTGCAGCGTGCCCAACCGCACGCGCTTGAGCTTGCGTACTTCGTAATGAATGGCCGCGAAGCACCGCCGGATCAGCCGGTTGCGCCCCTCGCTGATCACGACCTCCACCAGCGAGCCCTGGCGGCTGGCTTCCAGCAGCGTGATAGACTCCAAGGCCGCGGGCCCGTCCTCGAGTTCAACCCCCTGCACCAGCCGGCCGGCGGCGGCGGTGGTCAGGACGGGCTGCACGGCGACCTGGTAGGCCTTCTTCACGCCGTAACGCGGATGGGTCAGCCGGTTGGCCAACTCGCCGTCGGTGGTCAGCAGCATCAGCCCCTCGCTGGCGCGGTCCAGGCGGCCCACCAGCCGCGGCTGGCCCGGCAGATCGCGGCAGACGTCGCCGACGCAGGGCCGCCCGCGCTCATCGGTCATCGTGCTGACCTGGCCGCGCGGCTTGTTGTAGATGAAATAGACGTAGTCCAGGGAGATTTTCACCACGCGGCCATCCAGCATCAGTTCATCGCGCCGCGGATCGACCCGGGTCGCCAGATCGCTGACAACCGCGCCGTTCAGCCGCACGCGCCCGGCGCGAATGTATTCCTCCGCCGTCCGGCGGCTGGCCACTCCCGCGGCGGCCAAGGCGCGGTTGATCCGCATGTCTGACATGGCTGGCTCGGCCGCTGAGCGCGGCTAGTTGAGCTGCCCCTCGCGCAGAATGCGGTTCATGCCGCGGAAGCCCTCGTGCTGGCTGTCGCGACACCATTCGAAGCAGACCGACTCGTGATTGGTAATTACCGCGCCGGCCTGGTACATCCGCCGGATCGCGTGCTTGACGTACTCCTGGCCCCGGCCACTGACGCACTCCCAGCAGACATGCGCCTGTTCGCCGCGGCGCAGCAGCTCGATCACGGTCTGCATCACGCAGACCTGGGCCTCGATGCCGGCGATCACGACCTGGCGCTCGGTGGGCGGTACGCCCGGCAGCACTTCAGCCAGCGCTTCGTTGAACTTGGGCTCACCGCAGCAGCCGAAGCTGAGTTTCTCCACATACCGCGTGGTCGTGCTCAACCCGTCGAACACGCTGCGCACCTCGGGGTGGGTCACGCCCAGGCCCTGCGGGTATTGCTCCGTCAGCACGACCGGCACCTTGAAATTGTCGGCTAGCTGCATCAGGCGGTTGGTGGCGGCGATGACCAGGGGCGGGCGGTGGATCATGTCCATCAGCTTGCCCTGCAGGTCGATGACCACGACGACGCTACGTTTGATATCGAGTAATTCCATGCTGGTATTCTCCCTCAAGTTCCTCCGCTAGCAAAAAGCCCCGGACATGGTCCGGGGCTTTATTGTAGTCGAAAAGGCGATTAGTCTGGCAGCGGCGCCAACTGGATCAGCGGGTCGTCGGTCGTCTGGCCGGCGAAGATCTCGACATCGCGCGTCTGCGTCACGTAATCCTCGCGTGAGAACACGACCTGATAAGTGCCCGGCAGGATGCTGTTCAGCTGGAACCGGCCGATATCGTCGGTTTGGGTTTCCATGCTTGTTCCCACGATCTGCACCGTCACATCGCCCAGGAACAGGTTGGTGTCCGCATCGATGATATAACCGGTATAGGCACCCACCGTCGCCGGCAGGTTCGGATTCAGGTTGAAGTCCACGCGGACGGTCTCGTCCGAGAGGACCTGGACCGTGGTTGTATCCGAGTCGAATCCGAACTTGGTGGCATTCATGAAGTACGTGCCCACCAGGATGTTCTGGATCAGGTAGTCACCATTGATGTTGGTGCCACGCAGGGCCAGCGTACCTAGCTCGTTACCCAGCGAAACCGTGGCGTTGACCAGCGGCGTGTTCAGCTGCTGGTTACGCACCGTACCGCCGATGTTTCCGTAAGAACGGTCCGGATAGCTGGCGCGGATCACACGCAGATCGGACACGTCGCAAACGTAGATATTGCCTTCCAGGTCGACCGCCACTTCGGACGGAGCCAGGAAGGAGCTGCCGGAACGACCGCGGGCTCCCGTGCCGATCTGACGGACGAACGCGCCGGTGTCCGCAGCGAAGACCTGGACGCGACGGTTACCCGGATCGCAGATGAAGATCTCGTCGGACAACGGATCGGCGCCCATGCCGGACGGACCACCGTTGGTCAGGTCCTGGTCCTCCAGGCCGCCATCCGGATTGTAAGGCGGGTTCTGGTTGAATGACCCAGGCGCATTACCGACCGTTTCGCCGATAACCCGTGTGTAACCGAAGGAATTGCTGATCGGCGCGCCGGTTGTGTATGACGGCGGATCGGTGAACGGATCCAGCTCAACCCAGGTCACGCCCACGAAGTCACGCAGCAGGTTGAAGTGCCCGGTGTACCAGGTGTAACGCACATCGGTGCGATTGAGCGGGAAGTATGTGTCGATACCCAGCGTACCCATGTCACCATTGGCCCAGCCGTGCGCCCGATGGAAGCAAGGCAGTGCCTCCGGCACCGGGAACTCAATCGGATCGCAGTAGCGCGGTCCGGCGTATTCGATCTCGAAATTATTAAACCGGTTCAAGATCTGCAGTGAACGCGGGAAGTCCGGCACGGGATCGGTACAGACGACATCTAGGTCGACCGTCACCAGGATCGAGCCGAACCGGTCGATGTCCATGTCATAAACATTGTTTACCTGTGCCCAGCAGCCGGATGACAATGGCGGAATCACCTGGCCGGCCGGCAAGGTGATGTATTTCGGGGCATCGGGATGCGAGATATCCTCACGGGTGGTCATGGTATCCAGGTTCGGACCGTAGATCCGAAGATAGCCGACACCGCCAATCGGATCGTGTGCGATGACCGGGAACCCGCCGTAGAAGTAACCTTCCTCCACGGGCAGGTCCATTTCGGTCGCCGGCGGGAAGACCGCCACCGCCTGGATCGTCGCCGGCGCAGCGACGGCATTGACGAAGTTGCCGTTCTTATCGAAGGCGTACAGCGTCGTGCTGTCGGCGACATAGACGTATTCCTGAGAAACCGCCACGCCGCGCAGGTCGCCGAAGCCTCCCGCTACGGTGAAGGCGCCAATCGGGACGCCGATCGGATTGGCATCACTCTCGTCGCCACCATCGCGATCATCGCCCTCATCCAGGCCGTCAAATGTGGTGACGTCATCATCACCTCCGCCACAACTGGCGAACAGAACCATCGTTGCCAGCATCACGAAGAGAAGTAACCATCCCAAATTTCTGATTTTCATATCGCCATTCCTTTTCAAGACTACAATGCGAGCTCTCTCAACCGCTCCTTAAATGTCTAATCTGCGATTACGCACTGCCTGTGTCGGCGCTTTCTGTTGAGGCCTGGTTAATCTTGACATCCTGGCGCCTGACACCGCCCGGACCGATATCGAAGATCACTTCATCCGGCTGGAACAGGGCTGTGTATTCACCGTCAGCGCCAGTTACGATCGTCCGCAGCAGCACTTCGCCGGCCGGAACGATCAGCATGTACCGATGGTCGGGATTAATCAACTCGCTCTCTTCGAAAATGTCATCTTCGAAAGCGGGTACGAGCGGACCGTAGGCTGTGCCGTCAAAGAACAGCGTGCCCTCAACCTCGAAGGTCAGGTCGATGTTGACGTCTTCCAGTTCGTTGGAATCGGTGGTGATCGTCACGGTCGGCCGGTAATTGTCAGCCTCACCATAGACGATGCCGCACGGCACATCCCCGAACCCGCGGAACAACTCGGCATTCGCCGAAGACAAGTACGGCCACATCGCAAACAGCTGGTCAAACTCCTGGTAGTCACCGGGCTTCTCAATCGAATCGGGCGGCAGCGTGGTGGTCGGGGAGATGCCGCGCCAGTACTTGTTCACCAACGGAGCCTGGCGGAACACGAGCATCACCTCATCGTTCTGGGTCAAACCGAGCTCCGAGTAGTTGCCCGTTGTGAAAATCATCGCCGGCGTCAGGTCGGAATAAGCGTGGTCGCAGAACATCAGTTTGTGGTTCATGATGTTGTAGCCGTTGAAGGTTCCGGTGAAGTCGATGTTGTCATTGATATACACCGCACCGCCGTCCCAATCACTGCCATCTACGATCGAAAGCAGGGCATCGTAAACAGCATTGTCAGCCGCGTCGCCCAGCGCTCCGAAGTTGTTGATCAACGCCACCAGCTGGTGGTTGGCGCTGGACTGGGCCCAACCCAACAGGCTGTTGGCCAGGCTGACATCCTTGAACTGCTGGATCGCCGTGATCACGGTCGCACTCTGGTTGATCTCGTCAAGAATCAACTCACGCGGCTGGTCCGTCGGTCCGAAATAGACTTCCAGATGGCCATTGCCCGCGCCGACGCGGAAATCGTGCTGCGTATCGTTCCGCTTGTTGACGCCAAAATTGCCTTCGACAAACATCTGGTTGAACTGATTGGCGAAAGCGGCAGCTACGGAAGTGTTCAGGATCGTGATCACATCACCGAACGTCTTCTCGCAATTGACCGTTTCCCAGTTGTACGAGCCAGTCACCACCCGCGCGTTGTCGATGATCAGGAAACGGGAGTGCATCACGCGCGGCAGGTCATCATCATCGGTCTGGATATCAATGTTGCCGCTGTTCCGCGTAATATCCTCGAGCTGGCTGTAGAACGGCGTATAGCTCGGATCCTCGTAATACGCCCTCTCCGTCACAATGCGGATCTGCGTTCCGGAATTCGCTTCGTTGAGGAGCGCTTCCACTACTTCCTGCCGGTTGATGCGGGTTACGGCAATATCCAAGCTGGATGTGGCTGAACTGATGATCGAGAAGATCGGATCGTTGTCGAGCACATCGTCCGTCAAACCGTTTACACGATAAAGGTGATCCACCACCTGCACCTGGATTTCCGGAACCAGCTGCTCGGGGAGCGGATTATCGCGTCCGGTTGTGGTTAGCTCGTCATCGCCTCCACCTCCACAACCCGTCAAGAATAGCGCCAAACTCAGCGCAGCTGCCCACAGCAGCAAGTTGTGCGTGCGTGACATCAGACCCTCCGTTGAGGCAAACCTCGTTATGTAATAAGGGGTAATTATCGAACGTAATGGGAATACTGTCAAGGAAGACCGGTTTCCCAATCGCCGTCCGCCTGTCTGTTGATTGCTCATCAGCGTATTCCGCGATGTTCGGCAACTCCCGCCTTGGCATGCAGTATTCTGCATGTGATTATTCTGCGCGCCCGTTGTTAACGCCAGGATACGCGCCGGCCGCGGGTCTCCCCTTAGCTCAGCACTTCCCTCACTAGAATTCTACCCCGGTTAGGCCCAGTTTCAGGTAACCAGGTAACCTTAAAATTAAGGGTACCAGTTAGGGGACCGGTGCCAGGTAGTCGGCCAGTCCCTGCCGAGCCGGATGCGCGGCAATCAGCTGTTCCATCCCTTTGTATGCAGAACCCAACACGCTGTTTCGCGGGCGCGGCGTGGATTCCGGCAGCGGCGTGGCGATGTCGCGAATCCGCGCGGGATCGGCGCCCAGGATACCGGCGGCCAGGTGAGCCCAGCCGGCCCAGTGGTCACTGCCGGCGGATGTAAGGTGCAGGCAACGGGCGGGTGGCGAGGCCAGAACGGCATAGACCATTTCCGCTAAATGTTGCGCGTAGGTGATCGCGGTGAACTGGTCGCATACGACATCAATGCTTGCGGTTTCGTCAGCCCGTAGCCTGGCGGCGATCGCCTGGAAGAAGTTGCGTTCCGGTTCCGGCGCCCGTGATCCGAACACGCCGCTGGTCCGCACGATGTAACCGCGCTCATACTCCACGACGTGCTGCTCTCCGGC
Organism: bacterium; assembly: GCA_016932385.1. Classification (GTDB taxonomy): domain Bacteria; phylum 4484-113; class 4484-113; order 4484-113; family JAFGCY01; genus JAFGCY01. The sequence goes on along the minus strand of JAFGCY010000109.1, from coordinate 16,572 downwards.
CAACTTGCTGGCGCCATAGGTATTCAAAGGCGCCGGCGGATCGGACTCCAGCCACGGCCGGTCGTTGTCCCCGTTGAATACATAATCCGTGGAGAAATAGACCAGCGCCGCACCGCTCAACCGCGCGGCGGCGACCACATTGGCGGTTCCGTCGCGGTTCACCGCGTAAGCCTCGTCGGGATGCTCCTGGCAGTAATTGACCCTGGTCAGCGCCGCGGTATGCAGAACCAACTCCGGCTGCTCCGCGGCGATCAGCTCACGCACTCCATCCGCATCGGTAACGTCCAGCCGCGACCGCGGCAGCAACACGGCCGCATACCCGTGCGCCGATGCCTGCGCTTGCAAGGCACAGGCCACCATTCCGCTGCCCGTGATCAGTGCTTTAGGCATGGCAGGCTGCCGGGGCAATCAGCCCGGTCAAGTTAATCCGTCGCGTAGTGCTACTCCTGTCCGGCGAGGAACTTGAAGAAGTCCACGCAACGGCTGGAATAGCCCCACTCGTTGTCGTACCAACTGATCGTCTTGATGAAGGTGCCGTCGATCACCTTGGTCATATCCAGGTCAGCGATGCTGGAGTGGCTGTCGCCGACGATGTCCGTACTCACGATCGGATCGTCGGTGGCATACAGGATGCCCTTCAGCTCGCCGTTGGCCGCCGCGCGCAGCTTGGCATTGATATCCTCGGCGGTGGTCGGCTTCTCCACCTCCACCGTCAGATCCACCATACTGCCGGTCACCGTCGGCACGCGCGTCGCGAACCCGTCCACCTTGCCCTTCAGGTCCGGAATCACCAGACCCACCGCCTTGGCGGCACCGGTCGTCGTCGGAATGATGTTGACCGCGGCGCTCCGGGCCCGGCGCAGGTCGCTGTGCAGCTGGTCCAGGATCCGCTGGTCATTTGTGTAGGCATGGATCGTGTTCATCAGCCCGCGCTTGATCGTGTAGTTGTCGTTAAGCACCTTGGCCACCGGGGCCAGGCAGTTCGTCGTACAGCTGGCGTTGCTGATGATCTTGGGCTTGCCGTCGGCGGCCCAGTTCAGGTGGTTGACGCCCATGACGTACGTGGGCATCTCCCCTTTCGCCGGCGCGGACAGCAACACCTGCTTGGCGCCCGCTTCCAGGTGCTTGTTGCAGGTTTCGACCGTCCTGAACACGCCGGTGCTTTCCAGGACGAAATCGACGCCCAGGTCGCCCCAGGGCAGTTCCGCGGGGTCCTTGATGGAAAGCAGCTTGACCGCATCGCCGTTGATGATGAACTCGTCACCCTTGAGCTCGATCGTCCCGTTAAATCGACCGTAGGTGCTGTCGTACTTAAACAGGTGCGCATTGGTCTTGGCATCGCAGAGGTCGTTGAAGGCGACGAGATCGATCTCGTCGCTTGACGAGGCGATCCGCGCCACTTGCCGTCCGATTCTGCCGAAGCCGTTGATTCCCAGCCTGATCTTAGCCATCTGAGCCTCCCTCGCGGTTAATACTTAATATTCGCAGAAAGTGTTCAACAATTATACTTCAGCCACCGGTGATGATACCCGGCCGATTGGACTGGTGTTTCAGCGTCGCCGGCTAGATCTGCGAAACGGGACCGCCCCGCCGGGCGGCGAGCATGAAATAGCCCTTGCGTTGGTGCGGCACGGCCTGCGCGTGCAGTCCCGCCGGTTGCATGATCCGCGCCAGTTCCTGCTGCGTATATAGATAGCGGATCACTCCGGTGTGCTCTTCGCGGGTCTGGTCGTAGGGATCGCGCAATTCGACGAACTCGCCTGCGGCAGTAATATAAATGGGGTCGATATACTGAACGCCCGCGTCCTTGTCCCAGCGGGTATCCATCAGCACATAACCGTCGTTCTGCTCCCACCAGGTCCGGGCCGGCGCTTGGGCTTCACGCAACGGGCAATCGACCAGCAGCAATCCCCCCGGCAGCAGGGCGCTGGCCATTTTCCGGACCAGTTTCTGCTCTTCCTCGTCCGACAGCAGGCCGAGCGTATCGAAGCAGAACACGGCGCCGAAGCCATCGGGCAGGGGGTTGGCCCCGCGCAGGTCGGCGGTCAGGAATGACGCCGAAGCCAACTGCTCGGTGCTGGCCTGCTCGCGCGCGAAGTGGATAAACGCAGGACAGATGTCGATTCCCGTCACGTTGAAACCGCGACGGGCCAGGGCCAGTTCGATCCCTCCCTCGCCGCAGGCGCAACTGAGCACCGGCTTTTGCTTATCCAGCTGGAACGTTTTCTCCAGCCACTCCGCCCGGGAATCGGCGACTTTGCGGTACATCTCCCACTTGCCGGCGAAAAAATCGATCCGCAACAACTGCGCCCACAACGAATCCCATGTTTCACTGCGCCGTTGCATACAGCTTTGCCTCCTGACTTCCGCTCTTTCCCAGCTACGATTGTACTGCAAAACCGCCGGGGTGCGTGGTTACGTTAGAATAGAGCCGATGCCAGACAACAAGGACCAAGATCAGGAAATGCCGCGCGGGCTGAGAGCCTGGTGGCGCCACGCCTTCGCGGTCGACAAGTACGACGAAGACAGCCTCAGTGACGAGGATAAGGCGATCCTGCGCAAGGTGGCCGAGCGGATCCACGAGAAGAAAATGACCTCGGCGGCGATCCTCTGGGTGGAAAGCCACCGCAACCTGAACTTCATCGGCAGCCAACTGATGGTGTTCAGCCAGCCGCTGTTCGACATGACGCACCCGATGTTTAACGCCGTGCTCAACCGCTTCGGCATGCACATCCCCCCCGCCGATTTTCCCAAGCTCGCCCGCGCCCTGGAGCGGCGTTACAGCATCGAATATTTCGTGCAGCAACTCGAAGAGCTGGCGGCCAGCGACTATAATAAGAGTTTGCCTGAAACGGGTCAGGCGGAGGAACCCGATCCAGGCGCTGCATCTAGGCAGGAAACAAACCACACAACCGCGAACAAAGAGGACAAGGATTAATGTCGAAGCAAGAGAAAGCCGTGGCGGCCCAGGCCGACAAGCAGAAGTCACCGGTGGCCGGACGCAAGCTGGATGTGATCGTGGCGACGGACTGCGGTTCCACCACGACCAAGGCGATCATGATCGAGCGCAAGCAGGAAGGCTATCGCCAGACCTTCCGCGGCGAAGCCCCGACGACGGTGGAAGCCCCGTTCGAGGACGTGACCAAGGGCGTCTTGAACGCCGTGCAGGAACTGGAAGAGCTCAGCGGCCGCCAGATCATCGACTGGGACGCGGTCAACGATCCCCAGCGCGACCCGACCAAGCTGCCGTTTATCACGCCGACCCAGGGCGAAAACGGCGTGGACATTTACATCTCGACCAGTTCCGCCGGTGGCGGCCTGCAGATGATGGTGGCCGGCCTGGTCAAGACAATGACGGCGGAGAGTGCCGAGCGCGCGGCGCTGGGCGGCGGCGCGATCGTAATGGACGTGCTGGCGATCAACGACGGACGCCTGCCTCACGAGCGCATCGAGCGCATCCGCCGGCTGCGCCCCGACATGATCCTCTTGGCCGGCGGTATCGACAGTGACGAGGCCGCGCTGAACAAGAAGGTCGCCGAGATGGCCGAGTTGATCGCCGCGGCGGATCCCAAGCCGCGCCTGGGCCACAGCTACCAGCTGCCGCTGATCTACTCCGGCAATAAGTACGCCAGCGAGGCCGTGACGATCGCCCTGTCCCAACGCGACAAGGACGGCGAGCCGATCAGAAGCGCCGGTGGCGGCTACGAGAGCAAGGTCGCCTATTCCGAGGTCGCCAATATCCGCCCGACGCTCGAGCACGAGAACCTCGCGCCGGCGCGGGCCAAGATCCAGGACCTGTTCGAGGAACACGTGATGGCGCAGGCGCCGGGCTACGACAAACTGCTCAAGTGGGTCGACGCGCCGGTGATGCCGACCCCGGCGGCGATGGGATATATCATCGCGACGATCGCCGAGGTCAACCAGATGAACGTGATCGGCGTCGATATCGGCGGCGCCACCACGGACGTGTTCTCCAGCTTCGATGTCCACGACGAGCGCCTGTTCAACCGCAGTGTGTCCGCCAACCTGGGCATGAGCTACTCGGTCAGCAACGTGATGGCCGAGGCGGGCTGGGAAAACGTGATGCGCTGGGTGCCCTTCGACGTGGACGAGGAGTTCCTGCGCGACCAGATCAAAAACAAGATGATCCGCCCGACGACGATCCCGCAGTCGCTGGCCAGCCTGGTAATCGAACAAGCGCTGGCCCGCGAGGCGCTACGCCTGGCCTTCGAACAGCACAAGCTGCTGGCCACCGGCCTCAAGGGCGTGCAGCGCGTCAAGAGCCTTGACGAAGCCTTCGCCGAGGACGATTCCGGCGGCACGTTCATCAAGATGATGGAACTCAACCTGTTGGTCGGCAGTGGCGGCGTGCTGAGCCACGCCCCGCGGCGCAACCAGAGCATGCACATGCTGATCGACGCCTTCCTGCCCGAGGGCTTCACCGCGCTGGGGGTGGACTCGATCTTCATGATGCCGCATCTGGGCGTGCTGGCGCAGGTCGATGCCGACGCCGCCGAGCAGGTCTTCGACCGCGACTGCATGATCTACCTGGGCAGTGTGCTGGCGCCGGCCGGCCAGGCGCGCCGCTTCGGCGACCCGGTCTGCGAGTACAACATCACTTTCCCGGACGGCAAGACCGAAAGCGGCACGCTGAAGTACGGCGAGCTGAAGCTATTCCCGAACCTGAAGGTCGGCGAGGAGGCGATGGTCGAGGCCAACCCGACGCGCGCCTTCAACGTCGGCGACGGTAACGGCAAGCCGCTGACCAGGCGGATGAACGGCGGCGTGGTCGGCCTGGTGCTGGACGGCCGCGGCCGCCCGTTGGGCTTAAACGAGGATGCCGCCGCCCGCCGCAAGCAGCTGATGGAATGGGGCGCGATCATGAACAGCTACGCCGACCTCAGCAAAGCGAGTCTGTAGCCGGGAAAGAGCGTAAGCGTTAAGCTTAAGCCTAAGCGAGAAAACGAGGGGCGGAGCCAGGCTTCGCCCCTCATTCTATCCAGGGGTAAGTTGGGTGCAAAAAAACGGGCCGCCGAAGCAGCCCGAATCTTCATCTGATTTATACCGGCCTTGCAGCCGCACTTGGCTTAACCCATGTTGTCGTCATGCCCGGCGTCCGCCGTGGCGGAAGCGCCGTGGTTGAACGGCAGGTAGATCTCGGTCAGCCAGGTCTCCATCGGGGCATCAGCGGCGTGGGGTGTATTCAGCACGAAGGACGGGCCGTCGCCGAAGGTGATGTTGCTCTTCGCGGCCCACTCGATCGTCCGCATATACGTAGCACCGACCGTGTTGTAATCGCCCCAGTGCTGCACGACCATGTAATTGCCGCCCGGGATCGTCTCGACCATCACCGGGGCCTCGACCTCGGTACCGTCGACCACCCAGATCGCCGGATTGATCACGGACTCCTCCGTCGGCTCGGTGTACTGCACGCCGGGCAGATAAGCGCCCACATGCGTGGTCTCGTTGACCAGACCCTGCGCACCGGCGGCATTCATCAGTTCGTCATACTGAGCCTGCATATCATCGCTGTAACGACCAGGCAGATAGGCTAGGTCGAAAGCCTCGATCTGCGCCATGCTGACCTTGAGATCAGCCGGCGACTTGATGTGCCAGTCGGGCAGATTTTCCGCGGCACGGTACTCGCCATTGGCAATCGAGCAGCCCTCAGCGGCGGCCATCGGGCAATCGGCACAGGCACCGGCCATCGGGCAGTCCGCGCACCCGGCCTGGGACTCGCCGTCCTTACAAGCGCAGTCGTCCGCGTTGGGACAGTTCTCGCAGGCGGCCTTGGCCGGCTCGGTCTTGTCCTGGCAACCGCAGGTCTCACAGGCCAGCGCCGTGCCGTACACGAACAACGCCGCCGTAACCACCAACGTCATGAGAGAAATGTTCAGTTTCATCACGTGAGTTCCCTATCCTTCTAAGTAGTTTGTTTGGTCCGCCTTAATACCCGAGATCGGGGGCGAAACTTCTAAATGCGACATAGTCTCAATTGAGTTTGTTCAAGACGATTTCCGGCTTCGGCGCCTGTGGAACTCACACCTTAATTTCCATTCGCCTGTCCGCCGCTATCGGGGCCGGCGGTAACCTGCCTTTAATAATCGACTCCGCTAAATAGTGAAACTTTCACTAATCCCGCAGCCTCTTACGGCCATCTGTGAGCGCTAGGGTAATCCCACCCAGGAGGAAATTCTACGATGGGTAATCGTACGATACTGTGTCTGCTTGGCATCCTTTTCATCGTGATGGTCGGTGGATCATGCGGCGGCGGCGGAACGTTGGTCTCCGACAGCGCCCTGGCCACCGATCCGGTCTTGGCTGCGCTGGCGGACGAGACCAACAGCAGCTGGAACGAACTGCCGGAGATTCCGCAGGACACGGACGCCGAACGCGACGTGTCGGACTCGACGGAGTATGACTTCACGGGCGTCCTCGGCAAAGACTACATTCAGATGGATGGCGGCTATGTCGACGGCAACACGGTCGTGCTGGAGAACTACCCGGACTACGATCCGGGCGGTGACCTGGAAGCGCCCAACGTGCTGTCCTACGCGATGTACCGCATCAGCGGACTGAGCGGCCAGCGCCCCCTGTCCCTGAATATCGAGTGTATTCCGGGCGGCCTGGGCGAAGGCTATTTCGTCGGCATCGCCGACTACACCGACGCCAACTGGCGCTGGTTCGGCCCGGTGAGTCTCCCCGAGTGCGAACTGGACCTCTATGAGATCGACAACCAGCTGGTGACGCATCTGGGCAACATGTACTTCATGATCGTGCTGCCGCCGGGCAACTCGGCGGTGCACAGCCGCAGCATCGTCATCACCGGTGCAGCCGATCCCGGCACGCATCCCGGCGTGCCGCACCACCTAGTCGCCACCGACGGCCAACTTGCCGAGAAGATCGGACTGGATTGGATCGGCGGCAACGCGGCCACTAAGTACGAGATCTTCCGCCGCGCGGCCTGGGGCCCGCACACGGAATGGCACCTGATCGATACGACAACGGAGACGCATTATGTGGACGCGCCGATGCCGGACTACCTGCTCTGCTATTACCGCGTGCGCAGCGTGAACGCCGCGGGCGAAAGCACCTGGAGCAACATCGACTCCGGATTCGCCGGCGGCGGCGACGATCCGTGCGTGATCCACGGCGAGATCACGACGGTCGGCGGCGAGCCCGTGCCGGGTATCCGCGTCGGCCTGGTCGGCGGCGGCGAGCTGTTGGTGCGCCGGACCAACGAGGACGGCAGTTTCTACTTCGGCGACCTGCCGCCGGGCCAGTACATCGTGGCGGCCCAGCATGAGGACCTGGTGTTCGCGCCGGCGTACCACCTGGTCGATCTGACCGAACAGCGGATCGAGGAGATCCACTTCAACGCGATGCTGGAGTGGTCGTTCCATCGCGTCGGCGGTTTCGCCTTCACCTTCAGCGACGATTCCGCAACGCCGGAGATCGTCCCGCTGGCCGGCGTGACCATGGCCGCCCAACTGGTCGGTGATCCGGCTACGGTCTACACCGCGGAAACCGACGAGCACGGCTGCTACCTGCTGGAGGACCTGCCCACGGGCATCTACATCCTGACGCCGGTTCTGGACGGCTGGGACTTCGTACCGGAGCTGGCGGAGATCGTCGTCAACGGCACGAACCGGCCCGACCGGCATGATTTCCTGGGGACACCGGTGGATTCCACCGGCGATCCCGAGTAGCACCTTGAACTGGCTAGCTCTCACAGAGCCGGGGGCTTCGGCCCCTGGTTCTGTGAGGGCTACGCCCGGATCCGCGGCGGTCTTACGCCCAATTCCCCCACCGGCCTGCTACAATCCGCGCTGATGGCTCTGCCGCCACAGCCGTTCATCGTCGACACACACCAGGACCTGGCCTTCCACTGCCTGGAATACAACCGCGGCCTGGTCGATCCCGGCGAGGTGGTCTGCATGATCACCCTGCCCTGGCTGCAAGCCGCCGGGGTGAGGCTGATCTGCTCCACGCTGTTCACCGAGCCGCGCCAGCAGGAGTTCACGCGCCGTTACAAGCTGCACTGCGAATACGAGATGTACCTGGAGTGGTTCGAGCAATATGAGCGGGAACTGTGGCTGATCCGCGACCAGTCCGACCTGGCGCGGCTGGCCCAGGCGGATATTGTCGAAGTCGAGGGCCGGCGCGGTTATCCGATCGGCATCATTTTATTGATCGAGGGGTGCGACCTGCTGGACAACGCGGGTGAGATGCGCACCTGGTTCGAGCGCGGCGTGCGCATGGCCAGCCTGACCTGGAACGGCGTCAACCACTTCGCCAGCGGTTGCTTCGCCGACCAGCGCGGCCTGAAGGCCGCGGGCCGCGAGCTCTTGTCCGTGATGGATGAGCTGGGGATGGTGCTCGACCTTTCGCACCTGAGCGAACTGGGGATCGAGGAAGCGCTGGAACTGTACCGCGGACCCGTCTGCTCCGGCCACACCAACGCCCAGGCCATCTGCCAGATCGAACGCAACCTGCGCGACGACCAGGCCCAAGCGATCGCGCGGCGCGGGGGCGTGATCGGGTTGAACCTGCTGGCGCCACTGGTCTTGCGCGGCTGGAAGCGCGGCCACCCGCTGCCGCCGGTCAGCCAGGTCATCCGGCACGCGGAGCATTTCGCGCAGATTACCGGCAAGGAGCACGTCGGGATCGGCGCCGACCTGGACGGCGGGCTAACGCCGGAAAACACGCCGCTGGGCATCGACCGCATCACCGACCTGGCGCGGCTGGCCGACGGACTGGACCGCGCCGGCTGGACTGCGGGGGAGGTCGCCGGCTTCATGGGCGCCAACTGGTGGCGGTACTTCGAACGCTCCTTACCGCCGGCCCGTCGTTAAATCAGCCCGCACCGGCTATACTTACGGGCTTGAATCCATGTGGCGGATAACAAAATGAAACTCAGACTGACCATGTTGATGGCCTTGGCGTTTGCACTGCTTTTACTGGGCGGCTGCCCGGCCCCGGACGAAACCACCGATACAGGAGCCGAGACACAGAACACCGCAGCCACCACCGGTACGGAGATCGCGCCGGAAGTCTTCGGCCGCTCCCAGTATCCGATCCCGATTGAAGAGCGTCCTTACCAGGATGTCCATGAATCGGTAAAGCAAGCCTGGTTCCTGGTGGAAACGGCCTACTTCGTGATTAAGGACCGTTACCTCGAAGCGCAGAAAATGCTGGCCAGCGACGATCCGGCCACGCGCAAGCGCGGCAGCGACCAGCGCACGGCGGTTTCCGAGGAGATCGACACCAGCATCTTCCTGGTCAATCCGAACATCGAGCAGTTGTTCATCGACGCGATCCGCGAGCAGCCCGAGAATCCCCTGAACGTGGCCTCGTACGCGTACTACCTGAAACCGCGCAAGCGCCAGATCGGTGAAGACGTATACAACGACGCCGAACCCGAGGCCCTGGCCCTGATGGACCAAGCCATCGAGATGTGGCCGGACGAGGCCAGTTTCTACTTGCTGAAGGTCCACATCATGACCGAGCCGCACAAATGCCATGACTGGCTGCGCTCGCAGTTGGCCCAGGACATCGTGATCGCCGAACGAATGAACGACGTTCACGACCTGCTGACCAAAGCGGAGAAGTACTACCCCGATAACTTCTTTATCAACTACTATCACGCCACCCTGACGGCACGCTATACGGATCTGCTTCATTCGCCGGACGATTTCGCCCTGGTCATGCGCGAAATCAAGGCGGGCGACGACAAATCCGAGGGCTTTTTCTTCTACCCGCCGCCGCTGCCGACCTGGCCGTCGGACATCCAAAACGTCAAGCTGCTGGGTACCGAGACCGAGCCCAAGTACATCGACCAATGGAATTTCTTCGGCCACTACGATCCGGCCTCGATCAGTCTGATCATCCAGGCCGCTCCCGAATATCTCAGCTGGCCCAAGGACAAGGAGCAGGTCGGCGATCTGATGTTTTTCCTGTACAAGGTCGGCCGGACGCGGCCCTTCGACCGGACGATGTTCTCCTTGCAACTGCTGCTGCTCAATTCGATGCTGGAGCGTCAGGAGGAAGGCAGTCCGGAAGCACTCAAACTGGCCGAGGCGATCCGGGTGTTGAATGAATACTACCGCGAGGTGGCCAACGAGCTGTTCAACAAGGGCGTCCTGAACGATCCCAAGATGATCGACGTTCGCGGCGTTAATGCGGTGGAAACGACGGGCAGCCATCAAAACAATATTCGTCGCGCCGTCCAAGCTCGCCAGGCCGCGTTCCTCAAGCAGGCCGGCGAGATCCTCGACCTGGAATTTCCGCTGCCGGAAAACCCCAACCTGTGGTAGAGAACACGGTCAGGCCGATCCTGCTGGACCTGACCCTGGAGCAGTTGGGCGCGGCGCTCAAGCAGGCCGGGCAACCCGCTTACCGGGCCAAGCAGGTCTACCACTGGCTGCACCGCCGCGGAGTGATCGACCCGGCGGCAATGACCGACCTGCCGGCAGCCTTGCGCACCGCGCTGGCCGAGCAGTTCACCACTTGGCCCTTGTTGCTCAAAGCCACCCAAGTCAGCCGCGACGGCAGCGTCAAGTTCGGTTGGCTGACGCCCGCCGGAGCGCCTGTGGAAGCCGTCCTGATGCCGGGCTTCAACTACGGCAGCGCCGTCTGTGTCAGCAGCCAGAGCGGCTGCAGCCTGGGCTGCGGCTTCTGCCAGACGGGCCGGCTGGGCCTGCGCGAGCAACTCAGCGCCGGGATGATCCTGGCTCAGCTGTACCTGGCCGAGGCGCACCACGGCGCAGCGGTGGACCGGCTGGTCCTGATGGGCATGGGCGAGCCGCTGTTGAACCTGGGCGCGGTGCGGCGCGTGGTCGAGATGCTGACCGCCGCGGAGGGACGCGACTGGTCGCCGCGCCGGATCACCGTCAGCACCGTCGGCCTGGTCAAGCCGCTGGTCACCTTGGCTCGTGAGTTTCCGCGCGTCAATCTGGCGCTCAGCCTGCACTTCACCACGGCGGAGAAGCGCCAGCGGCACATGCCGCGCGCCGAGGCCGATCCCGAGCGCCTGGCCGAGGTCCTGCATTTCTACCGCCTGATCAACGGCGGCAAGATCACGCTCGAGTACGCCCTGATGGACGGGCTGAACGATCGCGAGCGCGATGCGCGGCGGCTGGCCCGGTTCGCGCGGCTGGCCGGGCTGGACGAGGAAAACGAGCTGGTACGCGAAGCCAACGAAGCACCCGAACCCGCCCGCCTGCAGCCGCTGCCGCTGCACGTCAACCTGATCGCCTACAATCCCGTTCCCGCCGCGCGGGAATACCAACCGTCCCCGGAGTCACGAGTCAACGAGTTCGCCACACTGCTCAAAGACAGCGGCATTCCGGTGACGGTCCGCCACAGCCGCGGCACGGATATCAGTGCCGCCTGCGGCCAGCTGGGGACAGAACTGGGCAACGGCGAAGCCGTGTAATCAGCCGGCAATTACCTTGCTTATTCCTTGCGAAGGTCTATGTTCGCGGGTACAATTTTCACGGTAAGGCGGAGGACAGACCATGCTGGAATTCAAGGATCATTTCACGACTTGAGTCAGCGCGGAGCGGAGCTTGTTTGCTCTTCACCGCGCGTTGAAATACCTTACGACTCAAACACATTTAACCTTCAATAACTGCCAACTGCTTCCTGCATTGTTTCACCTATATTGCTGCTTCGCGGATTTTGCCATCTACACGTTGGTGGTTTTGGCATTGATGATCGTGTATCTGTACTTGATCACCGCAAACGATTTCCTGGACTATCGGACCTGGGGATTCGGCACTTGCAGCGACGCCGCGGTAACCGTCGGAGCGGTCGTGACCGGCCTGTTCATGCTACTCTCCGGCTCAGCCCTGATCATGCGCGCGTACCGGGTCGGCCTGGCGGTTTACCAGCGCACTACCGTCACTACATCCCCTGACACCATTCGAGCAATGCTCGAGCTGGAAGCCAGCCAGATTCAGCCGGTTTGCGCCTTGCTGAACAACTACATCCTGCTGGCCTGTTTGTGGATATTGGCTTCGATCGCCGTGGTTCATTACAAGGAAATCGCCGTTCGCAAATCGCGCCAGCTTAGCCGAGTAATCGCTGTATTCATGTCGATCTGGTTCGTGCTCGCCTTGACTTTACCGAGCGCGGATTCCGCCATGGCGGCCGCCGGAGCTCCGTTGACTCATCCCACCTGGCGGCTGGCTCTGGCGATCGTTCATTACCTTCCGCTTGCGATCCTGGTCCTGACCGTATTCCTGGTTGCGTTGTGGTTCGATTCCATCGGTGCCTTGAACGGGATGTCGCTGCCGCGCTGGTTCCATCAGGCTTCCCAGGTCTCGATTGCCGTATTGCTGATCACGACTGCCGTGTTCAGCTACTTCGCGATCCAAGGTCAGGCGTCCAATGCTTTCTGGCAGGTAAAGCACTTGCTGTTGTACGTGATCGCCAGCCAGATTCCCAGCTCCGTTGCCAGTGATTTCAGCTCACTCGCCGACTGGTCCATGTTGATCGGTGTAAACTCCTGCTTTGGCTTCCGCGTGCGCGGCGGCACAGGCTGAACCGCTGGTTCTAAATCGGCAGATGACGGCAATCTGCCTGGTTGCTTGACAATCTGACGGCCCGGCCGCGTCTTACTCGTCAGGATGCTAACATGACAACTGTGTGGAAAGGCCGGATCGGACTGGTGCTCCTGGCGGCGGCGCTGCTGCTGTGCGTCGCCTACACGCCGTCGCAGTACTCCGGCCCGGCCACGGGGGGGCCCGGCGGCACGGCCCGCTATCCCATTCACACCGGCGGGCAGTATGTCTCGCGCTATCCCGATCCAAAGGACCTGTTCGAAACGCCGCCGACCCTGGAGCAGCTCAACAAGCCGCGGCTGTACGATCTCGACCCGGCCCTGGGCGTGCACCAGGACGGCTTCACGCTTTGGACGCTCGACGACTTCGGCCGCCACGACCCGGGCCCGCAGGAATGGGTGCACCTGAGCAGCAAGAACCTGGAGAACGGCAATTACCACCTGATCGTGCACCTGCGCGGCGCACCGTCGCTGACCGACTTCTTCTTCTACGTGCGCTACCACGACGACCGCTATAACCCCCTGACGGTGACACCCGGCTCGTTCTTCGGTGGCGAAGGCGACCGGCTGTGGCTGTGCATTGACCAGGTACCCGGCGTAATCGTCGCCGGCCTGACGCGGGTGCGCCCGGACCTCAACGGCGGCACGGTGCTCGAGGACGGCGTGATCTGCGAAATCACATTTGAGAAGCACGCCGCCGACGATCCGGACTGGCCGATCGAGCGCGCACCGAACTTCCCGCATAACAAGGTCGCCAATCCGACCGCCTACAGCGATCCCCAGGACAACTCGATCGTGCTCTATTGGCAGGAAGCCAACCTGGGGGATTACAACAACGACGGCGAAGTGGGCATCACCGATCTGATCCCGCTGGGCCGCCGCTACGGTCGCGTCACCACTGACGGGCACGAGGACGACTGGGACTACCTGCTCGACGGCGAACGTGACGGTGAGATCAACTACCGCGACACCTGGGCGATCATCCACAACTTCGGGGCACTGCTGCAAGGTTACCGCGTTTACCGCCGGCCCGCCGGCGCGCCGCGCAAGGATGAGACGCTCCTGGGCCACAATACCTACAACCTGCTGCCGATGAGCATCCACCGGCCGCTGAGCTGGAGCCCGATTCGGGTCAACGAGTACCGCTATTACGACCGCTGCCTGCCCAGGACTTCCCGCCCGCGGGAATGGATCTACCGGATCGTCCCATATAACGCCCTAAACGACGTCGAGGGCGATTCCAGCTCGCTGGAATTGACGGTCAGCGTCACCGAATCCAGCCTGGTCGTGCGCAACATTGATTAGCCAGACGGCATCAGAAGTCACCGGCAATGGTAGAATGCCAGCGTGAGGTACAGGCGGTAAGCTAAACATGTCACCAGCTATATTGCAATCGTTGCTCGATCCCTCGATTATCTGGATCTTTATTCCGCTGACGGCATTGGCGATCCCCATCGTCGCGATCCTGACCCACCCGATGACCGCGCGTATGAAACAGGCGGAGCGCAAGGAAGCCCGCCAGCTTTACGAGCGCATCGTGATGGAGAAACTCGACGTGATGAAAACAGCGCTGGCGATGGGTATGAACAATGACGAACTGGCGGAACTCGACCGGCGCCTGGAGAGACTGGTCGGGGCCAGCTATATAAAAAGCCTGCTGCTGAACCAGCCGGAAGTGCCCATCGCCGATTCCACCGATCTGCTGGACGCCGATCTGGATTCGGAGATGAGGCGGATGAAGGAACGTCGGGAGACTGAGTAGCTCCCCAAGGATTTACTGGCCGTGATTGATATCGCATTATTTATCGTGATCGTCATGCTGGGCGCGGCGGCGACGCGCTATTTTTTCGGGACCGGCACCCGCCAGCAGCGCCGCACCGAGGTTGAAGCTTCGCGCCAGGCCGCCACCGATCTCGAAGTCAAGCGCTTGCTGATCAAAGAACGCGCCGAGGCTCGCGCGCTGTACGAGCGCCTGGTGCGGGAAAAGCTGGAAGTAATCAGGGATGCCGTCGCCATGGGCTATGCCGAGACCGACCTCCATCGCCTCGATAAACGGCTGGCGGAGCTGATCGGCGAGCAGCAATTGAAGCAGCTGCTCAGCGAGGACCCCGACCTGCCCCAGGCGACGGATGACCTACGGGACACCGATCTGCTAAATGAGGTTGACCGGCTGAAAGGCCGCACCGAAACTGAATAGGCTTGCTGTTTATCGCCAGAACACCTATTCCGGCAGTCTAAGCATAAGTTCAGCACTACTAAAATCAACTGACGCAGCTCATAGTCTAATATTCAGAATGGCAAAATAGACTTTGATAATACAAGTATTAGTATTGATATCATGAAGTATTCTGGTATAATCGCCATATGCTTGCATATGAATTTGTATTAGCGCTGACCTTTATCATCTGCCTTTTCACAACGATAAATGCACTGATCAAGCGCGGCCGTGGACCGGTCATCCAGTATAAAGCCCAGCGGAAAAAGGAGCCGGAGATGGACTCCGCCGCCAGCGCCCTGCTGGATATCGAGCGCATGCGCCAGCACGAGCGCGCCGAGGCCCGCAAGCTATACGAGCGGCTGGTCCTGGAGAAGCTGGAAATCATCAATAACGCGGTGAGCATGGGCTACAGCGACCAGGAGCTGAAGCAACTGGACGCACGGCTGGAGCGGCTGGTGGGGCCGGAGAAGCTGACGCAATTGCTGGACGAAACGCCGACGGTGCAACTGCGGGAAGCCGATCTGCTGGACGAAGATCTGCAGGCTCAAATTACGCGGTTGCAGCAACAGCGCCAGCCGGGCTAGGCCGGCTTGTCCTCCGGGGTGATCAGGCCGATGATGTGGCCGTCGGGGTCGCGGAAGAAGCCCATCCGCCCGACCCCCTTGACGTCGAACGGCGCCTGGGCGTGCGTACCGCCCTTCGCCAGCGCCTTTTTGTAATACGCGTCCACGTCATCCACCTGGACATGGACCGTCAGGTGGTGCGGCAACGCTCCCTTCCCCGTGAACACGCCGCCGTTGATACTGCCTTTTTCGTCATTTCCGCTCTTGAAGTGATAGAAGTCCGAGCCCGGTTCGTTGCGGCATTCCCACTCGAAGACGCCCAGATAGAAGTCCGCCAGCTTCTTGCCGACGGTGCCGTTGATCTCCCAATACACGACGGGATTCTTCATCGTCGGACCTCCCGAAAAAAAAACGCCGGCAAGCCGGCGCCTGATGATGGTATTGCGTGTCCGCTCCGACAGGGGTCGCCGCAATATGAGATGCGGGCCGGCCCGAGCATGTTGCGGCTGGCCCGCTTTAATTCCCGCTTTTAATCCGGCAATAACCTCGTTAGCATCACAGGCTAGAACAGGATCGCGTAGCGCAGGTCGCCGGTTCCGTTGCGGTAATAACTGGCGGCGGCATGCCCGTTAACCTCGGCCAGCGAGGAATATTCTCCGGAGGCCGCGCCCGACGACGGTGATTCGCAATCCCAGTCCGCACTGTCGCTGCCGGTGACCGTGCTGGCAGCGGCGAAGCGAACCTTGCTACTGGTGTAATCGCGGTAGCTGATCATCGGGCAGCCGTTGATTACCGCCATGGATGTATACTGCCCGACATCTCCCGTTGACTCGACAATGACAATTTGTGTCCAGTCACTGGCGCTAGAGCCCGTGCTGGTGGTGGCCCGGGCATACTTCAGGTCATCGTTCGAGTCGTCGTAATAGCTGATCGCCGGGCAGCCGTCCACCACCACCAGAGATGTGTAATGGCCAACATTTCCGGTACTGTCTACCGTAACGAGCTGGGTCCAGTCACTGGCGTTGGCGCCCGTGCTGGTCGTGGCCCGGGCGTATTTCAAGTTTGAGTTTCCGTAGTCCTGATAGCTGATCGCCGGACAGCCATCCACGACGGCCAGGGATGTATGACGGCCTGTCGGACCCGTGCTGTCCACTGTGACGATTTGCGTCCAGTCGCTGGCGCTAGAGCCCGTGCTGGTGGTGGCCCGGGCATACTTCAGGTCATCG
>JAFGCY010000108.1 GCA_016932385.1 bacterium | reverse complement strand
GCAGATCATCGACGACCGCGACCTGCATGTAATCATCAGCTGGTTCGAGCCGCCGGTCGATCCGGGAACCGGCAACGCAATGGCGAGTTTTTTCTTCCGCTATGAGCCAGTGGAGTTTGCCAGCGTCGATGACGCAGTGACATATTTCTCTGGGCTGCCGTTGGTTGTAAGCGCGTGGGGAAATGAGATTTATGCATATGACCAGGATTACACACAGGGCGTACCGAATGACTATTATTACGCTGCCGACCAGGATTGTCACATCAATATTCTCGGCATTGATACGAATCAATATGTTGATTGGGGACCACCATTTGGGCAGTGGATAGCTACGACGACGGTGGCGGTTGTCGATGACGGTGTAGAGCGTGGTAGCAAAGACTTTGCTATTCCGGGGTGTCCAACTAATTACAAGAAAATCAGCTGGTGCGGGATAACCTGCGACGATAAATCAGCACGTTGTGGCTACGGCTGGGGTGCGCCGACGGAATATGACTTGAACAGAGAGGGCGCTCTTGTAAAGCACGGTACACAAGTCGCTGGTACGATTACAGCCTGTACCAACAGCTTTGGTTGGGGAAGTGCGGGTGTTGCTCCTCAGATTGGGGTATTACCTGTTCGTGTTCGAGTTACCTGGGACGATGACAACGAGCAGCGCTCAAGTCAAGGTTCCTTCATTCAGGCGATTATCGCCCTTAGAAAGTGCTTTCCAAATGCTGCATGGGTTGAGGATGTGCGGGTGGCTAACCGTAGCGCTAGCCAATATATTGCCAGCGGAAACCCATGGGCTTATGCCGCCAATAAGTGGATTAGGCGTGATATTACCCGCTGTGGACGGTTGTGGGTTGCATCGGCTGGCAATTCTTGCGCTCAGGAAATCAGGTTTCCCGCGGCGCTACCGGAAGTGCTTGGTGTTTCAGGTTTGTGGACCGTAGAAGAAGGTGATTTGTGGTTTCCGTATCTTGGCAAAGCTGGTGAGCCGATAGCTGGATCAACCTGGTGGCCTGATGCGGCACAACCTCCCGAAGACAGGCATTATCAGATTTCGGCAATTATGGGGTTTAGAAGGGATGATGCTCCAGTGCGACGCGCGTTAGGTTGGTTACCTGCTACACCCATTGAAGATGAACTCGAGTCGCATTATTGCGACTTCTATGGAAACTCATTTGCCACACCGCAGGTAGCAGGATTGGCAGCGTTGCTTTTTGACACTAGACCGGCTGCCACTTACGATGAGGTCAAAAATAGGATTGTGTACACGCGCAACCAGAGCATCGAGAACGAGATG
This sequence comes from bacterium, assembly GCA_016932385.1. GTDB lineage: Bacteria > 4484-113 > 4484-113 > 4484-113 > JAFGCY01 > JAFGCY01. The sequence goes on along the minus strand of JAFGCY010000108.1, from coordinate 41,964 downwards.
TTATTTCAGTGGGGAGTACCTCTTGCCGGGTTAGTGGATTATGAGGAGGCACTCGATGGCTGGAATTAACCCAAAGGTCTTTGGACTGAGATTGCTACTCACAATGCCGGTTACTCTGGTTTTATGTGGTTTCCTCTCAACTTGTAGCGACGCAAATCTGGCAGAATTGCCGCCGGACGATCTCGGCTATACATTTCAGTACGCGTACCTTCTTTATGTGGAGGAGGTTATATTGCCTGAAGTGATATACGAAGACGAACCCGTCTATTTCGACCTACGCGTATCCGCTGAAGCAAATCCTGAAGCACTTAAACACCTTTCTCATGCGAGCTGGAGTGCGATATCGCCCAACTTCCAGCTATATACAGACCCAACAGAACTGTGGATGATTGACGCTTGCGTTTCCGCGGGATCTGATTCAATGCCGGATGCAAGCAACCTGTTGCCTGTATCTATCCCCGGCATGCCTGTCGGCGAGTGGATATGTGTGGTTCGATGTGCCGCTGAACGCGTATTGGGCGGCAAGAAAGTGAAATACCAACTTATGCCTTCTTCGGGACCAGTAACTGCGGATGAGAACCTGCAGGAACTTAAATTCAATGTCAATGTCGTCGAGCGCCCGGAGGAGTAGGTAAGAGCACAATCAAGTGTCAGTGGGCAATCCCAACATAGTTTGGACGGCGTCGCCAAGACTGTCAGCGGAAGCCATCCTACCCGCAGGCAGGGCCGACGAAAGTATGTATGTGCTGGAACATCACTGTCCCCGCCCGCGCCTGCTATGATTTAACCACATCCTTTTTTCCCGTCGATTCGTTATTGAGGTGCAAACATGGGCGCAAATGACAGCTATGGCATGATTCCGTTTACTGAAGAACACCGCTTGCTCCGCGAGACCGTCCGCAAGTACGCCAACGACAAACTGGCCCCCCGCGCGATCGAGCTCGACCAACAGAAGCAATTCCCGCACGAGGCGGTCAAGGAGATGGGGGAGCTGGGCCTGTTGGGCGCGTATTTCCCGGAGGAATACGGCGGCAGCGGCATGGACTTCGTCACGTTTATTATCGGCATGGAGGAGATCAATCGCGTTTGCGGCAATACCGGTATCACCTACACGGCGCATACCAGCCTCTGCATGGCGCCGATCGCCGACCTGGGCACGGAGGAGCAGAAAAAGAAATACCTGCCGCCCTTGGCCAGCGGCGAACACATCGGCTGCTTTGGCCTGAGCGAGCCCGAAGCGGGCAGCGACGCCGGCAACTGCAAGACGACGGCGATCCGCGACGGCGACCACTACGTCGTCAACGGCGCCAAGCAGTGGATCACCAACGCCCGCGAGGCCCGGACGATGGTCGCCACCGTCAAGACCGACCCGTCCCAGGGGCGCAGCCGCGGCATCAGCGCGTTGATCGTCGACATGCAGACGCCCGGCGTCAGCGTGCCCAAGGTCGAGGATAAGCTCGGCCTGCGCGGATCGAGCACCGGCCAGGTTTTCCTGGACAACGTGCATGTACCGGCGGAGAACCTGCTCGGCGAGGAGAACACCGGCTTCGGCACATTCATGCAGACGCTGGAGGGCGGGCGCGTCGGCATCGGCGCGATGGCGCTCGGTTTGGCCCAGGGCGCTTTCGAGCGCAGCGTGGCCTATATGAAGGAGCGCAAAACCTTCGACAAGCTGCTGGCCCAGCACCAGGCGCTGCAGTTCGCCCTGGCCGACATGGCGACGGAGATCGAGGCGGCGCGGCTGCTGGTCTACCGCGCGGCGTTCATGAAGGCCGCCGGCCAGCCCTTCGGCAAGGAGGCCGCGATGGCCAAGCTGTATGCCAGCGAGGTGGCGATGCGCGCCACGGAAATGGCGATCCAGATCCACGGCGGCTATGGTTACACCGTCGAGTACGAGGTGGAGCGGATCTGGCGCGACGCCAAGCTCTGCACGATCGGCGAGGGCGCCAGCGAGATCCTGCGCATGGTCATCGCGCGGCAGATCCTGGGCCGCGCCACGAAAGGGGAAGCGGGGTAGGGCGACCGCGCTTACCGGCCGGCCAGCACCAGCGCCTGCAGCGCGATGATCGCGGCGAACAACAGCAGCTGCACTCCGCTGATCGCGAGCAGCTCGCGGTGCTTGACCAGCGCCGTGATGAGGAAGGTCAGCAGGTTCAGGCAAATGATGCCCAGCGGAATCCAGGCGGTGAAGCCCGTCAGCGCGATCAGGTCGAAGAAGCTCAGCAGATGCACCGCGCCGACGGCGAGCAGCAGGATGCCGCCCTGGAGCGACATCACGCGCACCGAACCGATCAGGGTCTGGTCGGAGGTCAGCAGGCCGAGCGCGGCCAGTGGCTGTCTCTCGCCGTAGACGATGTGGACGACGCCCACGAAGATGATCAGCAAACCGGCGGCCAGTTCCATGCGCTGCTCCTTAGCGGAACATCATAGAACAAGGCGCGGGACCGGCTGGGAGGCCGCTATTCCTCGACGACCGGCGGTTCCTCGATCGGCTTCTCTTCCAACAGCCAGGTGATCAGCGCGGCCAACTCCTCGCCGGTTCGATCCCAGGCGGGCATCGCCAGCGGATAGTGGGCGGCCTGTTGCTTGAGCCGCACATCGTGCTCGGTGTAGGCCGGCGGATCGAGCAGGTAGCTTTCCAGAATGCCGGGCTCCCAGATTTTACTGAGCTCGGCCAGCGGCGGCGCGGACTTGGTCCCCTCGCGCTCCTCGCCGTGGCACATCGAGCATTTGGCGTTCTTGTAGACCGCAGCGCCGTCGAAGACGGTGCCTTCGTACTCCGTGTTGGGCGTGCCTTCGCCTTCACCGGGCTGAGGCTCCCCACCGGCTTCGTCCACGGGCTCCGCCGGCTCCGCGCCAGTCAGGTTCGGGGGCAGGTTCTCCCCGCTGGCGGCCAGTTCCTCCGGCGGCACCAGCCCCTCGTCCACGGCCACATCATGCTCCTCGGCCTGCCAGCCGGGGGAATCCGTCGCGGATGATTGCGCGAAGTCGTTGGCGATCTGCGCATCCTCGCGCTGTTCCTCCGTGGCCTTGGTGCAGCCGGTGGCCAGCGCCAGCAATGCGCCAGCAATCAATACGACGAACACGATGCTCTTGTACTGCATGTAGCAAGTTTAACATGCTGGCCGGGCCTTGGCAGCACTGGCGCAAGTTGCGGCGCCGGGTGCCAGAAACCCGGCGGTCGGGTCGCTGTACTCCTGTTTTAGCGCTGGGCTGCTTTATGTCCCAGACCGGCCGCCGGGTCCAGTTTTCCAATCTCCACCGCCAGAACTACGGGCGGTCGACGGGCCAGCCTTGACCGGCCGGCCAGGTTTCCGCTTAGTCCGCCAGCAGCCAGTCGATCAAGGCCGCCCTGTCCGCGGCCGAGCCCTGCCAGGCCGGCATTTTCAGCGAATACTGGCTGGCCATCGCGTTCAGGCGCGGATCGTTCGCCGCGTAAGCCTCCGGGTCCGTCAGGTATTGCTCCAGCGTGGTCGTGTCCCAGTTCCCGGTCAGGCCGACCAGCGCCGGCGCCATGCTGCCGCCTTCGCGCTCGCCGCCGTGGCAGGTCGCGCACTTGGCGCTGAGATAAACATCCGCGCCGGGCATGACGGTATCTTCGCCCACCTCCGGAATCTCACCGGCTTCACCCGCCGCGCCATTCTCGGTTTCCGTACCCTCGGCTGTTTCACCCGCCTCGCCGGGCTGGGTGTCCGTGATATTCGCCGCCGGCTCCGGCGGCTGCTGGGTCGGTGTCTCGACGGTCTGGCTGGACCGGTAAACATCCGCGGGCTGTTCCTCCGCGGGTTCGTTGCAGGAGACGGCCAGGGCCGCCGCCATGACAATCAAGCTCACTATTACTGCTAATCTGATGTTCAGCATGCTGCAATTTAACACATCGGGCCGGGAATGCAAGATGCAGATCGATTTCAGTTAACGGAATAATCGATAATAAACATAGGTAAAACCGTCGTTTTGCACGGTATGACTTTGCATGAGTACTAAAGGCCTTACTGGTTCACGCTTGTTTGTCACACTGATCGGCGCGCTGGCCTTGGCCGCTTGGCTGCTGGTGTCCTGCACGGGTGGTGCGGGAACGACTCCGGTTGCGGCGGGGGCTGGCAGTGCTGATCCGGCGGCGCAGGTCGATCCGGCGCTGTGGGACCAACTGACCACGGAGCTGGCGCGGGTGATCGAGGCGGAGGGCACGGCCAAACGCACGTCCGCCGCGCCGGTCGGTTTCGGCAGCCGCGTACCGGACCTGAGCGTCCATGAGGACGGCGGCCAGGCGGTCTTCTCCTGGAGCTACCGCCAGCACGGCGATTACGATCTCAACGGCGAGGTCAACGTCAGCGACCTGACCCAGGTCGGCGTGCACTTCGGCAAGAACACGCTGTCCGACGACTGGCAGCAGGCGCAGCTGGCCGACGGCGACGGCAACGGCGAGGTCAACGTCAGCGACGTGACGCCGATCGGCCAGAACTTCGGCGGCCGGATCGACGGCTATGAGCTGCAGGGCCGCGTCGATTCAGCCAGCGAGTATCTGCTCAAGGCGGACCTGGACTTCGTGGCCGGCGACAAGCTGGCCGGGATTTATCCGGGCTATGAGTACATCTCGGCGCCGCTGCCGCTGGGACCGGAATACCGCGTGGTGCCGTACGTGGACGACGGTGACGGGCGCGCTTACGGCCTGGCCAGCAACCTTTACCAGACCACGCACAACACAAACAACCACTGGCATACCAAGCACGGCAACAACAGCCGCGACAACCTGGCTCATGTCGCTGGGCCCGTCACCGATGCCCAGACATGGGAGGTGCCGCTGGAAGGCAGCGTCTTTTTGCAGGAGCCGATCGTCGATCCCGGCGGCGATATCTACATCGGCGCGTTTCTGGAAGGCAGCATTTTCAGCCTGGTTGGGGACGGTTATTTCTATTCGATCAGCCAGGACGGCGAGGTCAACTGGCGCCAGCGCACCAATTACGGCATCGCGACGACGGCGGCGGCCAGCCGCAACGGCCGGATCGTCACCGGTGACATCGGCGGCGTGCTGTACTGCCTGGCGCCCGACGGCAAGCAGCACTGGCGGCGGCAGCTGCCGGGCCTGATCATCCTGTCCAGCCCGATGATCGACGATGTCGGCAACGTGTTCGTGGTCTCGCAGACCGTCACCGGCGACGCCCTGTCGGCCAGCACCCTGTTTATGATCAAGCCGGACGGCACGACCGCCTGGAGCCGGCCGCTCGACGACACCTGCCCGATGACTCCCTTCTTCAACTCGCAGCACGAGGCCACGGTCGTCGACGATGCCGGCGAGCTGTACTCCTTCGACTACGCCGGCGTGATGACTCAGAATTTCATGCTGCCCGATCCACCCCTGAGCGGCTTTCCCGGCATCGACATGACGATCCGCGGTCCCGCGATCCTCTACAGCACGAGCAACGACCGCGTGCGCGCCGTCCTGGAGGACAACTCCGCGACGACTTTCATCAGTCTGGGTGAGAGCGGCGTGACGGGGCCGTCGATCAGCGCCACCAACAACATCATCCTGGTCTCGGCCACGATCGCGCCCGACCCGGTGAATATGCTCAATCACTACACGGGCGGCATCGAGGACTGGGACATGGCGCTGCCCGGCAACTTCGTGGGCGGAGTCGCCGTCGATCCGGACGGCAACATGTTTGTCAGCACGTTCCTGGCCGAGGACGTCGTTCCGCCGGGCACGAACGGCATCAGCCGGATCCTGCCGGACCAGACGATCGCCTGGTTCTATCCGACGGACGACAAGGCGCCCTTTGCGCCGGTGATCGCCGATGACAACCTGTTGCTATGCGTGCTCAGCAGCAGCCTGCTGGGAAGCGACGGGCAGGTCTCGTTGCTCGGAATCCGCGGGAACTAGGCTTCCCGCGTGTCCAGTGACGGGCTGGCCTAACTGCCCGGCCGGGCCAGCACCCAGTGATTGGCGTGCAGCAGGTCCTCTTTGGCTGCCAGGACCACCGGATTGCCCGTCGTGTCCAGCGCCATGAACCGGCTCGGGGTTGCGAACAGCGTGCCTGAGGAAAACTGCTCGATGGCAATGTCCAGGTCCCATTCGCCGTCATGTCTGGTCCGCAAGCACTGGTCTTGTCCGTACCCGTTATACGCGCAATAGCCCAGGACGACCTGACCGGCCGGATTCCTGTACAACTGGACTTGGGACGACTGGTTACCGGCCTCGGCGAGATCAACTACCCAGGTACTGCCGGTGAAACGGTGTACGGTCATGGTGCTGAGATCGGAAACGGCGATCAGCGGAAGGTCGACGCTGTCCACCGCGATGGAGACGAAATACCCAGTTCCATAGCCTGTCGTTACCGGCGTGACCTGCCAGGTGGTGGCTTCGTGCCGGGCGTACGTCAGATACCTGCTGCTGCCTTTGAAGTACGCCAGGTGCAGGCGGTCCGCGGAGTCCAGGTTCAGGCTCAGCCGTGACTTGGTTTGCTGGATATCCTCATCGTCGACCAGTTCCGCATGCCAGCCGTCGGTGTCGCGCCAGGCATGACGCAGGGTTTTATCCATCGTGTTGATGTAACACAGATGGGGCCGGCCGAGTGAATCGACGACCATGTCCACTGCCGGCAGGTAATCAAGTGGCGTAGGATCGGGAGCGCCCTGGCTGGTGGTATGCGAGAAACCGATGGTCGCCACCAGGTCCTGCTGCCAGTTGCCGGTCGAACCACGGGCATGCCAGATTTCGTATTGCGATTCCGTCACGAGCAGATAGCTGATATGCAACGTGTCGGTATCAGCGATTTGCACGATCTGTGCATATGCCCCGTAATCAGCCAGTTTTTCACTGGGGATCAGCGCCCCGTCGACGGTGGCGATACCGCAGGCAGGCGGGTCGCCCCAGTACGAGTAGGTCATCCAGGGGTTGTCCTGGGAGTCGATGGCCAGCGACGTATATGCGAAATTGCTCTCCGCGATATAAGTCTCGGTCGTCTGCCAGTCGTATGTGCCCAGGCGCAACCAGTGGATTGAATAAGTATCGTTCGTGATGCCCTGGTCCGGCATGGCGACCACGGCAACGCAAAGCGCGCCCGACGTGGAGGTGTAGCGTGCCAGCTCCGGCAGTTCGATCAGCCCGTCCTCTGGGATATTGAACCACTCCCAACAATCGGCGCCGTAGTTTGCCAGGCCGATGAAGACATTCTCCGGGTTATTGGGCTCGTAGTCCACAATGTAAAATTCCGGCGCTCCGTGATATTCGCTGACGTCGAAAGCGTACATGGCGTAGGCGATTTCCGGTCCGGTTTCCGAGCCTGCCGGCCAGCTTGCTTTCAGCCTCAGTTCTTGCCCATATGAATCGATATGCTGCGCCGGCAAGTCGGCGTTAAAGTCGGCGCCATAACGATACCGGCCGGGGGCGGCGGTGACCTGCCGCGGCAGCTTCAGCTGCGCGGGATTGCTCAGAGCTGTATCCGATTGGCCTGGTGCAGGTTGATCGAGTGCGGCAGTGCCCGCGCAAGCGGTTAACAGCAACCAAGCAAGGGAAACAATGAATAATTGCGCCGGAAAACGATGCGCCACGCGTTGCACAGACTGAATCATGTGATCCTCCCTTGCGCAACCGATTCGCACACCCCCTACGGTGTGTGCACAGATTCTATCACCTAACCAGTCCAGGCTTTCCTGGACCTATCGAGCGGTAGTTCAATGTGCAGCATTCAGACCAGCCAGGCCGGAGGGTGTTCCCGTGGGACGGCCTACGTATACATTTAAACCTTGCTGTCGGCCCTGGTATCGGCTGGTCATCCCCTAATATTGAGGGCAACGGTGAGTTGTTGACGCTTTGTGGATAACTTCATTTTATTAATATGTGGTTATTGGTACAAGCCTGATTCGCAGGGATACATTGTGGATAACTCATTGGTGTAATGTTAATAATGTGGATTAGTTGACTAATCTGGGGATATAGGGTATGCTCACGGCGCGGGGGTGTACGCAAAATACACCTCGGCAGGGTTGAGTTGTAATACTCTCTAACGGGGTTTGAGATGAACAGGGGTGCAAGAGCGCTGCTTCTTGGAGCAGCCATGGCAGCTGTGGCCATTTGTGCCGGTTGGGCGCAGGATACGGTCTCGCTAGTCGGGATCAGCGCCAGCCGGACGGGCAATGCCGTGGCGATCGAACTTCACACGACCGGACCAGCAGACTTCCACGTTGAGCGGTTCACCATGGGTGACTGGGTCAGCGTGTGGTCGAACCTACTGGCGCCGCCGGGAGGGGTGGACGAGATTCCACTCGAACTGGAGCAGCCTGAACTTGCTGGCCTGGTCGAGGGAGCTTCCCTCGCTACTGAAAGCCATCACGCTTCAATTCGCTTCTACCTGGGGCCGGACGCCGACCGCACGGCCGTGTACCTGTCGTCAGACGGAGATGTGGCAACGCTGACGATCAGGGAGCGTGCGGAAATTGCGCCGTTGGCATCGGATTTCTCACCGGTGGTGGCGACACCTGAGGCGGAACCGTTGACCACTCCCAGCCCGGCCGCCGACCGCTTGGCGGAATACACGCCGGCGGAAGAAATGGACCCGCACCCCGTTCCCGTGGTCTCGGATGACGAGTTGACTGGCAATACCGGCGATCCAATTGAGCTTGCAGAACCGCTGACCAGTACCCCGATCAAGCCGGTAACTGCTGAAGCCCCCGTTGACACCACTCCCGCCCCGACACCGTTGTTCGAGGCGGAATCCGCTGAACCTGAGCCGACCGCAACGGATAGCACCCCGGTCGACCTGGCTCCGCCGGCCCCCCGCGATACGGCGGCAGCGCCGAGTAGTTTCTACCTGCCGCGGGAATCGAAGCCGGCTCCGGTCCGGGCGGCTTCCGATCCACAGACCTCGCTTAGCGATCTGCCCGGCTATCCCCAGCTGGCCAGCCCGTCCACCGAGGCCGAGATCAATTACCAGTACATTCCCGCGGACATGCAGGGCAGCGGCTCCGGCTCGGGCGGCGGCACGACCAGTGAGGACGAGCCGGAAAGCCTGTCGCTGGAGCAGATGATGGAGGCCGCCACCCAGATGGCGGCGGAAATGATGAATCAGGAGAATGCGCCGGCCAGCACCCAGACGCCGGCGACTTCGCCGATTACGACGCCGACCACCGGCTTCCGGGGCCAGTACGACCACCGGGCCAGCCTGTCGCCGGCGGCGGGAATGGGCGCGATGCGCGAAGGCAAGGACGCGCTGAGCGATTACCAGATCGACCTGTTCGAGATCGTCGGCACGCCGCTGGACCAGGCAATCACCCTGCTGGTTGCGCCGACGGACTTCAATATTATTGTGGACTCCAGTGTGGGGTCCAACAGCGTCTCACTCTCTTTCAAGGATAGCCAGACTAATCTGAAAAGCGCCTTGGACCTGCTGACCCGGGCTTACGGGTTGGAGTATACGGTCCAGGCGAACACGATCGTGGTGGCCGCCAAGGAGCAGATCGAAGGCAACCTGGTTGAGTACGAAACACGGCTGTTCGTGCTGTCCTATTCGGACCCGATGAGTATCAAAGCCGTACTGACCGCCACCACCCTGTTGAAGGCCGACCAGATCGAGGTCTACACGGGCGAAACCAAGTATGAGGACGTCAACGACTCCACGGAGTTGGCCGAGACGACCGGGCGGACGAACCAGGAATCGATGCTGATGGAGAGCAACCTGTCCTCCACGCCGCGTAACGCGATCCTGGTCAAGGCCGTGCCCGAGCAGATGGCGACGATCGCCGAGATCATCGACCGTCTGGACCGCAAGCCCAAGCTGATCCAACTGGAGGTGCGCGTCTGCGAGATCACCGAGACGGGCCGCCAGGAACTGGGCCTGACGGTCAACCGCGATGCCCTGGGCGACACCTCCACGAGCGCCGGTTGGCTGGAAAGCTCGAACGACAACAGCGTGATCGAGGCGTTCACGCTGGGCAGCATGTACCGCAGTGCCCTGAGCTTCAACCTGACGCTGAACCATCTGATCGACGAGGGCCAGGCCACGATCCTGGCGCAGCCGCAGCTGACCACGGTGGAAGGCAAGCAGGCGATCTATTTCGCCGGCGAGCAGATCCCCTACGTCTCGGAACGGAAGATCGACCCGTCGACGGGCCAGGAGACCCTGACCGTGGACTTCGTCGACCTCGGTGTCACGCTGAACTTCAAGCCGCGGCTCGATAACGAAGGCAAACTGACGATCGACGTCAACCCGATCGTCAGCAGTTTGATCGAGATGATGGAAGTTACGGACGGCGTCTTCGCGCCGCGCTCGCAGAACCGCCAGCTACGGACCACCGTGCGGGTGGGTAACGAGGAGCCCTTCGCGATGGCGGGCCTGATCAGCGAACGCGAGACGGAAGTCATTTCCAAGATCCCGCTGTTGGCGGACCTGCCGCTGGTCGGCAAACTGTTCCGCAACCGCAGCAAGGATGCCGACCGGACCGAGATCGTTGTCCTGGTGGTGCCGAGAATTACCGAATAATCCAGCCTTGCGCTATGCACCAGTAGAGCGCCGACGGGTAAGCCACAGGCCCGTCGGCGCTCATTCTTTTTTGCGATGATTTGGCGGGGGGATTGATAAAATCGGGTATGGCTGCAATCAATCCCAGCGACCTGTATCTGGTCGACGAGTTGTTTTCCGAGGAAGAACGCAGTGTGCGCGATGCCGTGCTGAAGTGGGTCCGCGCGCGGTTCCTGCCGCTGATCGAGGAGCATTACGAGGCCGGCACCTTTCCGCTGGAAGTTGTACCCGAGCTGGGCGAGTTGGGCGTCTTCGGCGCGACGCTGCCCGAGGAGTACGGCTGCGCCGCGGTTTCGGCGACCGCCTACGGCCTGATCAACCAGGCGCTGGAATACGGCGACAGCGGCCTGCGAAGCTTCGTCTCCGTGCAGAGCGGCCTGGTGATGTACCCGATCTTCCGCTACGGCAGCGAGGAGCAGCGCCGGCGCTGGCTGCCGCTGTTGGCCAGCGGTGAGCGGGTGGGCTGCTTCGGGCTGACCGAGCCCAATCACGGCTCCAACCCGGGCGGGATGGAGACCCGGGCGCGGCCGGTGGACGGCGGCTACCTGCTCAACGGCGCCAAAGCCTGGATCACCAACGGTTGCCTGGCCGACGTCGCCGTGGTCTGGGCCAAGGTCGGCGACGGCGACGGGAAAAGCATCCGCGGCTTCCTGGTGGAGAAGGGGATGACGGGCTTCGCCACCGCCGAGTATAGAAAGAAGCTCAGCCTACGGGCCAGCGTGACCAGCGAGTTGTTCTTCAAGGACGTCTTCGTGCCGACGGAGAACGTGCTGCCGGGCGTGGAAGGCCTGCGCGGGCCGCTTTCCTGCCTGAATCAGGCGCGCTACGGTATCGCCTGGGGAGCGGTCGGCGCGGCGCAATTCTGTTACGAGGCGGCGCTGAGATACGGCCGGGAGCGCACCCAGTTCGACCGGCCGATCGCCGGCTTCCAGTTGCAGCAGCTGAAGCTAAGCGAGATGGCGACGGCCCTGACGCGGATGCAGCTGATCGCCTGGCGGCTGGGGCAGCTCAAGGGCGAGGACCGCGCCACGCCGGTGATGATCAGCCTGGCCAAGCGCGACAACGTCTTCCAGGCGCGCCGGATCGCGCGGACCGCGCGCGAGATCCACGGGGCGATGGGGATCATGCTGGAAAGCCAGGTGATGCGCCATGCCAACAACCTGGAGAGCGTCTACACCTACGAGGGCACGCACGACGTGCACCACCTGATCCTGGGGGAGGCGATCACGGGCCTGCCGGCCTACAGCTAGGGCCGGCCTGCTCCGCGCTACGAACCGTCTGGCCGGACCAAACCGCCTTAGCCGCCGGTGATCGGCAGCCAGCGCGTCTCGCCGTTGCGCAGCTCGATCAGGATCACGCCGTCCGCGGTGATAGCATCCACCGAGTACTTGGGCGGCAGGCTGTCGCCCGCCTTGATCAGGCGCGGGGTGCCGTTCAGCGAGATCAGCGCCGTGGCATTGGCCCCGATGCCGCTGACGCCGCGGCAGCGGATTTCCTCGCCGGTTCCGCTGCCGGTCTGTACCTGGTCCAACCCCGGTACCTGCAGCCCGCCGTCGCCGGGCGGCTGGAACAGGTCGGAGGCATCGGGTACGGCGGAAGGCACCGCCTGCGGCGACAGGTCCAGGCCGTAGCGCTCATCCCAACCGGGTACGCTCAGTTCGGTCAGCGGCACCGTGCTGGCCGCGGACCATTCGATCGAGGTTTGTTCCCCGGCCGGTCCGCCGAGTTTCAGGTCGGTGACGATCATGCCGTCCTCGGACGTGCCGCTGATGTTGTAGGTCTTGTCCGACTTGCGTTTCTGCATCGTCGCCCAACGCCATTCCTCATCTTCGTCCAGCAAGCCTTCCGGGACCGGAATGGTTGCCTGCATCGACTCGAAATAACCCAAATCGCGAAAGTCCGGATAGCCCGGAATCGCCGACAGCTCATCCTGGTACCATTCCTCGCGCTGGACGAACGGATTCTTCGGTGGGCTCATTTCATGGACCCGGAACAGGTTGGCGTTCATCTCAATGGTTTCTTCCGGCGTGGCCGCGGCGGGGCCGGCCGGTGTTTCATCGGCAGTGGCCTTCGCGCCGCTTTCACCGGCCGGAGCGGTGGTGGTGGCGGCGGGTTGCTGCTCGGACGCGGACTGCTGCGCCGTCGCCCGGGCCGACCGCTGCTGCTTCTGGCCTCCGCCACCGACGGTCCTGATCATGTGCATCATGGAGAAGCCCAGGCCGAGAAGCAGCACGACCAGGATGATGATTTGCGTTAATTGTTTGCGTCTTTCCTGACTCATGTGAGGTCGACCTCCTGGCCGCTTGGCTTGCCGTTGGCGTCACCCTTATTCCAAGCTGCGTCGATGACATTCTTGCCAATCAGGGTTGGCTCATTCGCAGCGCTGTCTTCCGACACCGGCTGCTCATCCGTGTCGTCATTGGCCGGGTCGGTGCCGGTTTCGTCCGGTTCCGCGCTATCGGTAGCGGCGTCCGGGGCCGGTCCCAGCAGGCTCTGGCCCTCCACGACGGCCGCGCGCTGCAGCCGGCGGGCGAGGGGTTTGAGCACGGAGCTGGCGAAGACCCGCGTCAGGTCGTCATCGGTCAGATAGCTCTGGTCGATCCCGAAATAAATCCGGCCGACGATCTCGATCGGCGTTTGCTCCGGATCCAGGACGACATTGATCATGCCGCCACCCTGGGCCGCGGGGCCATGGACTTCGTCGATCGTGTACAGGCGGCCGTATTTCTTCATGTTCTCAAACGCCGTCAGCACGTTCTTGAAGTCGCCGTTGAACGTCAGGGTGTAGTCCGCGGCCTTGACCTGCTTGGCCTGCTCGGGATCGATACCCTTCTTCTGAAGCTCTTCCGCCTGGGCTTCGCCGATCGTGCCCAGCCAGGCGCCGGAGGGAACCACGTCCACCACTAGCAATTGGATGCCCTGGGCCTCCAGTTCGTCCGCCACGTGCTCCAGGAAGTTGTCGTCTTCAATATCCGCCGGGATGGCCGTTTTGTACAGCTTCAGTTCACGCTTCCAGGCGGGTAGCTGGCGCATCAACAGCGGCAGTTCGCGCTGCTTGCGGTCGATGTCCTGCAGCTGCGCCTGGAGCTTTTCATTCTCGGTCACGGCGGTGTTGATTTGCTTGTTAATCTGCGCGCGCCCCAGGAAGAAATACAAGGCCAGCACGACGACGCAAATCAGAACCGTAATCAGGATCGATACCGTTCCGCGCATTAGTGCACCTCCTCGACCGTCACACCCTCCGGTGGTGCGCTTGCATCCTCGGATGGCAGGCCGCCATCGCGTTTGGCGCCGCCGGACAGCGCGGCGAAGTGCCCGCTTTCATCCCAGAGCAGCGGGAGTGCCGATCCGCCCACCGGACGCGGCAGGCGTGAATGGATCGAGAATTCATACTGGGAGGCATAAATCGATGTGTTAATATCCGGTCCCGTGGCATTCCAGTTGATCCCGATCTGGGTGATCAGGTCTTCCAGGGACTCTTCCTTCAACTCCGCGCTGGGCATGTAGCAATTATTGAAGATTTCGTCCTTTTTCATACTGCGCAGTGTCGCCAACACCAGTCGCGGATCATCCTGGCTGGCTTTCATATTCACTTCCAGGTTGATCAGGCCGGACTCCGAGCCGCGGTTGTAAACGCTGTCGATATACACGCCATCGGGCATGATTTTCGCCAGGCGGTCTAGCACTACCGGCATGTCCACGTAGTCCATCGAGGCCAGCGCGATCAACCGGCCATAGGCGGCCAGTTGGTTGCCGATTTTCTCCAGCCGGTTGTAGTCTTCCTCAATGTACCTTTTAGCCTGGATCTGGGCGTTGAGCGCCTTGGAGTTTTCCTTTTCCAGGTCCAGCTTGGTCCAGCCGATGTAAGCGTTGACGATGACAACCGCCAGCGTCGCGAAGATGATCAACACGTTGATCAGCACCGCGTAGCGTACTACCGGACCCGGTAGCAACTCAGGCGGCAGCAGGTTGATTTCGAGACGGCCATAGGAGTTCATTTACGCTACACCCCTTAAAACCGAGCCCACGACGGGAGCATAGATCCCGAGGGCTGGGAAGTTCTCAGCGAAGATCGTCTGGCAGGACACATTTGGTATATGGTCGAAACGCAGGTCGATCAGCGGCAGGTTGAGCTGCAGGGCCAGCACTTTCGGCAGATTGACCGGCCAATAGCCGCTGCCCGCCAGGATAACCTTGGTGACGCTGCCTTCCTTGCGCTTGATGTCCGTCAGGTAGAACTCAATACTGCGCCGGATCTCCCCCAGCAGGTTGGAGACATAGTCGCCCGCCAGATGCAGGTAATCCGCCGGCAGCTCGAATTCGACGCTGTCGAGCTTGTTGCGCGCGCCGGATTCCTCCGGCAGTACGCGGTGCAGGACATCGCGCAGTTGCTGCTTGCCCTGGCCGACCTTACGCACCAATTGCAGGCGGTCGTCCTCCATCAGCATCAGGTCGATCGACTGCATATTGAAATTGAGGATCAACGTAATGCCGTCGTCGAACCGTGCGCCGGTCAACGTGGCCAGCTTGAGCACGTTCAGCTCGACCAGGTCGATCCCGACCAACTCCAGCTTGGATGCCGCGACCAGATCCACATAAGGCGCGATCGAGTTGCGGGGGATGGCACACGACAGCACGGACAGATGATCCTGCTTGGTGACGGCCGGTCCCAGCACATGGTAATCGATCAACTTCTCGACGGTGGAATCGAGATAAAGCCGCTCGACTTCCAACCGGACGATCCGCGCCATTTCCCGCTCGGGCATCTGGGGGATCTCGATTACTCGGATCCAGGGGAATTTGACCGGGAAGCTGATCACCGACCGTTTGGTCTTGATGCGGTGGTTTTTTAACACCTGCTGAATAACCGGGGCCAGGGTCAGTTGGTTAAACTCCCCGCCCTCCAGCACGTGCTGGCGAATATCGATGACGTCCAGATCGCTGAGATAGGAGGTTCGTCCCCGCTTCTGGCCGACCGCGATAAACAACTCCTCAGGCGTGAAATGCAGCCCGAGCAGCCCGCCCGACATATGTCGCTGTAAGCTATTTTGCGTCAAATTATACCCCGTTTTATCTCCGCCTGCTCCGCGATAAGTATAAGGTATTGTCCCCACTGAGTCAAGTTATCCACAGCCTATCAACAAGATATAAAAAACCCCCGGAGAAAGCATGTTTCTCCGGGGGGACTGAGTTACGAACTAAGATTAGTCTTGAATCTCACCCGTCTCATCCGCGGTATAAACAACATACGGTGCTCCCGTATCCACGCCACAGGACACATCGAACGACTGGCCATCGGCCGGTACGGTAACTTCGGAGATGATGATGCCCTGGCCCAGGTCGCCATCAGCGACGAAGCGGCTGTCCAGATACGGCGGATTCGCGCCGGTCAGGTCGGCCAGCGCGCCGTAGCTACCTTCGGCGGCATAGTAAGCAGCCTCAGCGGAAACTACCGTACGCAGGGAGTTACGGGCCTTTTCGTTGATCGCGTTTACACGAGCTGACAGCAGCATCGGGATAGCGATCGTCGCAATAATGCCGATGATCGCGATCACGATCAGCAGCTCGATCAGTGAGAAACCTTTCCGGTTATGCATAACAAGCCTCCAATAGCTTTGTGTTTAAAATAACTAATCAAGCTCTTGAATGAGCTCGATCACCTTGAACAGCGGCATCCACAGGGCGATCACGATAAAACCGATAATCGCGCCTAACGTTCCGATCAGCACCGGTTCTAATAATGCGGTAAGCTTCCGCACCATGGCTTCCACTTCCATAACATAGAACTGGTTGATCTTGAGTAGCATGTGGTCGAGGGTGCCGCTCTCCTCGCCCACAGCGATCATAGCTGTCACCATTGGCGGGTAGAGGCTGGGGAAAGCCTCCAATGGGCCGCTGATACTGCGGCCCTCCCGCACTGCATTACGGACACTGGCAACGGACTTTTCATAGACCGCGTTTAGGGTCGACTGCTCGACGATCGTCAGTGACTTGAGGATTGGTACGCCCGCCGAAAGCATGGTCGAGAAAACTTTCGTGACACGGGCGAGAATAATTTTTCGATTCAAATCACCGAACACCGGCATCTTGAGCTTGATCGCGTCGAGCACCAGCCGGCCTCCCGGCATCGAGTTGATCAGGTTCAGGACCCAGGGGATCGCGAAATAGGCTCCAATGATCAGGAACCAGAAACGCTTCATAAACACGGCTATGTTGACGACGATCTTGGTCATGATCGGCAGGTCGGCACCGAGTGAGTCAAAGATGCTTTTGAACTGGGGAATCACGAAGATCATGACGAATGTGACAACCAGCAGCGCGGCTACCGAGACAATCATCGGATAGCGCATGCCGGCGCTGATCTGATGGCGCAGCGCGACCTCGGACTCGTAAGCCTCGGCCAGCTGCTCCAACGTACTATCGAGCGTGCCCGTTTCCTCTGCACTGATGATCAGGCTGATCATCATCGAGTTGAAAACCCGTGGATATTTGGCCATCGCCGCCGAAAGCGGCAGACCACTTGCGACATCATTCTTGATATTCAGTAGCAGGCGTGAAAAGTAGGCGTTCTGCATCTGCTTGGACAGCGTGTCCAGGCAGCGCGTGATGGCGATACCAGCGCCGACCATCGCCGCCAGCTGGCGCGTAAACAGGGCCATTTCCTCCAGCTTGACGCGCTGGAAAAAGCCGCCGCCGAAGCCAGTACCGTGGATCGGAGTCTCAAGTTCTTGTTCAACCAATTCAAGTACGTACATTCCTTGGTTGCGCAAGCTGTTGAGCGCATCGATCCGGCTTTCGGCCGTGAGCGATCCTGAGGATACCATTCCCCGTCCATCACGCACACTGTAGGTAAATGTTGCCATTAAACCTTACCTATAACCTACATGTTATACCACTTCTGCTCATCGATAAAGTTAAATAGAAATTAAACGGTATCAAAATCCCTATAAAAGATAGGTGTATACATTAGGACCGCAGTTCCTTCTCCAGGCTGGCCGGATCCGACGTATGTTCCCGCGCTTCTTCGATGTTGATCACATTCTTGCGGACCAATTCGATCAAGCTCTGGTTCATCGTCCGCATGCCGACGCGCTGGCTGGTTTCGATGGTGGTCTTAATCTGGTGGATCTCGCCCTTGCGGATCAGGTTGCGCACGGCGTTGGTGGCGATCAGCAGCTCGTAGGCCATCACGCGCCCGCCGCCGATCCGCTTGCAGAGCGTCTGGCAGAAGATCGCCTGCAGGCTGTTGGCGAGCATCAGCTTAATCTGGTTCTGCTGCGAGGCCGGGAAAACGTCGATAATCCGGTCGATCGTCTGGCCGGCATCGTTGGTGTGCAGCGTCGTCAGCACGAGGTGGCCCGTTTCCGCGGCGGTAATTGCCGCCTGCATGCTTTCCAGGTCGCGCAACTCGCCGACGAGGATCACGTCCGGGTCCTGGCGCAGCACGTGGCGCAGGGCCCGGGCGAACGAGTCCGTGTCCTGGCCCAGTTCACGCTGGTTGACCAGGCAGAGCTTGTGCTGGTGCAGGTACTCGATCGGGTCCTCGACGGTCATGATGTGGCAGCGGCGATGGTTGTTGATGTAATCGATCATCGAGGCCAGGCTGGTCGTTTTACCGCTGCCGGTCGGCCCCGTGACGAAAATGATGCCGCGGGGCAGGGTGATCAGCTCCTTGGTCTTGGCGGGCAGGCCCAACTGCTCGATGTTGAGCTTCATTGTCGGCACGGCGCGGATTACGCAGCCGACGCTGCCGCGCTGCTTGTAGACGTTGACGCGGAAGCGGCCCAGGCTCTTGACGCTGTAGGCGAAGTCGAACTCCTTGTCCAGCTCGAAGTCCTTGATCTGCTTCATGCTCATCATCGTGTAGACCAGGCCTTTAAGCTCGGGAGGCGTCAGTTTGGGCAGGGCCATCGGCTGCAACTCGCCGTCGATGCGCAGATAGGGCGGGGCGCCGGCGGTCAGATGCAGGTCCGAGGCTTTTTTCTCCACTGTGGTCTGCAGCAGGTCGACCACCGTATAGTCAACGCCGACATCGGATTTCAGCGCCTCGAGCGGTTTGACCTTGTCCTTGGCGCTTTCCTCGATGGCTTCCTCCGGCTTGGGCTTGGGGACGGGAGGCATGGTGGCACCCAGCGGATCGCGGCCCGGGGTTCTCTCGCTTTCCGCGCCGCCGTTCGGGTTTGCTCCGCCGGTGTCCGGCTGCTTGACCGGCATGCCCAACACATCCAATTGCTGCTTTTCTTCCATCCGCGAATCCCACCTACCGGCCGCATCGCTGGCCGTCACTAACTTAGTCGTAGAATTTTCGACCCCACTCGGTTTCCTTGGCGTTCTGCACATTCATGACGAACTTGGTCACATAGGGGAAGTAAGGTGGCGCTTTGCCTTCCAGGAACCGCTCGTCGTAAGTGAAGTTCCAGTTATAGCCCGTGCGGTGGCCGTTGGAATAGAACACACCCGTGGTTTGGTTCTTGTTTTCGATCAAGCCGCCAAGCAGGTTCCAGTTTTCCTTGTACGGGTAGTTATAGTCGTAGCCTGTGCCCACGACGAGCCCTTCGGCACCGACGCCGTGGTTGGCGCTGGCGGCCATTACCGTGGCTTGCAGGTTCAGATTGTACGGGGCTTCCTCGGCCAGCATGATGTTCCCGCCGGAACTGAAAATGCCCAGAATGTTTTCGACATCGGGATCGTCGACCGGACTGACCTCGTAAGTGATGTGATCCGTTATGTAAATGTCCTGCGTGGCACTGACCGTCAGGGCGTAGTTTTCCTCGATGTCGGCTGCGCTGGTGCCGCCGCCGCCGAGGCTGTTGATGTTACCTTCCACATGGATTAAGCCGTTGAGGCTGCCGTTGTACATCGTTTCCGCGGCGCCGTCGACGCTGACGAAGGTGTTGCCGCCGATCTCGCGGAACACCCAGGTGTGGTCGCCGTCGAATTCGCCGCCGTCATCGTTGCTCATCGTGATCGTCATGACCTGCTCGCCGAAGCTGCCCAGTGACAGGGAGACATCGGCGGCATTGCCCCAAACCATGATGCCACCCATCAGGTCCGGTTCGGAGTTGTAGTTGGGCGTGTAATAGACGCCCTGGGACAACTCGGTGGTCCCGATGGGCAGGTTCATCCATTCGATCAGGTACTGCTCCCAGCCCACCGAGGGTTCGGTCTTGTCAGCGACATTATCGTAGTCGCCGATGCTGGCGCGCAACTGGGACCAGCCGTTCTCCGGCAGGTCGATTGGATCGACGCCCCAGGTTACGGAATCGTTGAAGATCGGATTGGCGTCGCCGCCCAGCCAGCTGTCCTCATAACGCTCCTGGACCGCCGTGAAGGGGCCGTTGAAGGTCGCCGAGCCGTAGAAGCCGGCGCGACCCTCGGGCGGGGCGGAATTGACGTGCGTCGGCCCGTCGTAGACTTCGCCGTCGAAGAACACCAACTGGTGCTCGAACTGGTTCTTCATGCTTTGCGTGAAATAGCCGTAAGTGGCGAAGGACGGCCGCTTAACCTCGACCTCGAAGCTGCCCCGCTCCAGGCGGGTGGTCCGGTTGGCCTGCTCGCCGACCGCCGAAGCGCCCTGGCTGGCGATTTCGTAGTCGTAATAAAAGACGTGCCGGTGCGAGATATCGCTTTCGTCCGGCAGGTCGACTTTCACGGCGTCGACATTGATATCAGCGGCATAGCCGACATTCAGGTCGCCGGTGGATTCCGTCGTGGCGGAGGCATCCGGTTCGGTCCCCACGTACAGCTCATTCTGGAAGTACTCGCCCGTATCGAACAGCAGCGACAGCTGGGTTTCAGTGTCGTTGCTGTCGGCATCGATCGCGTATTGATCAATGTCACCTTCGTCCTTGGCCGCGGGCATATTGAAGCTGGAAATGGCGTGTGCCAGCACGATCTCGCCGTGCTCGATGCCCGAATCCGAGGCCTGCATGGTCTTCTTGTTGCGGGCATAATCCTCGGTCTGCTCGATATCGGCGATCGTCAGGACCATCGTCGCCATCAGCAGGATCATCACCAGCATGGAGATCATCAGGGCCAGTACGGATGTCGTGCCCCGCCGACAACGGCAGGATAAACCCTGGTTTAGCTTAATCAGCCGTCCAATTGTTATACAGCGATTGCGCATCATGTCTTCCTCCGGCTGGTGCCTAGTTGTCCAGCATCTTATTGCGCAGCGTGGCCCGCCCGACCATGGCTTGCTGGGCCAGCTTGGAACTCGTCAGCGCACCGGTGCCCTGCGAGATGTCCAGCTCCAGCTTCAGCTCGACCGAGTTGATTTCCGAGTTATTGGCGGGCATTGTGTCGTCGATGTTGAAATATGAGAAGTTAATGTAATAAACGTTGGACATTATCGGATCTTCCGCGATAAACGGCGTGCCCGAATTGTCCGTCGAATAGCGGCGCATCAGGGTGTTGCTTTCATCGAGATAGTAATCGATCCGGTCGGTAACGCCGTTGGCGTCGATATCCGCATAAAAGGAGAACGCTTGGTAATCGGCGATGATTACCGGCTCAGTGCCGTCAAGGGTTCCAGCCAGCTGGATTTCCTCGACCATGAATTTGACCACGTCGCGGACGGTCTGCTGATTGATCATATTCCGGTTTTGCGTTGTGCTCAGCTGCATCTGGGAGACCATCAGCGACACGATGCCGCCGGCGATCACGGCGCTGATCGCGAGCGTGATCAGTAGTTCAATCAGGCTGAATCCGCGTCTGGCCTTGGGGTGGCGATCTGGCTGTTTCATCGTCCGATCACCCCCGTCAGGCTGTAGGACCGCGTGTTGCCCCACTGCGCCCAGCTGACCACGACGACCACGGTTTTCAGGTCGCCGTTGGCAAAGCCCGGCGCGCCGCTGGCCACCGTCCAGGCCCGGTTGAAAATACCGGTGCCGTCGAATTCGCCCTTGGCGTTGAGTTTATAGCTGTCGCTGCCATCAACGATGGCGTCGAAAGTCGTGTTGCGCAGTTCTTCCAGCTTCGATTCGGCCAGGCTGACCGCGGCGGACAGGTTCTGGTTGTTTTCGACCAACCGGGCATTGGCGACACTCATCGCGAAAGCGCTGGCCAGCGCGATGGCCAGGATCGTCATGCCGATCAGCACTTCCAGCAGGTTGTAGCCCCGCCGGCCGTCTGACCGGAATAGCAGTGCGAGAAGTTTCCTCATCGCGTGTTACCTCCCAGCAACGGGAATTTACCCGTCGCCACATTGGCGGTGAAGGTGAATGTCTCGCCCATCGTGTTTTCCAGCGTGATCGTACCACCCGCCGCCAATGACCCGCCGGATACCAGTGATCCGCGCGGAGTGAACGAGACCTGGCCATCATAGTAAGGGATGCCACTGTCTTCGAAGGAAATCAGATCGGGCAGGACGGTATGCGGGGAGGACTGAGTGGTGGCGGTAGCGGGATCGACCCATTCAATCCAGAGTTCTTCGTTGTTGACGTCGAATTTGACGGTGGTGACGATTTCCTCGCTGAGTGCTTTATTGCGAGCATCGGACAGCACGCTATGGACCATGAGCTCCGCCCGTTCCATGTCTGCGTGCGGCCTTGCGCTGACCAAATAGGAGTAACCCATCGTGACCAGTATGCCCGTGACGGCCATGACGATCAGAGTCTCGATCAATGACCATCCACCACGGTTGTTACTGTTTGGTACAACCATCTCAGTACCCCTGGGTTGCTTACTTCTTACCGTTATAGATTACCCAACATACTATAGA
Organism: bacterium; assembly: GCA_016932385.1. Lineage (GTDB taxonomy): Bacteria > 4484-113 > 4484-113 > 4484-113 > JAFGCY01 > JAFGCY01. Next base: position 19,728 of record JAFGCY010000108.1, on the reverse strand, counting down.
GTTGCAAGTAAAATATTGGTTTACCAATATCTGCGTACACCTAGTTCCATCGCCTATACGCGAGTCCTATATTATACCCATATATTCTCGTATAGGGAACTTGCACTATTGTAATCCACTGAACGTCGGTTTCGTTGACAAGAAGTTGATAAGCCCCGGCGAGATCCGCGATATATGCGGACTTGGCGGTTGTGGATGCACGTTTCTACATCGTTCGTTATAATTAGGACTATCAGTGAATCAGGGCACGTATTGAGTGCTGGGAAGAGCTGCCGCTAGCCAATACAGGCAGGGCTTACTTAGAGTCAGTCCAGAACTAATCCCAGTGACTGCCCCATACGGATATCGTGGATGGGTAAATCGTGAAAAAAACGCAATGTGGCTGCCGAAACGGCAACTTGTTACTGGAGTACCGCCGATGAACAAGCCGAAAGACGCTGACGATCCAATTGTCGGTCTGTCACGCTCCTCGATCGAGCGCCTGTACAGCTACTACCTGCTGGCCATCTACGCCAAGCAGCAGGGCTCCAGCCACATCAGTTCGAAACGATTAGCCGAGAACCTGTTGATCGGCGACACACAGGTGCGCAAGGACATGGCGGCCATTAATCTGGTGGGGCAACCCAAACGCGGTTACGCCATCGACGAAACGATCCGCGCCTTGCGGGAGGCGATGGGGCTGAACCAGGTACACCATGCCGTGCTTTGCGGCGTCGGCAACCTGGGACGGGCCCTGCTCGAGTACAGCCGGTTCAGCGAATTCGGCTTCAAGATGGTGGGCGCGTTCGACGTCCGCGAGGAAATCATCGGTACGGATATCTCTGCGACCAGGATTCTGCACATCGACCATCTGGAGCAAGTGGTCGAGATCTTTGCCGTGGAAATCGGGATCCTGACGGTCAACGTCTGGGCTGCGCAGGATATCTGCGACCGGATGGTAAAAAGCGGGGTCAAGGCGATCTGGAACTTCGCGCCGATCCACCTGAAAACGCCGGACAACGTGCTGGTGCGTAACGAGGACTTCGCGGGCAGCCTGACCGTGATTTCCCACTACCTGCGGGGCCAGAACCGCGCGATGGCACGCGATCTCGAACCACCGGAGTAACCTGAGTAAACGGCGGTTTGATCGGAGCCCCCGCGCACTGAACGGCTGGCTATTCCACCTGATCTGACGCGCGTAGAGTGGGGTTGAAGGCCGGACTACATGTCCTCGTCTTCTTCATCGCCCGAGGAACTGCCGCCGGACCGGCCGCCCATTCCGCGCTCGATGCCGCCGCCTTCCTTGCCGGTGCTACCGGTGCCGCGCGAAGTATTGCCGCCTGCCTCGCCGCTGTCTTCGGCGACCGTGGCTTCCTTGTCGGTGTAAAAGAACGCCAGCGTTACCGGCAGCTTCGTGCAGTAAAACTCGTTGAAGTTGAACGAACGGGGTTTGCGTAGCGGCAGCTTCAATTGGCGTTCCTGGCTGCCGACTTCATTACCGTCCGCGTCAATCGCGGCGATCCGGTAGACCTGGGCCTCCTCGTGCTCCTTGAGCATGACGTAGACCTTGATGTCATACCGGCCCTCGCCCTCGAACTCCGGATAGGGCCTGTCGATCTCGATCTTTTCGATGACTACGTTCTCACTGGGCTTGGGGCCTTCTTCCTCGGGTGTTTCCGCCGCGTCCTCCGTGCCTTCCGCGGCATCAGCCGGCTGGGCCTCAGCGTTGGTCTTGTCCGCCGCCGACCGGTCCGGGCGGTTCGTGCGGTTGCCGCCGCCAGCCATCATCTGCTGCATCATGTCGGACTCGCCGCTGTCGTTGCAGCCGGTAACCAGCACAGCCGAACCAGCCAGCACCAGCAGCGCGGCCAGCGCCGTGAACGCGCTTATCCTAAACATTCCCATTCTGCCTCGCATCGTAACTCCCCGATCTCAGCATCTTTACCTGCCTCCGCAACCGGAGGCTTTAGATGTATAGACCCAAAACTGCCAAGTGTGTTCGGACTCCTGAACATTATATTTTACACCGAGGCGGGTCCAGTTCCAACCACATGATGCTTTGAAACCCACGAAGGTTTCTTATTATTAGGGATATTGGTGATTATTGGCTGGGGTGATTCGCCGGGTTCTGCTAAGTAGCATTGCCGTCGATCCAGAGTTCCGCGAACGTCGTCTCGCCCCAGTTGTAGCCGATGACGGCGTTGTCCCACTCGTTGACCACGCCGTCGCCGTTGGCGTCCAGCCAGTCCGGAACTAACTCGGCCTGGCCGTCGCCGTCGGGATCGAAGAAATCGATGACGCCGTCGCCATTGGCGTCGAAGGTTGCGATGTCGTAAACGCCCGAGCCGGTCGGGTTCAGGTCGTTGCGGCCGTCGCAGTCGATGTCCAGCCAGTCACCCATGTCATGGACCAGCTGCCAGTTGTCATCGTAGATCCGCTCGGAAGTGGAAATGTAGCCGTCGCCGTCGCGATCCGGCACCACCTGCGCCCGGCCGTCGCCGTTGACGTCGACCGGCACGCGCCAGCTGTCGATGCCGATGCGCCGGCCCAGGTTGGCCTTGAGCATCAGATAGTCGCCCTGTCCGACGATGCCGTCACCGTTCAGGTCGCCCTGGAGCGGACGGCCCACTTCGACGTCCATGGTGATCAGCCCGAACTTGTCGTGGAACTGCGATTCCCGCCGCAGTTCGATCTCGTCGTAGATCGGACCGAACTCGGCCGGGATCGACTCTGGCCGCAGGCTGTCCGTGGCGGCGATGCCCGTCAGGCGGATGCCGGAGTCCGCGCCGGACCACAGACGCGAATCGGGAATGCCCGTCGCGGTGAGTTGCGTCCCGCCGGTGGGGAACAGGAAGTCCCGCATATCGCCGTCGTAATCCCCGAACGTGCTGGTCCAGTCCCGCCCGGAGCCCTCCCAGGGTTCCGTACCGCAGGCGGTCAGCCAGGCGAACCACGGCGCGATCTGCCGGTAGCTGGTGTCGTCCGCGCTGACATAGGGCTGCGGCAGGTAGAAGTGCGTCACCATCAGGCCCGAAATGCCATAGCTCATGGTTGGGCTGATACCGATGTTCTCCAGCAGGAAGAACTCGCGGCCGATCCCGCCTTGTGGCCCGAGGTAGTAGAAGTCGCGGCGGCCGCTGGGCAGGCCGGCTTCCTGCACGGCCAGCGCGCGGTGGTCGTATTTCACCTGCACCAGCGGCACCCAGCCCATCAGCGCCTTTTCGAATCCGACAATGTACTGGGTGGTGTAAACGCCCCAGACGTTGTGCTGGCCCATGATGCCGGCCATCCAGGTTGGCGAGGTGGTCGAGTAGCCGCTGGGACCGAGCCAGGTGGCCTGGTACATGTCCGGCAGCCCGCCGAGGGCGTGGGCCAGCTCGTGGGCCGTGGTCTTCTGCCAGCTGAGCGGATCGTCGACCAGGACGGTTGTGTAATCCACGCTGAACAGCGAGCACCGGTACAGGGTGCCGTCGTTCAGCATTCCGCCGGCACTCGGATAGATGCTGGTATAGCCGTTGGCCGACGTCAGGTCCGTGATCTTGCCCGTGACGGGCAGCACGGAGCCGGTTAAGTACTGGCCGAGATCGTAGGTAGTGTCGATCGCCGCCCAGAATTCCGCGTCCGCCCACTGGTTCTCGACGACATCACCGCCGGGGCGGTATTCGGCTGCCGGAATGTAAATCCAGCCGTCCTCCGGCGCCAGTAAGGTGAATTCCGGCCGGCAGCAACCGTACGAGTTCCAGGCAAAGACATCCGCCACCTTGGGCAGGTTGTATTCGGGGCCCGTCGGCCCCAGCATCTGGTCGACAAATGCGCGCGTGCCAGCCGCGTCGCTGCCGTCGAACTGGTCGTCGGCCACCGTCAGCAGGAACAGCACGCGCGGATCGGGCTGGGTGCGGTAGGGCGTGGCCGGGGCGAGCGTGTGGCAGCCCACCAGGAACTCGTCCAGCCCGGGATCGCCCGTGTTGGGATCGTAGCCGGTCTCGCTCAGGGCGCGCAGGTTCACGCTGTCCGGATCGGCGGTGATTACGGCGCTGCCGGCGGCGTCGGTCGCGTCGACAAAGGTCCACGCCGCGGCCGGCGGGTCCGCCGGCGATCCGTCGCGATCTCGCTCGGCGGCCAGCCCCTGGGAATCACTGCCTCCGCAGCCGGTCGCGGCAACCAGCAGTGCAGTGATGGCGAGGAGATACACCCAGCATCGGCCGGCCAACCGGATCTGCGTTACGGGGATCCTCGAGCGGAATCTGAGCGGAACCTCCACGGATTAATTGTACCCGGACTTACCCGCCGAACTCGATGCCCTGGGCTGGCGACAGCATGCAAGATGTAGCATGTTAAACAGGTGTGTTGTATTCTGGTTATCTGGCATGAGCAGCATAACTACGGAAATGCAGTTTGTGAGCTGGATCGTTACTTGGATCACAACGATCCTGGATCAGAACGGCTCGCTGCCGTTTACACGTGCGGATGTTGAGGTCAAGCCACCGCGCTCGCAGAAGCGTTGCGACTTTGTTCTGTACGACAAGGAAGGAGCGGCTTGCCTTACCGGTGAAGTCAAACTCCCGTGGCAGAAGGACGGTCAATCGCCACACATACAAACGCTGGTAGATGACGCTCGCAAGAAAGCCAAACTGCTGAAAGCTCCCTTTTTCTTCACCTGGAATGTGAATGAGCTGCTGCTGTGGGAGACGAATCCTCCTGAGGACCATCCAGCCGCAAGCTGCTATCGCGACTGGCAGGTTACGAGCGTAAGCAAACCTCAACATTTGGATTTCACTGATAAGGAACAGCAGATACGTAGCTGGCTCCGCAAGTTTTTATATGAATTTCGCGACGTCCTCGTTGGCGAGGAGCGCATTAAAGCTAAACCTCTCGATGTCCGCTTTATCGAGGCTATCGAGTCCGGTCTCCACATCATTACATTGGAAACGCTTGAAGCGCTCAGGAAGCTTCACAAGGACAAGGCAACCCGCAAGCCCCTGAACAATTGGATGAGATCGGAATTGGGCTGGACTGTTTCCGATGATCCAGAAGACATTCACGAGCAGTTGGAACGAGCAGCTAAGTACGCTTGTTACGTTTTTGCCAATAAGCTGGTTTTCTACGAAACGCTATATAAGCGCTTTGGCGGACGTGGTAAGCGAATGACCGCATTAAAAGTGCCATCGGTGGCCAATGACAATGAAAGCTTCCGCCAGCATATGAACAAGATGTTCAGTAATGCTGTTGTGGCTTCCGGTGATTATGAGACGGTTTTCGGCGAAGACCCGCTGGCTTATGGCGATACGGTTCCTTTTAGATCAGAGAAGGCAGCAGAGCGTTGGGGAGTTTTGATTGACCAGCTAAACGCCTTTGACTTTACAAGTCTGGATTTCGATGTAATCGGCAATCTGTTTGAGAAGCTGCTTACTCCTGAAGAGCGTAGCAAGTATGGGCAGTATTTTACGCGTACGGAGGTTGTTGATTTAATCAATAGCTTCTGTATGCGAACAGGAGCAGAGAAGGTGATGGATCCCGCCTGTGGTGGCGGTACTTTTCTGGTTCGTGCTTATACGCGTAAAAAGGAGTTGAACCCGGGCCAAGCGCACGGTGGGCGTTTGTCTGATCTGTTTGGCGTTGATGTGCAGCATTTTCCAGCGCATCTGAGCACAATCAACCTTTCAGTCCGAGAGTTGGTAGACGAAGACAATTATCCTCAAGTGGAACGTAAGGACTTTTTCGATGTTTTGCCTCAAGGCGTATTCACGAAACTACCCCGGCATATTACGGTAGAGGGGCGAAGGCATACCGAGCATGTAGACATTGATATGCCGCTGTTGGATGCTGTTGTAACTAATCCCCCTTACATTCGCCAGGAGGAAATCGGTAAGGAGACAAAAAAGCGCTATCTAGAACAAGCCAAGTCTCATGGCGCGAATCTATCTGGACGTAGCGATATCCATGTTTATTTCTGGCCCCATGCCGCCGCTTTTCTTAAAGAACATGGCTGGCTTGGGATGATCACCTCCAGCCAGTGGCTGGATGTGGAATACGGTTTCAAGCTGCAAGAATGGATGCTGAAGAACTTCCGGATTGTCGCGATCTTCGAAAGCTCGGGCGAGCCCTGGTTTGAAGGAGCCCGAGTGGCGACCGCCGTCACCATTTTGCAGCGTGAGCCGGAGGCGGCGAAGCGGATGGGAAACGTTGTCAGTTTTGTCCAGCTGCGTCGCCCTTTGCGCGAGGTGATGGGGTACGGCGGGAATATCGTCGACAGCTTGAACGCGGTTAATGGCTTCCGTGATGAAATCGAAGCCCTTACGACTGACACTGACAACGCACGTTTCCGCGCTCGATTGATTGAGCAAAGCAAGCTGTGGCATGACGGCGTGCACCTGGGCCGAATTATGGGCAAAGCCGGCAAGAGCAAACCTGGTGTTGGCGATGAGCAGGAGCAAGCTGGCGAGTATTTCGGCGGGAAGTGGGGAATGTACGTACGGGCTCCGGAGCTTTGGTTCAATCTGCTTAAGGAGCATGGGGACAGGCTTGCGCCACTGGGTGATTTAGCCGAGGTTCGCTTCGGCGTGAAGTCTGGAAAGGATGTGTTTTTCTTCCCGATTGATTGCAGTAAGGATTGCCTGGACAAATACCCGGATGTAAGAGACTTCAAGCAGGCCTACGGCGTTAGCAGAAAGGAAATCGAGAACGGCACGGTCAAGCTGGTACGTTGCGGGGAAGGGCGTGGGCTCGTTAAACCTATCGAGGCGAAGTATCTTGAGCCCGAAGTCCATTCACTGATGGAGATTGATGGCTTTGTTGTTAATCCTGAAAAATGCACTCGGATGGTTCTGCTTATTCCGACAGCTGCTCGTGAGAAGCTTGGCAAGTACGTAAGGGCATATATTGAGTGGGGTGAGTCAGAGAGAATTCACGAGAGTTCTACATGTAAGTCCAGGGAAACAGAAACCAAGGAATGGTATGATTTAACTGGGCACAGACGTGGATCTCTTTTCTGGCCGATGGGGCAGCAGTATAAGCATTCTATTCCATTAAACAGCAATTCACTTGTAGCTAACCACAACTTGTTTGATATTCACTGCGCAGAGAAGCAAGGAGACTTATACGCGGGAATTCTGAATTCATCGTGGGTAGTGTTAGGTAAATTCCAATATGGTCGTCCAGTTGGAGTTGAGGGCAATTTAAAGACTGAAGTTATCGATGTGAAAATGATGCTAGTGCCCGATCCGCGCAAAGCCGCCGATGCCCAACGCAAACGCGTGGCAGCGGCATTTGAAAAAATGAAAGGGCGCAAGGCGATGCAGTTCCTGTCCGAGCGGCGGATGCGCCAGATGGCTTACAAACAGCAAGGGCGCGAAGTTGATCTTGAGAAGCTCAGCGATAAGTGTGAACTGGACATGCCGGACCGGCGCGAGTTGGACGATGCCGTGCTGGAAATGATCGGGGTAGCTGACGCTACTCGCCGCGCTACGCTGATTGATGAGTTGTATGCGCATTTACGCGCGTTCTTCGAGGAAGCCCGCCGCAAGGAGGAGTTGGCGATTGCCAACAAAAAACGCGCCAAGCGGCGCGGCCAGCCGTCACTGGCTGAAGTGGCGGCGGATGTCTATAAGGAAATCCGTGATGACCATCCAACACTACTAAAGTTGTACGAACCGGATTTCCTGTTACCGGTCACCGAGGAAGTAATTACATTGGAGATTCCGGCGGGAACAGATTCGTATGGCCCGTACGAGATATTGAACGGTTATCGCGTGGAGTTCCGCAAAGGCAAGCGTAGTATCTCGCTGGTTGAAGTACCTCATGAGGCGCAAGCTGAATTGCTGGCGTTGCTGGCCAACGCCGGCGCCAGCGGACTGGTATGGGTTCCTGATGAGGCTGAACATGCCGCCAGTGTCCTAAAGACATTTGGTCAGCATCTAACGTGGAAAACCAGCCGTCTGGATGAACTTGTTGCCGAGCGCACGGATGACGAGGACCGGCACGCGAAGATACTGGCCTCGCTTAAATCCATTCTTGCTTCTAATGGCGAGTTGATCTAGGCGGACTTACCCGCCGAACTCGATGCCCTGGGCCAGCGGCAGCTCCTTGCTCCAGTTGATCGTGTTCGTCTGGCGGCGCATGTAGGCCTTCCAGCTGTCGCTGCCGCTTTCGCGGCCGCCGCCGGTTTCCTTCTCGCCGCCGAACGCGCCACCGATCTCCGCGCCCGACGTGCCGATGTTGACGTTGGCGATGCCGCAGTCGCTGCCGGCATGGCTTAAGAACTGCTCGGCCTCCAGCAGGTTCGTCGTGAAGATCGCGCTGGATAATCCCTGCGGCACGGCATTGTGCAGGGCGATCGCCTCGTCGAGTTCCTTGTACCTGATCAGGTACAGGATCGGCGCGAAGGTCTCGTCCTGGACGATCTGGTAGTCGTTTTTGGCCTCGGCGATGCAGGGCGTGACGTAGCAGCCACCGGGGTAGGCCTCGCCGGACAGCTTCTCGCCGCCGCAGAGCACGGTGCCGCCCGCCGCCTTGACCTTTTCGATCGCCGCCAGCATGTCGTCGACGGCGCCTACGTTGACCAGTGGGCCCATCAGCGTGGCCGGATCGAGCGGGTCGCCGATCTTGACCTGCTGGTAGGCGCTGACCAGGCGGTCGCGCAGCGTGTCGAACATGCTGTCATGGCAGATGATCCGCCGCGTGGAGGTGCAGCGCTGTCCGGCCGTGCCGACCGCGCCGAACAGGATCGCGCGGACCGCCAGGTCCATGTCGGCCTGCGGGGTGACGATGATCGCGTTGTTGCCGCCCAGCTCGAGGATCGTGCGGCCCAGGCGCTCGCCGACGACAGAGCCGACGCGGTAGCCCATCGCGCAGCTGCCCGTCGCGCTGACCAGCGGCACGCGCTTGTCATGCAGCATCAGCTCGCCGACCACGCTGCCCTTGCCGATGATCAGGCTGGCCAGGGCCGGGTCGTAGCCGTTTCTTGCGAACACACGCGCGGCGATCTTGGTGCAGGCGATCGCCGTCAGCGGGGTGGAGGAGGAGGGCTTCCAGAGTACCGCGTCGCCGCAGACCCAGGCTAGCGCGGCGTTCCAGGCCCAGACCGCCACCGGGAAGTTGAAAGCGGAGATCACGCCGACCACGCCCAGCGGGTGCCACTGCTCGTACATGCGGTGGCCGGGGCGCTCGGAGTGCATCGAGAGGCCGTAGAGCTGGCGGGAGAGGCCGACGGCGAAGTCGCAGATGTCGATCATCTCCTGCACCTCGCCCTCGCCCTCGGCGCGGATCTTGCCCATCTCCAGGCTGACCAGCGCGCCCAGCGCCTTCTTGTAGCGTCGCAGCTCCTCACCGAGCTGGCGCACCACCTCGCCGCGCTTGGGCGCCGGCACCATCCGCCACGCCAGGAAGGCGGCGTGGGCCTTGGCCATGACCTGCTCGTATTCAGTGGCGGTGCACTGCTTGACCGTGCCCAGCTCGGCGCCGTCGATCGGCGAGAGCACCTTCAGCAGGTCGCCCGTGCCGAGCCATTCGCCGTTGAAGGCGCCGGGGTTTTCCTTCTTCAGCCCCAGGCTTTCGTAGAGGACCGCCTGGTCGATGTCCTTCTTGATGCCCATTACGGCTTCTTCCAGTTGCTTCATCATCTCCGCCAGTTCCATGGTAAGTCTCCCTTGGTCGGTTTAGCTAATGCTGGTCAATGTCATCTGAGTCTTCACTCTCGGTCTGGTCGCTGGTTTCCTCTTGTAAGATTTCCCGCAGAACTTCAGCCATGGCCGGAACCATCTGTGTCGCTGTGTACCACAATACTTCGATGTCGATTGATGGATAATCATGAGCCAGGACATCCCGCATACCTGCTGCCTGCCGCCAGTTGACCTGCGGATACCTAGCTCTGACATCAGCGGGAACATGTTTAGCAGCTTCACCGATTATTTCTAAGTACCGTTCTACAGCTGCCTTGGTGTCGCGCTGGCTGGCAAACATTTCCAGGTCGTAGCCGGCAAGGGCCTCGTCGATGTACCCGGCATAAACAAGCATATCCCGAATGTAGATCCTATAGCCCTTCGACAAAAAAAACCTCTTGCATCACTTGCGGCGCGAATTCACTCCTCAGTACTTCGACCATTACCAGATCGATCTCGCAATGGAAGTGATCCTCCAGGAAGAACAGCAAACCAAAGTAATCATCCGCCGTATGCCGTTCTAGTTCCACCAGGAAATCCAGGTCGCTGTCCGGCTTGCCTTCGCCGCGTGCCACGCTGCCGAACAGGCCGATCTTCTTTACGCCGAATCCGCGCAGCACATCGGCATGCTTCGTCAGCTCGCCCAGTACATAATCGGCGGTCAAGTTGTGCTCCAGCGCCATGGATATCTCCGTAGGGGCGCACGGTTGCGCGCCCCTACAATTCTAACCTCGTCTAGTCGCGGCCCAGGAACGGATAGCGGTAATCCGTCGGCGGGCAGAACGTTTCCTTGACGGTGCGCGGGCTGACCCACCGAAGCAGGTTGATCATCGAGCCCGCCTTGTCGTTGGTGCCGCTGGCCCGGCTGCCGCCGAAGGGCTGCTGGCCGACCACGGCGCCCGTCGGTTTGTCGTTGATATAGAAGTTGCCGGCGGCGTGCGTCAGTACCGCATACGCCTGCACCACGGCCTGGCGGTCGGTGGCGAAGATCGCGCCCGTCAGTGCGTACGGCGACGTTTCGTTGGCGATCCTGAGCGTCTTCTCGTAATCCTTGTCGTTGTAAACGTAGATCGTCAGCACCGGGCCGAAGATCTCCTCTTCCATCGTCTTGAAGTGCGGGTCCTTGGCGACGATCACCGTCGGCTCGATGAAGTAGCCGACCTTGTCACTGAACCCGCCGCCGAACTCGACCTTGGCATTGGCGTGGCGCTTGGCGTACTTGATGTAGCCGGTGATGTCGTTGTAGGCATTCTGGTCGATCACGGCGTTCATGAAGTTGGTGAAGTCCTGGACGTCGCCGATCGTGATCGTCTCCAGCATGCTATAGAGCTTCTTGCTGACCTTCGGCCACAGCGACTTCGGGAGGTAGGCGCGGCTGGCGGCCGAGCACTTCTGGCCCTGGTATTCGAAGGCGCCGCGCACCAGCGCCGTGGCCACCGCGTCGGCCTCGGCACTGGCGTGGACAAAGACGAAGTCCTTGCCGCCGGTCTCGCCGACGATCCGCGGGTAGCTCTGGTACTTGGCGATGTTCTCGCCGACCACCTTCCACATGTTCTGGAACACGGCGGTCGAGCCCGTGAAGTGCACGCCGGCCAGGTCGGGGCTGGCCATCACCGGGTTGCCGATGCTGCCGCCCGAGCCGGGCACCATGTTGATCACGCCGTCGGGCAGGCCGGCCTTATTCAGGATCTCCATGATGATATAGGCGTTGTAAACGGCGCTCGACGCCGGCTTCCAGACCACGGTGTTGCCCATCATCGCGGGCGCGGTCGGCAGGTTGCCGGCGATCGAGGTGAAGTTGAACGGCGTGACCGCGAAGACGAAGCCCTCCAGCGGCCGCTGCTCGACGTAGTTCCAGATGCCCGTCGGCTGCATCGGCGGCTGCTGTTCGTAGACCTGCTGCGCGTACCACGGGTTGAAGCGCCAGAAGTCGATCAACTCGCAGGCGCTGTCGATCTCGGCCTGGAAGGCGTTCTTGCTCTGGTTGAGCATCGTCACCGCGTTCAGCGTATCGCGGTACGGCCCGGCCAGCAGCTCGGCGGCCTTCAAAAAGATCGCCATGCGGTGTTCCCAGGGCATCAGTGCCCACTCAGGCCAGGCCTTCTTCGCCGCGGCGATCGCGCGCTCGACGGTCTTTGCGTCGCCCTTATGGTACTTGCCCAGCACGTGCTCGTGCTCGTGCGGGCAGACCAGGTTGGCGGTCTTGCCGGTGCGCACGCGCTTGCCGCCGATGATCAGCGGCACTTCGACTTTTTTGTTGGCGATCTGCTTGAGCTTGGCCTGCAGCGCCGCGCGTTCCGGTGTGCCCGGCGCGTAAGGCGTGATCGGCTCGTTGATCGGGTCAGGAATGAACGGCATCGAGTTTGGCATTGAATCAACCTTCCTCTTCAGGTGCTCTCCGCTCGCGGAGGCAGGAAGATTCTAGCAAAGGGAAAGGCCGCGCGACGCGCAGCATGTACAGGCAACGGACGCGCGGAGATATATACCCCGTGGGGTATAATCGGGGTGGTTGGAGGAGGTCGCGATGGCAGAGCAGAAATTCGATGTGGTGATTATCGGCGGAGGCCCGGGCGGGCGTACCGTCGCGCGGATGTTGAAGCAGCGCCAGCCGGAGCTGTCGGTCGCGGTGGTCAAGGAGCACGAGGTCAATCCCAACCGCTGCGTGATCCCGTATGTCTTCGACGACACGGTGCCCGTCAACAAGGGGCTGATCCCCAATACGTTGGTCACCGAGGTTGGCGCGGAGCTGATCATCGACGCGGTGGAGTCGATCAACCCCGTGGCGAAGCGGCTGGAGCTTGCGTCCGGCGGCGCGCTGGCGTACGGCACGCTGGTGCTGGCGACCGGCAGCGAGCCGGTGGTGCCGCCGCTGCCCGGTGCGGACCTGGCCGGCGTGCATGTCGTACGCGAGCAGGACGAGGTGGAAGCGCTGCTGACGACGCGGGCCCAGGCGAAAAGCGCCGTGGTGATCGGCCTGGGGCTGATCGGCGCCGAGGTGGCGGCGGGGCTGAGGCGCGCCGGGCTGGCGGTGGCCGGGGTGGATGTGCTGGAGCACGCCCTGGGCCAGCCGCTCGACGCGGACTATGCGGAGCTGGTGGACGCCGAGCTGGCGGGCCACGGCATCGAGCTGGTGCTTGGGCAGCAGGTCGAGGCGATCCTCGGCGATGCCGGCAGGCATGCGCGCGCGGTCAGCGTCGGCGGGCGCGAGCTGCCGGCGGAGTTGGTCGTACTGGCGGTGGGGGTGCGGGCTAGAAGCGCGCTGGCGGAAGCGGCGGGGGCCGAGTGCGGTCCCGGCGGGATCGCGGTCGACAGCGCCCAGCGCACCACGCTACCGGACGTGTATGCCGTCGGCGACTGCGCCGAGACGACCTGCCAGGTTACCAGCGCCAGGAAGCCGGCGATGCTGGGCACGATGGCGGTGATCCAGGGCAAGGTCGCCGCGAAGAACATCCTGGGCCAGCCGGCGGAGTTCGGCGGCACGCTGGGCAGCTGGGCCTGCCAGGTGTTCGACCTGCCGCTGGGCGCGATCGGCGTGCGGCAGTCCGAGGCCGAGGCGGCGGGGATCGAGACGGTGGTGGGCGAGGCCCGGACGCTGTCGCGCTATCCGCAGATGCCCGGCGTCACCGAGGTGCGCGCGCGGCTCGTCTTCGCCGCGGACGACCTGCGGCTGATCGGCGGGCAGATCCTGGGCACCTTCGCCGTGGCGGGCTACCTGGACCTCCTGGCCCTGGCGATCGATAAGCGCCTTACCGCCGCGGATCTTACGCGGCTGCAATACGCCACGCACCCGGAACTCGCCCCACGCCCCAGCGACAATTTGATTGTCATGGCGGCGGAGGGGGGTGATGTAGATGATAGATGATGTAAGGGACGTTTCTTGACTATTTACTGGATGATTGGTGAAAAGCAAGCAGGCTTGCCTGACGGCAAGCCTGCTGTTACCTAGTCTTAGTAAGCTAAGGTTAGATTACTAACACTGCGATTAGGTTGAATCCACGCGATGCTATGCTCATTTGCAGCTGGCAGCACAGAGAACGCACAAGGTCTCATATCATCGTCATCAACATACGATTCCACGAGGCTTTGTTCTTCCCAACCATTGCCATAATCTATAGCCCTCCACAGCATACCTAGATCGGCATGAATTGAGTAAACTACTGGATTACCACTGCTTGTCTGTCGGATAATAGTGTTAAATCCAGTGTTAGGAAACTCGGATACAAAGCTGTCAACAACACTTGATCCAGACTGCATTACATATGCCAGCCGATTATCAGATGCTTGCATATAAGCCATGCAAATATTACCGTTATCAAGCATCTCAATAGATTGATAACCGCCAACATTGCTTGTAACAACAGGTTCAACGGTCCATGCAGAATTTACCCAGTGACCAAGCAGCAAGGCTCCAGGACTATCCGGAAGGGTGTCATCAAATGGACTATAAATTGCTACATAGGTTTCGTCCGAGTCTTGCCGAACCTGTACACTGTCAAGGTACATGTTCGTTACGCCATTAGTAGTCGTCAGCTCAGTAATCTGCCAATCATCAGTTCCAATCCTATGAGCCATTCCAGGTATTCCCAGTGCCTGCTGGCCAGATGATCCCATCATCGGAATAACAGCATATAGATTATCAACTCCTGGTGAAGAACTATAACAATGCAAGTTGTGTTCATTTGGGCCAACGTACACGCTACCATAAACCAATTCTCTTGGAACCCAATCGGAACCAGATCTATATCTGTAATAAATCCCGGACTGTACTGTGCTACTAGTTCTTCTTTGAGACGTTGAATGACCGGGCGCAACAGCAGGGGTTCCGATCGGATAGCTTTCATCGGGAACGCTTGGATCGCGATAATATGCGATATGAGGCTGATTGCTAGAATCATAATTAATTGATGTATCACCTTCAGAAGCGAAATCAACTTCTGTCATTGACCATGAAGAACTACTAGCATCATATTCTTCGAAGAAAACCTTCTTTGAAGCATCTGAATAATATGTAGTTCCATAATAGTTACCATTAGGGCTGAGAGCGGAATCTGTGTACATTAACATCTCACTAGGTAACGAACCAGATGGAGTTTTCCTCTCTGACAAATCAATCGTTCCAGTCCCTGCGTACTGAAGATGACAGGCATATTCATCGAAACCAGAATCAGGATAATACGCAAAGTCGCGCTTATCACCTATGGTAAACTTCGGAATTGCTCCGGCATAGTAAGCAATGTAGGAAAGATCTTCGTCCTGATCGCTATCAATTACGTTGTCATAGGTACAAAGGTTGTTTTCGTCATTTACAGCAGCAAACACAATATACTTCCAACCTGATTCCAATGCTTCGTTCCATACAAAACTAAGCAGTCCATTCTGTGGTGTACTACGTTCGAAGTCACAATAGGGGAAATAGCCAATTTCCTCTGATTCAACAGGAACGTAAGAGTGTGTATAGAACTCAAGATCCTGATTGACACTCATATATGTCAATCCGAAAGGCACTAATACAGAGTTATATGTCAAATTATATGGCGAACAGATTGGACAAGTAAAGGAAGAGCTATATCGCGTGTAGTTGTAGGGAGTGCTAAACATACTAGAAACATACGGTTTCTCAAGGATCGAACTAGTAACCGGGAAGGAAAGAGAAATACCATATGGTGTAAGCATTCCTTGATCCAGCATATATAGAGCACCACCAGGTTCTTCTTTTAAAATTCGTTCAAAACTATCAAACATCATGTGGGTTCGATAGATTTCAAAGCGCATTTCAAGATCGGAAAATGGGTATTTCTCCTTAACTTGGTCAGGACCCACATCATACATATCATTAAGTCTTGTAATTAAGTGCAGATTGGCAGCTGCTCCTAAGTCGTTACCACTTGAAGATAGTTGATGTGGCACAAATTGTGGTCTTGCCTTATAATTAATATAAGAAACGCCGTTTGTGTCTACCTTATCCTCACCTTGCACATTCAGCAATCTCCAAGCAGTGCTAAACCCTCCGTGCTTCCAATGATATTTGACACCACTAAAACTAGGTGGGTATGTATCTTCAGCCGTGGTTGCGTAATCAAATGTAATATCTAGATAATCATTGGCGTTACCAATAAAATCTGTGCGATAGATATAGTGATCATCAAAAAACCGCTTTACTGCATAGGCTTTGACGCCGACATAGACTGTGCCAGGATTAAAGGACCCTGAACTAGGAATAATTGGTAATTCGAAGTAACCAGAAGAAAAGTCAAGATCAAAGAGTTTGACTATATCAGGATTAGGATCCTTAGGATCGTCGACGATTTTATCCTCGTTACCTGGATAATAACGACGTTCAGGCACATAAGTAGACTGATCTACAGTATCCCAAAGAGTAGATTGATCACTTGAAATGTAGATAGCATACTTAACTTCCCATTCTTGAAGTGAATTATAAAATAGTGGATCTAGTTGAGCCTCACCCCAGGTTATTCGAAATTGAAGTTCTGAGCTGACTGGCCAGTTAGAGTTGTCAGGTCCACCTTGCTCAATCGATGTAATACCCTCATCGCTGAGCCACTCGACATCTGGCTCAACCATTTCGGTAGGTGATGGATAAAGGTGAGTTGGATGCCATGTTAAGGTCAGTTCTTCCTCGGGTGGAGCTTGCTCCCAATTGGCGCGGTAGGAATTATCCTTTGGAATGGCTTTCACACTAACATGCAGATCCTGGACAGTCTGTAAAGCAGGATAGTCGCGAAGATCCAGAACAGTCTTATAAATGTACTTATCGCTATCACTTGTACTCATTGGATCGAACTCACGCTGTTTATCAATACTACACAAATCATCGTAGAAAGCGAAATAGCTCTTACTTGGTAGTTCAAAGTTGTCATAGACAGAAAATAAACCAAGGTTTGCTAATGCTTCCGAGCGAGTTGTCTGTTTACCGTCCTCGGTTTCACGAGTTGGTCGATCCAATCTAAGAATTGGATCATCAAGCAGACCTAAGCTAGTCACTTTTGAACCTGGAGTCGCCTCACCATCCCAGAACTCAATAATATAACCATCAATGGAAAAATCATAGTATAAGCCCAGGGATGTAATATCACCAACTGTAACAGGATATTTGAAACCAGCGCCTTCGTTACTGTCCTTGTCGTTGCGCTCAACAGGCTCATATGGATGATCCTGCGGCAGTTCAGGCGAACGACCTGCCCTCCCTATATTGTGAATCTCATTTCGACGTGTCGTATTTGGAGACTGTAAAGCCCAAGCTCCACTTCCATTTGAGCTGTAGTCATTGTTAACTGCTAATTCATCATTGAAGAATCTTCCCATAGGAGTAATATCAGATGAGTTGACAATTCCGTTGTTGTCAACATCATTATTTAATGCCTCCTCCCATGTGATCACGACTAATGAGCCTTGCTGATCGACAGTAAACGGTATGTCGTAGTTAGTAAATTCTGCTGATCTTCGAAGACGCCAGCATAGCTCGCGCGGGTTTTCGATACCTCCATCTGATACGATCTTGGCACTGCGAGAGGAAAACGGTTCATGTAGAAACTCGACTATGGCATATGTGTCACCTTTGTGAATAGTGGCTAGCTGTAGGCCGATCATTACTTCGGCCAGAATAACTTCGCAAGGCACATGTGTAAAGGATGCATGAATTGCCTGTTCTTCGTTTCCAAGGCACATTCCCATTTGAACATCACTAGGCATAAACTGGCTTTCATCGTAATGTAGAGTATAAAGAAGTTCTGCTAGAGAAGTATCCTGCGTCGATTTAATCGTAACAGTTACTTTCTTGCATGTTTCAGATATATGTGTATCGAGTGGGTGGGTTAAATCGGAGAAGTAGACTGAAGATTGTTGCTCTAGTTGAAAAAGGCCCTCATACAGACTAGACTCATGACTCGGTACTACGATATCAGGATTTCTACCTCCGCATGCTAGTAAAAAGAGACAAGCAGCGATAGTTAATAATAGAAAGATGCTTCTCTTAAAAACAATAGCCTCCCACATATTGAATATGCATGTATTAATAGTGATAGACATATTTAAACGTTAGATCACAATTGCTATATACCTCCTTATTCCGAAATATTAAAGAAGTAATAATGCCATATAGACGTATTATGGTTTCGATCACAACAACTAAAAGCGCCATCAGGATCGAGATTAAGATTGGAATAGTAGATGTTATTTGCAACTTCACCATAAGGAATCGATAACTCGATATCAATTGAGTTATATAGTAGCATTCCAAAGCTATAGTTCATATCTGGGTGAACAATCCAAGATTTTGTTTGAATATAAGATGAACCGGCAAAATGATACAAATCAGCAATGCATGAGATACTAGCTTCAGTTTGGGCTATTGGATATTCACGCTTAATGCTGATGCAGTCAGATCCTTGATAGAGATATACGTGTAATAGGTTGAAATAATTAGTGTTGTATTCATAAAGATGATACTCATCAATCTGTGATATACTGCCTTGACAATATGTTCTAAAATATGAAGCCCCATTTTCATCGGAAGGAATACTGTCAACGAGAGAAAAGGAATCGTTCCAGAATATGAGTTGACGACTAGGTAGATACGTAGTTTCTGAAAACAAAAGAGATCCATCATTTAACAAAGCTGGTGGAAAGGAAAAACTGTAATCATTATCTGGTTCATCGATGGATGAATAGAAGAATTGTATTTCATTGTTCAATGGGATGTAACTAAATGTTTGTTCGATCTCGGAATATGGTACATGGAATTGTAGTAGGCGACATACAATACACCATGGATTAAAGGATAAATCAAATCCAAACGGGTAGTAAGAATCGCTGCTTTCAATATCCCAGGAGGTTATTTGAGGAACACTAAGATCAAGATGGTTTATAGTTACACCAGATGACCCTACTCCTGCAGTATATAAGAAATGTAGATCATTGGAATCATCTAAAACTGAACTTCCAATGGTAGATATTTTACTATCGCCAAGGTACTGCGAAGATATATATTCAAGGCTTGCTCCATTGCGCTTATATAAAGCGAGCCAGTTATTTTCATCAGGAGTCTGCCAAACAACGAAGTAGCGCGCAACCGTACCGGCATAGTTTAGAGCTGTATGCAGACGGTAAACCGTAGCATCTGAAGGAATGTCGTCTGGCGGCGTAACGACAGGAATGTCGATAATCTCAACGCCAGGCGAGTAAATAAACTCGGTGTTATCATCCTCGTTGGGGATTCCCGCCTGATCCACAACGCGCACCGCGAACCAGCAGCCAAAAGTAGTATCGAGTTCGCGGATCGGAGCGACATAAGCATCCAGGCCGATATCCTCGAAATCCGTGTATTCCGCATTGTCCCAATCCGGTTCTTTACCAGGGCCGTAATACACGCGATACGTCACAGGGCCGGACTCCCAGGTGCCGTATTCGTCGGTATGGCTGTCGACGGCCTGGTCCCAGACGACGATCGCCATGCCGTTGCCGTAGAACAGGTCCGCGATGCCTTCGCGCGCGGGCCACTCCGGCGGGTAGATATCGCGCGGGCCGGCGTAGTGGCCCAGCACCACCTCGTTTTGCTCGATGTTCGCCGGGGCGGCGCTGTCCAGCGCGCGCACGGCGACGCGGTAGTACTGGTCGTTCACCAGGCCGGTGATGACGTACGGCGAGGCATCCGTGTCAGCGCTTTCGGCCGTCGCGTAATCGAACGGCGCGTCGGGCTGCGCTGGATCGCCCTCGGCCCAGTACACGCGGTAGCTGACCGGCGGGGACTGGTCGTCCACCGCTTCGCCGAACTCCACGGTAAGCTGCTCGTAACCCGGCAAGACGCGCGTTACGCCGACGGTGTCCACCCAGGCCGGTGGCGTCGTGTCCTCCAGCGGATCGGGATAGAACGAAACGATGTTGCTCTCGGCGCCCGTGCCCTGCGTCATGTCGTCGTACGGGATAACGCGGAAGCGCTGGGCGTGCTCGGTATCGGCAAGTGGAACAGTGACGAAATAGCGCACCGGCTGAAGCGGGTTGTGGCTGTCCGCGCCCGCCGGCAGCGTGTCGGCGCGCGGCGCGGAGGGATAGGCGCCGGAGCCGAGGTCCAGCGGGG
>JAFGCY010000107.1 GCA_016932385.1 bacterium | reverse complement strand
GTGGTGGACCTGGCGTACTTCCTGGAGCAGGAGTTCCCGCCGAAGATCCCCGGCGGCGCCAAGCGCTCCTGCACCGCGCTGGTCAACTGGGCGCGGCAGCATGGCTGCATCGTGGAGGACGTGGCCGATGTGATGCCGGGCGACCTGATCGTGCTGAAGAAGGAATCCGGCAGCTATTTCCACATCGGCATCTGCGTCGGCGCGCCGCGGCCGGACGGCCGGATCAATACGATCGAAGGCAACACCAATGTCGGCGGCTCCGCGGAGGGCGACGGCATCTATGACAAACAGCGCGGCACGGCGAGCTGCACATTCGTCAGGCTCTGACCGGTCGACCCGATCAAGGTGCATGGCCTTGCCGGCGGACCCGGGCCGGTTTGATAGAATCGGACGGGCCGGCCAGGCCGTGATATTTGCGCTGTAAATTACCGGTAGGAATGTCTGAATGCAGAAGAAGATAATCCAAAGGCTGCAAACGTTGGGGATCGAAGAACTCACTGGTGTCAGTGAGTTGAATGTGCTGCAAGGCAGCTATGTCAATCTGGAAGCGCTTTTGCCAAATGGGGATCGTCAGAAGATTCTGCGTGACGACAAGACCTATCTCGGCTGTCAGGTTGAAATCGAGAATTCAGCTAAGTGCTACGGGATTGCAGCCGATGAGAACCAGATCGCGGTTTTTAGGTATGGCTGCGGCGGCAGTGAGGCCGAGCTTGTCCATTGGCTGACAATTGCCTGAAATAAAAGCCGCAACCGGCTGCGGCTGGACTAATTATCCTACGACCGGAATTAGCATGCGCATCGTGAAATGGTTCGGCATCGGATTGCTCTTTCTGGTTAGCGCGCTCCTGTTCGAATTCGGCAACCAACTCGTCGGCCACAGCGCTCAGCACAATGCCATGGCTTATGTCATGCTTGGCATCCTGGGGCTGGTGCTGATCCTGGCCGCCTTTGTTGTCTACAACCGTTGGATCAAGGACTAATGGTTGCATATACATTCGATCACTAGTCAATTCAGTGGCTTGTGGCGGTATAATCCCACCATGAGGGACGAAAATACGCCGCTATCGATCATCGCGCGAACTGCAATCCTGGTATTTGTCTACTTGCTGATGTTGCTTATAGCCGGTTGCGGCCCGAAGAACTACCGGCTGCCCAGCGACTGGCCGATCAAGCAACTGACGCTGCCGCCGGATTCGAAAATCGTCGCCAGGCCGGTGGCCATGCACAAGGTCGGCTGGAACTCGCCGGACAAGGACTGGAGCGTCTATTTCGATTGCCCCGGTGATCTGGCCGCCGTCCAGAGCCATGTCGAGCAGGCGCTCAAGCCACTGAACTACAGCCGCTTTTACATGGACAACCCGCGAATCGGCAGCACCTGGGATGCGCTGAAGACTTATTATTCG
The DNA here is from genome assembly GCA_016932385.1 of bacterium. Lineage (GTDB taxonomy): Bacteria > 4484-113 > 4484-113 > 4484-113 > JAFGCY01 > JAFGCY01. The sequence goes on along the minus strand of JAFGCY010000107.1, from coordinate 25,146 downwards.
TCGGATCAACTGACCGAAGTCACGCTGTCCACGGGAACTAAAAGCGTCGCGCCAAATTCGACAATGGCCTCGGATTACACGCTGAGCATCAGGATCACTCCCCAGCCAAACCCGATGCTCAAACACGCCAACACGACCTCCAGTTCCGGAGTAAAGATCATACTTGAACCGATTCCGTGATTGAACGGAAACCTGCGTGATCGACGCTCTCACACCTAAAATGCTCCCGTCCGCCGCCTGTTCGGACTATTCCTGTGGTTTTAATCTGAATTTAGCTTATCCTCGTCAACTGGGCTTCAACCCGCATCAATACTGAAATCAGCCGCCGATCGCCTTGCCGGCTTGCGCCATGCGGCTCTTGCTAACTTGCTAAATCAATGGAAAATCAGTGTACTGGCACTTAGCGGTGAACGGGATGCCCCAGCCAAGCGGTGAACGCAACAGAACAGGTTTGATCGTCGGTTACGCGGCCATCTCCGCCGTCGCCTGGACGCTGGCGGTCGGGGCGGCGATCGCCTGGAACTGGCACCACGAAAAGGAGGCGGCCTACGCGGCGGCGACCGTCGATGCCCGGGCCCAGTTCGCCAAGGACGTGATCTACCGCCGCTGGAACGCCGACCACGGCGGCGTCTACGTTCCGATTACCGCGGAAACGCAGCCCAATCCATATCTCAGCATGGTCGACAACCGGGATATCGAGACCACCGCCGGCCAGCAGCTGACCTTGATTAATCCCGCCTACATGACGCGCCAGGTCCATGAACTCGGGTTCATCACCGAGCACCTCCACGGCCACATCACCAGTCTCAATCCGATCCGGCCACTGAACAAACCGGACGACTGGGAGCGCCGGGCGCTGGAAACGCTGGAAGCCGGCGGGACTGAAGTAACTTCCATCGAGCCGATCCATAACGAGCTGCACCTGCGGTTCATGGGCAGCTTGATCACCGAAGAGAGCTGCCTGAAGTGCCACGCTCAGCAGGGCTACCAGGTCGGCCAGGTGCGCGGCGGGATCAGCGTCTCGGTGCCGCTGAGCCCTTACCTGTTGATCGCCCAGGGCAACGGGCTGCGCATGCTGATCAGCTATTCCGTGCTGTGGCTGCTGGGCTTGCTCGGGCTGTTTGCCGGCGCGCTGTGGATGGTCCAACAGATCCGGCGGCTCAGCCAGGCGGAGCACCAGTTGCGCGAGGTGGCGGCCCGGTCGGCGCAGCTGGATACGATCCGCCAGACGACGGCCACCCTGGCCCATGAAATCAACAACCCCCTGACCGGCATCATCGCCAACCTGCAGTCCGCCCGGGAAGCCGGGGCGCCGGCGGTATTGAACAGCGAGATTCTCGACGAGACCTTGCGCGCGGCCTATCGGATCCGCGATGCCGTCAAGAAACTCGGCGCCGTGCAGGACCTGGCGTTTCGCAGTTATACGGAAAAAACGAATATCATCGACATCCACGGGCAGCCCGGGGAACGCGACATGGGTTAGATCTGCCGCGTTGCGGTCCGATCGCCCCGGGTGGCGGCCGCTCGCATTATGCTAGTATGGTCCGAGGTTGAGAGAAAGGGCGCAGGCGGAGCGCGTAATGAGTGAGGAAACGGCAGGCAATCTCGACGAGCAGCAACTGGAAGCGAAGCTGAAATCCTATGCCCCGCGCATTAAGAAGCTGTTGGTGCGCGACGAGCAGGAAGCGGCGGTCGCGCTGCTGACCGCCGAGGGCATCGAGCGCGAGATCGCCATCGAGTTCGTGGCATACCTGCGCGACATCTTCAAGATCGATGTCAGCATCGGGCCAGGTGAGGCCACCACCGAGCCCATCGCCACGCCGGCGCCGGCGCCATCGCCCGCACCCGCCCGTCCGGCGGCCCCCGCCGAGAGCCGGTTCGAGCGGCCCGAGCACATCGCCCGGCGCCAGGCCGAGCAGGCCAAACCGGATCCCACGGCACCGTTGACCGCTGAGCCGGCCAGGGCGGTCAAGCCGCAGTTGAAGTTGGACCTGAACCAAGCGCCGGCGGCTACACCCGATCCCCCGGCTCCGCCACGCCCGGAATCCAATCCCCAGCCGCCGCGCCAGGAGCCCGTTCCGCCACCACCGCCCGCGCCGGCGCCGTCCGGTGCGCCGCCCAGCCTGGACGATGTCACGAAGTTGAAGGCCAATATCCGCCGGCTGGCCGGCCGGCCCAAATACCGCTAGCGCGGCGCTCAGGCCCGAATCCGCGCGAGCAACCGCCACATCCGCGTTTCGAATGCGGCGCAGCGCTCGTCGGGAAAGCGGTCGAAGGCCAGGTCCATCGCCGTTTGCTCCAGCCAGGCCACGTTTTGCTTGAGGCGCTCCTGGAACAGGTCGAGGTTGATCACGCGGTCGTAGCAGGCCAGCATCGAGACCGGCAGCGAGGTGTTGCTGGCCAGCTTGAGTTCGGGGTTATAACGCAGGTCGTCCTTCGTCAGCGCAATCCGGCTGAGGTCGCCGCTGTCGATATCGCCGGCCAGGTCCGCCAGCGGCAGGCAATAGACGTTTCCGTTCAGCTGCAGGCTTTCCTGCGCCGCGCTGCCCCAGAACAAGAGCCCGGTCACGCCGCTCAGCTGCACGTTGCCCCCCAGGAACCAGAAGCACAGCACGTTTTCCATCTGCAGCAGGCTTTTCCCATGGATCACGCCGACGACGATGCAGTCCTTGAGCCGCACTTCGTCGCCGATCACGTTGCCATAGACCACCGTGCTTTCCAGCTTGATCTTGCTGCCGGCGGCGACATCGCCGCACAGGCGCAGCTTGGTCCCGCCCTCGAACTCGCTCTCGGCAACGATGCTGCCGTCCGCCGCGACCGGCCCGCGGATGATCCCCAGCTGCCGCCCCCTGTTGAATCTGATTGTACCGGGGTTGATTGCCAGCACGGAGCCGTTGATCGTGAACGGCGTACTCTCGAACACGATCTTGCTGGAGCACAGGCTGCCGTCCACTATTGTGCCGGGGCAGACTATCCGGTCCTTACCGGTCAAACCTTCGATGCTTTCCGGCAGCACCGAGCGGCGGTAATGCCCTTCCAGCGTGACTCCGAATGCGTCCTTGGTCAAGGGATTACTCATTGGACGACCTCCAGCCGGACTTGGCCGTGGCCGCTCCCTGACCCATCAGGTTGCCAGCGTACTCGCGAACGTCGGCGGTCTTGGCTTTCTGCGCAGTGAAGGCGCCGGCTACATCCTTCAGCCGTTCGCGGAACAGGCTGAGATTGTCGCAGATCTTTGGCATATAGAGTTTTTCCAACCATGGCTGCCCGGACTCGATCCGCTTCTTATCCGCATCCCAGACCGGTGTGACAAAGATATGATCCTGCGTCTTGCCGTTTTCCTCGGTGGTGATGATGCACACGGGGACCAACGCCTGCTGGTCTCCGACGCTCAAGTACTCCAGGCCCGGCAAGCCGTCCCGCAACGACGCCCATTGCCCTTCGTATTCCCGCAAACGCTCGGTCACGCCGCCCATCACCGACCGAAACACCTGGGCGCGGTCCAGCGCCGAATCGGTACTGGACTCGTGGATCGCGTCCCAGAATGGCGCCACCGTTTCCGACATCGGATTGAAGATCAGGCTCGGGAATTTCGTTTCACCCAGCTCCAGGACAGCGCGGTCCAGACTGCGGATGTTGTCATCCAGTTCGTTGTCGATCTGGACCAGACGTTTCTGCAGCCGATCCTTGGCCGCGGCGATTTGTTGGTCGGCGGACCGCTTATGCTCATCGAGGATGTTCTTGACGTCGCGCAGTTGCTGCTTACGCGCGGCAATCTGGGCATAATGCTGGCTTGCCGCAATTGAGAACTGCGCTTGAATGGAATGCTGGAACCCCTCCGAGATGCTTTTGCTCTGCTCGCGCATCAACTCCGGAAGTTTTTTGATCGTTGCCAGGATCTCAACCAGATGGTTGGTCTGTGCCTGGATCGCTCTTCTGATATCCGCACTGACCTGTTGCAGTCCTCGAATTGTACTATCTCCATCCATCCTCTGTTCCTGTTGTTGCTTCCTTCGTGACGATTACTGTGCTGGCTTTTCACCCGTGAGGCTAGTCCGTAAAGTGCTTACGCAGCAACTCCGTATCCAAGCGCATCTTGCTCACATTGCCAGCCATATCGCGGGAATAACCCGCCGTGGCGGCGGAGTTGGATTCGATCTTCTGCAACTGCTGGACCATATCGCGCTGGTTCTGGAGCCGGGCTTGTTCCTCGGCGCAGGCGCGCCTTTTAATGTATTTGAATTCCTCATCCGAGTACCGTTCAATTTCAGCACAATACCGGTTATAGCTGGCAAGCGTTTCTTGTTTGATGCTGGCAATCTCGCTTACCTGCTGCTTGTAGGCGTTGTTGATACCCTGGATGCGCTGTAAGGCCTTGCCTTCAAACATCTCGATCTGTAACAGCAGCGTCTTGATCGCTTCCTCGGAAATGGCGATCTGAGCTTCGATCTCGCTGATATTGGTTTTACAGTTTCCGGTGTTTGAATTGAAAGCCAGCTGCGCTGATTCCAGTGAATTGACGGCAGCTTGCATCGCATCGCTTCTCTTGGTCTTGGCATCGTTGTAATAGTGCACGCGCTCCTTGCGGTTGTCCTGCAACAGGTTTTCCATCAGCGGCATGATGATTTCATCCAGCAACCGGTGGATGAACAAAGGGTGCTTGGTGCGTTCGTCGCAGCTGGCACACAGCCAAGTGGCCGTCGTGGCGTCGTACTTCATCTTGCCATTCTCGTCGAACGGCTCGATCTTACCGTCTTCGGGATTGTAGCTGTCCTCATCGAGCAGGAACTGGATCGCCGCCTTGTTGCAGCGCGGGCAGTAGGCGACGTAGCTGGCGAACAGCGGCAGCCGGTTGATGCCCTGGGTGAAGCGCGGGATCAGCTCGGTCAGCGAATGCTCGCGGGCGATGTCCAGCGCCGCCAGGTCCTCGTCGATCTGTGTCCGGTATTGCTGGATGAACCGCTTGGCATCGTAAACCTGGGCCTGCGCGCCGCTGGCGCCGTACTCGGCGATGTCGCCCTCCAGCCGCCGCACCGTCTGATGCACGTCCCGCATCTCGGCGGCCGCCGGGGCCTTGACCACCGGCGCTTGCGCCCAGAGCCCCCCGCGCTGGCGGCTGACGTCCAAGAGCTCCTTCAGCTGGTTGGCGTTGAGCTGCATCAGCGGCACCTGTTTCTGCAGCGTCTCCAGGTGCTGCAGCACGCTTAGCGCGTTGTTCTGCACATCGTGCAGCTGCCGCTCCTCGGCGAACAGCGGCTGGTTTTTCACCCGGCCGGCGGAGACGGTCTGGCGGCTGTTGGGCGGCAGGACCGCCGGCAGGTTCTCGATCAGCTGGTTGTGGCGGTTGAGCAACTCGCGCAGCTTCTCCGCCGGTTTCTCCGATGGAAACAACACGGAGGTCTTCGGTAAGAGGCCGGCTTCATCGAACACATAGGTCTTTTTGCGCGTGGAGAATACGTCAACGGGAATGTTGCCGATTTTGATAGAACGAATGCGCTTTTTCGGCTCGGCCAACTCCTTTTCATAATCGGCTTTGCGCGCGTTATAGCTGGCGATAAAGGGAATCGGAATTAGGCACAGCAGAAACAACACGGGTACTTGGAATGCAAACAGCAGTAAGATCGCCGCGACCACCAGCGAAAAGATCATATAGCCGCGGCTAGTATCCATCCGCTTTTTCAGCTCTTCCAACCGCTTGAACTGGTCCTGCAGAAATGTCAGCAGCGCAGCTTCACCGAGTATCTGCGCTGATTCCATTACCTTTGCCACGCCTCTCTCCTCTCCACGAATCAGTCCCCACTGGCTACAAATCAATTCTACCAGTTGTGGCAATTGTTCCCGCAGTTATTGGGCGCGGCAAATATAGATTTAACCGAATGCCCGTTGGCGTCTTCGTTTACAATGTACTCGTCCATGGACGCGCGCCGGACATGGGTTGCGTAGTGGGGATTCAATGCCGGCGGACACTGTCACAGTTGCACGCGATACCGCGCTTCAGGCCGAGTGGTCGTGCCTGGACGCGCTTACGCGTGGCGAGGACGCCTGGCCGCGGTTTATGGATTTGTTCGGCGCTTTTCTATTCGGCGAGTTGGGCCGTCTGGAGATCGGCCCGGGCCACGACCGCGACGACCTGCTGCAGGAACTGGCACTCAAGCTGATGGCCGCCGACTGGCAGATCATCCGCCGGCACCTGGATAAGCACCGCCACACCACGTTCCGCGCCGTCCTGCGCACGGTAATCAAAAGCACCTTCGTGGACGAATGGCGCAAGAACAAGCGCTGGCGCAACCAGCTGCCGCTGGCTCCGGAGCCCAGCCCCGCCGAGTTGGTAACACCGGCCTGGGCCGAGGACCCGGCGCGATCGCTCTATCGCGAAACGCGGCTGATTTGCCTGTTGTGGCAGATCATCGGCAACTATAAAAACACGGAGGCGTTTCGGCTTTTATACCTCAGGTTCGTGGAGGGTAAATCCGTTACTGAAATAGCGGGGGAAAGCGGTGTTTCCCCCAACACGGTATCGCAGCGCATACGCTATTACCGCCAACGGGGTCGGATGATCCTGGGTAAAGAGGTTGTCTGGTGAGCAAGAAGGCGGACCACAATCGGCGGCAACATGACGACGGGCGATCCCCGTGGGAGCTCCCCGCGGACTTCCGCGATCCCGAAGTACCGGCGGCAGACCTGGCCCGTCTCAAGTCGGACTTCTTAAGCGCCACCGTCAAGGCTCGGCAGCGGCTGACACCAGCCGGCGCCCGCCCGTCCGCCTATTTCTGGCAATGGGCTACCGCGGCCGGTATGTTCTTACTGGTCGTGGCCGCTGGCATCTTCCTCGTCGGGCGCAACGCGCCGGCACCCGGCCCGCCGGATCCGCAAATAGTCGCTCAGGCCAAAACGGCCATGGTGATTCAGAGCGCGTTGGTAAGAACCAGCGATGGAAAGCCCATTCCGAATGTCAGGATTGTGCGTCTTGATGCACCGCAATCAAGCGAAACAAGTGCATCGGCGAATATTAGTGACCTCGTAATTAGCCCAGCTCAGGCTGGCTTCGGTGGCCTTGAAACAATCTTCGATATCAGCAATGCGTTGGGCTTATTCACCTTTGCGCCGTACTGGAACAACGCCCCTATTCAATACCGATTAGAGTTGTTTGATCACGTTCTGGACGTCGGCGTGTGGATTCCGGCTCAGTCAAGTACAAAGGCAACCGATCAGGTGATCTTCGAAGTTCCCGCGCAATCGATCCAGCGCCAACTGGATTATCCAGTACACATTGTCCCGGGTGAACGGCTGGATCTGGGTGACAACCTGATTCTCGAATTATCTGCCGAGTCCCCAACACCTTGGACCGGAATCGTCCGGCGAGACTTGGACTGGCCGCCCTGCTTTGTTTTCGGACGAGTAGTGGACGGCATGATCAGCATCGCCGATGGCGAACAATCGCAGTACCTTAGCTTAGCAGTATTGGTAGAGGATGAAGTGTTGGCCGCGTGGAATACTCCATCGGATCAACTCCAGCTAATTGCTTACAGCGAGAAATTTGCAGATGACAGGGAAGCTCTGGACGGAATCAATGTACTGCAGCCCTGGATTTACCACCATGGTTGGTACCACGCTGCCAACCCGCCACGTGACTACTTGCCCAAACCGGTTCAACCAACGCTAGATCGAACGGACGACACGGTGCTGATGAGCTGGTGCCCCGAACCTGAGCGCCGCTATGCTCTGCTCTTGCCGCCGGTCGCTGACGGGAAATTACTAACCTGCGCCAGGTGTAGCTTTAATGAACAGAATGAGCGCAACATCAACTACAGCCTGTACTTACATAACCTGACCGATCAGGGATCCGGCTTCTTCGATTGTTTCTGGCTTGACGGACCGCAGGACATGGAAAGGATAAACTCATTTCCCGTTGCACATCCGATAGACGTCGGAATCGATCCTGTGCTTCTCGGCGATAGATTTCTGTTACGCAGATACGATTTCACGCTGGTGAACCACGTCGATTACGAACCGGTTCAGACGGCAACTCCCGAAGATCCGAGCCAGTATCACATCGCGCTGGAAAAAGGACGGATTGGCGAATATTCGACGTTTTATATCGACGGCGAAAACTTAGCTAATATCGAGTCCGTTTCCTGGGACTTTTTCTGCGATCGGATCGAGGACTGCGAATCGTTGGCCGCGCGCTTCCTCGTCGAGCGCCCGGAAAACCTATGCGTAACAGCTGTTGTGCGTGAGAAAAACGGCATTATCCAGATTCTGTCCAAAGACATTCCATACTGGGCTAGTCAAGTTATCGGCTTCTTCCAAGGTGCGCCGGTCATTCAAGGGCAAGTTGAAGCAGGCCCGATCGCGGATGTACTGGCGATGACAAAGAATATTATGACCAATCCGATCAGGAACGCAAGTACCGGATGCCTTGGACCCGCCGTTCTGGTCCGACCGGACGAACAGTTTTTGACTTATCCGCTGGAGGGATTGGAGATTAGCTTAAACGGTACGTTGTTATTGAGTGAGATCAATGAAGATAGCAAACGCCTCGCTCTCTTACCGGTTTTATCTCTAGTAGAAGACGCGTCGCTGTCTGGTGACGAATTACTCGCGCAGACCAACTCCGTCACGCTAATCCCCAGCCAACCAGTTTTTATCGATTACAGCTACTTAAATGTCAGCCTAGACATAAACAAAATGATTGGCCACTGGCCAGCAGACGATTCACTGGATACTGCCGCGGCCATGTTTAGGCTTGATGAACATCGCAAGCTTGGCATTGAAATCGCCGTACCTGGGATCAAGTTTGACCAACCTGCGCCTGATCACAACCAGCGCCGCTTACTTGAAGAATTCATGCAAAGCAAGTATTACAACATCCGGCGGCTGACCAAAGACAAGCAGGATCTGCACTGGTATGTTGATTTGCACGATTGCCAGCTTGAGCCAGGTGGTGGAATTGTCATTGCCATCCGCATTGAGACCTGCGGCTATCCGTTCGACGCGCAGTGGGAACTGCATTCCGGCGCGCCGGACAGCGCTTGCGTCACCATCACCAACGTCAACGGCGAACGGCACACGGAGTATATCGACTACTCGCTGCTGTATCAGGACGGCGAAGACGCGCCGGCGTACTTGCCGTAACAGCGATCCCGCCCAACTGAATGCCCTTAAATGGGCACCTTACTCACCACAAATCATGAAGTACCGCGTGGTGTCCGCGCGATTGGGCACCCTGCGGTATACCGCCGTCACAAAAAAGCTGCCGGTGAAGTAATCCTCGATATCCAGCGTCGCATCCGTATTGCTGATCGAGCCCGCGGCCGGACTGGTCACAACGACTCGTCCATCTAATACGTGTTTACACCGCATCGCCGCGCGCCGCGCTGCTACACTACTTGGATGCATCTGGACCGGCGAATCGAGCGGCTGACGACGGTGGCGCGGTGCCGCCAGCAGGGCGCGGTGGTGCTGGAGGACATCTACGACCCGCACAACGCCCAGGCGGTCTTCCGCAGCTGCGACGCGATGGGCATCCAGCGCGTCTGCCTGATCTTCGCCGAGGAGAAGCCCTTCGACCCGCGGCGAATCGGCAAGCTCAGCTCGGCCTCGGCCAACAAGTGGCTCAGCTTCGAGATCTTCGACAGCACCCCGGCCTGCCTGGACCTGCTGCACGCCGAGGGCTACGAGGTCGTCGCCACGGTGCTGGCCAACGACAGTGAATCGCTCTACGAGATCGACCTGCCCCGGCCGCTGACGGCGATCATGCTCGGCAACGAGCATCGCGGGTTGAGCGACGCGGCGGTCGAACTGGCCGACCGCAAGCTGATGATCCCGATGCGCGGCATGGTCCAGAGCCTGAACCTCAGTGTCAGCGCCGCGCTGTGCCTGTACGAGCTGACCCGCCAGCGCCTGGCGCGCGGCATCGAACCGTACCTGTTGGCTGAGCAAGCGGGGAGCGCCTTGGCGGAGGAGTTTTTGGAGCGCGGCTGACGCTCGTTACTCGTCGACGCCGTTTTGGTAGTGGTGCTTGATGACGTGGATGCGGTTGGGCGGCCAGAACACGAACAGCGCGCGGCCCTCGAAATAGCTGCGCGGCACGGTGCCCCAGGCGCGGCTGTCCTGGGACTGGTTGCGGTTGTCGCCCATCATGAAGTAATGATCCTCGGGCACCGTCATCGGCGGGAACGGTCGCAGCGGCCGTTCCTTGATGTAGGCATCCTCGGCCAGCGCCTCGCCATTGACGTAAACCGTCCCGCTGCGCACCTCGATCCGGTCGCCGGGCAGGCCGATCACGCGCTTGATGTAATCGAGCTTGCGGTCCTCGGGGAACTGGAAAATCATGATGTCGCCGCGCTGCGGATCGCGCTTGAACACCTTGTAGCTCAGCTTGTCCGCGATCAGCAGGTCGCGTTTTAAAAGCGTGTTCTCCATGCTGCCGCTGGGAATGTAAAACGTCGCCACGGCGTAATTGCGCAGGATCAGCGCCAGCACCAGCGCCCAGAACAGGGTCGGCACCCACTCGAAGACCAGCCCCTGGACAAACGACGCCGCCACGAACTCCAGACGGTAGCGGAAGCCCTCGCCGGTGATGAAACCGTGGCCCGGGCGCTTGGGGGCATAGACGACGAAGTTGATCTCGCCGTGCTTGATCGGGAAGGTCGCCTCGCGGACGATCTCGGTGGCGCTGAAGCTGCCGCGCTTGGCGAGCTTGACCGGCACTTCCGGTTCGGCGGGATCGGTGAAGCGGATGCACAGCTTGGTCGCGGTTTTCCCGTCGGCCGGTATCTTCGACCGTTCACTGAGGATTTCCACCTGCGACTGCTGTTTGGAAGTCACGGTTTAATCACCTGATCGGCTTACTTCTCGGCCTTGCGGACCTGGCGCTTTTCCTTCAGGCGCGTGGCCTTGCCGATCCGGTCGCGCAGGTAGTACAGCTTCGCCCGGCGGACCTTGGCGCGCCGCACGATCTCCACCTTGGCCAGCTTGCGGCTGTGGGTGAAGTAGGTCTTCTCGACGCCGACGCCGCTGGCGATCTTGCGCACGGTCAGCTTCTGCCTGAGGCCCTTGCCCTTGATGCTGATCACGGTGCCTTCGAACACCTGCACGCGCTCGACCTTGGTGTCGCGGCGTTCCTTACCCTTGGCGGCGATACGGTGGATCTTCTTCAAACCGGCGATGTGGTCCGTGCCGCCCTCGTAGATGTTGATGTGCATGCGCACGGTATCGCCCGGCTGGACATCCGGAATCGCTTCTTCGGTCTTCATCAGACCGGCTTCATAATCTCTAATTAGCTGTTGCATCGCTCGCCCCTGGTTCTGGGTTCACCTGTCAACCGCGGTTGCGACAGCCGCCAAACGGCCACACTGCTGCACAACCCTACGCGGTGGAAGCTGGATATTTTAACACGGATCGGCGCCTGTCAACAGCCCGGCGCCAGATTCTGGTTTTCCGTCCCGCCGGCCCGTTGGATCAGCCGCATGTGCTCCGGCGGCCAGAACACCACCACCGCGCGGCCCAGCACGTTTTCGCGCGGCAAGCAGCCCCAGCTGCGGCTGTCGCAGGAATGGTTGCGGTTGTCGCCCATCATGAAATACTGGTCCGCCGGCACGGCTATTTCGGGAAAATCGCGCCAGGGTTTCTCGCGGATATAGTCCTCGCTCAGCGGTGCGCCGTTGCGATAGACCACTCCGTCGTGCACCGCGATCGTGTCGCCGGGCAGGCCGATCACGCGCTTGATCCAGGGCGCGCCTTTCTCCGTCGGATGCTTGAACAGCACGATATCGCCGAACCGCGGTTCCTCGTGCAGCACGCGGTAGCTGAACTTCTCGGCGAAGAACAGGTCGCCGATCGCCAGCGTATCGGCCATCGACGGCGAGGGGATGAAATGGCTGGCGAAGGCGAAGGTGCGCAGCGCCAGCGCGATGATCAGCGACAGTCCCAGCGTCGGGATCCATTCGAACACCAGCCCCTGCATCCAGGTGGCGGGCTTGAACTCGATGCGGTGCTTAAAGCCCGGCCCGCTGAGCAGGCCGCGGCCCGGCCGGCGCGGCGCGTAGATCAGGACGTGCGCCGCCCCGTCGTTGCCCACCGCCACGTTGATCCGCCGCTGCCGGATGTGCGGATCGAAACTGCCCAGGCCCCCCAGGCGCAGGCTGACCACCTGGCCCGCGTAGTCCGCCAGCGTCAGCCGCACCGTTGTATAACTGCGGCCGTCGGCGGGGATTTGCGCGCAATCGCTAAGCACGGATGTGTTGTTCGTTCCCATCGCCAATATGGACTGCCGGCCGGCGCGCGGTGTTCGAGGTCCGCCGGCGGATACCGGCGGATTCTGGTGCGGTAGAATCAGCGTATGTTGGCCGGCACGGTCGTCCAGTACAGCCGCGAATTTATCTGGGTCATCCTGGACGACGGCGGCCGCGAGGTGCTGGCCAAGCCGCGGGGGCGGATCGAACTCCTGGAGCAGGAGCGCGCCCGTCGCGCCGAGGAGAACCTGGAGCCGGAGAAGGTCGTCACCCAGCTCGTCACCGTCGGCGACCGCGTGGAGCTGACCGAAACCGAGCATGGCTGGTTCGCCATCGAGACGCTGCTGGAGCGCGAGACCTGGCTGCTCAGGAAGGGCAACCGCCGCTACCGGCGCAAGCCGCAGTGCATCGTCGCCAACGCCGACCAGCTGGCCGTGGTCGCCGCGCCCAATCCGGTGATCCGGCCCAGCATGATCGACCGCTTCTTCCTGGCCGCGATCCAGGGCGGGCTGACCCCGCTGTTGCTGGTCAACAAGATCGACGTGGATCCGACGCTGCCGGACAACCCGGCGCTGCGCGACTACCGCGAGCTGGGATATCAGGTGTTCTTCCTGCAGGCAACGACGGGCCGCGGCCTGACCGAACTGGGCGCGGTGCTGAAGGGCAAGTTCACCGTGTTCTGCGGCCACAGCGGCGTCGGCAAAAGCACGATCCTCAGCCGGCTGACCGGCGTTGAGATCCGCACCGCCGAGGTCAAGGCCAAGTCACTCAAGGGCCGGCAGACCACGACGTCGGCCCGGCTGTACGCGCTACCCGAAGGCGGCGCGGTCGTTGACACGCCGGGCATCCGCGAGTTCGGCTTGGCGCACCTGACCTGGCTCGACGTCCACGAGTACTTCACGCGGATCGCCACGCTGGCCACCGCATGCGCCTTTCGCGACTGCACGCACACGGTCGAGCCCGACTGCGCCGTGCGCCAAGCGGTGGCGGCCGGCCGGCTCAGCGCCGAGCGCGTCAAGAGCTATATTAAATTGCGCAAAGAGACCGAGGATTTCAAGCACTGGGAATAGTGCGGGCTTGTTTGCCTAACACGGGCTAGACCCGATGTACTATATGAAACCGCATGAGTAGCAGACGCAGCCAGCGCTCGGATCCGCGCCGCCAGTGGCGGCGGTGGCTGCTGTTGTTCTTCGTCCTGGCGCTGCTGGTCGGCGGAGCCAAGACCTGCACGGCGGTCACCGGCCGCGCCAACCCGCTCGACATCGCCTTCATCCGCATCACGACGCCGGTCGTCGGCGTGATTAAAAGCATCGGCGAAGGCATCCTCAGCCTCAAGGACGTCTTCCGCATCCCGGCGCTACAGCGCGAAAACTCGACGCTAAGTGCGGAGAACGACTTCCTGGAGCGGCGGGTGGCGGAACTGGAGTTCGCTCAGCAGGAGAACCAGCAGCTGCAGGAGCTGCTCGGCCTGCCCCCGCAGCCCGACTTCACGCCGGTCACGGCGCGGGTGATCGCCCGGCCCTACGACCTCTGGCTGGAGTCGGTGATCATCAACGCCGGGACTTCGGACGGCGTCCGCCAGGGCAACCTGGTAGTCAGCGGCGACGGCGTCGTCGGCCTGATCAGTGAGGCACTCGGCACCTACAGCCGCGTCCAGCTGATCAGCTCGCCGGCGCTGGCGATGGGCGCGGTCAGCGGTGGCGAACAGGTCGCCGGCGTAATCCGCGGCATCAGCGCTTACCGGCTGAAGCTCGACATGGTGCCGGCGGGCTCCAAGGTAGAGCTGGGCGAGAAGATCTACACGCGCGGCGTGGAAGCCTACGAGGGGGCCGAGGACAACCGGCCCCGCGGCGTGTTCATCGGCGTGGTGATGCATATCGGCACGGACCGCAGCGGCTTCATGGACATCGTCGTCGAGCCGGCGGCCAGCGTCAACCGGCTGGGCAACGTGGTGGTGTACACGCGATGAGACGTACCGAGCCCCTGCGCCTGTTCCTGCTCGGCCTGCTGCTGCTGTTCTTCCAGCAGGCCTGGTACTTCAGCTTCCCCGGGTCGCGCGCGCCGGTCGACCTGTACGTGCTGTTCGTGCTGCTGACGACGGCCGCGGCCGGGCCGGTGATGGGCGGCGTGATGGCGCTGACCGGCGGCATGCTGATGGACCTCTACGGCGCCGGCTACGGGGCCTTCCACTGTTTCTTCTACCTGCTGCCCGTGCTGATCGGCGCGCAGCTGCGCGCGCACATGCTGACCGAGTTCCGGCTGCTGGGCGCCCTGGCCACGGTGGCCCTGATCATTCTAAAAATCCTCAGCCAGTATCTCTATCTGGTCTTCACCGGCCGCGGCGGTTCGCCTTTGATGCTGTTCCAGCTCAACTACTGGCCGCTGGTCTTCATCGCGCTGGGCGTCTATTTCAGCTGGCGGTGGCTGGTGCGGCAATTCCCGCTGCCCTCGAAGGTGCGTGCCGATGGGTACTAAGTTCGGACCGGCGGCCGACATCGACTGGCCGACGATGCGCCTCTACCTGCTGATCATCCTGCTGGCCTTCGCGCTGCTGGTCGGCCGGCTGTTCTGGCTGCAGATCATGCACAGCGAGTCGTTCCGGCTGGCCAGCCTGAACAACCTGATCCGCGACATCGAGATCCCCGGGCCGCGCGGTGACATCTACGACCGCGCCGGCCGGCCCCTGGCCAAAAGCGTCAACGTTTACGGCCTGGCCTACATCCCGCCGCGCGATATCGACAGCTACCTGCCGTCGGCGGACCAGCGCCGCGCGCTGGACGAGGAAAGCCGCGAGTGCAGTTACCTGCACGAGAAGACCGGCCAGAGCCTGCGCGAGGTGATGCGGCTCAGCGCCTATCTGGACATGACCTATCCGGAGCTGATGCGCCGCGTCGAGACCGAGCGGCGGCGGCTGTTCGGCTACCAGCCGCTCCTGCTGATCGAGGAGCTGAGCCAGGAGCAGGTGATCTATCTCGAGGAGCACCGCGACGACTTCCCCGGCATCATGATCGAGCAGTACTCGTTCAAGCGCAGCTATCCGCTGGAAGGGGCCGGCGCGCACCTGGTGGGCTACGTCGGCCAGCTCAGCGACAGCGACCCGCAGTCGATCCTCGACCTCGGCTACGGCCCGCGCGAGAAGGTCGGCAAGGAGGGCATCGAGCGCAGCTACGAGCGGATGTTGCACGGCGTGCCCGGCCGCCGCGATATCATCCTGCGCGTCGAGTCGAAGGACCAGGACGGGGACAACCGCGTGATCGAGGGCGTCGCCGACGAGATCGCGCCGCAGAAAGGCACCGATATCTACCTGACGGTCAACCAGCAACTGCAGGCCAAGGCCCAGGCGCTGTTGGCGGACCGGCCGGGTGCGATCATCGTCAGCTGCCTCCAACCCGGCCACGAGGGCGAGATGCTGGCGCTGGCCTCCGGTCCGACCTACGATCCCAACCGCTTCGACGAGACCGGCTATTACACCTCGCTGATCTTCAACGCCGACGGCAGCGACAACGCCACGCGCCCGCTCTTGAACCGCGCCTGCCGCAACGCCTTCCCGCCGGGCTCGACCTTCAAGCTCGTCACGGCGACGGCCGCGCTCTCGGAAGGCGTCGTCACCGCCGGCACCGGCTTCTACTGCCAGGGCTATCTGGAGATCGGCAAGTACAAACGCCGCTTCCACTGCCACAAGCGCACCGGCCACGGCTCGCTGACCTTCCTCGAAGGCATCAGCGAAAGCTGCGACGTTGTGTTCTACAACCTCGGCCAGCGCCTGTCGCGCCAGGGCGACGCCTCGCAGACGATCAAGAACTACGCCGAGTTGTTCGGCTTCGGCGCACCCGTCGGCATCGCCCTGCCCGGCGAGGTCAGCGGCCTGGTGCCCGACCGTGACTGGAAGCGCGAGCACTACGCCGGCGAGCGCTACAACGAGATCGACCGCAGCTGGTACGACGGCGACACGCTCAACTACATGATCGGCCAGGGCTACCTGACCGCCACGCCGCTGCAGGTGCTCTGGTCGGCCAACGTGATCGCCTGGGACGGCTGGTGGTATCCGCCGCGGCTCTTAAAAAGCAAGCGCGTCGCCACCCAGATTGTGCCTGTGGACACCGAAGGCACGCCGCTCAAGCCGGATGAGAACGGCCAGTTGGCCTATCCGCTGGCGGAACAGCCGCTGCCGCGCGGGCTGGACGGCGCGGCGCTGGCCACCGTACGCAGCGGCATGCGCCTGGCCGTCACCGACGGCACCTGCAAGCGCGTGAACGTCGAGGGTCTGGCGGTCTGCGCTAAGACGGGCACCGCCGAAACCGGCATCGCCGGCGAGGACAGCCACGCCTGGATCGTCGGTTTTTATCCGCAGTCCGCGCCGGAGTACAGCTTCGTCGTCTTCTTCCAGAACGGCGGCAGTGCCGGCGAGACCGCGGTGCCGGCCGCGCGCGAACTGCTGAAATACATGCAGAAATTCCCGCCGGTCGGCGCGGAGAACGGCGAGTCCTAGTTGCTGCGCCGCCCGGCCCAGGCCGCGATCTCCAGCAGCAGTTGCGGCTCCCTCAGCCCCAGCGCGCCAAGCGCCTGCTCCACCTGCGTCAGCGTCGCTTCCAGCTCGGAGCGCGCCCCGTCCAGGCCGAGCAGGCGCGGATAGGTGCTTTTCTCGTGCTGCTCGTCGGTGGCCAGCGTCTTGCCCGTAATGCTGTCGGTGCTCTCGTGGCTGAGCAGGTCGTCGCGGATCTGGAAGGCCAGGCCAAGCAGCGTGCCGATCTCCGCCAGCGCCGCGCGGTCCGCGGGACCGGCGCCGGTCAGCCAGCCGCCGATCGCGCAGCAGGCGCCCAACAACGCCCCGGTCTTGCAGCGGTACATGTCCTTGAGCGCCGCCAGGTCCAGCTCCCCGCCCTCGGCATACATGTCGATGATCTCGCCCTCGACCACCACGCGGATGGCGTTGACCACCGTCTGGATGATCCCGCGCTGCACTTCCGCCGCCAGCCCCAGGCCGCCGTCGGCCAGCCAGCTGATCGCCAGGGACAACAACCCGTCGCCCGCCAGCACCGCCTGCGGCTCGCCGTGGGCCAGGTGCACCGTGGGTACGCCCCGCCGCAGCTGCGCGTCGTCCAGCGCCGGCAGGTCGTCGTGGATCAGCGTGAAGGTGTGGATCGTCTCCAGCGGCGCGGCGACCGGCACGTAGGCGGCGGGATCCGCTCCGCTCAGCGCCCGGCAGGTCGCCAGCACCAAGAGCGGCCGGAAAAACTTGCCGCGGCCCAGCAGGTGTCCCATCGCCGCCCGCAGCTCCGGCGTAGCGACGGCCGCCAGTTGCCGGGCCAATTCGGCCTGGATCAACGGCGTATAGCTTGCGCGGAACTCGGCTAACTGCACCGGCTTAGTATATCGGCCGGCAGGCGGCCCCAGCGCCCGTTGCTATTCCGCCGTCGGGCTGAAGTGGTATCCGACCGCGCCGGCATCGCTCTCCGTCACCACTCCATCGAGGTCGCTGTCGTAGAACGGGATGTAGCCGGCATCCGCGCTGCTCAGCCCGATCTGGGCCGGATAGCCGTCTAAATCGGCTGCGTCCACGTTGCCGTCGGCGTTGGTATCGCCCAGCTGGTTGAAGATATAGACCGGAATGTTGCGCGGCTGGCCGGCCTCGCCGAGGTCGTTGTAATACAGCACCTGCAGGTTGGCCAGCTGGTTCGGCACATCGCCGGGCACCGTCAGCACGGTGTTGAACGGCACGCTGTCCACCTCGATCTCCGCGTCGTAAAGCTCGATCGTGCCCAATGGCGCGCAGTCCAGCACGAAGCGCACCACCGCCACATTGTCCGAGCTGAGCACATTGGCCGCGATCTGCGTACCGGCGACGATCTGGCCGTATAGCGAGTACGGCGCGACCGAGACCGGGCCCAGGGCCGGCGGGTGCTCCTGGTAATCCGCTGCGACCGAGATGTCGTCGACCCACCAGCCGGCGGGCTGGCCGTCCTCCTGGCCCGCGTTGGCCTTGCCGCTCTCGAAGGAGTAAACGAGGTGTACCTGCTGCCCGGCGAAGGCGGAGAGATCAATCTCGACCTTCGTGTAATCGGCGACGTAGCCGCTGAACAGCGCCTGGTCGCCCTCGTGGGTGGTCGCGCGCGTATAGGTGGCGCCGTAATCCGTCGTGACGAAGACCAGGCCGCGGTCGTAGCGCCGGTTGCCGGCCTGGATGTTGTAGTGATGGTAGAACACCAGCGTCGGGTGCTCCACCTCGCGCAGGTCGATTCGCCGCGAGACCAGCGCGTCCATTTCCCAGTTGCCGTAGGTATCGTTGCTGGCCAGGCCGCAGAACATCTCGTTGGCCCCGTGGTAGGGCGCGTCCTGGCTGTGGTGCCAGGTGCCGGGCCCGTCGTTGGCCAAGTCGCTGGGCGTCCAGTAGTTGCCCATGATGCCGTAGGTGTGGATCGCCGCCAGCACGGCCGGATCGTAGTGCTTGATATCCAGTGGGATGAAGTCCGGCACGATGTCATCGAAGCTCTCGACCACCGGATACTGGCCGGTCGAGTTGTCGACCAGCAACTCCAGCGTCGCCTGGGTGCTGTCCGTGCCCTGGTAGGCCCAGAACGCGATCTCGGCCAGGCCGTAGTCGATGCCGCTGGTATCGATCGCGAAGTCCCACGGCGCCGCGGTCTTCTGGCCGACGAGGTCGCCGTCGAGATAGCACTCGACGCGGTCGGCCTCGCCGGTCACTTGCGGCGTCAGGGTGATGATACCGGACTGCAACAGCCGCGTCGGCGCATAGTCGATGCTGATGTGCACGCGGTTCAGCTCCTCGACCGCCGCCCCGACGTTCAGCCGCCGCACGCCCTCGGCGAAGCCGCTGACCGCGTCGCCCGTCGTTTCCAGGTACGCTTTGACCTCGGCCGGCGTCAGGGCCGGAGCGAGGCTGAAAAGGAGCGCCGCGGCGCCGGCGACCACCGGGCAGGCATAGCTCGTGCCGCCGCCGTCGTCGCTGTAGGCGCTGTCCGATGTGGCGCGGCAGCGCTTCATCCACTGGCCCGGGGCGGCGATATCCACCGCGCTGCCGTAGTTGCTGAAATCGCATTTCGCGTCCCAGGGATCGGAAGCGCCGACGCAGACCACCGGCGCGAAGTCCGACGGGTAATGCGCCGTCGTGACGTTGTCGTTGCCGGCCGCGCCGATCACCAGGCTGCCGCCGTCGGTCACCTGGTTGATGATCTGCAACTCCTGGTTGTCGTAGTTGCCGGTATGGCCCCAACTGCAGGAGATCACCTCGGCGCCCATCAGGTGCGCCAGCGTGATGCCGGCGTAACCGTCAGTCCAGGGAAAGGTGCCGTCGTTGTTGATCTTGATCGGCAGCACGCGGCAGTCCGGCGCCACGCCGACGATCCTGAGGCCGTTGTCGTCGGCGGCCACGGCGCCCGCGCACATCGTGCCGTGCTCGGAGATGTCCTCCACCGTGTTGTCGCCGTTGACGATGTCCAGCGTATAGCCGGCGGGAATCTGGCCGGCCAGCTCGTCGGGCGAGAGGACGTTGGCCGCCAGGTCCTCGTGCGTCACCCGCACGCCGGAATCGACCACGGCGACGACGACGTCGCTGGAACCCCGCGTATAGTCCCAGGCCCCGGCGCAGTTGATGATCTTGATGCCCCAGAGCACGCCGCCGTAACTGTTCGTGTCGGAGTAGTCCGGGTCGCTGGGGGTCCAGGCCGGCTGGGCCAGCCGGTCGAAGTAGGCGCGCTCGATCAGTCCGGGGTAGGCGCTGTTCAATTCGGCCAGGAGCGCGGCGGCGTTCGTTTCCGCGCCCAGGCCGAAGCAGGCGAAATTGGCCTCGCCCCAATACAGCTGCTGGCGGATCGTCAGGCCGTAATAGGCGGCCAGGTAATCCGTCAGCTGCTCGAAGCGGCTGTTCTCGCGCAGGACCGCGTTCGGTTGGTCCGCGGCCTGCTGGCCGGCGGGCGGTTTGAGCGCCGCGAACTGCGCCGGAATCTCGGCATCGGCGTTGTAGAACACCGCGATGCGGGTGGGATCGTAGTCCACGCCGGGCGTACCGGGGTTGGTCAGCCATTCCCGCCAGGTTCCGTTGGATTCGGCATCGACTGCCGTCTCCAGGCTGGCGGAAATGGAGGTTACGCCGGCGTTACCGGTGGAATCGAGAGTGTAGGACTGTCCAGCACAACTAACCAGTGCCAGTGCTAACAACAGCGTACCAACGCGTACAGAGATTTGCATTAATCAAATTGCCTCAGAATTGTCTCCACCGGCAAGCGCCGGACGTGTGCGGTATTATACCCCTAAGAGTATTTGAATGTTCTATTTTAGGTTTACAAATATATAGTTTTCCAAAGACAATATGACCGGTCGTCTTGGTTACGATTAAGCGGGAACAGAACTGGGTTCAGCGTAGTCCGACGCCGGTTGTAGCCAAATATTTAAACGATTCTTTATCGAACTCCACCGGCAGGATATAAGCCGCGCAGTGCTTATCCAGATAGACGGTGATATCTAGGTTGCGGCCGTTGCCGCCGGCTACTACTGGCTGATCCACGGCGTGCTGTCCCTCGGCGTATCGCGCCGGTGGACAACGGGCTGACAACCAGCCACGCCGATCCGCCAGCCAGTTCAACTCGCTTGGCTACTCCTCCGCCGGCAGCGCCCAGTGGACCGCGCCGATTTCGCCGGCGCTGTCGACCGCGCCGACGCCGGGCAGGAATACCGCATCCGCATGTTGCGCCGCCAGGTCCGCCGGCACATTGAAGGCCGCGCTGAAAGCCAGCGGCTGGACCAGCGGATCGCCCGTGCCCGCACTGAGCGGCACGCTCAGCGCCAGGCCATAGCTGTCGGTGGAAGCGTTGCGCAGCTCGGTGAACTCGGATGGATAGTCATCCTGGGCGGCGGCGTAGGCGTACAGGTTATAGCCGCCGGTCACGTTAAGCCCGATCGTATAGCGGAGCTTTTCCGCGTCCTTGGCGGATACGATGCCGTCTTGGTTGGCGTCCAGCACCGCCAGGTACGCCGCCAGTTCCTCGGCGGTCATCTCATCGGGCTCCTCGCCGATCCGCCGCGCCAGCACGTTGATGTCGGTCAACTCGACGATACCGTTCTGGTCGAAATCGCCGGGGTTGTAGTACTCCCAGCTGACGGTCCCGGCCTCCTCGTCCCACACCAGGTTACTCACCCCACCGTATTGAGGCGCGCGATCGGTCGGCATGTCGTAGTACGGCGGCATCAGGGCGATATCGTCCAGGCCGTCGCCATAGGTAAACCGCTGGAAGGTGACCTTCGCGATCACGCCGTCGCCGGTAAAGCCGGCCTCGGTCTGCGGCAGCGGCAGCACGATCGCGCCGTATGCATCATCGTCCACATGCGTCAGCACGCTGAGCGCATCGGCATAGCCGCTGGCGGCCGGCCGCAGCAGGGCGCCGTTGCCCAGGGCGGTCGCGCGGTACAGCCCGATCTCACCGCCGAGTTTGAAGTGGATCGCCTTTAGGTTCACCGCACCGGCCACCACCACGTCGATTTCGACGAAAACGCCACTGCCGTGCTTTACCAGCGAGACCTGGCCCGGATCGCCGCCGTCCAGGTATGTACCGTCGAGGATCTCGATGTTGAGGTCATCCAGCGAGGATGGCGGATCGTTGTTGAAGCCTAATACTCCCCCGCCCGCGCAGCCGCACAGCAAAGCGCTAAGTAGAATCAAGCCGAGGGCTGACCGCCGGTAAACGCAGCTTATATTCTGCATCCCTACACTCTCCCAAAGCTGCCGTTCCCAACGGTCGCTTCATTATACCCGCGCGCCCGGCAGGCTATAATCGGAGCATGGGGGACGATTACCGGGTAATCGCCAAGGCCGTGCGCGGACCGATGCGCCGCTGGTGGTCGCGCGTCGGCGTGTGGTGGGTTGGGCTGATCGTGCTTATTCTGCTGGGCGAATTCGCCGCCATTTGCTACATATCCGCGTATGGTTACGGCAATGGTGTTCTTCCGCCAGGCATACTGCCGTTTGTTGACTGGCTCGATTTTGCTTCGCGCTTGATGCCTCTCCTGGTCGGGCTGGTTTGGATATTGGCATCGTTGAACGTCTTTAAAGCCTTGAAAGAATTGACCGCGGACAGCCTTGTTGCTTTTGGGAATCCCGCGGCAACCATGATTCGTTTCAGGTTGATAATGGTACAGGCGTTTTGGCCGATTGGATTGCTGGCAATGAGTTGGATCCTCTCCTATCTACGGCTAACAGCTAGCGCATGTCCGGGTTTGCATTGGTACGCGGCTGACTTCCTGACAAGCTTGAATTCAGCAGGCCAAGTAATCGATGACTTGATCCCGATCATGTGGATTGCCGCCTTGCTGGCTATCAGTCCGGGCAGCCGCCTGGTGACTTGGTTGTGGTGGATCGCCTGTTTCGCTGCAAGAACAATGGAATCGGTGCTATATTCCGGGTTGTTGTGGCAAGACTATCCAAACCTGTTTAGTCAACTTACAGGAAGTTATTACGATATTCAACTGCCAATCCAGGTGCCGGTATATCTTGTCGGTATCAGCCTGATTGCGCTCTCAATGCTTTTGCTGGGCACACAACACAAGGCTGGCCAAAGGCTGGGTATGGCTATTGGCATCATCGGTATCCTGATCAGGCTGAATATCGGCCTGGCTCCCCTACAAGCAATGTTACCGTCCGGTTTGCGTGAAATGACCGAAAAAACCGTTGCGAGCTATTCTTACTTCGCAGCTTGGCAACCTGTCGTTTCAAGTGAAGTCTTTGGTAACGGCGACCTGTATTCAATTCTCATATGTTGGCCGGGTTATTGGCCTTCGTTTAATACCAGCATCTGGTGGAGTTGGCTGCCCCTGGCGATCAATGCCGCGATCGCCACCGGCTATTACTGGCTGATCCGCGGTCTGTTGTTCCTGGGCGTCTCGCGCCGGCGGACGGCGTCTAGTATTGATCAGGGCTGAGCGCCTGTAGGGGCGGGTCTAAGACCCGCCCTGATGTGGGTTGGCAGCTAAACCGCGATCGCGAATACGTCTCTGAACACCGCAACGGCCATGTCCGAATCGTGTGCTTCTCTGCCGTGCCAGGGCCGGTCTTAGACCGGCCCCTGCAAGCCCTTGAACCTTCACCCTTGAACCTTGAACCATCCCGTCGGATCGCTCCGTTCCATCGAGATACCCACTGCTTTCCGCTGTAATTTCCCATACATATATACATTATGCGTTTCAGCCGCGCGCGGGCTGGGTAATATCCTGGTTTGGCCAAAGCCGGACTTAAAAACCAAGACCAGGCTTAATCAGCCAAACCCCCCAAAGGAGCAAGTCATGTTGAGGCTAAGCACAATTGGAGCATTAATCACCACCATTGTCCTGGCCCTGCTCGCCTCCTGCGCGGGAGGCAATCCGGCCACGTCGGGCCTGGATACCGAAGCGGCCGCTCAGGCCACCATCGACACCGGCCAGTTCACCGGCCTGCCGGGCATCCCGCTCGACGAGCCGACGGATGCGAAGAGCGTCAGCTGGCTGGGCTACGTCAACCCGCAGGCGCCCTTACTGCAGCACCGCACCTACAACTGCCCGATCCACCCGGGCGGCCAGGTGTTCGAGGGGCTGCACGGCATGCCGGTGACGTACGTGCCGGAGCCGCCGTACTTCGCCTACGCGCTCTACCAGGCGCCGCTGGGCAGCTACGTCGACGACCTGCTGACCGTCCGCTTCGTCGGCGACATGGAGGCCGCCGGCCAGAGCTACTTCATCGCGCTGGCGAACTATACGGCGCTGGCCTGGGAGTTCTTCGGCCCGGCCGCCGGCCCGGATTACACGATCGACATCAGCGCGCTGGGCTATGACTACGCCAGCCCGGCCGACAACCTGTACTTCGTCGTTTTAGTGCCGCAGGCGATGCTATTGCACCTCGAGGCGATCGAGCTCGACTTCGACGGCCTGCCGCCCGGCACCGGACCCGGCGTCTGGAACGTCTGGGGCCGCGCCTGGGACGATCTGGCGATCGGCACGGTGGCCGCCGGCGAGACGGTGACCTTTACCAACGTGCTGACCACCGTCGTTTATCCGCAGACGACCGCCGCCGATGGCCGCTGGGGATTCAACCTGCCGGAGGGCACGTACACCTTCAACGTCACCAACAACAAGCACTTCTTCGACCCGACGGCGATGATGATCATCGAGGACTTACCGGTTACGCTGGAGCTGACCAACACCGGCGATATGGTTTACCACGGCACGAATGCCGCCTACGACGGCACCGTGATCCCGTACGAGCTGATCACCCTGAATGTCTTCTAGCGTTATGGCTCCCGGCGCCGCCCACCGGCGCCCGAGGTAAACAAGGCCGCGGGGAGCGATCCCCGCGGCTTTTTTGCGGAGCGCCGCCAGGACGAGGACATCGCCGATTTGCTCCGCAAGGAAGAAACTGCGCCGGTTGTGTATATCTACGGCACCCAGCAACCTGCCGGCTGCTCATCCGGGGTGTTCAGGTGAACCAGACAACCAAGAACAGCATCCCGGACCGCCGGCGCAACGTGATTCAGTCCGGCACAAGGAGTAGCGCCGCTACAAGGTCAATGCGCTGGCCTCTGTACGGGCAGATGAAATGGCGGTGCGCCAGCAGTTGCGATGGCCGGGGTACTGGCAGATGCGATGGCCGGGGCACGGGCAGATGCGATGGCCGGGGCACGGGTTGGGGTGTGAAACGTTACACGCCGGTCGCATCAGCTATGGGTAGATCAAGCTGCGGAGATATACTTAAGCGCTCCGGGCGCATGGATAAAGGCGTGAAACGTTTCACGCGGGGCGGATTAGCTCAGGCTGGATCAGGGCGCAGCGATGGACGTAAGCGCTCAGGGTGCATGGATAAAGGCGTGAAACGTTTCACGCCTCGCTACCGTCGCCGTCTTGAAGTCACCAACCCGGCCGGCACTCCCAACCT
>JAFGCY010000106.1 GCA_016932385.1 bacterium | reverse complement strand
GAGCAGGAAGATGAAGTCCTTGAACGCGCCGGCGGGCTTCTTCTCGTGCGTCGTGAGCAGCGTGTCGAAGTGGCAGTTGTAACAGGTCACCGCCGAGGACATGTGGCAAGCGTCGCAGCTGAGAATATCCCCGTGGACGGTATGTGCTTGGGTGTCGGGCACATCCACCGCGGACGCGCCCTTGGCATGGCAGTCCTCGCAGCTGGCGTTCGGCGATTCGAGCATGCTGTTGTAGGTTGTCCCATCGCCGTGCATATCGCCCGCGCTGTGACAGTCCGAACAGACCATGCCGGCCGCGAAGTGCAGGTCGGTCACCCCGAGCTGCTCCTCTTTCAACAGCCGGCTGTGGCAAACCGTGCAGACCGTCGGCTCATCCACGCCCTCCGCCGTCAAACCATTGGTGTGGCATTGGTCGCAGGTCGCAATATGGCAGTTGCCGCAGCCCGTATCAGCATAGGTAATCCCGAACAGCTGGCCCGCGCCGTCATCCTGCTCGTACCACCACTGCATGCCCCCCGAGGTGCCATGCAGGCTCGTCGGCAGCGTCTGTGCCGGTGTGGCCGGTCCGGGCGTCTGTTCGTCCATCTCGCTGCCGGAGAACCAGCCCGCGCAGCCGGCGGCCAGTATCGCGAAAATCACAAGTACTGCTAGCGTTCCTTGTCTCACAGCACTCCTCCACCCTAGGTTAGATTCGCCAACATCATCAGCTGACCTGTGTAGACAGATTATATCAGATATCAGGCTCGTCAACTTTAAATTTTCCACCATTTCCGCATGTCGCGAACCCCGATATTAAAAATTGCGCCGCTATCGATGATTACAGGCCTGAAATCGATGCCGAATTTCTCGCACCAGCTACTAGCGCGAACCGGTATCATATGTTATCATTAACATAGCACGTGATTGGCACCTCAATCGTATCCTGCTCCTTGCATCAATTGCCGATGCGTGCTATAGGTATTGGCGAATCGTGAAACGGTTCACGGAGATGGAGGGGTTTCGCTATGAAACTTGTCGAGTACTACTCGGTCATCGGTCACGACGCGACGTACCGAATTTGCATCTTGTTGGCCCATTACGCGCTGAGCGTCCAGGAGATCGCCAACGCGCTGAACCTGTCGCAACCCCACGTCTCGCATAAGCTGGCCCGGCTGCGCCAATTCGATTACGTCAACTTCAACCGGCAAGGCAAGCGGACTTTCTACCGGCTGAAAGAGCCCTGGCGGAGCATCCTGCTGCACGGTAATGTCATGTGGCACAAGCTGAACCCGGAGTTTTCCGACGAGGGCTCAACCGATCTGCTGGCGATTAAGAAAATCCTGGGCCAAGAACTGGATGACCGCACGATCTACCCGGTGATCTCCAGCACGCCGGTCCTCAAAGATGGCATGCTGCTCGATGCGTCGGCACAGCCGGCCAACGCCAAGCAACCCGCGTAACCAGCCTGGTTTCGCTCCACCCGGCGACGGCCTGACTAGAAATCGATCCGGTAGGACACACCGATCTCCAGCGCTTGCGAATCGAAGCCCGGATAATTCGTATCCTCACGGTCGAACCAGTCGAGGCGGATATCCAGCGGGCCGAGCCGCTTGACGCGCAAATCGGCGCCCACGGCGACCTGGCCGTAATCCTCGCTGCCGCTGCCGTCAGTCATCGCCAGGTTCAGGCCGTAATTGAAGCAGGGGCAGGAGCCATCGTACGCCGCCAGGTAGGTAATGTCATCGGCCGCGTAGTCCGAACTCGTCCCGCCCAGGTCCAACGTGGCATCCGTCGTGCTGACGCCGAACGTCAGGAAGTTGTCGCCACCCGTGTTGCGGGTCCAGGCGCCTTCGATATAGCGTAGCTCGAAGTCGCGCGCGCGCTCCGTATTGCTGGACTCCTGGGCGGAGTAAAGCAACGACAGCGTATCGCGGCTGGTCAGATCGAAGTACCAGTTGCTGGAGTGCTTTTGCACTTCGTCGTAGAACAGGCTGGTGGCTCCGGTCCCGACCAGGTCGGTCCGCACGGGATCGCCTTCGGTGTAGCTGTAGCGCGTATCCGTGCGCAGGCGGTCGGTTACGTTCCAGTGCACCGCCGCCCAGACGTTATCTTGCTCGGGTGACAGCAGGTTGGTCGCCGCCGAGACGTCCGCCGGCGTCACCTGCGTTGTCCCGCGGATAAGCGCGCTGACCGTGGGATCCTGGATTTCCAGCTGCGCGTAGTCGACGGTCTGATGGCCGTAGCCGGCCTCGATCCGGTTGCCGCAGCCGTAGCGGTAGGTCAGCTGCGCGCCGTAGGAATCCAGTCCCTCGACATGGCTGCTGACGGTGTTGTCCGTCGGGTACTCCTTGGCGCGGTAGTCGCCGCTGAGTTCCCAGTTGTAACCGGCCTGGTAGTTGAAGCCGAGAGTGTAGTCGGTACCGGTCATCTCGCTGTCCGGCAGGTTCTCGTAGTTGTAGGCGGTATACGCGCCCTTGCCGAACAGCCGCAGCCGGTCGGACACATCGGCGTCGATCCGCAGCATCGACGAGTCGATCTCGCCTGAGCTGGTGCCCGTCCGCGGCGCGTCGATCGCGGTGGCGCTGTGGCGGATGGTCCCGCGCACACGGTCGCATCCCAGGTTGAAGTTGTAGTTGTATTGCAGGCGCTGGAGGCTGAATTCACGCAGCGGCGCAGTCCCGTCGCGGCGGAACTCGCGCGTCTCGAAACTCAACGCCATGTTATCCGCCTCGCCCTGATGGAAGCGCAGGCGCAGGTTGGCGAAGGACAACTCCTCGTGCTGCAGGTCGCGGTCGGTATACTGATTCCAGGCGTTTTTCTCGGTCAGCCAGCCGTTGAAGGTCAATGTCGCCGGCCAGATGCTCAGCCGCGCCCAGCCCCGGCCCATATCGCCGGAGATGTCCTCCCAGCGCACTTCGAAGCGGTTGCGGGCGAAGCCGTTGTCCGGAAAATGCAGGCGGCCGCTGGTCAGCCAGGCCTCCGGGTAGATGCCGAGTTGGTCGAAGGATTCCTCGCTGTCGGACAGGTCCTCCACGACGCCGCCGATCTGGATGTAGTCCCCGGCCCCACTGCTGGTGCAAGCGGTACAGCTGTCATCCGGCCCGTCCAGGCCACAGGTCTCGGCCAACGCCGCCGAGGCCGACAGCAGCACTATCAATGCCGTCCCCAGCACAATCTCGCGTAGATGCCCAGTCATAACCCTATACCTCGCTTGCTCAGTTAAAGAAGAAGAAGTTCGCATTGCTACCGTGATGCTCCGCGTGGCACCCGGTGGTCCAACAGGTGGCTGCGCCGCCGTGCGACGCCATGTCCGAATGGCACTGCAGGCACACCCCGCGGCCGTTCATCAGCAACAGGTTCGGAGAATTGCTGCCGTGCTGGCTGTGGCAGGTCAGGCAGCCGTCACCCAACGCCGGGTCGTATCCGATGTGATCGTACACAAACGGGCCGGCCTTATCGACATGACAGGACACGCACAACTCGTCCTTGGGCAACTTCAGCATCGGCGAACCTTCGGCGCCGTGCGGCGAATGGCACTCCGTGCAGAGCATGCCGGTGCGCGGGTCCTCGTTGTCGACCGGGTGGCGGCTCATCTTGTTGAAATCGGCGCGGACGGTCTTATGACAGCTGAAGCACAGCTCGTTGGCGGGCATGGTCAGGTTGCTGGGGTTCTCCAGGAAATGCGGATCGTGGCAGGTGGTACAGGCCACGCCGGCCAGCGGGTGCAGTGTTTTCATGTAGTCGGCCGCGTAGATCTCGTCGCGGTGGCAATTGAAGCAAACCGCATCCGCTTCCTCGACCGAAGCCTGCTCGAAATAGCCGATGCCGGCCCAACGGCCCCAGTGGTTGGAACCCGGGCCGTGGCAGCCCTCGCAGCCGCGACGGTTGATCGGCGTATCCTGGTCGGTATCGGACAGGCTGTGGATGCTGCGCTTCCACCAGTCGGCATATTCGCAGTGACAGCCCAGGCACTCGCCGCTGCCGATGTACTGCGCGCCGGCCGTGGCTTCGCAGAAGCCCGGGTATTCCTCCTGGCGGCTGGGGTTGAGCAGCGGGTCCTCGTTGCTGCCGTGCACGTCGGCATGGCAACTGGCGGCCCAGCAGGTCAGCAGGGGATTATGGCCGGCATAGTCCGCGTGGCAGGTCAGGCACAACTCGCGGCCTTCACTGACCAGCCCGCCGTGGCCCTCCTCGCCCGATTCCAGGTGGCAAACCACGCACTGCCCATCCAGGGCTGGCTGGTGGCTGTACTCGAAGTTGGCCGCGAAATCGCCGTGGCACATCGTGCAGTCCATGCCCGCGACGTCCGGCGGGGGCTCCATGCCCTCCAGCCCGTCCAGTTGCGCCGCGACTAGACTCCAGGCCACCAGGAACAGCAACAGCACCAATACTCCAGTGCCAAGCCGCTTGACGTTCGCACCCATAAGCTCCTTCCTCATCTGACATGTGCTAAATATGTTTATTCGCACTGACAGCCAACTTTGGGCCGATTTTAGCGTATTTAAATGGATTGATCAAGATTCTGGAGCGTGGTAATATGTGAATGGTGGCATATTTGATTAACGGATATCAAAGTGTATGTCCCGCCATGAAGTACAGTTGCTGTCTTAGATAAATACATGACGTCAAAACAAAATCCAAGGCAGTGAAGTATTTAAATAGCATTCAGCCGGAATGGAGGATTTCCTCGTGTCTGATGTAACTGCCGCCCAGGGATTGCAGCTCTACGATTACGTGATGATCGTGTACTTCGGCGCGTTCGTGCTTTACGCGTTCCACATGTTCTGGATCCGCCACAAAGCGATGGGCGCCAGCGCTTCGCTGTTGTTGTGGCTGGCCTGGGCCGGGCACACGGTATTTCTGACCCAGCGCGCGATCTTCTACTACCACCAGCACCAGGGCTTCGTCCTGCCGGCGACGAACATGTTCGAGGCGATCAGCTTCTTCGCCTGGTTGATCGTGCTGATGTACCTGGTCGGCGAGTTCGTGATCAAGACGCGGATCTTCGGCGTGCTGGGGATGATCGTACCGATCGCCGCGATGGCCTATACCGCCGCTGGGATCAGCACCGACCCGCGCGAGATCATGCCCGCGCTGAAGAGCTACTGGCTGGTGTTCCACATCGTCTCGGTGTTCCTGGCCTATGCCGCCTTCGCGATCGCCTTCAGCCTGGCAATCATGTACCTGCTTAACTCGCGGCGCGACCAGGCGCTCAAGCTGATCGACCCGCGCTTCAGCCTGAAGTTCCTCGACGAGTGGTCCTACCGGATGGTCCTGCTGGGCTTCCCGCTGTTGACGCTGGGCATTTTCCTCGGCGCCGTCTGGGCGGACAGCGCCTGGGGCCGCTACTGGGGCTGGGATCCCAAGGAAACGTGGGCGCTGATCACCTGGCTGATCTACCTCGCGTTCATCCATCTGCGCGTTCACTGGCGCTGGGTCGGTTACCGCAGCGCCCTGTTCAACATCATCGGCTTTGCTTCGGTCCTGATCACCTTCATCGGCGTCAACCTGCTGGACAAAGTGTTCAAGCTCAACAGCATCCACGCCTACGCCGAGGGGGGCGGCACGTTTATGCTGGTACTATTGGGCCTGGCGGTGCTGATCCCGACCGTGCTGTATTTCCTGCCCGCCCCCAAGGAAGAGCCCGGTCTGGAAGAGGACCAGCTCAGCGAGTTCACGCTAGCCAGTGACGTGGCCACCGAAGATCCAGAGGAAAGCCAGGCATGAGTACAAAGCAGAAGCAGCAGAACCTGCCCGAGCCGCTGAACACGATCTGGTCCGGGCTGAAAAGCCTGCCCGTGGCGGTCGGCGTGATCATCGTACTGGCGATCCTCTCGGCCCTGGGCACGATCATTCCGCAGGAACACCTGGCGCAGCCGCCGATGGGCCTGACGTTGGAGCAGATGTACATCGAGCGCTTCGGTGCCCAGAAGTATGCCATCATCAAGCAGCTGGGGCTGACGCATATCTACTTCACGCCCTACTTCTTCATCCTGCTGGTCTGGCTCAGCGTCAGCGCCGTGGTCTGCACCGCCTCGCGCATCAAGAACACAATCCAGGCCTTTCAGCAGCCGCGGATCAAGCACTCGCCGCGGTTTTACGCCAACTCCAAGCAGGCGATCGTGCTGGACAACGCCGTGGCCGATCCCGCCGCCAAGCTGGAACACGACCTCAGGGAACGCCACTACCGCGTGATGACCGCGGCCGACGGCGAGGCTACCAATATCTACGCCGACCGCGGTTACCTGCAGCGTTGGGCGATTGCGGCTATCCATGTATCCGCAATCATCCTGCTGGCCGGCGCGGTCTACGGCAAGATCTACGGCACCGAAGGCTACATCCGGATGGCCGACAACAGCGAGCAGACCCTGCGGCTCGATTTCATGCACGGCAAGCACCGCCTGGTCGAGCCGCTGGTCTCGCGCCTGCCGGTGCAGGAATACCAGCTGGACCAGGACAGCTTCCGCATCGACTACGACAAGCGGATCGAGCTGCCCTCGATGTTCGCCGGTATCGAGCCGGAACTGCAGGACTATTACCTGTACTTCGTTAAGGATTACGTCAGCAACCTGACGGTGTCGCGGGGCGACCAGTCCATCTCCGGCGAGGTCAAGGTGAACCACCCGGTGCGGCTCGGCAAGCTGAACATCTACCAAAGCGGCTACCAGCAACGCGGTTATATGCTCATCGAGCAGGACGGCCAGGAAACCGAGTATCCGCTGCCGTCGGGCCTCTGGTTCGTGATCGGCCCCAACGGGCCGATGACGCCGGAACAGGCGATGAGCTCGGGCGTGATGGTCACGGAGGCGTTCTTCGCGGAGCCGCTCAAGGCGGGCATGCTCTATGTCGGCGGGAAACCCCAGGGCGAGATCGGCCCGTTGACGATCCTGCGCACCGCCCGAATGGAGGACGGCGCCGCCTCGCAGGGCCGGATGTTGACGCCGGAGGTCACGGAGCAGATCACGGTCGACGGCCGGCCGGCCACCCTGCGCCTGTCCAGCAAGCTGGAGAACTACTCCGACTTCTCCTACAAGCTCGATCCGGGCATTCCGGTGCTTTACTTCGGCTGGATCCTGATGATCATCTCGATCGCCCTGGCGATGTATGTGCCCTTCAGCCGCGTGCACATGCGCGTCGAGCCCCAGCGCACGTTCGTACTGCAATCCGGGCGGGGCATCGAAAGCGCCAAGCGGGACTACGCGCACTGGCGCGATCTGCTCAGCCACTAACGCCGGCGCGGTAACCGGCTAAGTTCTGGCCAGCACCGCCAGCACGCGCGCCGACCAATCGAACCGGCGGTCGATCCGACGGCGCCAGGCGACCGACAACGGGCAGTAGCTGGAACTGCAGCCCCGCGGGCCCAGGTCCCAGAGCCCGTCCTCGGCCCGTCGTCGCGCCGTCCGGTCCATCGCTAGTCGGGATCCCCGAGCGCGTAGAGCAGGCCGTCGCGCCCGGCGATATAGAGCGTGCCGTCGGCGCCGATCACCGGGTTGGTGGCGAAACCGCGGGGGGCGGCGTACTCCCAGCGCAGGGTGCCGTCCGGATTGATCGCGTAGAGGTGCTGGGCCTTGTCCGAGATATAAAACACGCCGCCGCCGTCGATCAGGGGATCGGGCTGGACATCGCTGTCCTCGAACCCGTCGCGGCAGTCGTATTCCCAGTCGATGTGCTTGTCCATGCGCACCGCGTAGACGCGGCCGATCTCGCTGTATTCGTCGCGCCGGTCGATGTAGAAATTCGTGCCGAAGTGGATCCGGCCGGCGTTGTCCAGCGCCGGCGCGCTGTGGCAATCCGAACCGATCTGGATGTTCCAGTTGAGCGAACCCGAGTCGTGCAGCACGTGCATCACGCCGTAGTTATTCATCGCCTCCCAGCTCATCATGTCCAACTGCTTGTCCGACAGCGTCGGGCGGTCGTTGGCCAGGAACACCAGGTCACCGTTGGAGGCCACGGCGATGCGGCAGTCGGGCACGGAGCGGAACGTGTAGGCAAAGCCCTTGCCGCCGTCGAGGTTGAAGGAGTAGTAGGCGCGGTCGTTCCAGCAGACGCCCAGCTTGTCGCTACGCAACAGGATCGGCTGGCAGGCCGGCGTCAGGCCCCAGGATTCGTCCAGCTGCGGCAGGCGGTAGCGCCAGTTGACCGTGCCGTCCAGCGCCACGCTGAGGATGCTGATCTCCAGCTTCGAGCCGTCGTAGAAGCCCTTGTCCTCCCGATGGGCGAACTTGGCGACAAAACCGTAGATGGTCTGCTGCGTATAGACCAGGTCACCCAGCAGCATCCCGTCGGTGTCGTCGCGCCACAACTCGGTGCCGTCCAGGCCCCAGCAGACCAGCTCGCCATACGGAGTGTTTACCGTATCCGGCACGTTGCCGCGGTCGAGGATCTCATCCTCCTCGCGCCAGCAGTCCTGGGCGATCACCCGGGCTTCGGGGTGGCGGGTCACCAACAGCCACGGCTCGGCGTGCGTCTCGCGGGTCCAGCGCAACTCGCCCCTCGCGCTGACGGCCGCCACCCAGCCGGCGTAGACATCCACCGCGTCGGTATCGAGAAACCGGCCGATCAGGTATTCCGGCGCGATGAAACCGCGCCAGGCATTCGCCGCGGTCAGGCCGACGATCAGGCTGCCGTCCGGTGCCAGCACCAGCTGGGCGGTGGGATGGTGGCCCAACTCGCAGGTCCACTGCAGTTCCGGGTTGTGCGGGCCGTGGTTGGCCGTATAGCCCTGGTTGTAGGGATCGCAGCCCTCCGCCCACCATTGGCCGCTGTCCGCCTCCAGGTCAACCCACGCGGGTTCCGGCGCGGGTTGTTGCTGCTCAGCGGGGGCTGGCCCGTCTTTGGTCGCCGGCGCGGCCTGGTCGGCTGGTTCGCCCTGCGGACAGCCGCTCAGGCTCCAGATCAGCAGCAAACCGACGGCCAGCGCACAACGAGGTGCTATTCCCACTCCACTCCGCATACTTGTCCTCCCTGGGCAACGCGGCGGCCGGGCCGCCGTCGATCACAACCGGCGGATATTCGCTCCGCCGGTCAAGCGCCGCTTACCGGTGGCGTTCTTCGCATCGAACACCTGCGGCGCCAGTTTCACCACGCGTTCGTAGTCGATCGCCTCATGGGCCGTGATGATCACGGCGAGATCCACGCTCTTGAGCAGCTCGTCCGTCAGCTCCTGGTTCTCCATGATCCGGCCGTCGACGCGACAGCTCGGTACGTGCGGATCGTGGTAGCAAACCTCGGCGCCCTTGGCCATCAGCAGGCTGACCACGTCCAGGGCCGGCGACTCGCGGATGTCGCTGATGTTCTCCTTGTAGGCCATGCCGAGGATCAGGATCTTGCTGCCGTTCAAGGCCAGCTGGCGCTCGTTGAGTTGGTCCATCAGCTCGGTCACGACGTAGTCCGGCATGCCGGCGTTGATCGTGTCCGCCAGGTCGATGAACTGCGCCTTGTAGTTGAGCCGGCTCATCTTCCAGCTCAGGTAGATCGGGTCGATCGGGATGCAGTGGCCGCCCAGGCCCGGGCCGGGATAGAAGGGCATGTAGCCGAAGGGCTTGGTCGCCGCCGCCTCGACCACCTCCCAGACGTCCACGTTCAGGCGCTTGCACATCTGCGCCAGCTCGTTGACGAAGCCGATGTTGATGGCGCGGAAGGTGTTCTCCAGCAGCTTGACCATCTCCGCCGCGACCGTGCTCGACACCGGATGCACGTGATCAAGCGCCACCTGGTAGAGCGCCACCGCGCGCTCGGTGCAGGCCGCGGTCACGCCGCCGATGATCTTCGGGGTGTTCTTGACGCCGTAATTCGGATTGCCCGGGTCGACGCGCTCGGGGCTGAAGGCCAGGAAGAAATCCTCGCCGACTTTCAGCCCGGTCTCCTCCAGGCGCGGCAGGACCAGTTCGTCCGTCGTGCCCGGATAGCTCGTACTTTCCAGCACGATCAACTGGCCCGGCTGCAGCGAACGGCAGATTTCCGTCACGCTCTGCTCGATGTAGCTGACGTCCGGTTCTTTGCTCTTGGACAGCGGCGTCGGCACGCAGATGCTGATCGCGCCGCACTCGCGCAGGCGATCGAAGTCCGTGGTGGCCTCGATCATGCCCAGGTCGACCAGTTCCTTCAGGTTCGCGCTGCTGACATCGCCGACGTACGATTCGCCGCGCATGA
Source organism: bacterium (assembly GCA_016932385.1). GTDB lineage: Bacteria > 4484-113 > 4484-113 > 4484-113 > JAFGCY01 > JAFGCY01. The sequence goes on along the minus strand of JAFGCY010000106.1, from coordinate 8,925 downwards.
TGCAGGCGACTTTATCGGCATCCACGTCAAAGCCCAGCACCGCGACTCCGGCGCGGGCGAAGGCCTCGGCCAAGGGCAGACCAACGTAGCCCTGGCCGACGATGCCGAGTTTGCGGTTTTCCTCTGTGAAGGGCCGCACAAATTCTGTAACTGCGGTCAACTCCTTGCCTCTCAATGGTAGATTGCGAGGGGTATTATAGCCGTGGCGTCCAAATGCGGCATCCTTCGCCGACAACTTGGAGTAAAATCATCAGCGGACTTTTACGGGATTCAAGATGACATTAGTTGTTGTGACCGGAGGAGCGGGTTTCATCGGCAGCCATTTGGCCACCAAGCTGGTCGAACAAGGCTTCGAAGTCCGCGTGCTGGACAATCTGATGACCGGGCGCGAGGACAATCTGCGCCACATCCGCAGCCAGCTGACGTTCATCCGCGGCAGCGTGGAGGATGGCGACCTGTGCTGCCGCGTCTTCGACGGAGCGCGGTACGTCTGGCACCTGGCCGCGCTGGGCAGCGTGCCGCGCAGCCTGCGCGATCCGCTGGCCAGCAACAGCGCCAACGTGACGGGGACGCTCAGCGTGCTCTGGGCGGCGCGGCAGATGGGCGTCGAGCGCGTGGTGTTCTCCAGCAGTTCCAGCGTTTACGGACCCCACGCCGAACTGCCCCAGAAGACCGAGGCCAAACCCCGTCCCGCCAGCCCCTATGCGGTAACCAAGCTGGCCGGAGAACACTACTTGCGCGTATTCTACGAAGTCTTCGGGCTGGAAACGGTGTCGCTCCGCTTTTTCAACGTGTTCGGCGCGCGCCAGGATCCCAACAGCCCCTACGCGGCGGTAATCCCTTCGTTCACCCGGGCGCTGCTGGCCGGCCAACCCGGCCAGATCGAGGGCGACGGCACGCAAAGCCGCGACTTCACCTATGTGGCGGACTGCATCCAGGCCTGCTACAAGGCGATGATAGCCCCCGGCGTGGCCGGCAACGTCTATAACGTCGCCTGCGGGCAGACCTGCTCCGTGCTCGATTTATACGGGTACATCAGCAAGATTCTGGATGTATCGATCGATGCGGTCCATGTGGAACCGCGCCCCGGCGATGTGAAACGCTCGTTGGCCGATATTTCCAACACGGTGGCCGATCTCAAGTACGAGCCTCAGTACACAGTTGAAAGCGGACTGAAGGAAGCCATTCCGTGGTATCTGGAATTCTTCAAGAAACGACCCAAGGTTCACTGATCGCCGACAAGCTTCGCAAACAGAGCGGTACTCTCAAACCCAGGTAATACCGGTACTTGCTGCGAATAGCTCACAGTGGCATAATCACTTATTCGCTATTTCCGGCCGGGGAAGGCGATTGCCCGCACCTCATGTTCGCCCTGCACCTTCCGGCCACCGGACAATCTAAGTGAAAACAGTCTGTGTCATCATCGAAATACGGTGTCTGCGCACGCCTGACGGCAAGATCTGGGCCGACGCCGTATTCGCTTATGAATTCCTCAGCCGCTATCTAATGGCCTTCGACCACGTGCGCGTGGTGGCGCGGGTGCTGGATGTGACCGAAGTCCCCGCCAACATGAAGCGCGCCGATGGGGAAGGCGTGTCCTTCGCCCCGGTACCTTATTATGTAGGTCCGGTTGAGTTCACGAAAAAAGCGTTCGCCGTCAGGCGCGCGGTGCAACAGGCAGTTTCCCCCGAAGACTCGGTGATCCTCCGGATCCCCTCGAACCTGGCCAACTGGCTGATGCCGGTCTTACAGCGCCGGCGGCAGCAGTACGCCGTCGAGGTAGTCGGCGACCCGCTGGACGTCTATGCCCCCGGCGCGGTCAAGCACCCGCTTCGCGGCTTCTTCCGCTGGTGGTTCACCAACCGCCAGGTGGCGCAATGCGCCGGAGCCTGCGCGGCCTCGTATGTCACGCAATACGCCCTGCAGCGTCGCTACCCGTGTGCCGGGTTTACGACCAACATCTCCAGCGCCGAGTTGCCGGAGCAGGCGTTCGCCAGCACGGCCCGGGCGCTCGTCACCGACCACAATTCGCCTTACCGCATCGTCACCGTCGGCTCGATGGAGCAGATGTACAAGGGCTACGACGTCCTGATTCCCGCGCTCTCCCGCGTAAACAACAATGGCCTGACAGCCCATCTGACGATTGTCGGCAACGGCCGGCACCGTCCCGACCTGGAAAAGCTGGCCCGCGAGACAGGCCAGGCCGACAATGTGGACTTCCGCGGGCAGCTGCCGGCGGGCGAGGCCGTGCGCGCGGAACTGGACCAGGCCGACCTGTTCGTCCTGCCTTCGCGGTCGGAAGGCCTGCCCCGCGCGATGATCGAGGCGATGGCGCGTGGCCTGCCCTGTATCGGATCCAACGCCGGGGGCATCCCCGAGCTTCTGGAACAAGAAAACATGGTCGATCCCGGCGATGTCGACGGGCTGGCCGGCAAAATCCACGATGTACTCGCCTCGCCCGAGCGCATGGCGCAGATGTCGGAGCGCAACCTGGAAATCGCCCGGCAATACCATCGCCGGATCCTGAACGAAAAGCGGCGGGCGTTTTACCAACACGTCAGAAACTGCTGAAACCCAGCGCAATGTTGTACACTGAACGCAATGTCCGGGCAAGGACAACGCACGCGTAGCATCACCCGGGAGCACGCGAAACATGTCAGGGAAGTGCTCGACGGCACGCGGCGCGGCGCGGTTGTCCATATCAGCAATGTCCCCTTCTCCCTGCGCAGCTTTATCTCGGGCCAGGCCCGGTACATGCGCGAGCGCGGCCTGGACCTCCACATCATTTGCTCCGCCGGCGAGCTGCTGGACCGGTTCGCCGGCACCGAGGGCGTGGCCGTCCACGAGGTCAGCATCCACCGCCAGATCACGCCGTTCAGCGACCTGGCGGCGCTGTGGAAGATCGTCGGCATCCTGCGCCGCGAACAGGCTGTGGTTGTCCACGCGCACACGCCCAAGGGCGGCCTGCTGGGGATGCTCGGAGCCTGGCTGGCACGAACTCCCGCCGCGCTGTACTTCATCCACGGGCTGCCGTTTGTCACCGCGCGCAGCTTCCGGCGCTTCGCCCTGTTGTCCAGCGACAAGCTGGCCTGCGCCGTGGCCACCGAGGTGCTCTGCGTCAGCGACTCGATCCGCGGCGTTCTGCTCGACAACAAGCTTTGCCACCCGGACAAAGCCAAGGTGCTGCTGCAGGGCAGCTGCAATGGCGTCGACGCGGACAACCTGTTCAATCCAGCGCGGCTGGACGATGCGATCCGGCGGGAAACACGGGCGCGTTTCGGGATCGGTGCGGACAGCCTGGTGCTGGGCTTCGTCGGCCGGATCGCCCGTGATAAAGGCGTCGGCGAGCTGGTGGAAGCCTGGCGGCTCTTGAGTGCGGAGTTTCCCAACCTGCATATGGTGGTGGTGGGCCCGTTTGAAGTGAACGACCCGATCCCGCCCGAAGCCGCCGAGATCCTGCGCACCGATCCGCGGATCCATCTGACCGGCTATGTCCATGCCGAGCACACGGAGGAGCTGCCGGCGATCTACGATGTGATGGACGTGCTGGCCTTCCCCAGCTATCGCGAAGGTTTCGGCATGGTCAGTATCGAGGCCGGCGCGATGCGGGTACCCGTCGTGACCACGCGGATCCCCGGCTGCGTCGACGCCGTGGTCGACCAAGAGACCGGCGTCCTGGTCCCGCCGCGCGATTCCCAGGCCCTGGCCAACGCCCTGCGAACCTATTTATGCGATCCCGAGCTGCGCCGGCGCCACGGCGAAGCCAGCCGCGAGCGCGTGCTGCGCGATTTCCGCCAGGAAGCGATTTGGGAAGCGATCTACACGGAGTATCGACGCCTGCTGGAGCACGCGGCCCGCTAGAGCGCGCGTTCAGGCCGCCGCGGCCGGCCCGTGGCCTTCCAGTGCTAGAATACCTGGAATCTGTGTGAGGCGGAGTATGGGGCAAATGCATGTGAGATTGCTCATCCCGATGGCGCTGGCGGTTGTGGCCGCCGCGCTGATCTCGCCGTGGGCGGCACTGGCCAATCCGGACCCGCAGCCGAGTCATACGCTGGCCAGCGGCGCCGAAGTCACCGGCGCGTCAACCAGTCCGGAGATGGATGCGGCCAATCACCTGCTGGCGGACGGCGATTACCTGTTGGCGCAGTTCTTCGACGGCCAGCAGCAGTTCGAATACAACCTGCAAGTCGACGCCGACGGCGAGATCCACATGCCGCTGGTCAACGGCGTCGAGGTTGCCGGCCTGACCCCCAGCGAAGCCGCCGACCGACTCACCGAGGAATACCGCGTTTTCTACAAGAACCCGTACGTGACGCTGCAGGTGCTACGTTACGGCGAATTCGAGATTTTCGTCTTCGGCCCCGATTTCCCCGGCAAGATCCACCGGTTGAAGAACGGCACCCGCCTGCTGGACGTGATCCAAAACCCCGAGATTTTCCATGACATGTCCACCGATGACATGGGCCGTTACCGGCGGGTTCATTTAATCCGCGGCAACTTCAATTTCGAGAACCTGACCAAGCTGGCCCTGGAACCGCCTCTGCAGACGCAGACCGGCGCCGCGACCCTGGCCCTGCCGACGCCGACCGCCGTGGCCCGTACCGATGACAGCCTGGCCAGCCTGACCAACTGGCGCAACTGGATCGAGGCCCGGCAGAAGGACAGCCAGGTCCTGGTCGTCGACCCGCTGAAAATGATGGTCGAAGGCGAGCTGTCGGCCAATAATATCGCGCTGATGCGGCACGATGTGATCTATATCCCGACGCCGGAGCGCTTCGTCGAAATCCGCGGCGTCGCCAATCCCGGCCGATACGAGTTGCTTCAGGAGGAAACGCTGGGCGAGATCCTGCGCCTGGCTGGTTCGGTCAGCTACCATACCGACCTGATCAACACGGTGATCCGGCGCTTCGATGAATACGGCAACCTGGAGCGGTTGATCTTCAACCTGTTCCCGGCCCTGGACCAGCCGCAGCTGATCGCCGATTTCAAGCTGCAAAACCGCGACATCATCAAACTGGTCCCGCGCGAGGAGCGGATCTTCGTGCTGGGCGAGGTCAATGCGGCGGGGGCCTTCGAGTTCATCGAGGACTCGACCGTCCTCGACTACATCGCCGAGGCCGGCGGCAACACGCCCAGCGCGCATATGGCCTGGATCGCGATTATTCGCCAGGGCCGCAACCGCCTGGAGCAGCTCAACCAGGCCGAGGTAATCCAGGTGAACTTCAAGGAGATCCACAAGGGCCTGCCGCTGTGCACGGACATCGCGCTGATCCCGGGCGATGTGATTTACCTGCCGCCCAAGGGCGAGGTCTTCAACCTGCCGGAAATCCTCTCGGCGGTCAGCACGGCGGTCACCACCTTTGCCGTGGTCGACAACGCCCAGAGCAGCAACTAAAAAAAAATCCCGGCGGGGAACCGCCGGGTCGTTGGGGAGATAAGTGGATGGTTGGCTAGGCAGGTGGCCGTCCACGGCCCTGCTGCCACGGCCGGTGATTAAAACATGCATTGGCACCGGGCGGATCCACAACCGCCGGCACCGGCATCTATCCGGGCAGCCGCCCAGTGGTTAAGGGGGAAACCGGCATCAGACCAGCTGCCGGTGGGGGAATGAATACCTTCGCTGTCGTTTTGATTGCCATCTTAGTTCCTCCGTGAACCAACCTTGCGGCTGTCCTATCTATCGGCGACCGGGCGGGATTTCTTGAGCCGGCGGCGAAAAACTTGACAGATTCGAGCGGCCGTGTCCAAGCGATTTCGGGTACGTGCTGTTTACGCTGGTATTTGCTATAATCCGCCGACCTGGCAAGGTTTCGAATTTCGGAGGTAATCGATGGATTTAGGCAGCTGGCCCGTACAAGTAGTTTTGATTCTGATTCTGATCGCCTTACTCGTGTGGTGGTTTAAGTTCCGCCCGCAGTACTAGGCCCGTTCAGAAGAATGGAATGATTCATGTACTCCGGCGGGCATCCCCCGCCGGAGTCCATCTTCCTTCAGCACATGTGCGGTGCTGAAATTTCCAAAACCCCGATCAATCCCCCAGTTCACCTGCGCGCATTGGCGCGCCCGTTGGGTGCGTAACCGCTAGCTATCCGCCGGCTCCTCGGCGGCTTCGGGCTTCGCGGTTTCCGCCACCGGCTCCGACGCCTCGATCACCGGCTCGGCCACGGTCTCGCCGTCCTCGTCCAGCGCGGGCTCCTCCTGGAAGCTGGCGCTGTCCACCAGATGCGCCATCACCTTCTCGCGCAGGATCTGAAAGGTGGTCTCGCGGATGAACTCCGGCTTCTTCAAGAGCTCCTGCACCTGCTCCGGCGGGATGCCCTCGTACTGGATCAGGTACAGCGCGTAGCGCTGGAAGTCCTCCGTCGTGGCCTGGATGTTTTCGGTTTCGGCGACCGTCTTGACGATCAGGAAACGCTTGATTTTCTGCACCGCGCTGCCGGTCAGCGACTCGCGGTATTCCGCCAGCGTCCGGCCCTGCTCCTCGAGAAACTTGTCCATGCTCGAGCCGTGCTGGCGCAGCTGCTGGTCGTACTCCTTGATAATGCCGTCCAGCTCGACGCCGATCATGTCCTCCGTGATCTCGGCCTGCATCCCCTCGGCCAGCCGCTGCTGCACCATCTCGCTCTTGGCCTGGCGCACCTGGTGGTCGCGCTCGCGGTTGAGCATCGTCTCGACGTACTCGTCGAAGTCCTCCATGCTGTCCAGGTTGAGGTGTTCCTTGATGAACTCCGCGTTGAGCTCCGGCTCGTCCAGCCCGTGGACCGCCAGCACATCCAGGCTGACCGCCACATGCTTGCCCGCCACGCGCGGGTCGGTAAAGTCAGCCGGCACGGTGAAGTTGAAATCGCGGTGGTCGCCGGCCTGGGCGCCCGTCAGTTGCTCGTCCCAGCCCGGGAAGTTGCCCTCGTCGCCGATGCGGAAGAACAGCTCGTCCATCGCCAGCGGCGTGGCTTCGCCGGTCTCGCTGTCGGTCGAGGTGAATTTAACCTTGAGGGCGTCGCCCGTCTCCGCCGCCGTGTCCTTGTCGGTAAGCTTGGTGAAACGCCCGACCAGCCGCCGCTTGAAATTCTCCTTCATCTCAGCGGTCACGGCCAGCACCGGCACGGACAGCTCGAACTGCTTGTAGTCCGGCAGCGTCACTTCGGGCAGCACCGGCAGGCTGAATTCGTACTCGCTGGCGTGGTCTTCCTCGGGATCGGGCTCGGTATGCCAGCGCGGATCGCCGCCGCGCGGCGAGAGATTCAACTCGTCCAGCCCGACGTCGATCACGAAACGCTTGAGCTCGTCGGCGACGGCCTCGGTGATCGTCGCGGCGCCGACGCGCTGGCGGATCACATTGGCCGGCACCTTGCCCTTGCGGAAGCCCGGAATCGAAATCTGGCCGGCCAGCTCACGGTAGACCGCCTTGAAGTAGCGGTTGACGTCCTCAACGCTGACGTTGACCTTGATCCGCGCGATGTTCTCTTCGCGGGAAAGCAGTTGTGCTGTTGCCATTTGAGTTCTCTCTTGGTCGCTTAACGCGAATTACCCCTGGCCTGCGGCCAAACGATGATTGTAGCACTGTGCGATAGCCAGTGATCAGGGGCCGGCGATCAGTGGTCAGTGATCAAAGACTAACAGTGGCGCAGGATTCTCTGCCTGCGGCCTTTAGAGCGGCTGCGTCCCCGTCGCCGGGTTAGCTGTCAGTCACCAGTTCGCAGTTGGAATATCGCCAGCCTGGCTCAGCTCTAACAGCTGCGCGGCCGTCCAGGTCGGCCTAGTCGCTCGCGTCGCCGTCGCCGTCCCCCTCCGCGTCGGACTCGTGGCCTTCCATGATCGCCTCGGCCCAGCGGCGGATCACCTCCAGCTCCTGATCGTCCACCGCCGCCTGCGGATGCATGCGCAAATACACCGGCAAGGGCATCCCGCCCTCCTCGATCTCATCGAGGATCTCCTCGGCGATATACCCGCGCCGGTCGGGGTCCAGGTTCTCCCAGTTGGAGAAGTTCAGGTGCTCGCGGCCCTCGGTCACGTGCTCGCTGATCTGCCAGGAGACCGGCGCGACGTAGCTGTACCAGGGCCAGACCGTCTCGTTGGAGTGGCAGTCGAAGCACGAGGTCTTGATCACCTCGACGACCTGCGCGTCGGCGACCAGCGCGGCCTCGACCGGCGGGTTACTGCGCTCCACCGGCACGAACTGGATCGCGACCACCGCGACAATGATGATCAGAAGTATGCCGACCAGTACCTTTTTCGTAGTGCTCATGGTTGCTCCTTGGCAACATTATCCACCTTGTACCTTCCCGGCGCCGCATACAGGATGATCATAACCCAGTGCTTCAATCGGGTCCGGTACTCTTACGCACGACGGGTGGCCTGGACGCACAACAAGCGTTTCTGCACGTACAACAGGCGGCCCGCCTGTTGCCATTTCTCTTCTTATACTTAAACTTACTACTTAAATTTACTCCAGCTCGCTTAAGCCTGAACGGACGAAGCATGGCATCGCCCCTACCCCGGAATCCTCTTCCAGCCTGGACTGAGTGCCTCCTCGCTTAATTTACGCTTGCCGCTTACGCTGTCATAAATGTTAAACTACGCTATTTTCCTTGTATTGTCTTGCTATATCTGTTATATTACTGGTGAAGTTCGAACTTCTCCGCGGGACCGAAGCGCGCAGGTGAGGTAGTGTTTCGTAAATCCGGCACCGGCGCATCGGAATCCGCCCCCGCCGGGCAATCGGGCCGGTTGTCCGGTGATCGGGAATCTCCCGTTTACGGGATCGAATGCCCGGCAGTGGGATTTCTTCCCGCAAGGCCCAGGCTGATAAAGGGACGGCCGTCCCGCTTTGAGAAAGGGAAAGGTTAATGGGGAAAGGTTAAAGGGGATCAAAAGAAGTAGGGACCAGGGACCAGTAGGGGTGTCCCGCCGTGGCGGGATTGCGCG
>JAFGCY010000105.1 GCA_016932385.1 bacterium | reverse complement strand
GGCCAGGGCACTGATCTACTGCAAAAGGCTTTTGCCTGAGCGCAACCAAAGTGTCTCCTGGCCCTTTTCTTATCATACAAGCGCAACTGCCCCTGGTTGCGCGATGCAGTTAAGTTTAAGTCGTAATTTAATACGTTGATCCGCGTTGAATCAATCAGCACCGCGTGGGCGGTTGGTATTGCGTGGAAGGCGTCCCCAACGCCGTCTCAACGAATCGGACGGTGGGTTGGGAACCCACCGCTACACATCATTTGATTTGGCCTCTGGCTTGATTCCCAGCCCTTTCACCTTTAACCATTCACCTATAACCTGTCCGAGCGCAAGCACGGGGGCTTGCTCTACTGCCGGCGGACGCCGCAGTAATCCGGCGTCAGGGATCCCGCCATGGCGGGACTACGACTCACCGCGGGCACGGATGCCCGTGCCACCAAGCCCTTCTCCCTTCGCCCTTGAACCTTGAACCTTCCCCGGCGCTACTGGGTCATGCGGAAGTTCTGGATGCCGATCACCTCGGCGTCGTACTTGTAGCGCTGGATCACGGTCTGGTACTTGGCCTGCGGATGCGGGGACGCGCTGGTCAGCTTGACGCGCTGGAACGCCTTGGGCCCGCGCCAGTCGCGGCGCTCGCCGGTGTTCCAATAGAACGGCGTGTACTCGCCGTAACCCGCGCGCACGGCCTTCTTGAGTTTGTCCTTGAGCGAGTCCATCGAGTCGCAGACGCCGATCAGCCTAAACGCGCCGGCCAGGCCGCAGAGCACGCGCCAGCCATCGCGGCCGGCGGGCGGCGTCATCACCTGCTTGAACTCGTGCAGGCGGCCCTCGAAGTTGATCCGCGTGCCCTGCTCCTCCAGGTAGTTGGTGCCCGGCAGGACGATGTCGGCGGCGTTGGCCGTTTCGCTCATCGTGTCGGAGACCACCGCCAGGAAGCGCAGGTTCTGCAGGTAGCGCCGCACGCGGTTGTCGCGCATCGGGTCCTCGCCGATGATCAGGGCGGCCTTGATCTCGCCGTTGACCAGCCGCTTGATCAGCGTGTCGCGGATCGGCGTGATCTGGCGCAGCTCCGCGGGCACCGGCTGGCGGCCCGGCCGGAATTCCACGGCGGCGCCGCAGGTCTCCAGCCCGGCCGTGTTGCAGGCCGCGCGCGGCAGCAGCAGGTCGGTCTTCTTGCCCTGGCTGTGCAGCAGGGTCATCAGGTTGCCCAGTTCCGGCAGGTCGCCGGGGGCCTTGTCCTCGGTCCGGTCGGGGCTGTGGATCACCACGACGTGGTTGGCCTCGGAAAGCAGCTTGGCGCAGTATTGCAGGTGATCCAGATCTTCGCCGGTCTGGCTGACGACGTCCTCCATCTTGACGGCGTCGACGTCGGCCAGGTATTCCTCGCTGCCCGGCATCTCCTCGATCTTGGCGCGGTCGAAGCCGTTCTTGACCAGCTCGCTGACCACGCCGCGCCACATCAGCGTGCTCGTGCCGCGCAACGGCTCGAGGTTCAAGGTACCCAGCTCGATCAGGTCGCCGTGCACGCCGGCGGCGGCGATCACCTTGGCCCCGCGGTTGAGGGCCTCGATCACCTTCATCGCCAGGATCAGCTGCTCGATCTTCAGGTCGCAGTTGTTGATCAGGATCAGGTCGGCCTGCTCCAGCACCTTGCGCTCCGCGGTCGAGGCGGTGAAGCCGAAGGCCGGCGTCAGGGTGCCCGGCGTACCCTCGGTGAACAGCATCGACAGGCTGGAGATGTTGTTCGTGCCCAGGCCGTCACGGGCGATGTGCTGGGCCAGGAAGTACTGCTCGTTGGTCAGCTCCGGCGAGACGAACACGGCCACGGCCTCGGGGCCGTACCGGTCGACGGCCTGGCGCAGGTCGACGGCGATATCCTGGAAGGCGTCCTCGAAGCTGGTGCGCTTGAAGGCGCCCATTTCGCGCTTGAGCGGCGCCGTGACGCGGTCCTGGTCGATGAACAGCTCGGCGCCGAAGCGGCCGAAGCGGCAGAGATGCTTGCCGGGCTCCTTGGGCGGCACCATCCAGTAGCGGCCCGAGCCGGTCAGCTTGACGTTGACCGTGCAAGCCAGCGAGCAGAAGCCGCAGGTGGTCGTCTCCTCGCGGGCCGGCACGACGGCGCGGCCGGGGAACGGGTACTTGATGGTCAGCGCGCCCGTCGGACAGGCCGCTTCGCAGTTGCCGCAGCTGACACAGGGCGTATCGGCCAGCGGCTTGCCCAGCGCGGGCTCGATCGCCGCGCCAAAACCGCGGTTGACCAGGCCCAGCGCGCTCTCGCCCAGCACCTGCTCGCAGGTGCGGATGCACTTGGTGCAGAGCACGCACTTGTTGGAATCGATGATGATGTAGGGATGCTCGTCGTCGACCCGGTACTTGCGGACGGTGCCGGCGTACTTGGTCAGGTCGACGTTGTACTCGCTGCAGTATTCGCGCAGGCGGCAGTCGTCCACCTTGAGGCAGCCGCAGCTCAGGCAGCGCGCCCATTCCTCGTGCGCCTCGTCCCAGGTGAAGCCGGTGGCGACCTCGGTGAAGCTGCTCGCCCGTTCCTCGACCTCGATCTCCGGCAGCTTCTGGCGGATCGTCTTGGCGCGGTCGCCGATGTCGCTTTCGGTCACCTCGCCGAGCAGGTCCTTGCGCATCACGATCGCCTTCTCGAAGTCGCAGTGCGGCGCGGTATGGGCGTTGAACACGGCCATGTGTCCCTCGGCAGTCAGGTCGACCTCGCCGTTGTCGCCGGCCAGCAGGAACGCGTGAATTGAACGCGAGGCCTTCTGGCCCGCGGCGATACAGTCGATCGCCACCGATGGGCCCGTCTCGACGTCGCCGCCGGCGAAGACCTTCGGCACGCGCGTGGCGTAGGTCAGCCCGTCGGCCACCAGCGTATTCCAGCGCGTCGTTGCCGGCATGTTCTCCTCGTCCGTGCCGTCGATGCCGTCGAGGATCGGCGACTGGCCGATCGCGCTGATGCACCAGTCGCAGTTCTGTACGAACTCGCTGCCCTCGATCGGGACCGGGCGGCGGCGGCCGGAATCGTCGGGCTCGCCCAGCTTCATGCGGATGCACTTGATGCCGGTCAGGCGGCCGCTTTGGTTGGTGACCAGTTCCTGCGGGGCGGCCAGCTCGATGATCTCGATGCCCTCCTCGGCCAGCGCCTCGACCTCCATCGGGTCGGCGGGCATCTGGGCGCGCGTGCGGCGGTAGACCACGATCACCTTGTCCGCGCCGAGGCGCCAGGAGGTGCGCGCCGCGTCCATCGCGGTGTTGCCGCCGCCGATCACGATCACGGTGCCGTTGATCGGCTTGGCCTCCTGGGCCATGTCCATCAGGAACTCCAGGCCCTTGAGCACGCCCTCGGTGTCCTCCTCGCCCTGGACGCCCATCGGGTTGCTGCCGATCGCGCCCATCGCCAGGTAGACGGCGTCGTACTCCTCGCGCAGCTCGGCCAGCTCGATGTCGCGGCCCAGCTTCTTGTCGCACTCGATGCGGACGCCGGCCCGCGTGCAGATGTAATCGATTTCCTTGGTTAAGATGTCGCGCGGCAGGCGGTAGGACGGAATACCGTAGCGCAGCATGCCGCCCGGTTCGGGCATCATTTCGTAGATCGTGCACTCGTGGCCGCGCAGGCCCAGGAAGTAGGCCGCGGTCAGGCCGGCCGGACCGGCGCCGACGATGCCCACGCGCTTGCCCGAATCCGGCGCACGCTCGGGCCAGCTGTCATAGGAGCCCTCGGAATCGGTAATGTAACGCTTGAGGTCGTTAATCGCGACTGAGTCGTCGACCAGCTTGCGGCGGCAGGCCTCCTCGCACTTGCGCACGCAGACACGGCCGCAGACGGCGGGCAGCGGGTTGGTCTGGCGGATCAGGTCCGCGGCCTCCGCGGTCTGGCCCCGCGCCGCCAGCGCGATATAGCCCTGGATGTCGACGTGGGCCGGGCAGCCCAGGACGCAGGGCGCCAGGCAGTCGGCGTAGTGGTTGCTCATCAGCAGTTCCAGCGCCGTGCGCCGCGACTCGATGATGCGCTCGTTGCGCGTGTTCACCACCATGCCGGGCGCGACCTTGGTGGCGCAGGACGGCACCAGGTTCGGCTTGCCCTCGAGCTCCACGACACAGACGAAGCAACTGGCGTACGGCTCCAGGTTCTGCGCATGGCACAGCGTGGGGATCCGGTCGAGCCCCTGCTCCGTCACCACTTCGTAGATCGTCTGACCGGGCCGGGCTTCGACCGGTTGGCCATTGATCGTCAGCTCAATCATCTTGTTCACGGCCATGTTGTTGGCTCCTCAAGTCCTTATCGTGCTAACAGCTGGGTTACTCGGCGGCAACCGGCTTCTGTTTCTTCGGTTCGGCGATCTTCATCACCGCATCCACCGGGCACACCGTGATGCAGTGCGCACAGCGGATGCACTTGTCCTGGTCGATCACGTGCGGCTGCTTCTTCTCGCCCGTGATGCACTCCACCGGGCAGCCCTTGGCGCAGGCCACGCAGCCGATGCACTTCTCGGCATCGATCACGTAGTCGACCAGCGTCGGGCAGACTTTGGCCGGGCAGTAGCCCTCGGAGATATGCGCGTCGTACTCGTGCTCGAAATAGCGCAGCGTGGTCAGCACCGGGTTCGGCGCCGTCTGGCCCAGGCCGCAGAGGCTGGCGTTCTTGATCTGCTCGGACAGGCTGGCCAGCTTGTCCTTGTCCTCCGGGCGGCCCTCGCCGTTGCAGATCCGCTCGAGGATCTCCAGCATGCGCAGGGTGCCGATCCGGCAGAAGGTGCACTTGCCGCAGCTTTCCTTCTGGGTGAAGTCGAGGAAGAAACGCGCCACGTCCACCATGCACGTCTCCTCGTCCATCACGACCATGCCGCCGGAGCCCATGATCGCGCCGGTGGCGGGGATGTTCTCGAAATCGACCGGCGTATCGATCAGCGCGGCGGGGATACAGCCGCCGGACGGGCCGCCCATCTGGACGCCCTTGTATTCCTTGTCTTTCTTGATCCCGCCGCCGATCTCCATCACCAGTTCGCGGATCGTCATCCCCATCGGCACCTCGGCCAGGCCGCCGCGCTTGACCTTGCCGGCCAGCGCGAAGACCTTCGTGCCCGGGCTCTTCTCGGTGCCGAACTTGCGATACTCGGCCGCGCCGTGGTTGATGATCCAGGGAATGTTGGCGTAGGTCTCGACGTTGTTGTTGTTGGTCGGCTTGCGCCAGAGGCCCTTCTCGGCCGGGAACGGCGGGCGGATCCGCGGCATGCCGCGCTCGCCCTCGATGCTGGCGAACAGCGCCGTCTCCTCACCGCAGACGAACGCGCCGGCGCCTTCCTTGACCTTGATCGAGAAGCTGAAGCCACTGCCCTTGATCTTCTGGCCCAGGTAGCCCGCGTCCTTGGCCTGCTGGATCGCCTTCCTGAGGCGCTTGACCGCCAGCGGGTACTCGGCGCGGCAATAGATGTAACCGTGCGTGGCGCCGATCGCGTAGGCGCAGATCAGCATGCCCTCGAGCACGGCGTGCGGATCGCCTTCCAGCACGGAGCGGTCCATGAACGCGCCCGGGTCGCCTTCGTCGGCGTTGCAGACCACGTATTTGATGTCAGCCTGGTTGCCCGCGGCAAAGCTCCACTTCAAACCGGTCGGGAAGCCCGCGCCACCGCGTCCGCGCAGGCCGCTGGCCTTGACCTCGTCGATCACCCAGTTCGGATCGCCCTTGCTAAGCACCTTCTTGAGCGCTTCATAACCGCCGCGCGCAATGTAGTCTTCGATCTTCTCCGGGTCGATCACGCCGCAGTTGCGCAGCACGATCCGCTCCTGGTCGACGAGGAAGCTGCTCTGCGGGCCGTCGGGCTTCTGGCCGTCCCGCCACTTGAGCACGACCAGCTCGTCGACGACGCTGCCCCTCTTCAGATGCTGCTTGTAGATCTGCTCGGCGCCCTTGTCGTCCACGCCGCCGTACAGCACGTGCTCGCCGGTTTCATCATCGACGACCTCGACCAGCGGTTCGCTGTAGCACATGCCGATACAGCCGGTAATGGTCAGCTCGACCAACGCGCCATTGCCGCCGATCAACTCGTTGAGCTTCTCGTAGGTGGTCTTCGCTCCCGCGGAGATCCCACATGTCGCCATTCCAACCTTGACTTTGTACATAGACTTTTCCTTGACCGGTCCTTGCCGTCAGTGCAAAGGGCTCAATGGGGCGGCCGGCTACTTGGCCGGCTGCGCCGCCTTCTTACCCTGGGATTTCTGCTGTTCCTCGCGGCGAATCTGCCGCAGGATCGAGCGGATTTTCTTCGGGTCCAGCTTGCCGTAGGTTTCCTCGTTGACGAGCATCACGGGCGCCAGGCTGCAGCAGCCGATGCAGGCCACCGTCAGCACGGTGAACAGCCCGTCGTCATCGGTCTCGCCCTCGTGCACGCCCACTTCGTCCTCGATCACTTCCAGCAGGGTCTTGGCGCCGGCCACGTGGCAAGCCGTCCCTTCACAGAGCCGGATGACGTACTTACCCATCGGTTGCAGCCGGAACTGGTTGTAGAAGGTGATCACACCGTAGATCTTGCTTGGCGTGATGCCGGTAGCGGCGCTGATGTGCTCGATGGCGTGCTCGGGGATGTAGCCGTAGTGGTCCTGCGCCGCCTGCAGCAGCGGGATCAACTCGCCGGGCTCGCCGTCGTAGCGCCAGAGCTGGAAGTTAAAACCGTTTTTCGCTTTAGTATCAGCCATTGCTAAATCCTCGTGTCAGTCTTGCGCCGCCCCGTACGGGCAGTCGCTCCTGGGCATTCGTAATCTTATTCGGCGACGTTGATGACCGTGGCCTCGCGGACGCGCAGGATGCCGTCCATCTCCGCCAGCTTGCGCAGCAGGTGGCGGACGACGCCCGGCCGCACCGCGTGGCTCATCAGCACCATCAGCTTGGTGCCGCTGCTGATCACGCGGCAGCGATAGACGCCCTCGGTCAGCAGGATCGACGTGTAGATCCGCTCCATCTGGTAGCGGTCCACGTCGATCATCAGATAGGCGTTGGTGTCCTGGCCCGGCAGGTAGTCCTTGTTGACCTCGGCGGCGACCGTCTGATAGTGCCTGACGAATTCCTCGTTCGAAGCCCCGAGCATCGCCGGAACATAAAGCTCATAGCTGACGTAGGTCGCGCCCGGCACCTTCTTGGCGTCGGCGATCAACTTGTCGAGCGCGTCCTGCGACGGGACCGCCACCCGGAGTACCAGGTTGAACTCGCCGCGCACGGCGTTGGCACTGCGCACGCCGCTCAGAGCGCGCAGCGCGTCATAAGCCGCCGCGCCCCCGCTGGCGGTATCGATGTTGAAATAAACGTAGGCGCCGACCGCGTCGTCCGGCGGCGTCAGCGGTGGTGCCGGCAACGGCCGGCTGGTGTCCTTGTCCAGGTCGAACTTGCCGATCTCCGCGTACAGGCGGTCCATGTCCAGCGGCTTCTCCAGGTACACGGTCAGCGGCTGGGACTGGACGTGCGTTTTAAGATCCTCGTCGCCGTAGCCCGTCAGCACGATGAACGGTATTTCGGGATACTGTTCGCGCAACGTGCGAATGAACAGCAGGCCGTCGAGATCCGGCAGGAAGATTGCACTGATGATCAGGTGGTAGCCCTCGCCGTAGGTGCGGGCCTGATGGATCGACTCCAGACCGCTGAGCGCGTCCGAAACGTCGTCGACGATCCAATCCGCCTTGAGCAACTCCTCGCGCAACTTGCGACGGGTCTCGACATGCTCGTCAATAACCAAAACACGTTTGCCGGACACATAAACCTCCATTTCTCCCATTCACAAGCAAAGCGGATACCTCTTCGTACTTGGTCAGAAGTGGCATCCAGCTTAATTGAGCAATGGGCAGAACTGCCGGAATCGGCACGCAAAGCTTACCATAAACATACTGGCACTTCAATATATTCCCATATGCGGATGTTTGATTTTGACCCCGTACTCGAAAGCGCCCTATGGCGCTTGGAGCCTGGAATCATGCGGCCTCGCTCGCAAACCGCCCAAACGGGCCGCTTTTCGGGCCAGCTTTCGCGGGCGAATTTGCATTTAGACTTAATCCTAGTTCAAATATTAAATGCTAGACTGTGATTACCAGTAGGGTATATGGTGCCAAAGGTTGCAGCATGAAGCCTAAGTTTACATACGCGATCCGCCCGCGCCTGCCGGAGAAGCTGGCGTTTCTGGGCGAGTTGGCCGGCAATATCTGGTGGGAGTGGCACTACGACGCCATCGACCTGTTTCGGCGGATCAGCCGCCACCGCTGGGCCGAAAGCCGCGGAAACCCCTGCCACGTGCTGCTGCACGTGGAGCAGGAGCGCCTGAACTACCTCAGCCGCGAAGAGGGCTTCCTCAACCACATGCAGCGCGTGCGCGAGGCCTTCAACGCTTACCTGACCGAGCCGCGCTGGTTCCAGCGCGTCCACGGCAACCGCTCGGACGTCCGGATCGCCTATTTTTCCGCCGAATACGGCTTGTCCAGCGCCCTGCCGATCTACTCCGGCGGCCTGGGCATCCTCTCCGGCGACCACCTGAAAACCGCCTCCGACATGGGCCTGCCGCTGGTAGCGATCGGCATGGCCTACCGGCTGGGCTATTTCCACCAGTACTTGAACATCGACGGCTGGCAGCAGGAGCGCTACGACGAAAACGACTTCTACAACCTGCCGATGCAGAAGGTACTCGACGACGCCGGCGACTGGCTGACCATCGACATCCCCTACCTGACGCGGCCCGTCAAGGTCGCGATCTGGCGCGTCAACGTCGGCCGCGTGCCGCTGTATCTGATGAGCACCAATCTGCCGGAGAACCGACCCGAGGATCGCGTCATCACCGACCAGCTGTACGGCGGCGACAAGGAGATGCGCATCCGCCAGGAGATCGTGCTGGGCATCGGCGGCATGGTGCTGCTGCGCCGGCTGGGTATCAAGCCGACGGTCTACCACATGAACGAAGGCCACTCGGCGTTCATGGGGCTGGAGCGCGTCCGCCTGCAGATGGGTGAGCACAACCTGGACTTCAACACCGCGTTCGAAGCGACCTATTCCAACGACTGCTTTACCACGCATACGCCGGTGCCGGCGGGCAACGACGTCTTCAGCCTGGACGCCCTGCGCAAGTACCTGGGCCCGCTGGCGACCGAACTCGCGCTGGACTGGCAGAAATTCGCCGAGCTGGGCCAGGGCTCCGATATCGCCGGCAGCAACGACTACTGCATGACGATCGCGGCGATCAAGACCGCCAGCTGCGTCAACGGCGTCAGCCGGCTGCACGCCCACGTCTCGCGCGGGATGTGGCAGCAGCTCTGGCCGGAGCTGCCGCGCGACGAGGTGCCGATCCGCGCCGTCACCAACGGCATCCACCTCTATTCGTGGATCAGCCACGATCTGGCCTCGCTGTTGGACCGCTATATCGGCCCGGCCTGGCATGACGATCCGCTGCTGCCCGAGTTGTGGAACCGGATCTACGAGATCCCCGACGAGGAGCTCTGGCGCACGCACGAGCGCCGGCGGGCGCGGCTGGTGGCCTTCGCCCGGGCGCGGCTGGAAAGCCAGCTCGCCGCACGCGGCGCCAGCATTGAGGAGATCACCGGCGCCAGCGAGGTGCTCAATCCCGAGGCGCTGTCGATCGGCTTCGCGCGCCGGTTCGCCACCTACAAGCGCGGCAACCTGCTGTTCCGCGATCTCGAGCGCTTGAAGCGCCTCTGCGCCGACCGCGACCGCCCGGTGCAGTTCCTCTACGCCGGCAAGGCCCATCCGCGCGACGACGAAGGCAAGAAGGTCATCCGCGAGATCATCCACCAGGCGCGCGAGGAGCACCTGCGCTTCCGCGTCGTGTTCCTGGAAGATTACGACATCATCGTGGCGCGCTATCTGGTCCAGGGCTGCGACATCTGGCTGAACACGCCGCGCCGCCCGCAGGAGGCCAGCGGCACCAGCGGCATGAAGGCCGTCGCCAACGGCGCGCTGCACATGTCGATCCTCGACGGCTGGTGGGACCAGGCCTACCATAAAGACTACGGCTGGGCGATCGGCAGCGGCGAGGAGTACGACGACATCGACTACCAAGACGAGGTCGAGGGCCACGCGATCTACGACCTGCTGGAACGGGAGGCCGTGCCGCTGTTCTTCAAGCGCAGCGTGGCCGGCATCCCGCGCGAATGGGTCGGCATGATGAAGCGCTCGATGGCCAACCTGATCCCGCGCTTTTCCAGCCACCGCATGCTGTTCAACTATATCGACGAGGCGTACCTGCCGGCGGATGCCGCCAACCGCGAGCTGACCGCCGACGGCTACAAACGCTCGCGAGACCTGGCCGGCTGGCGCGCACGGGTCGACGCGAACTGGAAGGCTGTGCAGATCGTGAACATCGAGGCCAGCCAGCTGGACGAGTTGATCGTCGGCGACCGGCTGCAGGTGCGCGCGACCGTGAACACGGGCAAGCTGTCCGCCGCCGACGTGCGCGTCGAGGTCTTCAGCGGACCGGTTGACAGCCGCCGTGGCTTCCAGAACCCACAGGGCACGGAGATGCAGCTCGATCCCGCCGGCAACGGCGAGCACCCCGTCTTCGTCGCCACGCTGATCGCGCCGCAGAGCGGCTACTTCGGCTTCACCGTGCGCGTGATGCCCAAGCACCCCGACCTGCGCCACAAGTTCGCCGCCTACTACCTGACCTGGGCGAATGGGGACGAGTAGGCATCAGTGGCCAGTGGGAGCGCGGGCGCCTTCGCGGCGTTTTCGGAAATCCGCCCAATTTCACCGCGGATTCCTGTTTAAGCAATGTATATATGGGTAAACTAGCCGGTTGAAAAACGGATTGCCACAGCAAACCTACCATCAACCCCACAAGCAAAGTCTGATTGTTGGAGGATGGTCATGTTTAGCAAGAGCAATAACTGGATGGTTTATCTACTGATCGCCGCTGCCGGACTGCTGTTGGCGGCCAGCTGCAGCGGCGGAGGCATCGCTGTTCCCGACCCCGGCGGCAGCGGCACGCCCGTGGTCCAGTCCGGTGATCCGGACGCCGCGCGGATCAGCGCCACCTATGACGGGTTCATGGGCGACATGCAGGTAGCCGGCGAGGCCGGCAGCGTGCAGCCCGGCGCCACCGTGCGCGTGTATGTCAACGGTAACTTGCAGCACGTGGCCACGGCCGATTCCGCGGGCGAGTTCTCCACGCCGCTGTTCGCGGCGGACGGCGAGGACGAGGTCACCGCGACGCAGGCCTACGCCGGCCACCCGGAGAGCGATCCCGTGGTGGTGGAAATCTTCGAGATCTAACTACCCCTACCTCCTGAAACGTCTGACCAACGTAACCGCGGCGGCAACCCCGCCGCGGTTTTTTTGCCCGGCGGCGATGTGCGACCTCCGGCTACCGCACCGCGAATTCGATCAGCGGCATCTAGCTCAGCCCTGTATTCATCGGGCCTGAGAGATTATCGGCGGAATTCGCGAAATCCACCCGGAATCCTGTTTATCCAATGTATATATGGGTAAACTAGCCGGTTGTAAAACGGATTGCCAACCGCAACCTTCCATCAACCCCACAAAGTAAACACTCTGTTGGAGGATGGTCATGTTTATTAAAAGCAACAATTGGATGGCTTATCTGTTTGTTAGCGCCGCGCTGCTGCTGTTTAGCGCCAGCTGCGGCGGCGGTGGCGTTTCAACCGTTCCCGATGCTTTGGATGCGGGGGATGACGCGGCGGTCGTCGATGATGGCAGCGGTGGCGCGGGGGCCGACGCGGCGCCGGCGGACAGCGAGGGAGACGAAGGTCCGGTGGCGGAAGTTATCGAAGACTACGACGGCGGCGAAGGCGCTGACGAGGATGCTGAGGAGCCGGAAGCCGAAGCGGTGATCCTGGCCGGCCTGCCGGACGCCGAGTTGATCTACGCCAGCTATGACACTTTCATGGATACTCTGCAGGTCGAAGGTGAAGCCGGCAGTGCCCAGCCGGGCGCGACCGTGTACATCAACCTCTCGCCGGAGGTCGCGCTGGCCGTGATCGCCAACGCCGACGGCTCGTTCTCGCTGCCGCCGACGGAAGTCGATCTGATTTACTCGGTCGGTGTCAGCCAGCAATACGGCGAGTTGGCCCGCAGTAAATCAGTCTCGGTAACAGTCTGGTTCTTCTAAGCCCTACCTACCTTGATAGCCAGCCTGGTGTCGGCCGCGGTGGAATTCCCACCGCGGCTTTTTTCTAAAAACTTTATTAAATCCGCGAATGGCTGTTTAGATTTTTCCGCGGCGGGTAATACAGGCGGTTTACACAATACGAGAATCGCCACCAGGGCGAGGAGGTAGTCAAAATGAAGAAGCGGAATCCCCAGACGAATTCAGAGTTTACCCGTGTATGCGCCGTCCTGCTCAGCCTGGCCATCCTGCTGATGGCCGTGGGCTGCGGTGGCGGCGGCGTCGGCGCCCCCGCTCCGAATCCCGGCGCGAACCCGAATCCGGGCGCGACAATACCGCAGGCCAGCCCCACGCCGGACAGCAGCAAGATCACGGCGTCCGCCGACGGCGCGGGCTTCCTGTTGATCGAAGGCGAGGCCGGCTGCGTCGCGCCGAGCGCGCAGGTCCTGATTCGCGATAACAACCAAATCACACTCTCAACATTTGCCACCGCCGATGGTCGCATCGGCACCACGGGCGATCTGGCTCCGGCCGGCTTCAACACCAATCCTTTCACCACGCTGACCATCACGCAGATCGTCGCCGGTTACGGCGAAAGCGATCCGATCACTGTCCAGGTGCTTGGCCAGCTTAATATCACACCTTTGCAGCCGCCGCTTCCTCTCGGCCCGTAAGACCCGAGGCCTCACGGCCAACTGGAACTCCGGATGACGGGTGGCGGAAACGCCGCCCGTTTTTATTGCGCGGCCCGGCATTCAACTGCCCCTGGGGGATAATAACTGCATGGACGATGGTATAAACGACCTGACGATCCCCAGCTGGTACGAACTGCCCAGCAACGTGCGCGGCGCCTGGGAAAACCGGATCGAGCTCTTAGTACCGGCGCCGCCGCTGTTGACCGAGATGACGGGCCCCGGCTTCACGCTCGACAAGTTCGATCCGAAGACGCTGGCTCAGACCGTCGGCCACGACGCGCTGTTGGTCGGCCGGCTGCTGGCGGTGGCCAACTCCGCGATGTTCGGCCAGTCCAAGCAGGTCACCAGCGTGGAACGGGCGATCGTGCTGTTGGGCTTCAACATGGTCAAGGCGATCATCGTCGGCTTTCTGATGGACTACGAACTCGGCGAGGAACTCAAGCTGCCCGACGAACACGTGGAGTTCGTCCGCCACTGGACCGGCGGCGCGGCCGTGGTCGCGCATCAGACCGCCGCCAACGCGGGCTTGGCCGATCCAGCGCTGGTCGCCACCGCCGCGCTCTTGAGCCGCATCGGCGCGCTCCTGTTCGGCGTGGCCGGCCTGCCGCCGGACAACGCCTATGGCAAGATGGGCAGCGAATGGGAGCGCCTGGCCTACGAGATGGCGACCTGGCAGGTCTCAGCGCCCGCGCTGAGCGCGGAGCTGCTCAACGAATGGGTGCTGCCCGACCCGCTGCCGGACCTGGCGCAGTATTCCTGGCTGCCCGTCGTCCGGCCCCTGCCCGCGACGATGGAGAAAGAACGGGCGCTGACCTTGTCGATCATCGCCGCCGGCCTGGCCCTGGCCGACCGCTACCTGCACGATAACGAGACCACTCCGGCGGCGCTGCTGGCCGAGCCTGATTACCGCCAGCTGGCAGCCAACCTGCAGGCGACCGGCGCGCTGGCCGCGCTGAACACCGCCTGGCAGAGCGCGCGCGTCAAGCGGGAACTGCTGGGCATCGCCGCGTCGTAGCAGCGCCAAGGAGAAGAAAGAGTCGGGCAGGCGAGATTCGAACTCGCGACCCCTAGTCCCCCAGACTAGTGCGCTAACCTGACTGCGCTACTGCCCGATGACTCGCGGATTGCAGATTATAGCCGCGCACCGGCGGATGCACAAGACGTGGATCGCGGGCATCCCGCCAAGGCGGGACCCGCGCCACCCAGTAGCACAATCCCGCCATGGCTGGATTGTGCGAACAAGTAAAAGTTGAAAGTGAAAGTAGAAAGGTCTTTGGGCAAGCAGTGAGTTTCAGGTCACTTTCACTTTTACTT
>JAFGCY010000104.1 GCA_016932385.1 bacterium | reverse complement strand
CTCACACTCTAAGCTCGCGCCATACAATTCGGCGTGAAACGTTTCACGTCTGTACTAATGCGCCCTGAGCGCTTACGTCCATCGCCGCGCCCTGATCCAGCCTGAGCTGATACGTCCGGCGTGAAACGTTTCACTCATCGCCTGCGAACCCGACAGCGTGGAATATGAGCCCCATGACAGCGACCACTCCCCTCCAGTTGCCTTTCTGTCTGCGCCAACTCAGACTCCGTCTTACCGGCTGAGGATTCCTAATTTGTACCACGGGAACAATATATCATTTCTGGCTTCGCCGATCAAACCCGCGGACCAGGAAGGCGTATTGAAACTACATCGCAATATGTCCCAGGCGGGCCGCCTAGGGTACGTGTTGGTGGTAGGCCGGTTGTGCCGCGGAGCTCAGCCAGCCTGGCGGCCACGACGGGCAGCAGTACCCCGTCCAGAGCCGGCCATAGCACCCCCCCGCCACCGGAAGCCGCTCCATCCGGCTCAGTAAACCAGGCTCATTCTCGTATAATGGCCCTATGCAGTCCGCAAGCAACACACCCGCGGCCGAGGCTTTTCCGATCGCCGTGCTGATCTCCGGCAGCGGTTCGACGCTCAAAAACATCCTGGCGCTGATCGCCGCCGGGCGCCTGCCCGTCCGCGTCGCCGGCGTGATCGCCAGCCGCCCGTGCTCGGGGCTGGACTACGCCGCCGAGTACGGGGTGCCGGGCGCGATCGTCCAGCGCGGCAAACCGTTTGACGCCGCGGATTTCTCCCGCCGCATTACCGCCCAGCTCGATGAATGGCGGCCCCGGCTGGTCGTTTTCGGCGGGTTTCTCAGCCTCTACCTCGCCCCGCCGCGCTATCCGGCGATCAACATCCACCCCGCGCTGTTGCCCGGCTTCGGCGGCCAGGGGATGTACGGCGACCGCGTCCACGAGGCGGTGCTGGCCAGCGGCACGCGCGTGACCGGCTGCACCGTGCACCTGGTCGACAACGCATACGACACCGGGCCGATCATCGCCCAGCGCACCGTGCCCGTGCTGGACGGCGACACGGTGGAGACGCTCGGGGCGCGCGTGCGCGAGACGGAGCGCGAGCTCTACCCCGAGGTGATCCGCTGGTTCGCCGAGGACCGCGTGGTCATCGCCGACGGCCAGGTCACCGTGCTGGGCCGCCAGCTGCGCGGCTGAACCGCCGGCGCGCTTCGCTACTCCTTTTCACCTTGGCGCAGGCGCCGGTAGTACGAATGGCTGAGGTACAGCGCCGCCGCCGGGTTGTGGCCCGTGACGCGGTCCTTGGCGACCAGGACCGTCACCGGTGCTTCGCTGTGCTGGAAGAACAGGCTGTCGTGCCCCACGCACAGGCCGATCAGCACGTTCAGCTCGGTGCCCGCCGCGGCCAGCAGCCGGGCCTGGGCCAACGGGTTGCAGAGCCCCTCGAACTGGCCGGGGCGGATCTTCTCGGCATCCGCCAGGCCGATGTCCTCCTTGGGTACGCTGCCGACCTTGCAGATGACGCAGCTGACCAAAAAGCCGTTGGCCTGGAAGATGTCCGCGGCCAGCGCCGCCTCGCGCCGGAGCCCCACGCAGCAGGCGATGCCCAGGTGCTCCGCGCCGATCCGCCGGGCGAAGGCCATGATCTCCTCGACGCGCGTGTCGCGGCAATACCCGCCGGCCTCGGTCCGCGCGGCGGCGGCGGCGAACTCGCGTAGCGCCGCGTCATCCACGTATTGCCGCGCGATCTCCGCAAGCAGCTCGGGGTGGTTGAGCATCGGGCAGGCGGGCGGGTGCTCCAGGCTGCCCGGAGCGCCGGAGCAGGCCTGGGTGGTGCACTGCAGGCAGGCGTTAAGCGGCTGTGGCTGATCGTCGTTTCTCATTAGCACTATTGTGCCACGCGAAAAAAGCGCGGCCGGTACGACCGCGCGGTTTCGACACGAGTTGGCGAATCAAGTTGGGCGGGTTACTCGGCAAACCCGATGAAATCGAGGAACATCCACATCACGGTGTCATCCCCGAAGTCCGGAATGACGATCACGTGCTCCTCGGGGGTGAAATACCAGCCGTTGAGCTCCGCCGTGACGCGAAACTCTCCGGCCGGAATGCCGGCGTACTCGTAATAGCCTCGTTCGTCGGTCTCGCCGGTCCAGATGATCAGGTCGGTGGCCATGTCGGTGACCGTGATCAGGACGCCGGCGATCGGATCATAGCCAGCCGGGTCACCGATGATCAGCGGCGCATTGATCTGGCTGCCATCGGCCATCACGGTGCCGCAGATGCCGTTTTCCGACGGATCGGTCTCCGGGTCGGTTCGCGGGCGGTCACCCTGCCAGCCCCAGAAATCGAAGCTGAGGGTCGGCACGGTGTTGTCGATGATGTCGAAGTAATGGTAGGCCGGCTCGAAATTCCAGCCGTCCAGTACGGCGCGCAGTCCGTAGTTGCCGGTCGGCAGTTCCAGGATCTGGTAGAACCCCTCATCGTCGGTGTAGGTTTCGTACTGCACGTAGTCCGGTGTATTGATATCCAGCCGGATCGCCTGGATCAGCACGTCGCTCATCGGCACGATCCACGGCTCGAGGCCGGGGTCGCCGTCCGCATTGATGCCGGAGTCGCACCAGACATAGCCAGAGATCCCCTCAGGCGGGTCGCCCGGAATCCCGCCGGCGCCCAGCCAGCCCTGGAAGTCGTATTGCTGGCTGTGGTCGCCCTCGGGCACGACTACCCAGTAGGTATCCGGGAAGTACCAGCCGTCCAGCTCACAGGTCAGCAGGTACTCGCCGGCCGCGACCGTGCCGACGGCGAACTGGTAGAAGCCCTCCGCGTTAGTCAGCCGCTCATAGGCGATGTCCTCGGTCTCCGGATCGAGCAGCCGGACCAGCGCGTCCTCCAGCGGCAGCGGATAGGGATCGGCATCGGGGTCGGCCGGCAGCCGGCCGCCGAAGACGTAGCCGTGAATCCCCTCATAAATGGGCGGTGGGACTTCCCACTTCGCCCAGCCCTCGTCAACATTGCTGAACTCGCTGTAGCCGGTCGTGTTGGCCGACCGGGCCTTGTACATGTAGGCCAGCCCGACCTCGGCACCGTCATCGAAGTAGCTGGTCCCGGCCGTCGTGCCGATCAGCTCCCAGTCGGCGTCGTCCCCGCCCGGTGCGCCATCCGGCGCCAGGATGAAGGCCGCGTTTTTCCGCCAAACTTCATACGTGTCCGCTCCGGTGCCCGGTAGCCAGGTCAGCGCCACGCCGTCGGGGAACTCACCCTTACTGGCGATGAGGCTGGCCGGCGCGCCGGGCAGTTTGTCGTCATCCCCGCCGCTGGCCAGCACCACGGTGGACCGCAGGTGCTTGGCGGTATTTTCGCCGTAACAGGCGATCAGGAAGTACAGGTTGCCCAGGTGGGTGACATACTGGCTGTCGCCGGTCAGGTCGAACTGGAACTCGGCGAAGCTGACCGGTCCCAGCCACTCCCAGTCCATCGTCGTGTAATTGGCGACACCGACCATGTAGCCCTGGCCATAGCCGCCGGCGAGACATTCGCCGTTGAGCGACAGGAGCTCCAGGCCCGCAAGATCGGGCACCTTGTATAACGCCCAGGCCGGAAGACCGTCTTCGAGCTCGGCGGCGGCCCCGTCGACGTTGATCAACATCGCGTCGCCGTCGATCTCGCAGAGGCTGTAATCGAGCGCGTCCTTGCCCAGCACGGTGTGCTTGTCGGAGCTGTCGCTCGCGGCATGGGACGCCGTGGACGCGTCGAGCGGGATCGCCGGCAATCCCCGGGCCGTGCGCGGCGCTTCGGTGAATTCCTGGTCCTGCGCCCAGGTGTTCAGATCGGCGTTCGTCGTCGTGTTCGTCGGCTGATCGGTGGTGGCCGGGGTTTCGTCGCCGGCCGCGGGAGTGATGGTTCCTCCGCCCCCACAGGAGACAAGCCAAATCATCAATCCAAGCAGTACAAGCGCAATTACGTTCCCCAGATTGCGCATATCGACCTCCTGTTGGTGATTCTCACCTCTAGCTGTTATCAGCATACCGGCGCCGGCAGCCGCTGTAACGCACCGGTTGCGGTGGATTTCAAGGTATCCGGTCGTTGCGCAGGGTGTGATCTGGTGCGGCCGGTCAGTCGGTGCGGGGCGTGATGATCCGTTCCACCAGCACGCGGCGCACGCGGTTCTTGTCCACGCTGAGTACGGTGAACTGCAGGTCGTCTTCGATCAGCGTCTCGCGGCGCTCGGGAATGTGGCCCAGCATATGCGTGACGTAGCCTCCCAGCGTATCGACGTCCTCCACACACAGCGCCGTCGCCAGCTCTTCGTTCAGCTCCACCAGCGGCAGTTGGCCGTCGACCACCAGGCTGCCGTCGTCGCGGCGATGGACGGGCAGGCTCTCGTCGTCGTACTCGTCCTGGATCTCGCCGACGATCTCCTCTAAGAGGTCCTCGATCGTCAGGATGCCCTCCGTCCCGCCGTACTCGTCCAGCACGATCGCCATGTGCGACTTGCGCCGCTGCAGCTCGCGCAGCACGTCGTCGACCTTCTTGCTTTCCGGCACGAAGAGCGGCTCCATCATCAACGCCCGCAGTTTCAGGCTTTCGATTCCTTCGCCTTTGGCCAGGAACTCGAGCAGGTGGCGCAGGTGGACAATGCCGACGATTTCATCAATGCTGTTCGCATAGACGGGGAAACGGCTGAAGCGCGCCTCGGCGACGGCCTGGATGATCCGCTCGGGCTCCCAGCTGATATCCAGCGCGACCACGTCCGTGCGCGGGGTCATCACCTCGTGCGCGGTGGTCTCGCCGAATTCGAGGATGTTCTCGATATATTCGCGTTCCTCGGCCTCGACTTCCTCGCCGCTGGCCATCGTGATCTCGAACTCGGGTTCGTCGCTGTGGCCGTTGCCGTTCGTCGGCGAGTCGGCCGGCAGCCAGCAGCCCAGGGCGTCCGCCAGGAGGTTGCCCGTGCGGACGACCAGG
This sequence comes from bacterium, assembly GCA_016932385.1. Classification (GTDB taxonomy): domain Bacteria; phylum 4484-113; class 4484-113; order 4484-113; family JAFGCY01; genus JAFGCY01. The sequence goes on along the minus strand of JAFGCY010000104.1, from coordinate 24,412 downwards.
CCGGGCGTTTCGGGCCGGCCGGCGGCGGTTACGCCGGAAATAAAGCCCACCAGGATGCATAACAGCGACGGGCTGACGGCGGTCGCCAAGCCCTCCCAGACGCCGGCATCGGTGACACGCAGGCCCAGATAGATCAGGGCCGCGCCGATCACCAGCAGGATCACGGTGGCGGCGGCCGCCCGGCGGGCCAGCGTGCGCCGGCCGACCAGACCGACGCGGGCCGCGACGGCACTGTGCGCGGTAAAACCGGAGAGCAGGCACACGATGGCGCCCAAGACCAGCAACACGACGCTGAACGGCGGAAGGTCCGCACTGCTAACCTGGAGCAGGGCTAATCGTATGGGAACGTCAGTGTCCAAAACACTTCACCTCAATCTTGACAATACTGCACAGCTCGCGCGTCCGGGCGTCCATCCGTCGGGCGGACGCTTCCGTCTGGTGATCCCAGCCGGCCAGGTGCAGAAGCCCGTGCGCGATCAGCGCCACCGCTTCCGCTTCCGGCGTGTTGCCGTTGACGCGGGCCTGCTTAAGCACGGCCTCCCAGTTCAGGGCGAGATCGCCGGCGAACCCGCCGTCGTCGCCGCTGGGGAAGGACAGGACATCGGTCGCCTCGTCGACGCCGCGATACTCGCGGTTCAGCGCGTGGATGGCCGGGCCATCCAGCACGCGCAAAGCGACGTGCCCCGTGGGGAAGAGCTGTGCGCTAAGCGTCGTGGCTGCGGACACGATATCCGTCCAACTTCGTGGCGGAACGTCAATGTCCGACGACGCTTCCAGTTGTTTCGTAGTTGCTTCCAACCGCCTTTCATCGACAGCCAGGCTGCCACTTTGATACAGCCCGATTATAACAGGGATGCACATACAATTAAAGTCAAGCCGGCGATTCGCCGAGGCTGCAGGCCGGGAAACGGACGGGCGGGCTGGAATGCACAGCGGCCATGCCGGTGGAAAACGCCACCCGTGAATGCACTCAGAACAAAAGCGCGCCGGTATAATAGCCGTGATGCAACGATGCCTGTTCCTCCCGGCCGCGGTTGCGTTCCTGCTGCTGGCAACTGTGGCTCACGCCGCTACCGGCAGTCTGGAATACCGCGCGCGCGTAGTCCACAACAACCGGACGCAAATGTCGTTCGTCGCCGGTACGGTGGATCTGGCGACCGGCGACTTCAGCGAGCGGGTGGAACAAAGCTACCTGTTGGACTGGCGGACGATCCCCGGCAATCTGGAGCCGACGCGGCCGATGCTGCCGGCGATCTGGCGCAGCGGTGGCCAGACGGCCCAGCAGCTGGGCAGCGCGCTGCCGCAGTACAACAGCCCGTTGTTGCGCCATTTCATCGTCGGCCGGGTCATCGCCGCGACGGATGAGCTCGCCAAAGGCGAGGAATTCCTGTCCGGCCAGCTGGTGGTGGAGAGCGCCGATTACGGCCCGCGTTCGTTCGAGATCGTCGCCACGTTCCGCGGCTTGCCGCTGGTGATCGTTGGCCGGCACAGACTGGACCACGGCGTGCGGCTGGCCGAGGACCTGGCGGTGCTGGGACCGTCGAGCGAGCTGTACCAGTACTTCTTCGAGTCCATCGCATACTCCAAGCGCCCGCCCCCGGAGCCGCCGCGGCTGCCGGAGTTCGATCCCGCGCGGTATGTCACCTTCCCGTCCGGCGGCGCTCAGCCGGTGGCGATCCGGCCCGTCAAGGACTGGCTCGTGTTCAAGGCGCAGCTGCCCAACGGCCGGCCGCTCAACCTGATCCTCGATTCCGGCGCCGGTACGATGGTGCTCGACGAGTTGGTGCTCAAGGTCGACGCGCTGTTGGAGCCCGTCGGCAAGTTGCGCGTGGCCGGGGCTTTCGAGTCCGACGACATGAACCTCTACGAGGGCTTCAGCTTCGAGGTCGGCGGGGTGCGCTTCGACAACCTGCAGGTTGCCGGCACGCAGCTGACCGCGCTGGGCCTGGGCGCGGACATGCGCATCCACGGCATCGTCGGCGGGGAACTGTTGCAGCTCTGCCAGCTCGATATCGATCTCGACGACGGCCTGATGACGCTGGCCCCGCCCAACACGGGCACCGCGGCGGCCGGCACCCGCTTGCCGCTGACCTTCATCCGCGACATTCCGCATATCGAGGCTCAGGTCCAGGACACCGGCCAGGCGCTGTTGATGCTGGACACGGGCCAGCGCAGCGCGCTGTCGGTCAACCTGGACTGGCTGGACCATTACCAGCTGGGCGACGAGCTGAAGCTCAACGGCTTTCTGGGCGACATCAGCGGCGGCCTGCAGCCGCGCTACATCATCGAAAACCTGAACCTGTCGCTGGCGGGCCGCACCTACCGCGAAAGCGCGGCCGACGCCGGCCTGGCCTCGACCTTCAGCTTCAACGGCGTGCCGGTGGTCGGCGCGATCGGCTTCCCGCTGTTGGCGCGGCATTACGGCGGCGTGACCTTCGACTACACCAACCATTTGCTCTACTTGCGCGAGCCGGCGGACGAACGTGTTTTCGCCGGCCGGCCCGATGCCTGGGAAACGCCCACCTATCCCGTGTCGCCGTTCGAACTGGCGCGCCACGGGGAGCAGCCGACGGGCATCCGCTCGGACCAGCTCGATGATTACGAGTACGCCGTGGCGCTGGTGACGGACCGGCGGCCGCAACTGCTCTACGACCGCGACCCGCTCAGCGACGATCCGCGCAGCGGCTATTCCTGGGCAAAGAAGAGCGACGAGACCGATGCACTGGCGCTGGTGCGCACGATGCAACCGGATCTGGCGGGCATTCACAAGGACTGGGTGGGTTGGACGGCCAGCGACGATCCGCGCTGGCAGCCGATCGAGCTGCCCGCCCGGTCGTACGGCCGTCAGGCCGAGTCGCCGCCCGTCGAAACCGAACCGGCGGCGGAGCCGGAGCCGGCGCTGGGACTGAACGCACCGCCGGTGGAAGCGGTCCTGGATCCGGCCAGCGCGGCGCCGGCGATGGAACCGCTGCTGGAGAACGCCGCGCCGGTGCTGGAATCGCTCAGCGCCTTGTTAAACCTGCCGCGTCCGGAAGCCGGCGCGCCCCGGGGCCCAACCGGTCCGGTCCAACCGGCGTTTCGCGACAGGCTCAGAATGCACATGTTCCTGCAGCGCCTGATGCTCAGCATCCTGTTTAACGCTCCGCGGCTGCGGCTGGATGACGCCGCGCCGGAGTCGCCGGTGGCCGCGGAGGAGCCGGCGCGGGAGCCCGTCTACGATTCCGGCCTGGGCGGTTCGGACAAGCCCGAGGGCTACGAATTCGGGCGCGGCCACTCCCGCTTGAATTTCCGCTGAGCTTCAGGATCAAGCGGCCTATCAGGTACAATGGATTGTTAATGCTAGTGCTGACTCGCAAGCCGGGTGAGAAGATCATTGTGGGCAACCTCTACCAGGTTGAGATCGCCTCCGTGCAGCGCGGCGAAGTCAAGTTTGTTTTCAACGTAGACCAGCCGTTGACTCTGATGCCCGGCAATATCTACCTGGACGCCGTCGAGGACGGTAAGCCCAGCCGGATCACCGTCACGCGCAAGGTCGACGACAGCGTGGTGATCGGCAACCAGCCTGACACGCAGGTCGAGATCCTGGTCGTCAGCGTCAAGGGCGAGGCGGTGCGCGTCGGCGTCAAGGCGCCGCGCGAGGTGACCGTCCACCGCGAGGAAGTCTGGCGGATGATCCAGGCCGAGAACATCGCCGCCGCGCGGTCGGCGGAGGTCGATACCACCGAACTGCAGAAGCTGCTGGGCCAGAAGCCGCTGGACCTCAGCAAACCGGTGGAAAACGGCGACCCGGACAAGAACTGACTCGACATACGTCTCACTTCAGCAGCATCCCCCGCTGAATGCCTGCCGGTCTTACGCATTCATGCACTGGCGGACGGCCTTGATGAAGCGGTCCAATTGGATCGGCTTGGTCAGCAAGGCATTGACACCTTCACGAATCAGGTCCTGGCTCATTTCGGTGGTGATACTCGCGGAGCACACGATGAATTTGATATCGCGGTTTTGCAGGCGGATGGCTTTCAGGCATTCCAGGCCGTTCATCACCGGCATGTTGTAATCGAGGATCACCAGCTTGGGCAGCAAGGAGATGGCCTTCTGAGCGCCGGACATCCCGTCCGCGGCGGTACCGACCACTTGATAGCCCAGGGGCTCGATCAGGGAGCGCAATCGCATCGTCACCAGCTTGGAGTCGTCGACGATCAAGACGCCGTGCAGTTTCGGGCCCGCTTGCTTGCTTTCTTTCTGCGGGGCGGCAAGCGCCGGCGGGGGCGCGGAAGCCGGGGATGCGCTTGCGGTGGGAGCCGGCGCCGGATCCTTGGTCAGGCTGGCAACCTCTTGCTCGAGTTCCTCGATCCGGGCCCAGGCTTCACCGAGTGATTGCAGCAGCTCCTCGGTGATCTCTTGCGCCACCTTGAGCTGGGTTTGCAGGTCCTCGCGCGTAATCTCGGCGGCCGGACCGGCGCTGCTCTCATCTGCTGCGTTTTCCTCTGCCACAGGGTTCTCCCCACTGCAATTGACTGCGTTATCTTAGTGTGTGTCGGCTAATCATCCTCGTCCCAGAATCGCTCCGTTTCGGGCCGGCCGCCGCGCATCCGGCGTACGTCCCACTCATAGGCGCGATCCAGCTCGATCAACCGGTATTGTAGGTCGTCGCTGATCCGCTGTTCGCCGTTGTTGTGGTCCCACAGGCTGTCCGCGACGTAGTCCATCGTTTCTTCGCCGGGACCGAAATCAACGATCACGTACACGCGCCAGTCGTGATTGAACGCGTAAGCGTCGGCAAAATAGTACGGCAACCGGCCTTTGGCCCGGACCGCGAATACTCCTTCGGTATAGCCCAGCGGATACATATCCCAATGCGTTTCGTAGGGTTGGTAATTCAAGTCCGGATCCACCAGGTACAGGTCCTCGTCCATCGCGGCGAACAGGATGATCGTGGGTTCCAGGGCGCTTTTGTTGTCCTGGATCTCGATCAGCGCGTTGACCTCGAAGCCGTCGCCGGGCGAGTACCCGGCGCCGGGATCCGCGGCCGTCGGTACGATCGTCATGTCGAGAATCTCCACGTCGGGCGCTTCGGGCCCCGTGATGTCGAAGGTGATCTCGTCGTAGACCGGCTTGACGCCGCCCATGTCGACTTCGACAGTCGCGATGAAGGCATGCTCATCGAAGAACTCGTCGGTGTGCAGCACATCGGCGAAGACCATGTCGTGTTCGCCAGCGGGCAGGAAGAACTTCAGCTTCTCCTTTTTGATGACATCGTCCTCGTCTTCCGCATCGCGGATGACCAGGAAGACATTCACGCGCTCCTCGCCGTCGAAACCGCTCAACTCGGCGCGGACCAGGGCGTTGAGCTGCTTGACCTCGGGCCAGGCATAGCCCTTGAGCTTGTTGAAACGCGGTGCTTCCGCGGGATAGAAATAGAACTCCGTGATCGCCAGGTGGCGGTCCTGGGCCTGGGCCGGCAGCCCGGGCAGGCAGAACAGCAACACGGCGACTAAGGTCAGCCAGCGCGGCATCCTACACCTCCTGATCTTGTTAGTTTACCTGAACGCCACCAGCCGGACGCGCGGATCGGCGGAATTGTTGGCAGCGGCGCTTCGGGGCCGGACTACGGCTAGCCGAGCGGGCGCAGGGGGCTGGAAATGCTGGTGTTGCTCCGGATGCTGGGCTGGTAGTCGTGGTCAGCGCCGCTGGGCTGCGTGTCGCTGTATTCGCGCCGGAGGTAATGGAAGAACTCGGCGCAGTTGGTCTTGTGCCGGTGCGACTTGCGCCCCCAGGTCACCTGCAGGACGTAACAAAACGCCCAGACGCCCAGGAAGATGGCCAGCACGAGCAGCCAATGCAGACGGAAGATCGGCGTCGTCGGCGCCATCGAGATGAACAGCATGAACGTGAACAACAGGCTGTAGGGCAATTGCTCGCCGGCGATTGTCCAGGGATCGCGCAGTTGCTGCGACTGGTCGACGAACCATTCCAGGTTCTGCACAATCTGGCGCGTCAGTTGCCCGTAATTCCGCGGGCCGTAGCGGCGGGCCAAATAGCGCCACGGCCAGGACAGGTGGTCGGTCGGATCGGGCAGGAACGCCAGGCCGCCGGCCAGGCCCTTGGCCAGACCCGATTGGCGCAGGCGCGCGTTGAGCCACAGCTGGTATTCGTGGATCTCCTGCGGGCAGCTGCCGGGTTCGTCGTAGGCCGGGCCGCGGTCGGTGCCGGGCGGCAACTGCCGGTAGGCCGTGGCGACAACCTGCCGGGCCAGCGGACTGGTGATATCCGGCCAGAATTCAGCGATATTGGCGGTTTTGCGTATCAGTGGCTGAACCAGGCAGCCTAGCGTCATTGGCCGTTTCTCAGCGCCAGTCGTCATCGGCCTGCCTCGCAACTGGGTAGTTGTTCACCGATATTGAGGATGCAGGTAACAGAGGAAAGATTACTACTGGATCACTCTTGTTTCTCAGCTTCACCTTCCGGCGGCGGCATCGGCATCGGCGGCATCTGCTGCTCGCCCTCGGTGGTTGCCGGCTGCGGCGGAGGCATCTCGGCGGGCAGTTCCTCCTCGACGGGCGGTTCGCCGAAAGTCGGTGCGGCCCCCCAGTCCGGGCTCATTACGAAGATCACATAGTCGGCCAGCGGCACGCCCAGCGGATCCTCGCCGCGCGGGTGCAGCGCCGCGGCCTCTGCCGGCAGCAGCTCGGTATAGCGGTCGCAGTCGCACCAGCTGTCGACGGGGCGCACGCTGATCGTCACGATCCGCGACAGCGGCAGGCGCTGGTGCAGCCGGTCGACGGTGCCCAGCCAGTAGTCGCTGTGGAAGCTGCCGTTCATGTGCACGACGCGGCGGTAGGGCTGGCTCTCCAGCTGCAGCTGGATGCTCTCGGCCATCGTATCGTCCTTGATGCACTGCGCGGCGTAAAACTGGTCCACCGCGTCCTCGCCCATCGGCATCGCGCCGTGGCCGCCCATCGCCAGGATGAACAGCTCGTAATAGGCGTCCTTGGGGTGCGTCGTCTGCTTGGCGACCCACATGTGCTCCTGCGGCGTGTAGGCATCCCAGGCCGCCTCGAAGCCCTCTTTGGCTACTTTGCTGGCCAACGGGCGCGGGATATTGGCGGCGATCACGGGCAGGCCCCGTTCGCGGCAGAATTCCACCAGCGGCCGGTAATGTTCGGGATAGTTGGGCCAGGGGCGGCTGCTCGCCAGGAAGGTTTCCTCGTCGGCGCGTCCGGCCAGGTAGTCGTCGAGTGCGCCCTGGACATCGCGTTCGAACTGCTCCAGCGACAGCGTCACGCGGCCGTCGCAGGCCTCGGTCAGCGCCTTGAGGATCTCCAACTGCAGCGCGTGCGTCGCGGGGTCGTCGTGCTGCTCGCCGATGAATACGACATCCGCGCCGCTGAGCTGCTCGATCAGGGTCGAGAAGTGCACCAGTCCGGACCGGGCCCAGGAGCCGTCCGGCGCCGTGGCGTAGATTCGCTTGGGCACCTTGATGTGGCTGGGTTCCATCTCGTCAGCGGAGCCGGCCCGCGCCCATCCCGGGGCGGCTAGGCAGAGCAGAAGCGCTAGCGAGCCGATGGCGATTACTTGCCGCGATACGTGCATGCTTACCTCGCATTGACCAACTCGTTGTGCCGCATTATACGGCACAACTTCAGGACTGGAGCGGGGCGCCCCGCCGCACTGGCTGGGGCGCACCGCTCCAGTCTGCCTAGAACGGAACCGGACGCGCGGACTTCCCATCACCGCCGGTGCGTCCGGTACACGATTCGTCCACCCACCGGCTGGCAGGCTTCAGTCCGTGCTCCCGTTCCGGTTCAACAATCCCGCTTCGGCTGTCCCCACAACCTTGGGAAGATGAGATATTGCTGGCTTTTTGCTGGCACCAGGTCTCCACCTCATTGGCAAACCTGGCACGGTAAGGAGTGAAGTCCCGACAGACCGGCTGCGTCCGGCTGATCGCCACGGGCTCCGAGCCAGAGTCGTAATGCCCGTGCACCAGCCCCGGCAGCCGCTGGTCGGCGATCCGCCGGCGGTCCCGCCGCTCGCTGGCCGCGAGATCCTCGCGCCAGCTGCGGTGCGTCCCCAGGCGCATCAGCCAATAGACCGGCAGGGCGGCGCAGGGCACGAACAGCACCATCAGGCCCCAGAACAGCCCGGTGCCGTAGGTCTCATCCGCGTCGTTCCAGGTGACTACCAGGAGCACCGCCCAGAGAATGGTCCCGGCGCCGAACAGCAGCAGAATCGGCCCAATGTCGGGAGATAACTGACCGGACATCACCACTCCTTCCCACGGCTTGAGTCCATTGACTCTTCCGTTTCGCCCCACCGATTAGGAGCGGTGTCCGGTGCCCAGACGCCTTCCGGCTAGGAAAACGTTCTATCCTAGAAGTGATTCCATTATACCAAGCCGGTTGCCATATGTCAAGGGTAATCTTTGAATATCTTAAACTGGTAGTTAATATATGAACGTGATGTTTGGGATCGCTGAAAACCGATCTAGTTTTTCGGGTTAGGCTTGCGCTTGGTCAGCAGGTAGACATGCCGGATCGATCCGCTGAAAGTATAGGCTTTATACGTTTCGATCTTGAAGCCAAACCGGCCGGCGTTGGCTGCCAGCGTGGAGGCGTCGCCGCCCAGGTAGCCGCGCAGCTGGCCATCGGCGACCAGCAGCTGCGCCGCCAAGGGCAGCAGCTTGTCCGGCGGGGCGAAGGCGCGCGAAGTCGCCAGGTCGAAACTGGTCGGCTTGCGTTTGGCCAGGTCCTCCACCCGGCCTTCGTAGACGTCCAGGTTCTCCAGGCCGAGCTTGGCCTTGACGGTGCGCAGAAAGGCCACCCGGCGTTCGCGGGATTCGACGGCGATGAAGTCCGCTTCCGGGCAGAGCGCCGCCAGCGGCACCACCGGGCTGCCGTTGCCGCTGCCCAGGTCCACGGTATGGGTGACCGGCGGGATCTCACCCAGCCGCCAGAGGCGCAGCGCCTCGCCGACCAGTTCGCCGGCCAGCTGCCCCTTGTCGCCGCCGAAGCCCGTCAGGTTCAGCGCCGAGGAATACTGCCCGACCAGCGCCAGATACTCGGCAAGCTTGTCCAGGAGTGGGCTGGCCGGTTGTACGCCCATTCCGTCCAGCACTTCGCGGAGCCGTTTGTCCTCATCGCCCATTGCCTAAAGTATAGCGAAGCCAGGCGACAATAGGATCGGTTCCGCGGCGAATCAGCGGAATCCAGCCCCAGACTTGCTGCGCCGGAAATCGCGAAGATGGAACAAAAAGCAGGCCGATTACTCTAAATGGATACTGGTGAATGGGCGATGTAAGGACCTGTCACCCGAGGAGGTATCTGCAATGAGGTGGGGTAAGGACCGTTGGGCCGCGCTGGCGTTGATGCTAGTTGCCGTCATAATCAGCTTTAACCAAAGCAGTTGTGCGAATGGTGGCAACCTGTCATCGGCGCCCGAGGTGGCGGCTGCGCCGGCTGATAGCGTACTAACCGAACGCCTGGCGTCGGCGTTGGCCGCACTTGGCAAGGACTCCGCGTCTGTGGATCTGCAACCGGTCAGTGGCGATTTCTCAGGTGCAACCTGGGTGGAAGCTGTTTACAGCGGTCCACCAGCGCCGGAAAGGGCTGAGAGTCTGACAATCACTTGGCTTGAACTACTACCGGGCGATTACAATCAAGATGGGCTTGTCGACGCATCTGATCTGACGCCCCTGGGGCAGCATTGGGGCCAGCAGGTGGAATACGACGCCGCTGACCTGCATAACGGCAATTCCTGGTTCCCCGCGGGTGATCCGACCGGGGATGGTTCACTTAACTGGCGACTGGCGAGAATTGACGGCAATCGTGATGGGTTGATCGGCCTGGCTGACATCACCACGATCGCCCAGCATTGGAGAGAGTGTATCCACGGTTATTTGATCAGCGATCAGCCAATTACCGATAGCTGGCCTGGCGAAGAGGGCTTCTGTCTCGACTATTCACGTAATTCATTGCTAGCAAGTGAGGCCAACCAGCCGGTTCTATTAAGCAAGAAGTTCGACATCATGTATCTCGGAAACCTCGGTCTCAGCCTGCAAACCAGTGATGCGGTATTTAACGACAGAGTTGATTTAGAGGATGCGACAACGGCTTTTCCGCTGACAATTTACATTAAGCCGTACCTGTGGTTGAACAATGAATACATTAACACTCATCCGCTGGCTGCCACGCAGTCGATTGTGCTGGAGAGTCCCGCGCGCAGCGTTTCCACCTGGTTCGATTCTCCGCGCTTTGACGGGTTGCACGCACAGGTTGCGGCCGGGCCGCTGGCATTGGGCGAAGGTGCCGTGTTGGCTATCGAGTTTTGTGTTCAGCCAAATGCGCTGGACGATCATGAGCTGTCCGTGCTGTGCTGGATCGATGATCACGGCCGAGTCAACCGGTTGCTGGAACTGCCCGCTGAACTGCAGGACGCATCCCTCTGCCTGGGTCAAGACGGAACGGTGGTCTGGTGCGGGCGGGCATTGGATGGCGACGATGCTCCTACCGCTGAAGCGATCTTGACCTTCACTGCCACTGGCGAGTTGCTCGCGGCGAAACGATGCATGTTGCCGGCCGATCTAACCGGCGAATTCACGGAATCTCCGCAGTTGATCACCGATGGCGCTGGTCAGTTAATCACTGTTAGCACGATCGCCGTCGAGGAGTCGGGTTGGCAATATCTGCTTATTCGAGACTTCGATGTCGAATTCGACAACTTTAATCAGCACGCTTACAATCTTGCCGTTCCGACTTATTTTCCCGATTTATATTACTACGGAGCTTATTCCCCGCGAGGCGCTTTTGATACAGAGGGCAATCTAGTTGTTGCTGGTAATGCGCAGGGGGGGATGCTTGATGAATCGATGTATATTGCCTGCTTTGGTTCTGAATTCGAGCCATTGTGGAACCGTGTCGTTCATCCTTGGACTGCCAATTCTGGCACGAACGATGGCGTGCCCGTAATTGATCTGGATATCCTGCCGGACGGCAGGAGGTTGATGCTCTGCGATGCTGCCGATTCAAGCTTCTTTAACCTGGCGGTGATTACCGCGGACGGTCAGCTAGATGGTTTCTGGGAAACGGACGGGATAGCCGTTGGCGAGATTAACTCAATAACAACGGATTACGACAACTCGCTTGGTGTGGGCTATATCATGCTGAATGACTGGCCGACGGCCAGCGTGCCGGCGCTAATGGAAATATCGATTGATGAAATGAGCGCTTCGCTGTTTGCATTACTGGATTCAGCTGATCACTCGTATGGCGAGTTATTCAGCATTGATATCGGCGAATCCACCGTTTGGAGCTTCGGTGCCGCCTGGGACTCCGTGTATTGGGAATCAGTCAACGAAATTGCGCTTGTACCCATTGATATCAATGTCGATGTATATGAGGAGTTCGAGCTGATTGAACGTACGCTTGGCGTTTCCCCGTTTAAGTCCGAGGACTACTTGCCCGCGATTGAAGACCTGACTGGCGGGGTTACCATCAATTCGGATGCTTCAGGCTTGATGCTGATGCGTATGCGGTATTAGGTTTTCCAGCGCCGTATAATGGATAAATGGCTGCTTTGTTAAACCGGTCGATTATCGACTCGCTGGCCTGTCTGGCGATCGTCTTGACCAGCCTTGGACCCGCATTCGCCTCCGGCGGCATTCCGCCGGTGAGTGACGACGAGCTCGCCCAGGCGCTGGCGCTGGCCGGCGGCAACCGGCCCCAGCTGGAAGCAGCGCTGGAGTGGGCCGCGGCCGACGATTACCACCAACAGGCGATGCGCTTCGTGGTGGTCAGCCTGCCTTTGGCCGACCTCGGCGCGATTACGGCCGAGCTCTTGGTTGAGCACGTCGAGTTGGCCACGCGCGTCCGGCGCGAGCTGCCCTTCGCCCGTGAGTACTCCGACGCCGACTGGGCGCATTACGTCCTGCCGCCGCGGGTCAGCCAAGAGCCGCTCCAGCCCTGGCGCAGCTACTTCTACGGCGAGCTCAAAGACCTCGTCGCCGAGGCCGGCTCGCTGACCGAGGCGGCGGTGCTCGTTCAGGGTTGGGTCTGGGAGCGCATCCGTTTCGAGCAGACCCAGCGCCGCGACCAGGGGCCGCTGACCACGCTCAAGGGCGGCTACGGCCGCTGCGAAGAGCTGATGATGGTCGAGATTTGCGCCCTGCGCAGCATCGGCGTGCCCGCGCGCAACGCCTTCTGCCCGTGGTGGGCGCACTGCGACAACAACCACGCCTGGACCGAGATCATGGTCGACGGCGGCGTCTGGATGAACGCCGGTTGCGTGTCCCTCGATCCGGAGCCGAAGGAGAATTGGGAGGTCAAGGCCTGCCGCGGCGCCCCGATCGTCTGTACGATGTGCTTCGGCCTGCCCGAGGAGCTGGGCCCCGACGTGGTCGGCTACGAGGACCAGGTCGGCGCGCGCTATGCCCGTATCAACAGCATCACGTCCTACCGCACCGGCGGGCGGCTGGTGGTGGACCTGTACGAGGCGGCGGCGGAGCCGGACCCGGCCGAGCCGTGGTCCGTCTACGTGCATGTGTATAACTACGGCGCCCTGCGGCCGATCGCCAAAATCCCGGTCGATGCGGAGTTGCTGGCGGAGGTCGTGCTGGGCGCGGGGACGTATGTACTCAGCACGGACGCGCCGGTAGCCAACCCGGTCGTGGCCGCCGAGGTGTTCGACGGCGCGGACAGCCTGCTGATCTGGGTTGCCGCGGAGCCGCTGCCCGCCGACCTGGTGCTGGAATTCCCCCAGGAACCCGCGCCGGGCGAGTAGTCCGCGGGGCCGGCGGAGCCGGCTGGCCTAGTCCACCGCCAGGACAATCTTGCCGAAGTGCGCGCTCTGTTCCAGCCGGCGGTGCGCCTCGGCCGCGTCCTTGAGCGGCATGACGCAGTCCACCACCGGCGTGATCTCGCCGCGCTTGATCAACGGCAGCAGTTCCAGCGTTTCGCTCATGCTGCCCATGAAGCTGCCGTAGACGGTCAGGTGCTTGGCGAACAGCATCTGCACGTCGAGCTCCGTCTTCGGGCCGGCCGTCGCGCCGCAGGTGACCAGGCGCCCGCCGCGCTTGAGCGCCTTCAAGCACTGGCTGAAGACCTCGCCGCCGACGTGCTCGACCACCACGTCCACCCCGTGGTTGCCGGTATGCTCGAAGACCTGCTTGTGAATTTCGCCGGCGTGCTCGTAGTGGTTGATCGTGGCGTCGGCACCGGTCTCCTTGGCCCGTTGGGCTTTCTCGTCACTACCGACCGTGGCGATCACGCGGCAGCCCTTGGCCCGCGCCACCTGGATCGCCGCCGTGCCCACTCCGCTGGATCCGCCGACCACCAGCACCGTCTCGCCCGCCCGCAGGTTGGCCCGGCGCTGGCCGAGCATGTGCCAGGCCGTCAAAAACGTCAGTGGGAACGCCGCGGTTTCCTCCCAGCTCAGGTTGTGCGGTTTGGGGAAGACGCAGTCGGCCTTGGCGCGGACGTATTGCGCATAGCCGCCGTCGCGGAACAGCCCGTAGATGTCGTAGTCGGCGGCCAGGTTGTCGTCGCCGCGCAAACGCTCCAGGCTGGGCACGCCCGGCACGCCCGGATGCAGGAAGCATTCCATGCCCTCCACGACGTGATGCGCCTCGGATCCGACCGCGACCACCTCGCCGGCGATGTCGTTGCCCAGGATGTGCGGCCGCGGAATCTGCCAGCCGCGCACCCCGATGCGCGTCCAGATATCGAGGTGGTTCAACGCGCAGGCGCGGACCTTGACCAGTACGTCGTTGGGGCCGATCTCGGGAATCGGAGCGTCTTCATACTTGAGTACCTCCGGACCGCCGTGCTGGTGAAACCGGACCGCTTTCATCATCTCGGGAAAGCTCATCGCCTGCTCCTTGGAACAACTTCACCTAAGCATAGCAGAATGTCCGGCGGCTGACGGGTGCTTTAATCTGTTTTGCACACTCGCCGGACCGAACGGCGCAATGCGACAATCCGGATGTATGCTGGACTCGTAATTACATCCAGACTTCACCGGTTATTTAACATGGATTTATTAAAGTAATATTGATTATTTTAAAGCCCTTGTTATAGTTATAGTGGAGCGGAGAAGCGTCCGGAGGAGCAAGGTGCGGTTTCTGATTAAATACACGATTACTCTCATTTCATTTCTGCTTGTCGTGCTTGCCTGCGCGGCATGCGGGGGTGGATCATCGCGGCCGGAGATCGATAACCCGACGATCAGCCCGACACCGCGCGGCGCAAGCGATATCGATATCGACACCGATGGCACCGATTACACGGAGATCTTCGGCGGGAATACCGGTCCCGGCACCAAGTGGCCGAAGAGCCTGGTGATCGCGCCGGGCGGCGACGATGATCTGGATATAGCCTGGGCGAAGTATGCGATACCGGACCTCAGCCAGTACCGGCCGGTGACCGCCAGCTTCGCGGTCGATACTGTGATCGCGCCGGGCGGCGACGACGACCTGCCGCTGCTGTACTGGGTCGGCGTCTTCAACTACTCGCAAAGCTGCTGGGACTGGCACGGGCCGTTTGATAGCGATACCGAGTTGACGTTGAACAGCAGCCAGGAGCGCGACCGCTATATCAGCGCCACGGACGTGATGAACCTGATCGTACTGACGGACTGCTCCGGCATCGAGCCGACCGCGGGCAACCCGGACGGGCTCTGCGGCGTGGAACTCGGCTACTCGACCACGGTGGCCTCTGAAGACTATTACAGCCTGGCTCCGTGCTATCCGGAGATCACGAGCATCCATCTCGGCGGCAAGGGCGTCTCCGACCTGGATCCCGAGACCCAGTACGTGACGCTGGAATGGGTGCACGTCACGGACTCCGATGACAGTGAGAACGAAGTGAACTGGTATAAGGTCTACCGCAAGCTTAGCACTGAAGCGGGCGTACCACAGTTGCTTAAAACCGTGCAGGCTCCCGCAAGTGCTTTTACCGATCCGGTGGATGATCCAAACAAGAATCGTGCGCCCGTTCCTGGTGCTACATACCTGTATTTTCTGCAATCCCATAACGGCGTTGGCGTATCATCAATGGTTCCCGCCGAGCCGATCACCGTGCCGTTCTATCCGCCGACCGATGTCAGCGCTACCGATGGCGACTATACTGACAAGGTCGTCGTAACCTGGACCGAGGCCGAGGGCGCGGAAGGCTACCAGATCTTCCGCAACGGCCTGGCCGAACCGCTGGCCGAGGTGGGCGACGTGGACAGCTGGGAAGACACGTCCGCCGTGCCGGGCATTCTGTACATGTACAGCGTGAAATCGGTCAACGAGTATGCCGTCAGCGAGGATGCCAGTACAGCGGATGAGGGTTACTGCGGAGCGGCTGGGTAACCAATGACAATTGAAACAAATGCGGAAGTAGATCCGTTCGGGCCAACGCAGAACGTAAGAACAGAAGCAGGGAAACCAGAGGCGAATGGCGGTGTTATGAAAGACAACCGGGCAGCCAGCCTGCCGGAATCGGTGTGGGATGGGTACGACTATACCTCGGTTCACACGGTCGTCCTGGTCGCCGGCATCGAGCACTTCGGCGCGGTCGCCAATACCCTGCCGCCCAGCGAGTTGGACTGGCTGGTCAACCTGTTCCAGGAAGCGATGCTCAACCTGGTGTTGCAGTGCCAGGACCAGGGGCTCTGCCACGGCGAGGTCCGCGTCACCGGCGGCAAGCTGATGATCGGCTTCTACGACGAGAAAGAGGTGGCCCGTAACTACCTGCTCGACGGGCCGGCGTCCATCACCGGTGACGAACGGCAGGAGCTGATCAAGCGCTGCCGTGAGAGCAATGCCGACCTGGTGGTCGATGCGATCAAGACCGCGATCCGCCTGATGAACCTCTGGCTGATTCAGCCCGAGAACCTCCGCCGTGTCCGGTTCCAGCTGGCACCATATCAGCTGGGCATCGGCCTGCATTCGGGGCGGGCCTTTTTGCGCAACCGGCCGGATGGCTCGCGCCGGATCGAGGGTTACACGGTCACCGTCGCCAGCGAGTTGCAGCGCCAAAGCGTCCTGGGCAAATTCAGCCACATTCTGCTTACTCGCCGTGTTTACGACATTCTGCTAAAGATCGTCCGGCAGCACACCCAGCTGCGCCAGCGCGTGTTCTTCCAGCCGCTGACCGTCGATTTCGGCGGCCTGCACAGCTCGGAGGCGCAACAGGAAGTGCTGGAGCTGCAGTTCTACCACCGCATCGGCATTCACATCACGCAAGAGGTGATCGACCAGTACGAAGCGCTGTTCGCCCTCGACCACGCCAACATCTGGGCGTATTACCAGCTGGTCGATTACTACGCATTCACCGCCCACAACTGGACGCGCGTGTTCGAGCTGGCGAAGATCGCGCAGCTGGTGCATCCCAACGATCCGAAGATCCTGCTGGACCTGGCCAAGTACTACTTCCACATCAACAAGCTGGACCAGTCGCAGGTTTTTGCCGAGCAGGCGCTGAAGATCAATGACCAGTTTGACCTGGCGCACGAGCACCTCGCCGTGATCGCCGACAAGCGCGGGGACGTCGACGCGCAGATCGAGCACTGGCGCGCGGCCGTCTATCTCAGTCCCGGCTCGCCGATCAACAATTTCAACCTGGGACTGTCGCTGCTGCTCGACGGCGACCAGGACGACGGCTACCATTTCATCCAGGAGGCCATCCGGCTCTATCCCGGTTACGTCGACTGGCAGATCTTCCGCGAAACCTTGCAGGAACTGAACAAGAAAGGCAAGCTGCCGGAGCTGCTGCAGGAATACATCCATTTCGACGACAACGGCCACCGATAGGCCGGCGCCGGCCGGTAGAATTCTTGGCGGCATAGATCCTACGCGGGACTGACAATGAATATGAACGCGCGGCCCAATCCGTTTTACGACCGGCGCAAGCGCAAGCTGCTCAGGCGGCTATATGCGCTGTTGCACTGGGGCTTGATCGACCTCGATTTCAAAACCCTGCTCAAGCGCATGGCGCAGCTGGTGGCCACCGCTTTCTCCGGCATCATCCTGGTGTCCTGGGTCAACGAGATCTACGACCTGCCGTACCTGCTGGGCCTGGCCGAGCCGACGCCGGCCAACCTGTACGAGGCCTCGATCGAGACACTGTGGTGCCTGTTCGTGCTGTTTCTGGTGCTGATCAGCACGCGCGCGCTGTTGAAGCAGATCCGCTACCTGGAAGGCTTCCTGCCCGTCTGCTCGTTCTGCAAGAAGATCCGCAACGACGCCGGCGAGTGGGTGGAACTGGAGGAATTCATGCACCAGCGTACCAACGTCAAGATGACGCATTCGCTCTGCCCGCCGTGCGCCAAGGAGCATTACGGGTACGAAGATGAACCCGCCTGATCCTGTCCCGTTAACCCACCGGTGACCGTTACATCATATCCAGGAAGAGATAGTCTCCCTTTTCCACCCAACGGCCCGCCGGGTCCATCATATGGATTCGGTAAACACCGGTGCCGCCCGGACCGTCGCCGAAGCCATACACCGTGCTCAGCAGCAGGTCGTCATCGCCACCCGGCGCGATTACGCATAGCTGGGTGTAATCGCCCTGCTGCTGGTCGGTGTCATACGTATAAACGGTGTCAATTACGACCAATGTCTCGGCGACCTGTGTCAGGTAATAATCCGTGCAGGGACACGCCCGATCAGTGCGTGCACCGGCTGTAGCACCGGCGATGACCAACGCCAATGCGGCGATCAGCAATCCGCTCCCCGTGAAACCCTTCATACAGCACCTCCACAAAAAAATAATACTTCCGCCTTCCCTCAGCCTCATTCGGCCGTTGCCAGTCAGTAATCTCTCAGTCAAATGCGCTTTACCCAGATTTTACCAGCGACCGGAATGTTATTCAACCAATGGTCCAGAAATCATCGAGCCGCGGGTGGTCGGCGGCGGTTCCGAGGATGGAATACAATACGGGTATGACGCGCCAGCCTGATCCTTACGAACTGCTCTGCAATCCGGACAAGACGACGCTGACCTGTCCCGGGGGGATCGCGCTGGGGTACGGCCCGGGTCCGGGGCTGAGAAATGCGATCTTCTGGAACCGCATCGGCAGCCTGTTCAGTTGCTACCGTCCGGCGGTGGCCGTATTGAGTGTGTTCGACGGGCGCGACCTCAACCGGCCCGTGGCCCTCACGACGAAGAAAACGTGGTGGGAGCCGAACCTGGTGACGGCGCATTACCGCGCGCCCGGCCTGAGGATCGAGGAGCGGCGCACAGCGCTGAAGGCCGGCCTGCGCTGCCTGCTGAAGGTGAAGTCCACCGCCAGCCGCCCGCGCGAGATTGTGCTGTTCTTCCACGGCCAGGTGGAGCAGTGGCCGTTCTTCGACTACCGGCGCGGCCGGGACGAGCCCGAGGTGGCCTGCGCGGTCGAGCCGCATCTGCGGCGGATCAAGCTGACCCAGCCGCATCCGCACGACGGCCCGGGCGAGGTCAACTCGATCCAGACCGTCACGGCCAGCCACCAGTTGGCGGCCTACGGCTTCGGGCTCAACACCGGGGACCTCTATGCGCTGTGGCAGGACCACGGCGCGCTTGGCTGCCTGAAACTGCGGCTGGGCCAGGTCGGCGGGCGGCTGTCGGGGCCGGCGGAGGCCGATCAGAACTCGGACCTACTATTCAGGCACCGGCATCCGCTGTACTACTTCGCTCTGCGGCTAAACCTCGAACCGGGCGAGATGCAGTTGGTCTCCATCGCCAGCCAGTACGAGACGGACGACGCCGGGGGCAAGCTCGCCGGCGCCTACGACGGCACCGCCGCGGACGAATGGCAGGAGTACCTGCGCGCCGAGGTGCCGCAGTTGAACTGCGACGATCCGACGCTGACGCGGTACTGGTACTACGTCTGGTACGTGCTGCTGGCCAACCGCACCGCGCGCGGCCGGCACATCACGCACCAGTTCGCCGCGCCCAGCAAGTACATGTACTGGGGCAGCTGGATCTGGGATACCTATTTCCATGTGCTCGGCGAGATGTGGCAGCAAGACGCCGGCGTCGCGCGCGACAGCATCCGCGCGGTGCTGGACATGCAGTTCCCCAACGGCTACCTGCCCGTCTGCAGCGGCAGCCAGTACCGGATGTGCTTCCACGAGGACGCCGACGGCTACCAGGCCCCCGGGGGCGGTGGCTACGCCAGCTATCTCCCGCCAATGCTTGAGCAATATCGGGAGCTGAAGCACCCGTTCGAGGCGGAATGCCGCTATTTCCCGCCGTTAAAACCGCTGGACTCGGGCACGGGAAACGGCAATGGAAACGGGACCGGCGCCGAGGAGCACCAGCCGGCCAGCCCGGAAAGACTGATCGAAAAACAAAAGCCGTCCACCGGCGTGGATGACTATGTAATCATTCCGATCGATGAACTGACCAGGCAATTCCGGGTGACCAGGCGGGTTTATCCCTTCCAGGAATCCACGAGCGCGGTCCTGATCGACCTGTCGCCGGCTACCTTCACTGATTCGGCGGCACTGGGCAATCTGGTGGTACTGGTCAAGGAAGCAAAGCTGCAAAACAAACGCGTGATCCTCTACGGTGCGGATGCGCAGCTACGAAACCTGATCTCGGTCATCAGTCTCGACAAGTATATCGAGATCTACAGCTCGTTACCGGAAGCGCTGAAACACCTGTACAGCTCATCGGCCGCCGTGTTTCCCGATTTCACCTTGGAGCAGGTGAACCCCTCCAAGCTGGAGCACAACGAGAAAACCCAGACGCCGCTGATCACCCTCGCCGCGGCGGAGTATTGCCGGCTGCGCGGGGACCGCGAGTTCGCCCGCGAGGTGCTGCCGGCGCTCCTGAGCTACGACGACTGGCTCTGGCGGCGGCGCACCGACGCCCAGGGGCGCTTCATCCTCTGGCACGGCGACGAGAGCGGCTGGGACAACGCCACGCGGCACTATCCGGTGCCGGCCAAGCCCTTCGACGTGCAGGTGCACTGCCTCATGCACCGCGAGGCACTCGTCGAACTGCTGGACATCGCGGCCGGCGGCGGCGCGGAGCACCCGCGCCGCCGGGAGATCAAGGAACGGGCCGATCAGACGCGCCGCGCCCTCAAGACCTATTGGGACAAGAACGACCACTGGTACTACGACTACTCCGCCACGGGCGACGGCCAACGTACGGGCAAGCGCAAGAAGCAGATCCACGCCGGCAGCCTGTTCGCGATGCTGGTACTCGACGACCCGCATGTGAGCGAGGTCGGCGAGTTCGCGCTCAACCACGAACGCGTGTTCAAGACCGAGTACCCCGTGCCGACGCTGGCGCGCTGCGACCCGGACTACGCCCCGCACGGCTGGGGCTGGAATGGCCCGGCCTGGCTGCAGGTGAACTACTTCACCATCGTCGGGCTGCTGAAGCACGGGCGCTATCCCGCCGCGTTCGAGCTGTGGGAGCGGACGAAGCAGCTGATCATCCGCGACGGACGGCCGCACAGCTTCGAGCTCTACGATCCCGAAACCGGCACCGGGATGGGCTGCCCGGACTATTCCTGGCAGGCGATGATCAACCACTTGGTCGTCCGCTACTTCGCCGGAGTCGATGGTACGGACCTGCGCCCGGCCCTGCCGCCGTCCATCCGGCGTTTGGAATTGACCAACCTGCCGGGTCCGGTCGAGGCGATTTCACTGAAACGAAACGGGCGGCGGGTGCACATTAATGTAAAATACTCCTCGCAGGTGCATCCGGCCTGCGAACAACACCGGCCCGGCCTGGGAAATTACCCGCGGGTAATTCCGACGGGCCTGGGCGAGACCGATAAGATCACGGGCAATGGCGGGGAGCTCATCAAACGCAATGGCTGGTGGGAACCAGCGCCGACCGCCGGGCCCAGCCGTAGTTGGGAACTGGTAATCACATGCCGTTAGTCGATCCAATCGACCTGCTGAAGCGCCCCGATAAGTGGTACCTGGGCAACGGGGGACTGCTGGTCTATGCGCCGCTTTTCCCCGATCACCTGGCCGTGCCGGGCTTCTGGGACGAATGCCAGTACGGCGACCTGTTCATCGGCCGGCTGCTCTGCGTCAGCATCGCCGCCGAGCACGACTGCCAGCTGGTGGAATACGCCCCGCGCCTGACCGCCTGGGAATGGTACCCCGACCGCATCGAGATCACCCACCAACTGGGCATCGCCGACGGCGTGGCCGGCTGGCGGCCGGCCGGGTTGCGGCTGTCTGAGACGCGGCGGCTCGGGCCGGACAACCTGCTGCACTGCGAGCTGGAGCTGACCCGCGACGACGCGACCGTCGCCGAGGTGCCCGCGCAGGTGCACATCGTGGCCTGGACGATGCGCGACACCAAGGGCGAGGAGCCCGCGGAGGGCTTCGCCGAGGTGGAGCGCTACGGCCGCGCGCTGACCTACCGCCAGGAGGTGAAGCAGCGCGCCCACGGCCGCGGCGCCCAGCCCCTGCGCCTGTCGCTGCTGATGCATGGCTCGCGGCCGCCGGACTCGGTGCAGATCACGCCCAGCCATGGCGCGCGCCAGCGCCCCGAGCTGGCCCTGACGCCGTTGTGGGACGAGCTCAAGCACGGCCAGCTCTCGAACAGTATTCTCGGCGAGAACACCCTGGGCAGCGTGGTCTATGCCGGCCTGCACTGGCGGGCGCCGGTGGCGGCCGAGCCGTACCGGCTGACGGTGCGCGTGTCGGTGCGCAATCCGGGCATGGGTTCCCGCCCGCGGCCATTGGCGGGCGTCGAGACCGGCAATGGCCAGCTGGACCCGGCCCAGGCCTGGCGCGAGTTCATCTCGCTCATTCCGCATTTCCAGTGCAGCGACGCAATGCTGACGCGTTACTACTGGTATCGCTGGTACACCATCCGGCTCAACAGCCTGCCCGCCGACGGCATGTACACCGCGCCGGCGGTTACCGAAGGCCTGGGCTATTTCCGCGGGGTGATCACCTACTCGCTGATGTGCCACCTGTTCGACTGCAAGTGGCTGGCCGATCCGGCGCTGGCCCGCGGCTGCCTGGTAAACCACCTCGACCACCAGGCCAAGTCCGGCATGCTGCCCGGCCATATCTACCTGGGCTTCGTCAACACCCAAGGCTTCTACCACACCAACGTCGGCCACGCCGTGGGCGATATCCTGGCCTACCATCCCGACGACGACTTCGCGCGCGGGGTTATTCCGGCGCTGACGCGCCTGCTGATGTACTACCTGCGCGAGCGCGACAAGGAGGGCCTGGACCTCTACGACATCTGGGACCAGTACGAGACCGGCCAGGAGTTCACCAGCCGCTATTTCCACGCCCACCCGCGGGCGGACCTGTTCGACTGGGAGCACAAGCTCAAGCTCAAGGGGGTGGACGTGACCTGCTACGTCTACCACCTGACGCGGCTTTTGCAGCGCCTCGGCGAGCAGTTCAGCGACGCGCGCGCCGTGCGCCACCATGCCGAGCTGGCCGAGCGGATCAAGGTCGGCGTGCGCAGCTTCATGTGGGACGAGGAGCAGGCGTTCTTCTTCGACTACAACGCGCACCGCAAGCAGCGCTCGCCCTACTGGACGGCGGTCGGGTTCTACCCGCTGTTGTCGACGCTGGCCAAGCCCGAGCAGGCCCTGGCCGTCGGCCGGCACCTGCTGCCCGGCGGCGCGTTCGATGCGGCCTGGCCCACGCCGACGGTGCCCGCCAGCGACCCGCATTATTCCGCCGACCCGCGCTGGCGCGAGGAGCGTGCCAACTGCCCCTGGAACGGGCGCGTCTGGCCGATGGTCAACAGCCACATGGTCGACGCGATCGCGCGCCTGGCCGAGCTGGAGCCGGAGCGCTACCGCACCGTGCTGGCGGGCTACCTGCGGCGTTTTATCGAAATGCTGCATTACGAACGGCCCACCGGCGGCAAGGACCCGGCGCGGCCCAACTGTTTCGAGCACTACCACCCCGACGACGGCACCGCCTGCACCTACCGCGGGGTCGACGACTACCTGCACAGCTGGGTGGCCGACCACATCCTGCGCTACGTGGCCGGCGTGCGGCTCTTAGTCAACGAGCTGACGGTGGACCCGTTCCCCTTCGGGCTCGACCACTTCTTGCTGACTAACTGCCACGTGGCCGGGCGCAAGCTGGACGTCTGCTGGAACGTCGACCGCCGGGGCGAGCCCGAGCCGGGCTACCGCCTCTACGTGGACGACGAGCTGGTGCGCCGCACCGACAAGCCCTCGGCCTGGCAGACGACGGTCTAGGATAGGTTGGCGCTCGAAACGACCCGCTGAAATAGCGTGTACTTTTTGGAGTTCCGCAGTTCCAGGCTATTACTTAACTGGTTAAAGGTCAAAGGTTAAAGGGGATGAATCCAAGAGGTTGTCAGGGCGTACGGCTGTGAGTCCGGTCATAATGCGGCATCAAGGAGAAGCGCCAACGAAAACCAGCATCCAGTTTAGTCCCGAGTTCGTGGTTCCCGTTGTTTTCCCCATCTTTTATCCTTTAGCCTGTCGTGATGCACGGCGCCACTATTGGCGTTAATGCTTCGCAGTGTCAGCCCGCGCGATGTTACACTAATAGATATCGAATGCCGGGGAGGCTGGTTATGAGTAAGACATTCCGTTTTGCCGCGTTGTTAGCCTGTGCTTTGCTGCTGCTGGTCGCGGCCAGCGCGGCTGATGACTTATATGAGTTCGGTTTCAAATACGGCAAGTATTCGATCAGTATGCCGACGGCCGAGGATCCCTACGTCGAGGAATACGACGACATGGAGGGCGGGGAGTTTTCCTGGCGGATCGACGACGGCGGGTCGATCGAAGCGCTTTACGGCATGTGCCATACCACCTATGAAGATGACTGGTATTACAACTACGAAAACTGCGCCGAAATCGAGCGCGATCCGTTCCGGACGATCAAGATCAATGATGATTACTGGAAGTATTGCGTTGCCGATGTCGTAACGAACAAGGACGAGCGGGAACTCACCTATGTCGATCTTTGGCTGACGCGCAAAGCGCTGAAACACGATCTGCGCTTCTGCTGCGAGCGCTTTGAGGACCACGAGAAACTGCTGAAGATCATCAAGCAGCACATGAAAACGCTGGAGTGGTGGAACTAACTGGGGAAGCGTAAGTAATAAGCGCAAGCTTAAGCGCGGGAGCGCTGCCATGCTGGCCGCCCGTGGATGCCGGCTGGCAGCCGGCGCTCCAATCCGGCGGCGGGGACGCCGGCGCTACGTTAGCTGTAGTAGAGCAAGCCCCCGCGCTTGCGTTCGGGCAAGTGAAAGTGGCAAGTAAAAGTGTAAGTAGCTTGAAACTAACTGCTTGCCCGCAGGACTTTCTACTTTCACTTTCTACTTTTACTGTTCGCGCAATCCCGCCACGGCGGGACTCCCCTACTGGTCCCTGGTCCCTACTTCTTTTGATCCCCTTTAACCTTTCCCCATTAACCTTTTCCCTTTCTCAAAGCGGGACGGCCGTCCCTTTATCAGCCTGG
>JAFGCY010000103.1 GCA_016932385.1 bacterium | reverse complement strand
GACCGCGAACCGCTCGATGCTCAGCTGAACGTTGTGCAGGTTCGACTTGACCTCGGCTTCCTTGGCCTTTTCCTTGACCTTGATGTAATTCGGCAGCGCGATGGCGGCCAAAATACCAATGATGACGATAACAACGAGAAGCTCAATCAGGGTAAAGCCCTTACGCACGTATGCACCTCCTAAATAATGCATAAATAATTCTGCGCCGTAACGGCTATGTGGACCGACAAGCGGCGCCACATACCGCTATAAGCCAACTTTATTCCTGGCTTGCGCCCGGGAACCACACCACCGCCGGTTGCCTAAAAACAAGTACTTTCGGGCAACAGACTTCAGTCACCAGCAATACTACAATCAATAATAGCATCAAACGAATGCCGGCGTCCCCATGCCAAACCAGTTTTCAAACAACATCCGGCTCCGCCGGCTCCGCTTCAGCCTGGTCTACTTAATGACGTTGACCAGGTTGAAGATCGGCAAGTACAGCGAGACGACGATAATACCGACCATGCCGCCGATCAAGACGATCATGATCGGCTCAATCAATGAGGACATGGCGCTGATCGAAGCGTCGATCTCGGCATCGTAATAGTCTGACAGCTTGAACAGGATCTCTTCCAGGTTACCGGCCTCCTCGCCAACGCTGATCAGGTTGGTGACGATCGGCGGGAACACCTTGGTCCGCTTCATCGGGCCGTGAATCGTTTCACCCTCGCGAATCCGGTCGCGCGTGTAGACGATCGCCCGTTTGATTACATCGTTAGAGGCGGTATTCTTGGCAACTTCCAGCGACTCGAGGATCGGCACGCCCGATTGCGTCAGCGTACCGAACGTCCGCGTGAAGCGCGTGATCGCGACCTTCCGCGACAGCGGCCCGAAAATCGGGATGCGCAGGATCAGCGGATCAAGCAGCATGTGCCCCCACTTCGAGTTGCGGAACTTGATGAACAGGATCACGAACACCGGAATCAGCAGCAGGTACATCCAGTAGGACAGCAGCCAGTCCGACAACTCGATCATCTTGCGGGTCAGGGCCGGCAACTGGGCCTCACCGCCGGAGAAATCGCTGTAGAACGCGGCGAACTGAGGCACGATGTACATGAGCATGAACAGCGAGATACCCAGTGCGAACACCACGACCACGGTCGGGTAAACCATCGCGCTTTTGATCTTTTGCTTGAGCGCCAGCTCGTTCTCGTAGAACTGCGCCACGCGCTCGAGGATCGCGTCCAGGGCACCGCCGATTTCGCCGGAGTGAACCATGCTGATGAAGAATGTCGAAAACGCCCGCGGGTGCTTCTTCATCGACTGCATCAGCGTTTCGCCGCCCTGCACGTCCAGCTTGACGCGGTGCAGGATCTCGCGGAACGAGTTGTTCTGCGTCTGCTCCTCGATCGTGTCGATGGCCTCGGAAAGTGTCAGGCCGGCGTTCAGGAGCAGCGCGAACTGGCGCGAGAAAATGGTCAGCTCCTTCAAGCCGACCTTGAACAGGCGCTCGATGAAGATGAACGGGTTGAAGGCGCGCCGCTTCTCGACGATGCGCGTGACGAAGAAACCTTCCTGGCGCAACGCCTCGATTACGGCCTTCGGATTATCAGCCTCGACCTGCGAGGAGATGATCTTACCCTGGCTATCTTTCGCGGTATAAACGAATGTTTTCATCAGTCATCCACCATTACCGAGATTCGGTGCAAACGCGCCCGCATCGGCAACAGCCTATATTAACAGATATGTATAAATGCGAAAAGGTTACACCTTGAACAAATTTCGCAGCGGCTGAATGCAAACGGGCGTTCACCATGTCGTTTTACTCAATATATATTACCCAGATCGGCTTCCAGGCTATCGCCGGCACCGATTTTGCCGTGCCGCGCTGCCGGGCTTATGCCTGGTCGGCGGGCTGGTTGAAGAACGGCGAGCTGATCAGGGCCTGGCCGGCTTGTTCCAACGTGATCCGCCCGAAGCGGCCGCGCTGGAAATCGCGCAAAAGCCGCCGGCAGGCGCGGTCGATCTCATCGTCGCTGTCGGTCCGGCGCCCCTCGCGCGCCGCCAGGCACTCCAACAACTCCAGCCAGCTGTCATGCGCGAACTTGTCGGCGGGAATCTTGTAATAGCGCCGGAGCTTTTCCCAGATCGAGTCGCTCAGAATGCCGCGCAACAGCTCGACGGCTTCCTCGCGCAAGGCGGCATCGTAGGGCAATAGGTTCAACAGCATCCAGGCCGGTTTGCGCCGGTTCAACTGGGTCGGATCGCGCAGCACACCCGGCGTGTCAAGGATTTCGACGTCGTCGAACAGGCGCACCCACTGGTGGCCGCGCGTAATCCCGGGCTTGTCGCCGGTCTTGAAGCGCCGCTGGCCGATCAGCGTGTTGAGAAACGTGCTCTTGCCGACGTTGGGCACACCCAGTGCCACCATCCTGAGCGTGGTCTGGACTATCCCGCGGTTGGCGGCCAGCGCCTGTTTGCGCCTGAGCAGGTCGGCGAGGTAATCGAGCACCTGCTCGATGCCGGTTCGCTTGATGCTGTCGATCACGAGGCAGGTATAGCCCCGCTCGCGGAAGAACTGCTGCCAGCGCGTGGTGGCCTTGGCCTCGGCCTGGCCCGCGCGCGTTAAGAGCAGCAGTTCCTTCCCGCTGAGCAGTTTCTCCAGGTAGAGCGTCGCCGCCGGAGCGCGCGCATCCAGCAGATAGGCGGCTACGTCGATATACGGCGCGATCTGCGGCGGAAAAACAGGTTTGCGGCTCGGTTGTGTACCCACGGCGTCATTGTACCCACTGGCCGGAGTAATCCGTTCCTTCGATTTCCGCGCGCACACTGTCGCAGGCCCGGGCCAGCTGCAGCAGTTCGCGCGGCCCCAGGCTGTGCTCCTCCTGCAACCAGGTCAACAGCTGCGCACAGTGCCGGGCCCGGGCGCCGGGCCGGCGTTCCAGTTGGGCCAGCAGGTCGGTGAAGGAGCCGCCCCGCGCTGCACCGGCCGGAATACCCTGCTCCTGTTGCCATAACATGCGCCGCACACCACTGACCAGGTTGTCCGCGGCCAGGCCGGGCCGTCCCGCCCGTCGGTAGAGGTCGGCCTGGGCCAGCACCATTTCCGTCGCCTGCCGGCGTGGTGGCACGGGCTGCGGGTGGAACCGCGCCGGCCGCACCGCCGCCCCCAGGAAGAACAACACGGCCACGCCGGTCAGGGCCAACAGCAATTGCCCGCCGCGCGTACTCGTCAGCATACTCACGATGTTAGCCCCCGGCTTGACATAGCCGTGGATGCTTTCGTCCACCGCCAGCCGCTTGTCGACGGCGAGCTGGTCGACCAGGGCCAGCAACAGCCGATGGTTGTCGACACGGCCGAGCCATTTGTTCGTGACCACCTCCGACCGCGTCAGCCAAAGTACTTCGCCGCGGCCCACCCGGCGGTACAGCACCAGCGGTTCCAGCGGCTCGCGCGTCGCCAGCAGCACCTCGCCGTGCACGTAAGGCAGGAAGTCCGGCGCGGCGGTCTCGATCATCTCGATCCCGGTCCAGCGCGCGGGCCGGCCCGGCGGCATCCGGTAACAGCGGCCATTCTCGTACATCCGCCACAGCGCCATCTGGCTGCCCGACTCGCCGCTGCTGGACTGATACGTCGCCACCAGTTCAGTCGGGGCGCGAAAAATATCCTGCTCAGCCGGCCCGTCCCCCGCTTGATCCAGCCCATCCAACTCGGTCAAGGGCGTGACCGGCCGGTCCGGGCTGCCGGACCATTCCGCGACCGGGCCGCCGCGCGGTTCCAGGCCCTGGGCCCGGTCGATCTCGGCGAACAGCTCCGTACCCAGCGAACGCAGCGGGTCGGAGACTAACAGCAGCCGCCCGCCGTCGGCCAGCCACAGCCTGAGCTGGCGCACGTCGAGTGCCCCGCCCATCAGCAGGCTGCTGGTCGTATCGGGCTTGTCGAGCACGACCATCGCCGTATCCAACGGGTAGTCGTAGACGGTGTCGTGGAAGCGGCTGACCGAATAGCCCAGCGACTCGCACAATTCGTAGAGCGCCATCGTCCCGTCGGCCTCGGGCGAATAGGTCGTCATCGGCGGATAATGTTCGCCGCGTTCGGCCGTCTGGTTGACGACCCACAACGCGGTGCCTGCCAGCAGCACCAGCAGCACGACGATCAACCCGCCCTCAGTCGCTCGCCGCATCGGCATCCTCCCGCGTCACGGCAGTGCTGATCGTGCCCGCCAGCCGGTCGGCCAGTTCATAGTCCCCGCCGGAGCAAGCCGCGCCCCCGTACCAGGCATCCTCGTAACAGACGACCAGTTGCCGAAGATCCGGCACCGTTCGCGGATGGCGCTTGCCGACCAGCCGCAGCACCTGGCTGTTGGTCATCAATGTCGCCGCCGGCAGGTCCAGATCGCGCAGCAGGGCCAGGTAGCGATAGCGCACCGCCAGCCGAAACTCGCCGCGCTTGAAGGCCTGAGCCGCCCGGGCGGCCAGGTCCTCGGCGCTGAGGTCGGCCAGGGCCTCGGCCGTTGGTTCGCTGGCACTCCGCTTGGGCCGGGTGGCCAGCTGCCAGAGCAGGCGGACCAGCAGGAATAACAGCAACAGCAGGGCCGTCCCGGCCCCGATCACGCTCCAGATATTGTTGGAGCCCAGCCCCATCCGGTCGAGCCCGTCGATGAAACGCTGCCAGAGCCGCTCCCACCAGCTCTCGCCGGGCGGAGCCTTGTCCTCGCCCTGGTATTTGGCCTGGGCCAGGATGCGCTCAAGCTCGCTGTCGGTCTGCTCGGGCCGCGGCAGATTGGGCGCAGTGTTGAGCAGCACCGCCGCCGCGGCAGCTTCCTGCGCCGCGGGAGAGGTCTCCTCGGCCACCGCCGGTATCTCGTCACTCGCGTTGGCATCTTCCACTGTGGTCGATCCGTCCTGCGCCAATGCACCGCCCGGCCAGGCGGCAATGGCGAACAGGACCAGGATGGACAGCCAGCGCATCGAGCCATTATACCGATACGGGCGGGATCACCACCTGACCTCATGCGCGAAACGCTAAGCCGCGGTGGACTTGGGGCTCCGGGCTCTCCCGCATTGAACAAAACCGTCGCCGGGGGGTCTAAATACCGGAAGGACAGAATTACCGGCTGATTAGGATGAATGGCCCAAATTTACTGTCGATCCGTTATAATGTTAAGAGGAGCATCAGCACCGGCTTGAAGTGATTAAGCTGAGACTGTAACCTGCTGAGCTTACGTACGGCTGAAAGAGGGAAAAGTGACGAACCGGGGTATCAGGCGGGACGGCGCCGGGTCGGATCGTGCACGCCAAATGGCGGGCGATCGGGCTGGTAGGCGCGGTTTCACTTTGATAGAACTCCTCGTGGTGGTCGGGATTATCGCGATCCTGGCCGCGCTCGTCCTGCCCAACTACACCAAGCTCAAGGACAAGGCCAAGGAGGCCGAAAGCAAGTCCTCGATTCACAACATCCAGCTGTCGCTCGAGCGCTTCGCCGTCGACAACCAGGGCGAGTATCCGCCGTACCTGATCGGCGGCGACAACACGGCGCTGGTCATGCATCTCGGCGAGAAGCAGCGGCAAACCGTCGATTTCATCGAGATCCCCGAGTCGCACACCAGCGACCCGCTGATCCGCGCCGGCTATCTTGACTGCTATGCGTCCAACCCGTTTGTCCGCAACCCGCAGGCGGTGCAACGCCTGCAGGCCGATGTCGGCGATCCGCTGCGCAGTTCCGCGCCCGATGGCCAGGAGTTCGGCACCCGCTTCGGCGCGCAGAGCAATCTGATCGGCCAGACGCTCTGCGAGGCGCGCTACATTTTCTGGCAATACCACGACCAGGAAACCGACGAGCGGATCAACGAACCCACCTGGGCCAACATTCAGTACAAGTTTTACGACATCTGGGGCGGCACCCAGCGCCGGCGGGCCCACCTGCCCGGCAGCTTCATGTACAAGGTCATCGGCGAGATCGTCGCCCAGACCGACAGCTCGGAGAACCGCGAGAAGGTCAAGGTGGACGGTAAGGACGCCTTCGTCCCCAAGAGCAATCTCGACGAAGCCACTTACCCGGTCAGCCTGACCAACTACGTACTGAGCACCTGGGGCGGCTACCGGACCAAGGGCCTCGACCTGCTGGGCGAGGAACCGCTGGTGCTGTTCTCCTTCGCCAACACGCGCCGCGTTTGTCCGGCGGAGTCGCAGTTCATCTACGATCCCTTCACGGGCCGCTACGAACTGGCACCGGCCCGCACGATTGACAAGTTCATGCTGCTCGGCGTACCGTCCTGGACGCGCGGCGTCAACCGCAGCCACGTCGGTCCGCTCTGGGGCTCGCCTTACGGGCCCTCCAACCACCAGGAGGAACAACTCACCGTCGGTAACGCCAACGGCTTCCGTGATGGCCTGATCATGGTGCTGACCGCCGGCGAGAACTCCGCGATGTCCCCGCAGTAGGCCTTAGGCCGACCCGGCCCTAAGTCCGCCCTCCCTTCCACCCATGCGGTTTCGCGCAGGTACTGCGGGAAGGATTGGCAATTAGGAAACAACGTATAAGATAGTAGGTTTGGATCGAAGATCCACGAGGTGTGAGCATGCCGATACGGATTTTGGTTTACGGTAAGGAAGGAGACGGCGCCGCCTTCGCGGCGATGGCGCAGATCCGCTCGCTGGTCAACGAGATGCGTGCCGACTGCTCGGTGCAGATTGTCACCGACCCGGGCCAGTTGAGGATGAACGGGATCGAGGACACGCCGAGCGTGATGGTCGACGGCTCGACGGTCAGCATGGGTTATGTCCCGTCGCGGACCGAGATGCAACGCTACATCCAGCAGCGAATGGATATCCTCCGGGGACCCCGGGGAGAGTACTGACCCCGCTGCTGGACAGAGCACGGTCGAGAGAGAGCAAAGGACACAACATATCATGCCAAGCGACAACAAGTTCTATGTGACGACGCCGATCTATTACGTCAACCGCAAGCCACATATCGGCACCAGCTATACGACGATCATCACCGATATCGCCGCGCGCTTCCAGCGCTTCCAGGGCCGCGAAGCATTGGTGGTCACGGGCAGCGACGAGTTCAGCCAGAACATCGCCGACCTGGCCCGGGCCGAAGGCAAGAGCCCGCGCGAGTTTTGCGACGGCTTCGTGCCCATTTTCAAGCAGCTCTGGCCCGATATCGACATCCAGGGCGTACGGTTCGTGCGCACCAGCGACGCGGAGCATGCGCGGCTGGTCAGCACCTTCTGGCAGCGGATCTACGACAAGGGCGATGTCTACAAGGATGTCTACAGCGGCTGGTACCATACCAGCGACAACCGGTTCCTCGATGAGGACGAGGTGCCCGAGGATCCCGAGAATCATCCGCGGCTCAAGTACTTGACCGAGGACGCCTATTTCTTCCGGCTGAGCAAATACCAGGACTGGTTGCTGGAGTTCCACGAAGTCAATCCAACCTTCGTCGTACCGGACTTCCGCCGTAACGAGATGCTCAGCCGCATCAAACAGGGGCTCAGAGACATCTGCATCAGCCGGACGAGTACGGACTACGGCATCCGGCTGCCCTGGGACAAGGGCCACGTGTTCTATGTCTGGATGGAAGCGCTGCTGACCTATGTCACCGGCAGCGGCTTCGACATCGACGCCTTCGAAAAAACCTTCGTCGACGGCAAGTCCTCGGAAACGCGTGAACCGCTGTGGGAAACGACGCGCGCCGATCTGGCGACGCAACCCGCCACGAACTTCTGGCCCTGCGACCTGCATACGATGGCCAAGGACATCCCCTGGTTCCATGCGGTGATCTGGCCGGCGATGTGCCAAAGCTACGGCCTGCCGCTACCTCGGCAGGAGCTAATCCACGGTTACTGGAACTTCGCCGGCGAGAAGATGAGCAAGAGCCTGGGCAACGTAGTCGATCCCTATGACGCGATGAAACTCGTGGGTGTCGACGGCCTGCGCTATTTCCTGGTACGCGAGGTACCGCTGGGCCTGGATGGCAATTTCAGCCACGAGGCGCTGATCGACCGCTACAACTACGACCTGGCCAATGACCTGGGCAACCTCGTGCACCGCACGGTCAGCATGTTGCATCAGCTGTTCGATGGCGCTGTCCCGGAACTGCTGGCGGTGACCGAGGCCGACGAGTTGATCGAGCAGGTCCGGCGCGAGACGGTCGGCCAGGTGCTGGAGCATTACCAGGACCTGCGCTACTCCGAGGTGCTGCAGGCGATCTGGGGACTGATCGGAGCGGCCAATAAATACATCGACGACAAGAAGCCCTGGGAACTGAAGAAAAAGCCCGAGCGCCATGATGAAATCAGCACGGTTTTCAACCGCCTGGTCAACGCGATCCGTTCGGTATTGCTGCTGGTCTACCCGGTCATGCCCCGGGCCGCCAACCAGTTCTGGCAAATCATGAATTTCGCGGGCTGCTTGGAGGACCAGCGCAGCATTGCGTTGGAGGAACTCGCGCCGGCGGGCCACAAGGTCAACGCAAGCCAACCTGTCTTCCAGCGGCTCGATACCAAGAAGATCCTGGCCGGCGAGGAATCCGCCAAGGCCGCCGCCCCGCCGGACCAAGCCCCGGCGCCAGTCACAGCCCGGCCCGTCGCCGCTGAGGACGGCGCGCATGTGATCACCTTCGACGATTTCGGGCGCGTCCAGTTGCGCGTGGCCGAGGTGCTGACGGCGGAGAAGGTCGAAAACACGGATAAGCTGATTCGCCTGACGCTCAACGACGGCGAGCGTGAACGGCAAATCGTGGCGGGGATCGCGCTGCATTATGAACCGGCGGAGTTGGTTGGCAAGCGGATTGTGATCGTTGCCAACCTTAAACCGGCCAAGCTGCGCGGCATTCTGAGCGAGGGCATGCTGCTGGCGGCCACGGATAGCGAGGGCCGGATGGGGCTGTTGACGCCGGAACGCGGTGTCCTGCCGGGAGCCCGCGTAAGTTAGGTAAGATCAGCGTCGCGGCTTGGTACCATATGAACTGCGGCGGTTAAAAAACGTCCTGATTAGAGGTTGCTGCGGCAACCGATGGAGGAAAGCGACATGAGACATTTGGCGATAATTGGACTGCTGTTATGCGTCCTCTGGCTATCCGCCTGCAATGACCAGGATACCGGCGACGGAAACCAGACATCCCAGGCCAAATCACAAGCTGAGAATGCCGCGCTGGGCAACGCCGATGGCGCAGAGACGGTCGCCGTCGAGCCACCGCCGGAGATCGGCGAAAACGACGCCTTCACCAATACCGGTGAAGTGCGCCCGGAGAATGTGAGTGACCGGTTGGTTACACTGGTCACCGAGATGGCCGGCGAATACGGTTTCGTTTACAACGAAGAAAAGGACGTGATCCTCAACGCGCGCGGCGATGTCATCGGCTCGCCGATGGATTTCGCCATGCGCGCCAGCATGGTCCTCGATCCCGAAACGCACACCAAAATCGCCGAGCCGGAAGTTGCGGTCCGGATCATGTTCGAGGACCTCGCCAGTCGCGAGCAGCCGCCGATGGACTCCGAGCCCGCGGCGCAGGAACCGCCCCCCCCGCCCAAGCCGAAGATCGACACGACGAACATGACGACGCAGGAGATGCTCATCGCGCTCGCGCCGGAGTACAACATCAGCTATATTGACGCCAAGGAAGTCCTGACCGGCGCTGGCTTCCCCGGTGATGGCATCGGCGTGGGCATGCTCGCGGCCAAAGTCGACCTGAATATCAGCCAAAGTGGCAAGACCGGCCATCAGGCGCGCGAGGACGAAGTGCGCAAGATGCTCAGCCAGTTGGCTGCCGCGGGCCAGCAGGCCCTCAAGCAGGGCACGACCAAGACGACGGCCGACAACACCACGGCCGCGTCCAGCAAGTCCAACAAAAACCGGCTTAACCGCGATCCGGATCCCAAGGACCTGATTCATCCGACGAAGGTTTTCGGCGACTGGAAAAGCTATCGCGAGGACCATCCCAGCTACAAGGTCGACCACAACGAAGATTACTTCATCATGATCCAGCTGCGTTACCACGGCAATGCCGTGTTCCGCACGCACAAGAACGGCGAGATCTACTCGGATAATGAGTTCCCCTGGCGTTACGACCTGAACACCGGACGGCTGACGCTGCTGGACAACGCTGGCAAGGTCATCCAGGGCATGACGGTCTACGCTACCGAGTCCGATCCTTTGCTGATCTGGATCCAGAAGGACAACTCCAAGGTCAAGACCGCGTACGAGAAGGTCGGCGACGCCGGCGAACCGGTCTCCGAGGAAGAGCTGATCGCCGGATTGCGCGAGCTGCTGGGTGATGAAGGCGTCAAGCAATACATGGCCTGGAAGCGCGAGCATGAGAACACCGGCGAAGAGCAGTAACCCTCGGTACGGGCCTGCTGGAGAGCCTTCGTGAAGTGTTGACAGGCGGCCTTGGCCGGCGTATTATCGACAGGCGGGTTGACCCGCTGTCGAGACTACAGCCCGGCCAGCCACTCCAGCACGAGGTAATTCACGAATGGGTCTGTTCAGCCGCCTGGTCGTCACATGCATGCCGCTCATCCCGAAGCCGGTCGTCGGGTTCGTCGCCAAGCGTTACGTGGCGGGTGTCAACCTCGATGCCTGCGTGGAAACGGTGAAAGCACTCAACGCCGAAGGGGCGATGGCCACGATCGACGTCCTGGGCGAGGCCGTACCCAACCTGGAGAAACCCAAGGAGTACGTCGAGCAGTACGACCAAGTTTTCGAGGCGATCGAGGCCGAGAAGCTGGACGCCAACGTCAGCACCAAGCCGACGATGCTCGGCCTGAACATTGACGAGCAGGCCTGCATCGGGCACTACGAGCACCTCTACGAAAAGGCCAAACAGCACCACAACTGGATCCGCATCGATATGGAGGATCATCCATATACCGATACGACGCTGAAGATCTACCGCATGATGCTGGAGAAGTACGGTAACGCCGGCACGGTGCTGCAGGCCTACATGTTCCGCTCGCTCAAGGACATCGCCGAGCTGCCCGAGGGCGCCAACATCCGGCTCTGCAAGGGCATCTACATCGAGCCGCGCGAGATCGCCTGGCGCGATTACCAGATCGTGCGCGAGAACTTCGTCGCCTGCCTGGACAAGCTGTTTCGGCAGGGCTGTTACGTCGGCATCGCCACGCACGACGACTACCTGGTGCACGCCGGCATGGCGCTGGTCGACAAATACGGCCTCAAGCGCGAGCAATACGAGTTCCAGATGCTCCTGGGCGTCAAGCCGAAACTGCGCAAGATGATCATCGACCAGGGCCACCGGCTCCGGGTCTATGTGCCGTTCGGCAAGGACTGGTACCCCTATTCGACGCGCCGCCTGCGCGAAAATCCCGACATGGCCAACCACATCATCCGCGCGTTCTTTGGCTTGAGCTAGGCTCATCGCGACGACGTTCAGACTACCGTAGCGCAAGCGCCCCTGCTTGCGACCTTTAATGCCTGGAGCGCCGGATGCGGCCGCCGTGGCGTGGCCGTGCTCCGGGTATCGCAGAGTGGTCCTAATCCCCCACGTAGGGCAGCCGGCCCGGCTGCCGCATTATTACTGGCTATATCTATCTGGACAGTGCCTCGGGCCAGTAGGGGCGCGGCTTGCCTCGCCCACCTTGTTTGAAATAGCACAGGCGTCATTAAACGTACCACGGGCGGCCCCGCCTGTGGCAAACAATCAACAGCCTCGCCTGAGCGGGGCTATTGTACGTCCCGGCTTTGAAACGGGCTCGGGGAGCCCTTCCACACATGCAAACAAGTAGTTTGCCTTAATAATGTGGATCAGGCAAGCCTGACCCCTGCTGCCACGAACCCGCATCGATACTGGGCGCACAGTCCCGCCAAGGCGGGACGCCCCGACAATCCTACGCTCATAACTGAGAACTGATCCGGCGGCACGGAGGCCGCGCTTGTATGATGTGAAAAGGGCCAGGTGACACTTTGCCGCCGCTCGGGAAGTCATTGACCATCCCTTACTCGTAGATCAGTGCCCT
>JAFGCY010000014.1 GCA_016932385.1 bacterium | reverse complement strand
TTTACATCGCAAACACAGTTCTTTGGGCCACCGACCCCCAGCGTCAAGGCTGGAAACTGTGAATAACGTCCTTGGAACTTACACCTAAGGCTTTCCAGAAGGTGATCTCTTCTATCTGAGCAACAAGTGCTCCCCAGTAGATGATGCCGATATAAATCAGAATCCCAAGTATCCCCATACGGTCCTCTGTTTGAAGTTCGTACTCGGTTATTAATTCTAGCCCAAGCACACCCACCGAACAGGTAGTCTATAGAAGAGCAAAATGATCGTCAGGGAACGGCGTCGGGGGCGCCTTCCACACAGCTAGTACAAGTAGAAAGTCAAAGTGGAAAGTCCTATCAGCCAACATACAGCCCACGAGTACTTTCTACTTTCACTTTCCACTTTCACATGCCCCGGACGCGGCCGGAGTGTGGCGGGACTGTGCGCCCTGTGTTGATGCGGCATCAACGTGTAGGGGCGATCACGCCATGGCGTGATCGCCCCTACAGATGGGAGCCCGCATCCAGCCTAGTCCCCGGTGCCTAGTGCCTTTTCCCTCCCTTTCACCTTTAACCGTTCACCTTTAACCTTTTCCCAAGGCTAATCCGGCGTCGGGGCCGGCGCCGCTACGGGCTTACGCTTACGCTTATTACTTACACTACCCCCGCATCGGCATAAACCCGGTCTGGATGCCGGCGGTGCTGTTGGCCTCCACCGGCCGCGCGCGCGTGATCCGCGACACGCCCGGGCCGACCAGGACGCCGTCGCGGCCGTAGCGGGTGCGGATGTCGTCCACGGCCGAGCACAGGCGCTGCTCGCGCAGTTCGCGCGGGGTGGCGAACAACAGCAGTTGGCTGGCACCGGCGGCGAACTGGGACAGCCGCACCCCGACCAGCCGGATTCTTAGCCGGCGCGTCCAGGCTTCGTGGAACAGCTCCAGCACGCGCTGGAAAACCGCGCTGTCGGCGTCGGTGGCCTCGCCCAGGAATCCGCCGTGGGTCAGCGTCTGGAAGTCGTTGTAGCGGATGCGCACCGTGACGTGGCGGGCGCGCAGGTCCTGCTCGCGCATCCGCCGGCAGGCGTCCTCGGTCAGCCGCCAGAGCGTCTGTTCCAGCACGGCCGGGTCGATGATGTCGCGCTCGAAGGTGGTCTCGTGGCCGATGCTCTTGGGCATACTGCGCCGGCGGGCCGGCCCGTCGAGCGTCCCGGCCTCGTCGCCGGTGCCGAACGCGCCCAGGCCCTCGCGGCGGCGCTGCCAGTCGCCGTCGCCCTCCCTGAGGTTGGTGACCAACCCGCTGATGCCGATGTCGAAGCCGCGGCCGACGACCGCCGGCGGCAGCTCCAGCAGCTGGCCGACGGTATGCACGCCGCGCGCGCGCAGCGCGGTGGAGGTGGCCGGGCCGATGCCCGGCACGTCCTGGACGTCGTGCGGGGCCAGAAAACGCTCCACCTCGTGGGGCAGCACGCGGAACACGCCGTCGGGCTTGGCGTGGCGGCTGGCCATCTTGGCGACGATGCGGCTGGGGCCGATGCCGACCGAGACCTTCAGCCCCACCTCGCGGCGCACGCGGGCGCGCAGGTGCTCGGCGAACTCGACGATCCCGCCGTGGCGGCCGGCGAACAGGCGCTCGCAGCCGCTGACGTCCATCTCGAACTCGTCGATGCTCTTGGCGCGGAAGGCGGGCGTCTCGGAGCGCAGGATGTCCTGCACGCGGCGGCTGTAGAGGGTGTAGTTGCCGTGCAGGCCGTGGTGCAGAAACGCCACGTCGCGGCGCCCCTTGGCGCGGCGGTAGGCTTCGGCCATCGGCATCGCGCTGCGGATGCCCAGGGCCCGGGCCTCATAGCTGCAGGCCGCCACCACGCCGCGCTTGCCGGGTTCGCCGCCGATCACCACCGGCCGGGAGCGCAGGTCGGGCCGGTGCAGGCGTTCGACCTCGACGAAGAAACAGTCCAGGTCGGCCAGTAAAATTATCCGCGAGCTATACACGTGTGTAGTATAACATAAAAACTACACACTTGTATAGTCGTAGGGGCGAAGTCCCGCCATGGCGGGACTTCGCCCTTCCTCGGGGTAGCACAAGCCTCTGTGCTTGTGGACGATTTGGCAAGTTTAAGTTTAAGTCGTAAGCATATGGACGTTGAAAGCTGCCGTGCCTGGATGATTTGTCGCATTCGTTTCCGTTTTTTTAAGAATTCTGAAGAGCAGATACAAATACCAAGATCTCAATAGCGAGCAAAGCCCTTATACTTTAACTTACAACTTAAACCTATTCGCAAGCACGGGGGCTTGCTCTACTG
The DNA here is from genome assembly GCA_016932385.1 of bacterium. Classification (GTDB taxonomy): domain Bacteria; phylum 4484-113; class 4484-113; order 4484-113; family JAFGCY01; genus JAFGCY01. The sequence continues at coordinate 19,132 of JAFGCY010000014.1, read as the reverse complement.
GCGGTAGGGCACAAGGCGGTGCGCGCGATCAGGTTCAAGATTCAAGGCAGAAGGCTCAAGGGCTCGCGTTGATCATTATTCTGACCTCTGACCACTGACAACTTATCCAGCACCAGACGGTACAATCAAACGGAGTGCCTATGCGACAGATCATTCTTTATCCGGACGAAACAGGCTACTGGGTTGCGGAATGCCCCAGCCTGCCCGGTTGTGTCAGCCAGGGGGAGACGCGCGACGAGGCCATTTACAACATCAAGGATGCGATCGCCGAGTACATCGAGTCGTTGCGCGACGACGGCGAGCCGGTTCCCGAGGACAGCTTCTTAGCGATGATCGTCGCGGTATGAGCAAGTTGCCGGTTATTTCGGGCAGGCAATGCGTGCGCGTCCCGGAACAGGCCGGCTTTGTTATCGCCCGTGATAAAAGCAGCCACATCGTGATGAAGCGCCTTGATCCTGCCAGTCGAGTAACGGTGCCGGATCACCGCGAACTGGCTCCCGGTATCCTGCGCGCCATTATTCGCCAAGCCGGGATGTCGGTGGATGGGTTTGTTGCATTGCTCGATTAATTCCGGTTGCGATAAACCCGCATCCAGCCTAGTCCCTGGTGCCTAGTGCCTAGTCCCTTTCCCCTTTAACCATTTCCCTTAAACCTGGTCCCGCACAAGCACGGGGGCTTGTGCTAATTCGTCGTTGTTAACCACCCAGGCCATAGGGATCACCACCGCCGCCGTATCCGCCATATTCCCCCTCCGTATCGCCGTACGCCGGGCCCGGGGGCCGGCGGAACACGCGCACCGCGGCCAGGCCCGGCACGGGGCAGACGCGCTCGCAGATGCCGCAGCCCGTGCACAGTACCTCGTCGATCCAGGGCCGCTGCACCAGCACGCGCTCGCCGTCCTCGCCCGTCACGTAATTCTCGCGGTACTTGATCGCCTTGTCGGCGGTCGGGCAGTGCTCCTCGCAGACGGTGCAGGGGTACTTGGCGATGTAGGGGATGCAGCGCATTTTGTCGATCCAGGCGCAGCCGATCCGCGCCTCCTGCTTCTCGGCCAGTGGCAGGTCGGGGATCGCGCCCGTCGGGCAGACCTGGCCGCAGACGTTGCAGCCCCACTCGCACTCACCCATCCGCGGGATCAGCCGCGGGGTCCAGAGGGCACTCATCCCGGCCTCGGTCAGCGCGGGCTGCAGCCCGTTGGTCAGGCAGGCCTTCAGACACTGGCCGCACTTGATGCACAGGTCGGTGAACTTGGCCTCGTCGACCACGCCCGGCGGCCTGAGGAAGTCCACCGGCAGTTCGCGGCGGCCGTCGAGCAGGTTGAGGGCGGGGTAGGCCACCAGGCCGCCCAGGCCGTACTGCAACAGCAGGCGGCGCGAGACGCGCGCGGGCGGATTCGCGCCGGTCAGGCGCCGGCGGTAGGGCTCGCGCGCATTCGGCTTGTCCGCCGGCTTGTCCGCGGCCGGTTGCTTATCCTTCGCCGGCCGGGTCTCGGCGGCGTTTTTTTGCGGCAGGAACGTGACGGCGCGCGCCGGGCACTCGTCGATGCACTCCATGCAGTAGACGCAGTCTTGCTCCGTCGTGCCGCCGAAGTGGCAGGTCGTGTCGCACTTCAGGCACAGTGTACATTCATCGGCCAGCCGGCGCTTGAGCGGATGGACCAGGTACGCCAGCTTGAGAAGTGCTCCGAGCGGGCAGATATAGCGGCACCAGAAGCGCCGCTGGAAGAACTCCAGCCCGAGGATCACCGCGCCGAACAGCAGGAACAGCACGGTGTCGGTGTAGACCGGCCGCTGACTGACCGAGAACAGCCGCTGGTAGCCGTCCTGGACTGGATACCACCATTCCGCCTGGTAGAAGCGGTTGTCGAGCGCGTTGAAGGCGGCCCGCAGGGGCTCGTCGAGCACGGGCAGGACCGCCACCGTCAGGAACTTGAAGGAGAAGACGATCGGATCGAACAGCCACAATAGTGGCAGGCCCAGCGCCGCCAGCACCAGCAGGAACAGCAGCAGGTACACGCTGAAGTACGGCGGCAGCACCGATTTCTGGCGCGCTTTCTGCGGCTGGAGCAGGAAGTCGCCGTCGGCCGGGCGCGGCCCGATCCGGCTGCCGTTGATCAGCTTCAGGCGCCCGCGGATGCCGCTGACGAGGTCCAGCAGCGCGCCCAGCGGGCAGAGCCAGCCGCAGAAGATCCGCGCGAAGACGAATAAAAGCACCAGCGCACACAGCGCCCAGATCCAGCTCTTTAGCCCCTCGCCGCTGACCAGCAGGTAGAGGTGCGACAGCGGGTCGAGCTGGAACAGCGCGTCCGCCGGCCAGGGCGGCTGGAGCGGGTAGACCAGGCTCAGGAAATAGCCGAAGACCGCCACGAACGCCACCGTCTGCACGATGATGCGCAGGGGCTTCCAGCGTAAATAGCGGCGGGCCGGCTTGCTCATGCCTTGATATAGTCCACGTCGAGTTTGGCCGGATCGAGGTTGACGAAATTGCGCTCGCCGAGCATCCGCAGGTAGCCGATGTCGCCGGGCTGGTTGCCGAACAGCGAGCAGCCCAGCACGTCGACCTCGCCCGGATGCGTGCCGGCGACCACGGTGTCCATTTTCTTGACGTCCTTGAGGTTGCCGCCGCTGGGGCCGTTGGCGGTCAGGATCCGCGTCGCGTCCATGACGCACAGCGCGTGCGGCACCATCATCGTCAGATCGGCGATCGCCGCGTGCAGCTTTTGGTGCATCACATGGCGTTCCTGGACCAGGCCCATCAGGTTCTTGCAGCACATCGTCAGCTGGGCGCCGCCGTGGTGCTTGGCGATCGGGATGTTGATCAGCACCTCGCAGTCGTCGACCAGCCGGTAGACGTGCGCTTCCTGCATGAACGTGCAGCCTTTGACCGCCTTTCGCAGCCGCCAGCCCTGGTCGTTGATCACCTCGAAACGCGCCGCGCTTTTATCCACCATCGCGCCGATGCCCGAGTTGTCCAGGCAAGCGCGGATCGGATTGCAGGGGTTGCAGAAGACGGTGATGCTCTTGGCGTCCTCGGCCGCGACCAGCTCGATCACCGCGCGCAGTACCTCGGGGTGGGTGCAGGCGGCCTGCTCGGGCTTGCGGTTCCAGCCCACGTTGGGCAGCAGGGCGACGCGCTGGCCCTTTTTGACGAAGCGGCCCATGCCACCGAGTTTCTTGACCGCCGCGACGGTGGTCTGGTAGGGGTCTTGGCCTTCGGCCCAGACGGACTTGCCCGCCGGCGGGGCCGCGTGGGCGATGCCGTCGTCACCGGCCAGCTGCGACCAGACGCCGCCGTGGGCGCCCAGGCCCAAGCCCACTCCGCCTACGCCGAGTGCCAGTTTCGCCAGAAATTCGCGCCGGGTGTCAGCCATGCCGTTCTCCTGCGAAGATCACTGGGACATTATACCGGTACGGGCAGGGGTTTACGCCACAGCACCGCGGCGTTCAACCAGGCCAGGGCCAGCGCGGCGAGGCAGGCCGGCGCGCCCCAGACCAGCATGCCGATCGTGCCGACCAACAGCGCCGCCAGTGCCGAGCCGAGCAGGTCGGCGGCGTAGAGTTTCAAGGGATCGCCCGGTTGGGCCAGCAGGCGGCCCAGGATCAAGCCCAGCGCCAGCGGCACCAGTGCGGCCAGCGCCCAGAGCGCGCCGAGGCTGAGCGGATCGAATCCGCCGCCCCAGCAGACCAGCGCCGTCGCCGCCAGCAGGACCACCAGCGTGCTCAGCACCAACCGGTCGCCCAGCCGCAGCCCCGCCAGCACGGTGCCGGCGAACAGGCCGCCCAGCACCAGCGCGGTCAGCAGCGCCACCAGCCAGTACAGCTGGCCCGTCGCCGCCTGCAGCTTCCAGGCCAGGGCGATCTCCGCCGCCAGGCAGGTGAAGCCGGCCAGGTAGGCCAGGGCGCACGGCCGGCTCGTCCGGCCTGCCGGCGCGGTGGCGACGATCAGCAGCGGCCAGCCCAGCATGATCAGGATCAGCACGCCGCCCAGCGCCAGGCGGTTGGCTTCCAGCCAGCCGATCGCGGTTGCCAGGCGCGGGTCGTTCGCCAAAAGCTCCAGGCGCAGGGCGGCCAGGGCCAGCGGCGCCAGGTCGGCGGAGTCGGTGGCCAGCCCGGCGGACTGCCAGGCGGCGGCGCGCTCCGGGGCCAGCCGGTCCGCCAGAATCCAGCGCGACATGAACGTATTCGCAATGCCCCGAGCTGCCAGACGGGCCTCGATCTGAGCGGGATCCAGCGTCAGCTGCGCCGCGGCATTGCCGGCGAAGTACCAGACCGGCACCGGCGGCGCGACCGCGACGCGGGGGAACACCGCCGCCAGGTCGCCGGAAATGCGGTGGGCCAGCGCCGTGAGCGCCGGCGAGTTGTAATTCTCCTCGGCGTCGAGGCTGAAGGCCAGCACGCCGTCCGGCGGCAGGTGGTCGCGGCAGTAGCGGAAGAAGCGGCGGCTGTAGGCCCATTCCACGTCCGGGCTGGCGGGCGAGCCGAGGTCGAGGATGATCAGGTCGTACGCCCCGCTTGCGATCCGCTCGAGCGGGCTGCCATGAACGGGCTCGGCCTGCCGCCCGCCGGCGTAATCGCGGTACATTTCGCCGTAGAGCGCATCGTTCTCCAGCCAGGTGAACTCGACGTTGTCCACCTGCTCAGCGACAGAGTCCACCCCCGGCCACCGCAACCCGATATGCAAAGCTTTACGTACAACGGCCGGCCCGGCGGTTGACCTTAAACACTCCGCCAGCGGCAGCAGTACCCGCTCCGCTGCCATCTCCGGCTGGCCGGAGCTGCCCGTCAGCCGTCCATTGCGGTAGAAACTGACCTCGGTGTCGTAGCGCGCAACCAGCCAGTGCGCCTGGCGGCCCGACATCGCGCGGACCAATTCCAGCCCCGCCGCCGGCGGCCGGCGCAGGCCCATCCCGCTCAGCGCCCAGCACAGCAGCAGCGCGAAGAACGCGCCCATGATCACCGCGCTGGCCAGCAGATGCCGCGTCCAGTGCTGCCAGCGGACCGCCAGGCCGATGATGAACAGCATCGGCAGCATGAACAGCACCAGGTCGTGCGGCACGCGGCCCGCCAGCCCGAACGTCCAGAGGACGCCGCCGGCCAGGAAGCCCGCCGTCTCCATGGCGTAGACCGCCTTCAGCGCGCGCTCACCCAGTTCGGCCCGGGCGCGGTGGTAGATGCTGGAGAAGGCCAGCGCCAGGCCCAGCCCGACGGGCAGGGCGCTGAGCAGCGCCACCGGCGCGATCGTCAGCAGGGCCGGACGGGTGCCGTCGGCGGGGCTAAGCGCAAACGTCAGTCCACGCAGCAGGACCAGGCTCGCCGGCAGCGCCAGGCTGGCCGCCAGCAGCGCCCACAGCCGGCTCAGCCGGGCGCCCAGCCGCCAGGTGAGCACCAGGCACAGCGCCTGGCCGGCCAGCCAGCCCGCCAGCATCACGCCGAACATCAGCTCGTGGCCGGCGGCGGCGGCCATCGCCTCGCGGGCCAGGATCGTCTGGGCGATCAGCGCGATCGAGCCCAGGGTGAAGGCGGGCCAGAAGTGTACCGTCCACCGGCCGCCCGGGGGTTCCAGCGCGCGGTCGGTGGGCTCAGTCATGGAAGATATATTAATCTGCGTCCAGCAGTTCCGTCTGGAAAACCTCGAGTGCGCCGGGGATCACCACCATGCCGGCCAGTTTTTCCAGGCGGCGGTCGCGCGGCCCGCTGGGCAGGTTGTAGTGGTCCGCGATCATTTGGTCGCGCGTCTCCAGGTAGATCGACATCTCCGCGGCCAGCGACTCGGCCTCCAGCGCGAACTCCTCGTCGCTCATCGCCAGCGCGCGCTCGAAGATGCCGCGCAGGCGCGCTACTTCTTCTTCGACGTCCACGTCGAACGGCGTAGCCCGCGCGCTCAGCTCCGCCAGCCGCCTCAGGCCGCGCTCGACGCGGTCGTGGAACTCCGCGTCGGACATCCGCGCCGGCCGGTTGCGGGCTTCCTTCAGCTTGTCGATCATCAGGCCCGAGGCCGAGGCCTGGCCTACGCGCTCGGGATTCAGCGGGTCGTTCTGGTTGAACAGGCAGGGCTTGTACTCGCCGAGGATCACCAACTGGTTCTCGGTCAGGATCGGCATTAGCTCCTCGGCCGCCAGGCGTTGCGTTTCCTGGTAGCGCAGGCGCAGGTCATAGCCGGTGCCGGACAGGCTGTTGACGCGCCGTTTGAGCTCTTCGTCCGGCTGCTGGCCGGCCATCAGCGTGTCGCGCAGTTCGGCCATCGCCGAACCGAACTCGGCGCTGGTGTGCGCCGTTTCCATCTCGTTGTAGAGGTTCTCGATCTCCGGCGTGTATTCCCGCAGGATCGCCGTGGTTTTCTCCAGCTGCTCATGCTCCAGCCACAGGGCGTCGATCAGATTGCACAACGAGACCTGGTCATGCAGCAACCGGTTGTCGGGCAATTCCGGTTCGACGGGCGCGGCCTTGGCATAGGCGCGCTGGCCCAGGTTCACCGAAGTCGGGCTGTAGGCGGCCAGGGCCAGGATCGTCATCACGGCCAAGGCGGCTACGGTTACATACAGGACGCATCTCTGCCACATCTCAGGCACCATTCCACATCATCTGCTGATATGTCTTGGAGTGAATATTCCGGCGACGGGTTTCACGCAGTTGGGGCAGTTTCCGTGGTCGTCGATATTCACCGCCAGCACGCGGAAGCCGATCCGCTGAACCACCAGCGCCCCGCAGTGGGGGCAGTAGGTGTTGTTGGCGCGGTGGCCGGGCAGATTGCCGATATAGGTGTAGGCCAGCCCCTCCTCACGGGCGATCGCCTCGGCGGTCTCCAGGATCCGCTGGCCCGTCGGTGGCAGCTGCTTGAGCTGGAAATGCGGGAAGAACTTGAGGAAATGCAGCGGCGTTTCACTGCCGAGGGTTTGTTTTACGTAGCGCGCCAGGGCCCGGATGTCGCTTTCGGCATCGTTTTTCGTGGGCACGATCAGGTTGGCGACCTCGATGTGCGCGCCGGCGGACTTGAAGGCCTCCAGGCTGGCCAGGATGTGCTCCAGCCGCACCCCCGGGCCGACCACATCGCCATAGAATTCGTCCGTGAAACCTTTTAATCCGAACGCGACGCCATCGACGAGTTTGGCTATTTCACGGGCCGGATCGGGCATCGCGAATCCGCCCGTGCCCATGAAAACCTTCAAGCCAGCTTTGCGCGCCGCCTTGGCGATATCGCAGGCGTACTCAAAAAACGTGAGCGGCTCGGTATAGGCCAGGGCGATTCCGGCGGCGCCGTTCTGCCGGGCCAGCCCGATCACCTCGTCGGGCAGCAGGCGGTAGTTTTCGGTCTTCTCCGGCGGCACCTGGCTGAGCTGCCAGTTCTGGCAGTACTTGCAGTGCAGGCCGCAGCCCGCCGTGCCCAGCGCCAGCGTCGTCAGTCCGGGAAAACGGTGGTAGACCGGCAGCTTCTCGACGCTGTCGAGGTGCATGGTCGCCACGTAACCGTAGACCATGTCGTACAGCGTGCCCTGGTGGTTTTCCTTGGCCTGGCAGCGGCAGCGCTCGCCGTCCATGAGGACGCAGTTGTACGGGCAGAGCGCGCAATGGACCGCTCCGCCGGGCAGTTCGTTCCAATAGCGCGCCACCTTGTCGTGGGGCAGGGTCTCGCCGAAGATCTTGCGCCCGCACTTGCCGTCGAAGCACATGTCCAGATTGCCGTCGGCGGCCCGGGGCCTTGCGGGCCACAACAGCGCCGTGCCGCCGGCCAGGGCCACCCCGCCGGCCCCGAGCAGCGCGCCGAGTTGGGTCAGAAACTCCCGTCGCGATGTATTGCCCATAGCGTTCTCCTCGTGTGCCCGTAGGAAGCCGTGAGCGGCGGGAAAGTTTCGCGGCAATTTAGAAAAGGTGTTCACAAAACGGGCGTAACGGTGTATCATGGGCGCCGCTTGAATGCCCGTTGTGGCTGCCCGTTCCATGTTACTTGACGTCGCCGCGCCCGTGGCGTGAGATTTGGCAGATTGAAAACCGGTATGCAGGGGCACATTAAACGTGAATGCATGGCCGGTTGCAACATCTGTCGTAATGATAGGCGGTTATCGTTAAGAGCGATAACAGGCTGGAATTACTGCTATAAGTCACAAATTCAGACCGTTTTCGCACGCTTGAGTGCATTTTTCGACCGCAAACCCGGATTATTGGATAATTGCATATGTGCATATATTCGAATAAACGGGTTGAATTATCGTGAATGCGGTGTTAGTATTCAAATGTATATCGCTCCACCATGAGTGAGGAGGTTGTATTCCAACGATGGCAAAGATCTTAATCGTTGACGACGACACGGATATCGTCGAGGCGATCCAGTTAGTACTGGAAAAGGAGGGCCACGCCACGGCCCCGGCCTATAGCCGTGTCGAGGGTATGAGGCAGGTCGAGGACTTCAAGCCCGACCTGATCGTACTCGACGTAATGATGGATGAGCCGGACGATGGCATCGCCATGGCGCAGGATCTGCGCCGTCAGGGCCAGGATTGCCCGATTTTGATGCTGACCAGCGTGGCCAAGGTGACTGGCATGCGCTTCGGTCCGGACAACGAGCTGGTTCCCGTTGACGAGTTCCAGGAGAAGCCGATCGACCCCGCCGTTCTGGTGGCGAAGGTTGCCGAGCTTCTAGCTCGCAAGGAGGGCTAGCATGTTACAGAGCGAACACGACCTGATGCGCTGTGAGATCGAGACCCTGGTGGAGAAGCTGGGGCGCGAGCGCAGCTCGCTGATGCCGATCCTGCATGAGATGCAGCGCAAGTATGGCTATATCCCCAGTTTCGCGATGCAGGTCATCGCCGACGAGCTGGGCATCCACCCCGTCGAGGTTTACAGCGTGACTTCCTTTTACGCTTTCCTCAAGGACGTGCCGGGCGGCAAATTTACGATCCGCGTTTGCAACACGATCTCCTGCGACATGGCCGGCAAGGACCGCGTGGCCCGTCAGTTGGAGGCGGAGTTGGGAATCAAGTTCGGCCAGACCACGCCGGACGGCCGGTTCAGCCTGGAATACACCGCCTGCATGGGCATGTGTGACCAGGGCCCGGCCCTGCTGGTCAATGACATCGTCTTTACGCGCGTGACGCCGGAACTGGTGCACCAGATTCTGGAGGAGTGCCGCGGGCACTTCGGCATCTACGCGATCCAAGAGGAGGTGCACTGATGATTACCTCGCATGTCGGACCGTTGACCTATGAAAAGGTCGATGTTGACAAGGCGCTCAAGGCCGCGCTGAACAAATCGCGCAGCGAAGTGATCGGCACCGTGTCCTCCTCCGGCCTTAAGGGCCGCGGCGGCGCGGGCTTCCCCACGGGCGTCAAGTGGAACCTCTGCGCGGCGGCCCAGAACGAGCACAAGTTCCTCGTCTGCAACGCGGACGAGGGCGAGCCGGGTACGTTCAAGGACCGCATCCTGCTGACCGACTACGCCAAGCTGGTCTTTGCCGGCATGGTGATCGGCGGCTACGCCATCGGCGCCACCAAGGGCCTGATCTACCTGCGCGGCGAGTACCAGTACCTGCGGGCGCAGCTCGAGGAGATCCTGGAAGCGCTGCGCGAGGACAAGCTGCTGGGCTTCAATATCCTGGGCAAGGACGACTTCAGCTTCGATATCGAGATCCGTATGGGCGCGGGCGCCTATGTCTGCGGCGAAGAGACCGCGCTGATCGAGTCGCTGGAAGGCCATCGCGGCGAGCCGCGCAACCGCCCGCCGTACCCCGTCGACACGGGCTTCCTGGGCCAGCCGACCGCGGTCAACAACGTCGAGACCCTGGCCTGGGTCACGACGATCTTCGACAAGGGCGCCGAGTGGTTCAAGGGCCAGGGCACCGAGAAATCGCCGGGCCTGAAGATCTTCAGCGTCTCCGGTGATTGTAAGCAGCCCGGCGTTTACGAACTGCCGTTCGGCGTGAGCGTGGCCGACCTGCTCAAGACGGTCGGCGGCGAGGATGCCAAGGCCGTCCAGATCGGCGGCGCCTCCGGGCACTGCATTCCCGCCAAGGACTTCGGCCGCAAGATCGGCTTCGAGGATATCGCCACGGGCGGTAGCGTGATCGTCTTCGGCCCCCAGCGCGACCTGCTGGAGGTGGCGATCAACTTTATGGAATTCTTCAGCGACGAGTCGTGCGGCCAGTGTACGCCCTGCCGCGACGGCTGTCCCGTGATCCTGAAGGGACTGGAAGCGTTCAAGCGGGGCGAGTGTTCGATCGCGCACCTGCACGAGCTGCGCAGACTGGGCGAGACGATGCAGTTGGCCAGCAAGTGCGGCCTGGGCCAGTCTGCCGCCAATGCGTTTTTGTCGATTACCGAGCACTTCGCGGACGAAGTCTTGGGGCGGAATCAGTCCAACGGGTTCAAGGAGTAGAAGAACATGTCTGACACCAAGAAAACCTCCAACACCCCGGAAAAGGGCCGTGGAGAAATCGCTAACTGGGCGGACTCGGAGAACGCCGGCTATGAATTCAGCTTCGGCGCCGACGCCAGCCGCGCCCCGGTCAGCCAGCGCCGCCAGATGATCAAGGCCCAGCAGGTCGAAGGCAAGATCGGCGGTCTGGTCAAGGTGACCATCGACGGCCACGAGATCCGCGTGCCGATGGGTACGACCATCCTCGATGCCGCGCGCGAGGCCGGCATCCAGATCCCGACGCTCTGCGCGCACGAGGACCTCTGCATCGCCGGCGTCTGCCGGATCTGCGTGGTGGAAGTCGAAGGCTTCCGCACGCTGCAGGCGTCCTGCGCCTATCCGATCACCCAGCCGATCGTCGTCCACACCCATACGCCGAAGGTCCGCCAGGCGCGCCGGCACATCGTGTCGCTGATGCTGGCCAACCACTACGGCGAATGCTACACCTGCAAGCGCAACGGCAACTGCGAGCTGCAGAACCTGGCCGAGCAGTACGGTGCCGAGCGCTTCCTGTTCGGCCATCCGGAAGAACCGCTGTTCGAGAAGGACCTGTCCAGCCATGCGGTCGTGCGCGACATGAACAAGTGTGTGCTCTGCCGCCGCTGCGTCCGGACTTGCATCGACCTGCAGGAAGTCGGCGTGCTGGAGGCCGTCGAGCGCGGCGCGCATACCCGTATCGACACCTTCATGAGCAAGCCGCTGGCGGACGTGGTCTGCATCAACTGCGGCCAGTGCATCAACCGCTGCCCGACCGGCGCCCTGACCGCCAACGACCCGCGCGAGGAGATCTGGCGGGCGATTGACGATCCGCAGAAGCACGTCGTGATCCAGACGGCGCCCAGCCCGCGCGCGGGCATCGGCGAGTGTTTCGGCCTTGAGCCGGGCGTGCCGCTGACGTTCGAGATGAACACCGCCCTGCGCGAGTGCGGCTTCGATGCCGTGTTCGACACCAACTTCACCGCCGACCTGACGATCATCGAGGAAGGCACCGAGCTGATCACGCGCCTCTACAAGGCGCTCGTCGAGAAGGACGAACACGTGGCGCTGCCGCAGTTCACCAGCTGCTCGCCGGGTTGGGTCAAGTACCTCGAGCACTTCTATCCCGAGTACATCCCCCACGTTTCGAGCTGCAAGAGCCCGCAGCAGATGTTCGGCGCCGTGATTAAGACCTATTACGCCCAGCACAAGGGCATCGATCCCAAGGACATCGTCACCGTGGCGCTGATGCCGTGCTCGGCCAAGAAGTACGAGTGCAACCGGCCGGAGATGAACGACAGCGGCTTCAAGGACATCGACTACGGTCTGACGACGCGCGAACTGGGCCAGATGATCAAGGAAGGCGGGATGCACCTGCCGGACCTGCCCAAGAGCGACTTCGACGATCCGTTCGGTACGGCCACCGGCTCGGGCGTGATCTTCGGCGCCAGCGGCGGCGTGATGGAGGCGGCGCTGCGCACGGTGATCGAGCTGGTGACCGGCGAGAAGGTCGAGAGCATCTTCGAGCATGCCGACATCATTCCGGTGCGCGGTTTCGAAGGCATCAAGTATGTCGAACTGCGGGTGCCGAAGGTGGGTCCGGTGCCCGCATTGCTCAAGCACCTCGTGCCCAACTGGGACTGGCTCGACGGCGCTACGCTGAAGATGGCGGTCGTTCACGGCACGGCCAATGCCAAGCGCGTGATGGAAGACATCAAGGCCGGCGGCAAGTTCAGCCACTGCCACTTCATCGAGTTCATGGCCTGCCCGGGCGGTTGTCTCGGCGGCGGCGGCCAGCCGATCCCGACCAATCCCGAGATCCGCGCCGCGCGCGCCAAGGCGATCTATTCCGAGGACGCGGCTTACGAAGTGCGTAAGTCGCACGAGAATCCGGCGATCATCAAGCTCTACAACGAGTTCCTGACCGACGGTCCGTGCGGCCATGTTAGTCACAAACTGCTGCACACGCATTACACTAAGCGTGGCAAGGTCATCAATTAGGCTGCAAAATCCGGCGGAGTGGTGGCGGCGTCCAGCGCTCCGCCGGGTTTGTTCGGGTGGCTAGGGAGTATGTGTGTACCGCGACCGCAGTAAACTGACGGATTTCTTCCAGCCGGGGGTGATGGGACCGGTCGCGGACGAATTCAACGCGCGGGAGCGCGCGATGCTCAACCGGATCGCCGAGGAACTGCCGTCGGCCACGTCGATTTCCGGCATGATGGAGTTCCTCAACGAGGTCCTCGGCGAGGGCCTGCCCGGCGACCGGTTGGTGCTGTTTCTGGTCCGCGAGGACCGGAGTTCGGCCTACGTACACTGGTCGTATGAGCCCGTGGGCGACTTGACCCTGCGCGAGGGGTTCGAGGTGGCCTTGCCGGACAAGGCGCTGAGCCTGGCGATCCAGCAGAACAAGCCCCAAATCTACGGCGACGTCGACCGCCTGCCGCTGCCGCTGCCCGCCAACCACTGGCTGGAGCTGTTACGGCAGCGCGGATCGCGCTCCTGCATCATCAGCCCGCTCTGCGTCAACAACGACTGCCTGGGCCTGTTGGTCCAGTCCAGCAACAAGCCTTACGCCTACGGTTATCATGAAATCATCCTGCTGTCCTCGATCAGCACGCGGATCGCCCAGCTGCTGTTGAAGCTGACCCTGATCGACGAGCTGACCGCCACCAACAAGGCCTACCAGGAGATCCTCGGTTTCGTCAGCCACGAGCTGAAAAACCCGCTGGCGGCGATGGTGATGGAAAGCAAGCTGCTGGTCCAGGGCTTTCTGGGCGAGCTGACCGACAAGCAGGAGCAGCACATCAACAAGATCATCACCAAGGCCCAGTACCTGCTGAGCCTGATCCGCGAATACCTGGACCTCTCGCGCCTCGAGAGCGGCGAGCTGACTCCGCGGATCCATCCGGACGTGAACTTTGCCGAAAACGTGCTCAGCCAGGCGCTGGACATGGTCAGCGGCCAGCTGGAGGTCAACGGCGCTAACCTGGAGCTGGACGTGCCGGAGCAGCCGCTGATCGTCCAGGTCGATCCCGACCTGATGCTGGTCGTGATGATCAACCTGCTGGGCAACGCGGTCAAATACGGGCGCGAGGGCGGCACGATCCGCGTCACGATCAAGCGCACCAAGACCGGTTTTAATGTGCGGGTCTGGAATGAGGGCCCGGGCTTTCCCGAGACGGAGAAGCCCAACCTGTTTCGCAAGTTCTCACGCTTGAACCAGCCTGAATTGCGCAAGCAGAAAGGCACGGGGGTCGGCCTCTACACGGTTTGGCAGATCCTGCGCCTGCACAGCGGGCGCGTCTGGGCGGAATCCGAGCCCGGCCGCTGGGCCGAGTTCGGTTTCGCGATCCCCCAGCCGCTACCCGGCGCCGAATAGCGGATAACACATGTTGCACTGAGGGCCGGTACTAAGATTGCCGGCCGCCATGGTGGGCCTGAGTCCAACCCAGCGGGAGCAACCAATGCACACGAATAACGAGACAAGTTGGCTCGACGAAAGCCTGATCTGGCAGACCTTAAGCCAGGCCGGGCAACATGACAGCGCGCGGGTAAGGGAGATCCTGGCCAAGGGCCGCGAGCTCAAGGGCATCGGCATGGCGGAGATGGCCGTCCTGATGCAGGTCAGCGATCCCGAACTGCTAAGCGAGATCTTCGAGACCGCGCGTTACGTGAAGAACGAGATCTACGGACCGCGGCTGGTGCTGTTCGCGCCGCTCTACGTCAGCAACATGTGCTGCAACGAGTGCGTCTACTGCGCCTTCCGCGTGCGGAACAAGGAGATCCCGCGCCGCGCGCTGACCCAGGCGGAGATCGCGGAGGAAGTCCGCATTCTGGTGGAGCAGGGGCACAAGCGCGTGTTGCTGGTCGCCGGCGAGGCCTTGCCGCAGCAGGGCTTCCAGTACATCCTCGACGCGATCGCCACGGTCTACAACACCAAGGTCGGCCACGGCGAGATCCGGCGGATCAACGTCAATATCGCGCCCCTGGAGGTCGACGAGTTCAAACAGCTCAAGGCCGCGCAGATCGGCACCTACCAGCTGTTCCAGGAGACCTACCACCGCGCCACCTACATGGCGGTGCACGTCGCCGGTCCGAAGAAGAACTTCGACTGGCGGCTTTCTGCGATGGACCGCGCGATGGAGGCCGGCATCGACGACCTCGGCGTCGGCGTGCTGTTCGGCCTGTTCGACTGGCGCTTCGAGCTGATGGCGTTGATGCAGCATGCCGCCCATCTCGAAGCCAAGTTCGGCGTCGGCCCGCACACGATCAGCGTGCCGCGGCTGGAGCCGGCCACGGGAAGCGACCTGGCCAGCCACCCGCCGTTCGCCGTCAGCGACATCCATTTCCGCAAGATCGTCGCCCTGATCAGGATCGCCGTGCCCTACACCGGCATCATCATGAGCACGCGCGAGACCAGCGACATCCGCCGCGAGACCTTCGCGCTGGGCGTCAGCCAGATCAGCGCCGGCAGCCGCACGAATCCCGGCGGCTACCACGAGGGCGAGCCGGTCAACGAGCAGGTTAGCGGGCAGTTCAGCCTCGGCGACCACCGGCCGCTGGACGAGGTCGTGCGCGATATCAGCAAGCTGGGCTACGTGCCGAGTTTCTGCACCGCCTGCTACCGGCTGGGCCGCACCGGCGCCGATTTCATGGACTTGGCCAAGCCGGGCCTGATCAAGGCGCACTGCGACTGCAACGCGCTGTCCACGTTCCAGGAGTACCTGCTGGATTATGCTTCCGCTGAGACGCGGGCCGCCGGCGAAGCGCTGATCGCGCAGCGTCTGACGGAGATGGACCCGGCCAACCGGAAAACCGCCGAGCGGCTGATCGAACAGGTGCGCGCCGACGAGCGCGATGTTTTCGTTTAGAGTGGTTGCGCAAAACCTTAAGTGATGTAAGCTATAACGATGGCTGAATACCGCACGGAACAGGATATGCTCGGCACGGTCCAGGTGCCGGCCGATGCGCTCTACGGCGTGCACACGCAACGCGCGATCGAGAACTTCCCGCTGGCCGGCCGCCCCCCGCACTGGGCGCTGGTCCACGCCTACGGCACGGTCAAGCTGGCCTGCGCCCAGACGAACCGGCTGGTCGGCGCCTGGGCCGACGACCCGGCCAAGGCCGACGCGATCGAGCAGGCCTGCCTGGAGTTGAGCCGCGGCGAGCTGGACGAGTACGTCGTCGTCGACCTGCTGCAGGGCGGGGCGGGCACCAGTTTGAATATGAACGTCAACGAGGTGCTGGCCAACCGCGCGCTTTTGATCCTCGGCGAGCCGCTGGGTAACTACGACCGCGTTTCGCCGCTCGACGACATCAATCTGCACCAGTCCACCAACGACACCTATCCGACGGCGATGAAGCTGGCGGTGATCCGGCAGATCCGCCGGCTGGAGGAGCAGGTCACCGGGTTGCAGGAGGCCTTCCAGGACAAGGAGCAGGAGTTCGCGCACGTCGTCAAGATCGGCCGCACCCAGCTGCAGGACGCCGTGCTGACCACGCTCGGCCGCGAGATGGGCGCCTACGCCGAGGCGCTGGCCCGGGACCGCTGGCGGATCTACAAATGCGAGGAGCGCCTGCGGGTGATCAACCTCGGCGGCACGGCGATCGGCACTTCCCAGGCCGCGCCCCGCCAGTACATCTTCCGCGTCGGCGAGGTGCTCCGTGAGCTGACCGGCATCGGTTTCGCCCGGGCGGAAAACCTGGTCGACGCCACCCAGAACGCCGACGTGTTCGTCGAGGTCAGCGGGATCTTGAAGGCGCATGCCACCTCGCTACTGAAGATCTGCACCGACCTGCGGCTGTTGTCCAGCGGCCCCGAGGCGGGCCTGGGCGAGATCCGGCTGCCCCAGCGGCAGGCCGGCTCGTCGATCATGCCCGGCAAGGTCAACCCGGTGATTCCGGAGGCGGTCAGCCAGGCGGCGATGATCGCGCTGGGCAACGACGTGACGATCGCCATCGCCTGCGCCTCGGGCAACCTCGAGCTTAACCCGTTTTTGCCGCTGGTCGCCGACCACCTGCTGGAGAGCGTCGACGTGCTGGCCTCCAGCTGCCACATCCTGCGCGAGCACTGCGTGATGGGCATCGAGGCCAACGAGGAGCGCTGCCGCGAGCAGGTCCAGAACAGCATCGCGCTGTTGACGGCGCTGGTGCCCGTGATCGGCTACGAGAAAGCCAGCGCGCTGGCCAAACGGGCGCACGAGACCGGCCGCTCGATCCGCGAGACCGCCGTCGGCGAGGGCCTGTTCACCGATGAGCAATTCAACGAGCTGATCAGCCCTGAGGCAGTGATGCGCCTGGGCTCGCCGCCGCCGAAGTAACGCCATGCGATACGACAAGAAGCCAACGGCATGAGACGCGCCCCGCGCGGACTGCGCATCCACATCGGCATCTTTGGGCGGAGAAACGCCGGCAAGTCCAGCCTGCTCAATGCGATCACGCGCCAGCGGGTCAGCATCGTCAGCGATACCGCCGGCACCACCACCGACCCGGTCGAGAAACCAATGGAGCTGTTGCCGCTGGGGCCGGTGCTGTTCATCGACACCGCCGGGATCGACGACGTCGGCGCGCTGGGCAGCGAGCGCGTCAAGCGCACCGAGCAGGTCTTCGACCGCACCGACCTGGGGGTGATCGTCGCCGCCGGCGAGTGGGGCGAGTTCGAGGAACAGCTGCGCGCGGAACTTGCCCGCCGCGAGATTCCGGTGATTGCCGTCTTCAATAAATGCGACCTGGCCGAGCCGGACGCCGCCGTGCTGGCGCGGCTGGCCGATGCCGGGATCCCCGTCGTCAAAACCGTCGCGCCGGAAGGGCGGGGGATCCTCGACTTCCGCCAGGCGCTCCTGGCCACCGCGCCGGACGAGTTGATCAACAACCCAACGATCCTCGGCGACCTGGTCGGGCCCGGCGAGCTGGCGGTGCTCGTCGTGCCGATCGACAAGGAGGCGCCCAAGGGCCGGCTGATCATGCCGCAGGTGCAGAGCATCCGCGACCTCTTGGACACCGATGCGCTGGCGCTGGTGGTCAAGGAGCGCGAGCTGCGCGCCGCGCTGGATCGGCTGAAGGAGCCGCCGAAACTCGTTGTCACGGACAGTCAGGCGTTTTTGAAGGTCGACGCCGACGTGCCGCGCGGGATCATGCTGACCAGCTTCTCGATCCTGTTCGCGCGCTTCAAGGGCGACCTGACCACCCAGGTGGCGGGGACGCTGGCGATCGAGGACTTGAAGGGCGGCGACCGCATCCTCGTGGCGGAATCCTGCAGCCACCATCCGATCGGCGACGACATCGGCCGCGTCAAGATCCCGCGCTGGCTGACGCAATACGTCGGCGCCAAGCTCGACTTCGAGACGGTGCAGGGCCACGACTTCCCGGCGGACCTGACGCCCTACAGCCTGGTGATCCACTGCGGCGCCTGCGTCACCAACCGGCGCGAAGTTTTAAGCCGCATCATGCGCTGCCGCGAGCAGGGCGTGCCGGTCACCAACTACGGCCTGACGATCAGCTACAGCCTGGGCATCTTCGAGCGCGCGCTGGAGCCGTTCCCGGCAGCGCTGGACCTTGTCCGGTCGCGGAGCCGGAAATGATCACGCGTGACGAAATCCTCCGCTGGCTGACGGAGACCGACGTGGCGCGGCTGGAGGAACTCTGGACGCTGGCCGACGCCGCGCGAAAGCAACATGTTGGAGACGCGGTCCATCTGCGCGGGCTGATCGAGATCAGCAACCACTGCGCGCGCCAGTGCGGCTATTGCGGCATCCGCGCGCCGCATACGGGCGTGAAGCGCTACCGGCTCAGCGCAGACGAGATCTGGGGCTGCGTCGAGCGCGCGGTGGAGTACGGCTACGGCACGGTGGTGATGCAGTCCGGTGAGGACTGGGGTATCCGCGCGCACTGGCTGGCGGCGCTGATCCGCCGCATCAAGACGGAAACAGAGCTGGCGGTGACGCTGAGCCTGGGCGAGCGCCATGCCGACGAGCTGGCGCTGTGGCGCGCGGCGGGGGCGGACCGCTACCTGCTGCGCTTCGAGACGAGTGACGCGGAGCTCTACGGGCGGATCCATCCCGGTACCGACGGCCAGCCCGGCCGGCTCGACGACCGCCTGGCGCGGCTGCGCGTGCTCAAGGAGCTGGGCTACGAGGCGGGCAGCGGGGTGATGATCGGCATTCCCGGGCAGAGCTACCAAAGCCTTGCCGCCGACATCGCGCTGTTCCGGGAGCTGGACCTGGACATGATCGGCGTCGGGCCGTACCTGGCGCATCCCGCGACGCCCATCGGCCGCGGGGAATGGGTGCAGCCGCTGGCGGACGGCGAGCAGGTGCCGGCCACGGAGCTGATGGGGTATAAGGTGCTGGCGCTGACGCGGCTGGTGTGCCCCGAGGCGAACCTGCCCTCGACGACGGCGCTGGCGACACTGAATTACGAGAGCGGCCGCGAGCTGGGCCTGATGCGCGGGGCGAACGTGATCATGCCGAACCTGACGCCGCCGGAGTACCGCTGCCTGTACGAGATCTACCCGGCCAAGGCCTGCCTGCAGGAATCGGAAGAGGACTTCCACCAGGCGATCCGCCGGCGCATCGAAAGCGTCGGCCGCACGGTGGGAACGGGCCCCGGGGGAAGGTTAACGGTTAAAGGTTAACGGGAAAAGGGAAGCGCGAGCGTCCAGACAAAATAGTAGATACCGTGTTGGGAATCAACCCCTGGCGCGGAAAATCTCGATGTCGAAAGGCGAGTTTGATCTAACAACGCCCTGAATCAGG
>JAFGCY010000013.1 GCA_016932385.1 bacterium | reverse complement strand
GATCCAGTACGCGGTTTTACGCTTCCACCCCACATCTATATAGACATTTAAACTGGGGTGAAGGTAACACATCGGCAGCAGCGCAAGCCCCCGTGCTTGCGATTATCCAGTAAAGCAAGCCCCCGTGCTTGAGGTTACCAGTCCGGAGTCCGTCGATGCCAAGCTCTTCCGGCAGTATTCAACGTAAGGTATTGCGAGAACCCATGTGTAGCGGTGGGTCCCCGACCCACCGACGTCGGCTTTGAAACGGACTCGGAGAGCCCTTCCACACAGGTTGGTTGTCAGTTAGCGCTGTCAGTTGTCAGTGGCCAGAAGCGTAACCGTCCCTGGTTGCGCGTGGCTTGCTACATGCATTTGGTTTTAGATCAGCAAGAAGGGAGAGAGGAACGAGGCGAGAGGATTAAAGCGTAGCCTTGATCAAAGCACTCCTCACTCCTATCTCCTCACTCCTCTCTTGAGCACAAGCACGGGGGCTTGTGCTACTTTTTTCTGACAACTGACAACTGAACACTATCCCGGCAATCCCGCCTCGACCAGTTTGCGCAGGCGTTCGGCGAAACGCGCCGCCGGAGCGCCGTCGATCACGTCGTGATCGACGCTCAGCGTCAGCGCCAGCAGCTCGCGGTCACCATCGCGGGAGATCCCGCCGCTGGTAATGCACAGGGTGAAGGCGGTCAGCGGGAGGCCCCAGCCGCGCCCGCGGCCGAACATACCGACCGCCGAGACCGCCACCGTGCCCATCAGCCGCTTGCGCCGGTACGGGTTGCTCAGCACGGCAGAGAGCACCAGCCGCCGCAGCCAGGCCGGCAGCCACAGCCACAACGGCAGCCAGCGGAGCGTGCGATCCCGCGGCGCCGGATCGGTCTGGGCATTGCGGATCTCAGCGCTGATCGCGGCGGCGTCTTTGCGGTTGGCCGCGCGCACGATGTACGGCACGGGCACGCGCTGGCCGTCAACCTCGCGCTCGACCAGCACCGTGATGTCCACGTCCTCGAACAGTACCAGCCGCGCCCGGCCGGCCCGGTAGGCATGCATCCGCTTGTCCGCGTCCACCGCCCGCGCCACGCACCAGACGAGAAACGCCGTGAACGAGACCGCGGCGCCGTCCTCCCGCAGGCGCTCTTTCAGCGTTTGGCGCGCGTGGGCGACGTCGAACTCCAATAGCGCGTGGATGACGTGCTTGCGGCTCATCAGTTCGAGCCAGTCGACCTGCTGGCGGCGCAGTAGACTGAACGGGATTACCGTTGAGGCCTCGCTGTCCTGCCGCTCAGCCATCGTGCTCCTTTAGCCCAGCATTTCCCTAAGCTTCGCCGTCACGGCTTCGGCGGCCTCGGGGGCCTTGGCGCCCTGCTTGCCGCCCGCCTCGGCGAAGTCGGGCCGCCCGCCGCCGCCGCCCTGGCAGATGCCGGCGCCGAGTTTGATCAGCTCGCTGGCCTTGACCCCTTTTTCGACCGCTTCGGGGCTGACCTTGCTGCATAGCGCCGCCTTGCCGTCGACGTTGGCGGCGATGAATACCGTATATTTTTCCGTCCACTTGCCGCCGGCGATCCGTTCCACCAGGTATTTGAGGTCGGCACGGTCGGGCAGTTCCACCGCCGCCGCCAGCACCTTGAAACCACCCAGTTCAGTGGCCTTCGCCAGCACATCGTCCAGCATCGCGCCGATCACAACATCGCGGCGCGCCTCGACCGCCGCCTGCTGCGCCTCGCGCTGCTTCTGCTCGGTCTCCTCGATCTTCCCGCCGATCTCCGCCTGCCATTCCGCCACTGGCGCGGCATATTCTCCCAGCTTGCTCAGGTCCAGCCCGGCCGGATTGGGTAACGGGCGCTTGTAATGCCCGCCCAGCCAGTCCAGCATCCCGCGCCCGGCCTGTACGTAGGCGAAGGCCTTGTGGCCGGTGACGGCGTAGATGCGGCGGATGCCGCTTTGCACGCTTTCTTCTTTTACGATCAGGAACATCCCGGCCTGGCTGGTGCGGTCCAGATGCGTCCCGCCGCATAGCTCGCGGCTGATCCAGCCCGCCAGGCTGTTCGGCTCACCTTCACCGATCGACAGCACGCGCACCTCACTGCCGTACTTCTCGTCGAAGACCGCGGTCACGCCCATCTCCTTGGCCTCGACCAGGGGCATCAGCTCCCACTCGACGGGATGGTCGGCGATGATTTCTTTGTTTACCAGCCGCTCCACTTCGCGCAGTTCGTCGGCCGTACAGGCCTGGAAGTGGCTGAAGTCGAAGCGGATCTCGTCCTCGCCGAGCTGGCTGCCGGCCTGGTGGACGTGCTCGCCCAGCACGCGCTTCAGCGCGCCGAGCATCAGGTGGTTTGTGGTATGCGGGCGCCTCAGCGAATTGCGGCGCTCGGTGTCGACGGCGATCACGATCCGGCTGCCCGGCTCGACGCCCGGCTGGCCGATCACGTAATGCACGCCGCGCGTGGCCGACGACTGCATCGCGTAATTCTCGCCGTCCAAAGGCAGCCAGCCCGTGTCGCTGGGCTGCCCGCCGGAGTCGGAGTAAAACGGCGTGGAGTCCGTGGTCAGTTTGATGCCCGGCACGGGCTCGCCCTGATCCTTCTTCGGCTTGGGGCCGGCGATCAGCGGGGCCAGCCCGCGCAGGTCGGCGACCCCCTCGACGGCGACGACCTTCACCTCGTCGGCGGTCTGGACGTAGCCGGTGAACTTGACGTCGCCGGTGGTGGTGTCCTGCTCGCCCATGTCGCCCTCGAACTTCGCCGCGCCGCGCGCGCGGTCCTTCTGCGCCTGCATCGCCTGCTCGAAGTCCGCCGCGTCCGGCACCACGCCGTACTCGCGGCTGAGCGTCATCGCCAGGTCGGAGGGGAAGCCGTAGGTGTCGTACATCTCGAAGATAAAATCGCCGGGCAGCCGCTCGCCTTGCGCCTTGGCGGTCTCGATCCGTTCGACCAGCCGGCCGTAGCCGGTGTCCATCACCTTGAGGAACTGCTGCTCCTCCTTGTTGATCCAGGGCTCGATCAGCTGGTCGCGCTTCTGCTTGAGGTCGATGTAATGGTCGCCCAGCTTGTTGATCACCAGGTCGCTGAGCTTCATGATGAACGGCTCGCGCACGCCGAAGCGGTAGGCCTGGGCGATGATCCGGCGGATCAAGCGCCGAAGCACGTAGTTTCTACCGACGTTGCCGGGGGTGACGCCGTCGCTTAACAACAGCGTGGCCGTGCGGATATGGTCCGCCGCCAGCCAGTACGGGTTGAAGCCGCCCTCGCTCAGGCCGAACAGGTCGTCCTCGCCGGGCGCGTGGTCCGTCTTCTCGGCCACGACTTGGGCGAAGCCGCGGATCAGGTAGTCCATCGCGTCGGTGCGGTAGACCGTGCTGGTGTTTTGGAGCACCATCGCGAAGCGCTCCAGCCCGCCGCCGTAGTCGACGTTCTTCTTGGGCAGGTCGGCCGACTGGCCGGCCTCGTTGCGCGTATATTGCATGAACACGTCGTTGCCGACCTCGACGATCCGGCCGCTCTCGGACAGCTCGATGAAGCGCTCCTTGGTCACCGGTGGCCCGTCGGGAGCGAAGTCCCAGAAATACTCGGTGTCGTAGCCCCAGGGGCCGACGTCGCCGGCCGCCCACAGGTTGTCCTTGTCCCCCAGGCCGAACAGCCGCTCGGCCGGCCAGCCCAGCTCCTTGAGCCACAACTCGCGCGACTCCTCGTCCTGCTCGTGGTGCGTGATGTAGATCCGCGCCGGGTCCAGCCCCAGCCAGTCCTTACCGGTCATCCACTCCAGCGTGTACTGCATCGCCTGGAGTTTGAAATAGTCACCGAAGCTGAACTTGCCGAGCATCTCGAAAAAGGTGTTGTGCCGGTTGGTATAGCCGACCTGGTCGATGTCGATTGTCCGCACGCACTTTTGGCAGGAGGTGGCCGTCGGGGCCGGCGCGGTCTCCTGGCCCATGAAATAGCGCTTGAGCGGCGCCATACCCGCGTTGATCAATAAGAGCGACGGGTCGGCCACCGGCACCAGCGAGGCCGAGGGAATCAGCGTATGGCCGTGCTGGATGTAGTAATCCAGAAAACTCTGGCGGATCTCGTTTAATAACATAGCGGAATATTATACGCAGGCGGCTTGGCGATTGACTTACCGGCGGGATAACTGCCAGGTCGCTAAAGTATTCACGCTATAATCGCTCTCGTGGTGCCGTACCTGCCCGAAAAGACCGCCACGATCTTTATCTCCACCGGCGAGCTCTCCGGTGAGATGCATGGCGCGTACCTGGTCTCCGCGATCCAGCAGCTGCGCCAGGAGCAGGGCCTGCCGCCGGCGATCATCGAGGGCAACGGCAGCCAGCGGATGAGCGAGGCCGGCGTCCAACTGCTGTTCGACGTGGCGACCTGGGGCGAGATGGGCATCATCGCCAACCTGCTCAAGGCCCAGTTCTTCCTGCGGGTGGTCTCGGCCACGGCGCGCTTCATCCTCTCCAACCAGCCCGACATCGTGGTGCTGGTCGACAGCCGCTTCCTGAACATCAGCCTGGCCAAACACCTGCGCCAGCGCGGCTACACCGGCAAGATCGTCTACTACGTCGCGCCGGTGCGCTGGCAGTCGCTGTACGACCCGGCCGATCACGAACGCAGCCTGCACAACAAGCGCTTCAGCGAGATCCGCCAGTATTGCGACTTCGCGATCCCGATCTACCCCGTCAGCCTCAAGGCCTATGAGGAACTGGACATCCCCTTCGAGTATGTCGGACACCCGCTCTGCGAGCATGCCAAGCCCAAGCTCAGCGACGCCGAGTTCGCCAACCTGGTCGGCTTCGACTACAACCGCGCCCAGCCGCCGGTGATCGTCGGAGCGCTGCCGGGCAGCCGCGTCGGCGAGATCCGCCAGATCGCCCCGCAGGTGTTCACGGCGCTGGCGTGGATGACCGAGGCCTTTCGGGAGGACCGGACGATGCCGCCGCTCCACGCGATCTCCGTGCTGGCGCACGACGAACTGCTGGACGAGGTGCTGGCCGCGGCCCGGCGGGCCGGGCTGCAGGACCTGACGCTGATCAGCCCCGAGTACGTCTACGACCTGATGAGCCGCGCCAAGGTGATGATCGTCAAAAGCGGCACGGGTACGCACGAGTGCCTGGTCATGGGCGTGCCGGCGATCATGTGCTATCGCGTCGCGCCGTACATGGCCTGGGTGGCGCGCTACCTGATGCGCTTCAGCATGCCGTACTACAGCTTCCCCAACCTGCTGGCCAACCGCCCGGTCATTCCCGAGCTGATCCAGGAGGACTGCGATCCCAGCCGCATCGTCGACCTGGCGGGCGCGCTGCTCTACGAGAAGGGGGAGCGCCAGGCGATGCTGGAGGCGTTCGCCGAATTACGGCAGATGATCTGTAAGCCCAGTCCGGTCAGGCGGGCGGCGCAGCTGGTACTCGGGCAGCTGGAGGACAGCGCCAACTAGAGGCCCATCCGCTCGCGCCAGTTCTCGTTTTCCTCGATCTGCTCGCCCTTGAGCTCCTGAAGCGGCGGGATCAGCGTGACCTGCAGCGCGCTGCAGCGCTGCTCGTTGGTATTCGGGATCTCGACGAACCTGGCCAGGAGGATGATCTTGCGGCCGTCCTTGGCTTCGAACCGCCATTCGTCACCGGCCTCGGGATTGGTCGGCTGGCCCAGCGCCTCGATGAAGTCGCTCTTGCGGTTGCCGACCTTGACGCCGGGCAGGGGCTCGGCGAACAGCGGGGGCGGGGCGAGCTGTTCGTCCTCCGGGTGCATGCGGTTGAAGACGCGCACCAGCTGCTTCTGGTGGAAGGTCAGCGCCAGCTGGGACGTGTCGGAATCGGTCGTGACAACTTCGGGCGGCAGGTAATGCCAGGTCTCGCTGATGCCTTCCTGCAGGCTGGTTTGCTGGGCGCGCGGCCCGATCGCCTTCTGGACGTCGTTGGGCGACATGCCGAAGGCGATCTCCAGCCCGAAGTCGGTGGTGCTTAGCCGGTCGAACATTTTCACGCCCCGGTCGCACCCCGCGGTCAACAGAACCGTGCCGAACATCACTAGCAATAACAGACGCTTCATGGCGGCCAACCCCCGCTGGCTAATCTCAACATCCTGCATGAGGATACCATCTCGCGGGCCGCGACGCTTGAAAAGTACCGCCAACCGTGATTTGGCGCACTAAACCGGAACGGTGCTAAACTAGTAAGACATCTAGTAATGAGCTTAAGGGGGCTCCTATGAGCAAAGTGGCGATTGTGGGCGGAGCTGGGCGAGTTGGTGTTAGTTTTGCGTTCCATCTGCTCTGCGAGAACATCTGCGATGAGCTGGCACTGGTAGATATCCTGGAAGATCCGGTCATGGGGGAGCGCCTGGATCTGATGCAATCCACTTCCAGCCTGTGTAATACCCGGGTGACGGCAAGCACAGACGAAGCTTTGCTGGCCGGGGCCGACATCATCGTGGTGCCGGCGGGCGCGCGGCGCAAGGCCGACCAGTCGCGCCTGGACCTGATCAAGGTCAACTTCGGCATCATCGACGAATGGATGGAGAAGATCGGCCGCGTCAATCCCGATGCGCTGGTACTGGTCGTCGTCAACCCGGTCGACGTGCTGACCTACCGCGCCTGGGTCAAGGGCGGCAAGAACCGCCAGCGGATCTTCGGCCTGGGCAACGTAATGGACACGGTGCGCTTCAAGAGCTACATTGCCGAGTTCTACGGCTGGGACCCGCGCCACGTGGAAGGCCAACTCCTGGGCGAGCACGGCGACGCGATGGTGCCGGTCTGGAGCCAGGCCAGCTACGCGGGTTACCTGCTCAAGGACATGCCCGACGTGAAACAGGAGGACCTGGACGCCATCTTCGCTAAAACCAGGAAGGCGGGTGCCGAGGTGATCCGGCTCAAGGGTGGCGCCGGCTGGGCGGTCGGCGTGGCGATCACCGAGGTCGTACGGGCGATCCTGAAGGACGAGAAGCGCGTGCTGTGCGTTTCGAGCGTGCCGGGCGGCGCCTACGGCATCGGCGAGGACGTCTCGCTGAGCCTGCCGACGATTATCGGCAAGAACGGCGTGGAAGGCTATCTCAACGTCAACTTCAGCGACGAGGAGAAGGCCGGGGTGGCCAAGGCCGCCGAGGTCCTGAAGAAGACCTACGAAGAAATCGCGTAGCAAACAAACGGATACAGAATTACGTACGAAACGTAGCGGCGCCGTCACTGGCGCCGGATTAATCCGGCGACACGGAGGTCGCCGCTACGTTTTTTCCAGTAGATACCGTGTTGGGAATCAACCCCTGGCGCGGAAAATCTCGATGTCGAAAGGCGAGTTTGATCTAACAACGCCCTGAATCAGG
>JAFGCY010000102.1 GCA_016932385.1 bacterium | reverse complement strand
GGCAGTACCGACAGTGACGGCACGATCGTCGAGTACGCCTGGGACTGGGACGGCAACGGCGGTTATGAGGAGATAACCTTGAGTGCGGTCCACTCGCACGTGTTTACCGCTTCCGGCAGCCCGGCGGTGATCGTCGGGGTCAAGGACGATGACGGAGCCTGGGACACCGCGACGGTGGCGATTGACGTCAATGCACCGCCGGTGGCTGCTCTGACGGTCACACCGGAAGACGGCATCGATCCCGGCGAACCGATCTACTTGTACGCCGCGGGATCAAGCGACAGCGACGGCAGTATTGCCGATTACGAGTGGGATTTCGACAACGACGGCACCTACAACGAGACGAACAATGATGAAGACGATGCGCAAGGCCTGGACAACGTGATCCTGTCACCGGAGGACATCGGGGATTACACCGTCGGACTGCGGGTGACCGACGACGACGGGGCCACGCATGCCACCATCGCTGATTTCACCGTCCATGGTTGGCTGGTGGTCACGGTCGATTCCGCCGGCAATGTTGGGTACGATAACTCTTTGGCGGTGGTGGACGGTTGCCCGGCAATCAGCTATTACGATAATACCAACAAAGACTTGAAATATGCCCGGGCCACGACCAGCACGGGCGCCAGCGCCAGTGACTGGAGCCAGATCGTAACGGTGGAAAGCAGCGCTGGAACTATTGGCCTATATACATCCCTGGCGGTGGTGGACGGCTGTCCGGCAATCAGCTACTACGACAGTACAAACGACAACCTGAAGTATGCCCGGGCCACCACCAGCACGGGCGGTAGTACCAGTGGCTGGACCCAGAAGGTTGTAGTAGATTACACGGGAGATGTTGGTCGCTACACCTCCCTGGCGGTAATCGACGGCTGCCCGGCAATCAGTTATTTTGACAGCACGAACGATGACCTGAAGTACGCCCGGGCCACCACCGGCACGGGCGCCAGCGCCAGCGACTGGACGCAGATTGTTACAGTGGACAGCACTGGAAATGTGGGATTTATCACATCCCTGGCCGTAGTGGACGGCTATCCGGCGATCAGCTACTATGACCAGTCGAACCAGGACCTGAAGTACGCCCGGGCCACGACCAGTACGGGCGGTAGTGCCAGTGACTGGACTCAGATCGTCACCGTGGACAGCACAGGAAATGTTGGAGACTTCACATCCCTGGCGGTGGTGGCCGGCTGCCCGGCGATTAGCTATCTCGACACGTCTAACTTCGACCTGAAATACGCCCGGGCCACAACCAGTACGGGCGGAAGTGTTGGTGACTGGACGCAAATCATCACTGTCGAGTCAACGGGAATTGTCGGGCTGTATTCATCCCTGGCGATAATCAATGGTTGCCCGATGATCGCATATCAGGATGACAGCAACAACAAGGTGCGGTTTGCCACCTCCAGCACCGTCACCGGCAGCGATAGCGCGGACTGGTCGATGGAATCTCCGGCGACCGGTGCGACCACCGGAGAATACTCCTCGCTGGCCGAGGTGAACGGGTATGCCGCGGCCAGCTTTTACGATGCCGTAAGCGACGACCTGCGCTATGCGATCCTGTTCTAGGCGCGCGGCGTAAGGAACAAGTAGAGCAAGCCCCCGTGCTTGCGGGAACAAGTTTAGGTAGCAAGTTTAAGCTTAAGGGTTTAGCTCATCATTTCGGCATTTGGGCCTGTATCTGCTCTTTCGAATCCTGTGAGACGCAGAGACGAATACGATAATTCTCTTGACTAAGCAGCCCCCAACGTTCTTAAACTTACAACATAAACTCAAACTGCCATGGACAACCAGCGGTGGCGGTGCAACCGCCCGGTTTGCTTGAACCTTAGGGGGGCCTGTGGTACGATTTCTAGCCCTTGCGGAGAGATGGCCGAGTGGTTGAAGGCGGCTGCCTGCTAAGCAGTTATACGGTGAATAAGCCGTATCGTGGGTTCGAATCCCACTCTCTCCGCTTCCCCTGAACCCCAGCCGCCGCGGCTGCCGGTATAATTATCTCCGCAGGCAGATTCACGGCAGACAGGAGTGATTTCGCGTGTCTGGACACAATAAATGGAGCAGTATCAAGCACCGCAAGGCGGCCCAGGACGCCAAGCGCGGCGCGGCGTTTAACAAGGTCATCCGCGAGCTGGTCGTCGCGGCCAAGGAAGGCGGGGCCGATCCCGCCACCAACTTCGCGCTGGCTTCGGCGATCGAGCGGGCCAAGTCCGCCAACATGCCCAAGGACACGATGGAGAAGGCCATCAAGCGCGGCGCCGGCGAGTCGGGCGGCGAGGACTACCAGCGCATCAGCTACGAGGGGCGCGGTCCGGGCGGCACGGCCTTCATCATCGAAACCCTGACCGACAACAAGAACCGCACCGTGGCCGAGGTGCGCCACATCTTCGCCAAAGCCGGCGGCCAGCTGGGTGAGACCGGCAGCGCGGCCTGGCTGTTCGACCGCAAGGGTTTGGTCGTCATCAAGGAAGGCCCGTTGACCGAGGACGCGCTGATGGAGGCCTGCCTGGAAGCGGGCGCCGACGACTTCAAGATCGACGGCGAGGTTGCCGAGATCTATTCCACGGTCGAGGACCTGCAGGCGGTGCAACAGTGGTTTCGGGACAGCGGCAAGTACAAAATCGACCGCGTCGAGCCGGCGATGATCCCCAAGGACCCGGTCGAGATCACCGAGGTCGCCGCGGCCAAGAAGCTCTTGCGGATGCTCGATGCCCTGGACGAGCAGGACGACGTGCAGAACGTCTTCTCCAACTGGTCGATGAGCGACGAGTTGGTGGAGGAAGCCGCGGGCTAGCCCCGATGCCGTCGGACCGACCGTCATGCTATACTCGCACGTGACGTGTGATGCGATGAGGCCGGCCGATGAAATGTCCTAAATGTGGTAACGAGAATCCGGATGACGCTTTCTTCTGCGGCGAATGCGGCGTGCAGCTCGGGTCCAAGTTCAGCCAGTCCAGTGGTCCGGTCGATGAGATCGCCGGCGATATCGAGATTGAGCCGCTGATCGACCAGCCGGCGGCGGCGGAACCGCAACAACCCGCACCGCAACAGCCCGCACCCGCGGAGCCTGCTCTGTCCGCCGGCGAGGAACCGCAGAAATACGATGGCATCGAGCTGGTGCGCATCCGGTCCGAGGGCCCGCCGTCGATCTGCACGCCGAAACCCGCGGAGCCGCCGGCGCCGGACGCACCGCCGCCCCCGCGGCCGCCCTTCGACATCAACGCGCCGTCGGCCGGCCTGGCCCCGCCACCGGGCTCCATGCCCCCGCCGCCCCCGCACAGGCCGCCACCCACTGCGGCGGAAACTCCGCCGCCACCCCCGCCGGCCTATCCCGGCGCGCAGTCCAACCCGTACCAGCCGCCGCCCCAGGCGCCGTACCAGCCGCCCGCGACCGGCTACCAGCCCGGCGGCTATGGCTATTACGGCAACCTCGACAGCAACACCAGCGGCATGGGCCCGGGCTATCCGGTACCGCCGGAGGCTTCCGGCTGGACTTTCGCCGGCTGCGTTCCTTACGGCCTGTTCGCCTTCATCAACGGTAGCGTGCTCTGGGGAGTCCTGGGCATCGTGCTGAATTTCGTCAGCCTGGGCATCGTCTACATCATTTACATCGGTATTCAGGGACGTGAGCTGGCCTGGCGCAGCCGCCGCTTCGCCAACGTACAGCAGTACGTCGATACCATGAACGCCTGGAATGTCTGGGGGATCGTCCTGGCTGTGGTCTCGGGTGTGGCCTTTGGGCTGTGGTTCCTGTTTGTCTTCGGAATGGCGATGTCCGATCTGGGAAGTTTCTGACGGCTTAACGCGGATTTGGCGCGGTCCCAAGCCGAAAAGGGTATACTGATGTTGGGATAACGACATGATCTGCCCACGTTGCGATACGGAAAACCCGGCCAATGCGCAGACCTGCCTAACCTGCGGCCTCTCCCTGGCGGCCTATCACGAGTCGCCGGCAGTAGCGGGGGGTGTCTCCGCCCAGGCCGTACCCTCGCCCGCGCATCTGCGGCAGGCTACCACGGCGCGCCGCTATGAGTATGACGGTCCTGACGACAACACCAGCGGCTGGGGAGCGCAGAAGTCCATTCCGGACTATATCCGCGGCTGGTCGTTTGTCGGCTTCGTGCCCTTCGGCATGTTCGCGCTTTACAACGGCCAGCAGGCCTGGGGCGTGGCCGGCATTCTGCTGACGGTGCTGACTTTCCCCTTCGGTTTCCTGGCCTGGCCCCTGATGATCGGCTATGCCGTGTATCTGGGGCTCAAGGGGCGCGAGCTGGCCTGGCACGGGCGCCGCTTCGCCAGCGCCGAGGAGTACGAGCAGACGATGCGCGCCTGGAACATCGCCGGCATGATCTCCCTGGTCCTGCCGCCGCTGCAGGCGATCTGGCACATTATGTTCTGGATGAAGATGTTCAGCCTGTTCACCCTCGATCCGACGGGCACGCCCGGCGGCTGTACCGACTATACTTGAATGATCCTGACCGCGAGCAGTTGGCTCGCCTGACAGTTGCCGAGGATCGGTCGCTGTTAATCCCCCGCGCGGCGGTTTCGATTATATTTGTGTTAAGCCCGGCCGCGTGCCCAGGCACGTCCGGCCGGCGACCGAGGATATATGGCTACGGAAAGCAACAAAAACCGGAAGCGCACAGCGGGACCGAGCCTGATCCGGCGGATTATCACCGTCATCGGCCAGGTGGTCATGGTGCTCGTGCTGATCGGCCTGGTCACGATGCTGATCGCCATGAAGCAGGTGCATGATACCTACCGGCTGGTGCGCGACGACCTGGAAACGATTGCCGATATCAAGGAGCTGCCGCAGGGCAGCCAGGCGACGCACGTCTATGACCGGCATTACGACGCCGAAACCGGCGAGGGCAGCCTGCTCGGGACGTTCTTCGACCAAAACCGCGAGCAGGTCGATTACTACGACCTGCCGCCGTTGCTGCTGGCCTGTATTCTCTCCACCGAGGACTGGCGGTTCTTCGAGCATGGCGGCGTCGACTTGGTCGGCCTGGGCCGTGCCGCCTACCGCATCGTCAAGCGCGGCGGCGCCGTGCACGGCGGCGGTTCGAGCATCACGCAGCAGCTCAGCCGCAATGTGTTCCTGCCGAACATCATGTACGAGAAGACCGCCAACCGCAAGATCCAGGAAGTGATCCTGGCCGGCGCGATCGAGAAGCGGTTCACCAAGCAGGAAATCCTCGAGGCCTACTGCAATCACGTCAGCTTCGGCGGCAACAACTGCGGGGTGAAGACGGCGGCGCGGGAGTATTTCAACAAGGACCTGGACCAACTGACCCTGGCCGAGTGCGCCTTGATCGCCGGCCAGCCGCAGTCGCCGACGGCCTATTATCCGCCGCTGAACCCGGAGAAGGCCAAGGCCCGGCGCGATGAGGTGCTCAAACTGCTGGCCGTGCATCTCGACGACGGCCTGCTGGCGGCGCTGGCCGACGGCGATCCGGATATGTTCGCAGATCTGCGCATCACGAAAAGCGATGTCGCAGCGGCCCTGGCCACGCCGCTGGAGTTGTCCGGCAGCCGCACCTCGACCGCCCTGAAGGCTCCGTACTTCACCCAATACATCCGCTCCAACATCCTCGACCGCAATTTCGGCTCTTCCCAAGTCAACCGCCAGGGTTTCACGGTGGTCACCACGCTGGACTACCAGTATCAGCAGTGGGCGGAAGAGATCGTCAAGCAGAAAATCGACGAGTACCGCGAATCCAAGAAAGTCAGCCAGGCGGCGGTGATTCTGCTCGAGGCCGCGACGGGCGAAGTACTCGCCTGCGTGGGTGGCTATGAATGGCTGTCACCTCAAAAGGACGGTCCCGACATGCTCAACCGCGCCATGCTCTGCGGCCGGCCGGTGGGCAGTTCGTTCAAGCCATTCACCTACTCGACGGCTTACGAGCAGGGCTTCCCGGTCACGATGACGATCTTCGACGGTCCGAACAAGGAGATCTCGGCGCGGATGGGCAAATCCTGGCCGCTCAATGCCGACCATACTTACCTGGGCTGGATCAGCATCTTCTACGCCCTGCAGCGCTCGCGCAACGCCGCCAGCGTCGACCTGCTGGTCAACTGCACGGGCTACGACGCGGTGATCGAAACGGCGCACAAGATGGGCATCACGGCCGAGCTGGAGCCTGTGCCCGCATTGACGCTGGGCGTCTGCGATATCAAGCCGATCGAGATGGCCGAGGCCTTCGACACCTTCCCCAACATGGGCATCCACGTGGATTCGATCCTGATCAAGAAAATTTACGACCAGCAGGGCGTGCTGATCGAGGCCAACGACGGCGTCGTCGCGCGCCGGTCCAATCGTGCGCTCTCCGAAAACACCGCCTGGACGATGGTCCAGAACATGATTCGCGTCGTCGAGGCCGGCACCGGCACGCGCGCGCGGGTTCGCGGCGTCAAGCTGACGCCGGACGGCGAGGCCGTTTCGGTACAGCTGGGCGGCAAGACCGGCACGAACGACGACTTTGCCGATGCCTGGTTCGTCGGCTACAGCCCGGAACTGGTCTGCGCAATCTGGGTCGGCAACGACGATTACGGCGATCAAATGAAGCGCATGCACGGCGGCGACATGCCGGCGGAGATTTTCGCCGCGCTGATGAAGAAGATTTACGACTGCCAGTACGAGACGATCGGCGAGGGTGAGACGGCCCAGCAGATCCTGGTCTACCAGCCGCGCTACACCAAGGTCAAGTTCGAAAAGCCCGAGGGGGCCACCTTCAACGGCTTCC
Organism: bacterium; assembly: GCA_016932385.1. GTDB lineage: Bacteria > 4484-113 > 4484-113 > 4484-113 > JAFGCY01 > JAFGCY01. Next base: position 11,264 of record JAFGCY010000102.1, on the reverse strand, counting down.
CGGCGCCGGTGACCGGCTCGGGTATGACCAGGGACGAAGAGGGCAACTGGGTGCTCAATGAAATTCCCGGCGAGGAAGGGGAAGAAAACGAGGAGGAGACCGGCAACGGGGATGAGGGGCAGTCCGGCGATGATAACGGCTTCTATGAGCAATGGGAGCCGCCAGCCGAACACGACGTGTACTGGTAAAACTCCATGCGCCGCCTGAGTATCCAATCCGGGCCGTCCGGCGACCGTAAGCTCGCCGTACCCGAGGCTCAGCCGGGTCTGAGTGCCTCCCGCGCGGCCGCCAGCCTGGCTGCCGATCCCGCCGTGATTGTCTGTCCCCGCTGCCGGCAACGCGTGCCGGTTGCCGGTGGCACCTGCCCGGCCTGCGGTTTCCCGTTCATCTGCGACGTCGGCGAGATCGAGACACCGGCGCAGATCCGCCGCGGCCAGATCTGGCGCGTTCTCCTGGGCCTGGCGGCGATCATCTTCCTATTGACCAGCGGCGTGTTCATGCAGACCGGCTACGACGAGTACCAGGGGCTGACCACGGCGGCGGTGGCCAGCACCCCGCCGGCCACCGACAGCGGGATTCCGATCGATGGGCCGCCCCTGTTCGTCAGCCGCACCGAACTGGCGCTGGGCTTGCTCAAGTTGCGCGCACCGGATTTCTACTGGCGGATGCAGGACTCGGTGACCAGCATCGAGTATCTCGGCCCGGCCTGGCTGGAGGGGCCGGAGGGGCGCAGGATCAGCCTGGAGAACATCGGCGCGCTGGCCGAGCCGGCGACGGGCCGCGTGCGCGTTTTGTATACAACGGTCTTCCCCAGCGGCATGGCGGACCTCTGGGACCGCGACGCCTTCAGCTATGCCGGCGTGCTGGTGCACGAGCTCAGGCACATCGAACTGCACGCGATGGGCCGGGCCCCCGGCGGCTGGGAGGAGGAAGTGCTCTGCGAGCAGGCGGCCTACGCCGCGCTGCAGCAGGCCCAGGCTCCACCGGCGGTGCTGTTGCGCTACGAAATCTACCTGGATGACCCGCAGGCCCGGCGCTACCAGCACTGGTACGACTGGTACCAGCAGTGGGAGTAAAGTACTGCCCCCGATGAGAATGGAGCGCAGCCGCCGCGGCCGCCGTCAAAGAATCTGAGTAACCGTTGAACGTGGCAACCAGTTGTGCAGCTTCCTTAGGCGTTCCGCTTTCACATGTCCCCATCTATCTAATCGGAAATACCGATAAAACAATCCACGACTCATCGGGTAGACTTATGCGAGAGGGAGGCGCTATGGACAACGCCAAAGCAAAAGACAAGCCAAAGGACGGCTGCGTAAAACCGGCGAAGGGCATTATTAAGCCCAGCGCTGTTACGGCTGCCGCAGACACCGGCGTCACGGACGCCGCCACGAGTTCCAGTTCCCCCCAGGAGGACGCCATGTCAGTCAAGGTAGGCTATCCCGCGCCGGATTTCGAAGCCACCGCCTACGTCAACGGCGGGTTCGACAACATCAAGCTGTCGGACTACAAGGGCCAGTGGGTAATGATCTGCTTCTACCCCGGCGACTTCACCTTCGTTTGACCCACGGAGATCGCGACAGTTGCCGCGAACTATAAGAAGCTGACCGACCTCGGCGTCGTGGTGCTTTCGATCAGCGTGGACAGCCGCTTCGTCCATAAGATGTGGGAGGAGCACGAGCTGGCCAAGATGGTCGAGGGCGGCATCCCCTTCCCGATGCTCTCCGACCAGAGCGGCGAGATCGGCCGCGCCTACGGCGTCTATGACGAGGCCGCCGGCGTCGACATCCGCGGGCGTTTCATCATCGACCCCGAGGGCATCGTCCAGGCGATGGAGGTCCTCACCCCGCCGGTGGGCCGCTTGCTGGGCGAGACGATCCGCCAGGTCCAGGCCTTCCAGCACGTCGCCAAGACGGGCGAGGTGATGCCCGCGGGTTGGCGCCCCGGCCAGCCGACGCTGACGCCGGGACCCGAGCTGACCGGCAAGGTCTGGAAAGTCTGGAAGCCGGGCGAGGAGTAGTCACCCCAGCTACAATAGGTCCATAATCACCGTACTGGGGTGGGTATGGACGAAGTCGGGTATGTGCTGGCCAGGATCCTCGGCCTGTGGCCGGGCCTCGGCATGTGGCTCCTGCCATATTCCCTGGGGATGCTAGTCGCGCATCTCGCCGCCCGGCGCATCGGCCGCTTCAGCGGCTGGCTGCTGTTGCAGCTGCTCTACGTCGCCTTCATCGCGTTCTACGTGTTCTGGGCCGCGATGGCCAACGACACGCTGAACCCGTCCCCGTTCATCTTCAGCCTGAGCCTGATCTGCTTTGCCGTTCAGGCCTGGTTCTGGGTTACCTCCGCGCGCCGGCTGTCGGGCGACGGCGAAATGCGCGACCGCTATCTCGCCGCCGCGGCGGGCGGGATCGCCAGCGTCGGGTTGTTCGTGTTGGCGCTGGGTGGCATGATCGATAACGCCGGCGAGCGCGAACGCCTCGGCAATCTCGCAACGCAACTGAACCAGCAGCACCAGCAGCTGATGAATGCCGTTAACCTGCAAGCGTATCCCGCTGCCACCTACGGCGGTGGTTCCCAGACGCCGGTGATCAACATGCAGGGCAGCAGCAGCGACGGCGTGAAATACATCGTAGCGCACATGAATACGGACGCCGCGCCGGCGGATGTCATCGAGTTCCACCGGAAGAATGCCGCGGCGGCCGGGCTGACCTGCCGCACGGGGCATATCAACAACGCGTCGCCGGTCATACTGGTCGCCGCCGACGACAGCCGCGGCGTCGCCCTGGTCGTGGCGCAATCGGTCGGTAACAGCTACAACATCATGATCTACGAGCACACGCCGTCCGGCTACCTGGATCAACTCGTCCAGGTGCACCACCTGACGGAATAGCGCGAACCTGACGGATTATTGCGCTGCCGCCGCTTCCTGCTGCGCGCGGTGGATCATCGCCAGGTCGTCGCCGGGGATCTGCTCGAACAGCAGCGGCCGGTTGGGGGCCAGGTCGAACAGCTCAGTCGGTTCGCCGGTGTAGGTAAAGCGGTCCGCCTCGGCATCCGGCCCGGCCAAGCCAATGTGCACGATGCCGCGCCAATCCGTGGCAAACACCTGGTCCCGCGGGCCATAGCGGCCGAGGACGGCGTAGAAGTCCTTGAACAGCATCGCGAACCAGTATTCCTCGCCGGCCTTGCTCTGGCAGACCAGCTCTCCCGAGGGTTCATAACAGCACCAGACATCGCTCACGCCGTTGCCCAGCAAGCTGCCCAGCTCGCCCCGCGTGACGATCCGCCCGTCAGGCAGGAACATCGCGCTCAGCGATGGGCTGTCGGCCAGCCAGGCGGGTACCGGCTCATAGAACAGCGCTCGCATCTCCGTCTCGGCCTGCTGGCGAGCACGCTGTAAGTCGGGTTCCAGCGGCACGTTCATCTGCAGGCGGTATTCGTAGTCGAAGATGCCCTGGGCCGCCTGGGCCTGCGGTGACACCGGCAGACCCTGCAGGGCCAGCATGATCTCCTGGGCCAGCACATACGGCACCAGGTAGCCGTTATCATCGATATACGCGGTGGTCGGGTAGACGTAATAGCCCGGTACTTTCCTGTCACCGAGGTCTTCCAGCACCTTCAGCTCGTACTCATTGGCAACACGCTGCTGGTCCTCCATACTCAGCCGGTTCCAGTCATACTCGGCGCAGAGCTTGGCGTGATGCGCGAAGCAGACGCGATCCCACTCGCCGTAATCGGCGGCGTAGGGGTTGCCCGGATCATCGAGCGGCTGGACCTGCCGAAAGGCGTAGCCGGTGATGTCATAGCCCGTGGCCACCGGCTGGTCGAGATCGAGCGACTCCCAGTTTTGCAGGATCTCGGCGTAGCGCTCGGGCGCTTTCGGCGGTGTCTTCCGCTGGGCGGCGTGGATCAGCGGCAGCTCCGCGCCCGACAGGATCGTGAACGTGCGCGGGTCAACCGGGCGCCGCTCGGTGACGGGCTTCGCTTCTATGGCATCCCATTCGGTGCCGTCATACATGAACGAGGCCATGTATCCGCCCGCGTTCTCGTCGTAGGCGTGGATCTCACCGTTCCAGCAATAATAGAATGTATCCGGGCCCGGCTCGAACTCCAGCTTGCCCTCGTAATCGGGAAAGGTCAGCATCCACCACGCGCCGCCCGATTCGGTCGAGCCGAGCAGCTCGCCCTCCGGTGAGTACAGGTGCCAGGCCGCCTCCGGTTCGTCCGGCTCTTGCCACAGCATCAGGGTGGAGACCGGCAGGTCGCTGCCGCTGCCCAGCTCGCCCTGCACGGCGATGTTGCCATCGGGCAGATGCCGGCAGCTGAGCGGCGGCGCGGCGGCCAGCCAGTCCGGCACCGGCAGCACATACGCCGCCCGGGTCTCGCAGGCGATGGCCAGCAACTCCCGGCGCAGGTCGGCCTCCATCGGGCCAATACCGGTAATGCTGACGGCACAACCGCCGTCCTCCTCGCTGGTGTAATTGCCGATCGAGGACTCGCATTCCTCCTTGAGATAGTGGCCGTAAGGCACCAGATTGCCGTCCGCGTCCACGCCCGTCGTCAGCATGAACCAGCCCTGGTCCTCCCAGTTCTTGACGCGAGCGTTGGCTTCCTCGTCGCTGGAATCGACGGCATACTGGTAGCACCACAGGTCCCAGTCCTCGTACTCGCCGGCGTACGGGCCGGCGCCGGCCAGCGGGTCGTTCACGACGACCTTACTGCCTCAAGCGTAGCCGACCACCGAGCCCGGCTCGGGCCAGTTCTCGGGCGCCTCGTAATCCGCCGCGGGTTTGGCGGCGGATGTGCCGGCGCCGGTTGAGCCGCCGCCGGATTGGTCGGGCTGCGGACAGCCGGCCAAAGCCAGCCCCAGCGCGCTCAGCAGGGCGATCACGATCAACGGTAGTCCTGTCCTTCTCCCCATGCACCTATCCTCCCGCCGCACCGGCCCGGCCGATGCGACTATGTAATTGTTCAGATTATACCGATTAATCGGATGCGGCGGGAGCTGTGTGCGTTTCAGTAATCGTATTGCTGGTCAGTCGGGCGTGCTATCATCAGCAGGCGATGAGGAATCGCTCTCGGCTGAAGGGGAATTTCCCGCCTTCCCCGCTGCCGCCTGCTCCGCCAGTTCCGCCTCGATGCGTTGCTGGGCGGCCTTCAGCGTGATATACGCCAGCGCGATGGCGTGGATCAGGCCGGCGATGCTGGCCGCCACCAGCCCGCACAGGGCGTTGCCGCTCAGGTAGAACAGGCCGCAGACGCTCAGCGCGTAGGCCGTGTTCACGAACACCCAGACCACGTTCATCCTAAACAACAGCTCGATCACCAGCGTGATGCCGACGGCCCAGCCCCAGCCCATGTTGAAGGCCACCACGGGCAGCAGCACGCCGCGCATGAACAGCTCGCGGCCCAGCGGCTGGAGCACGGCGAGGTTGATGATTCCCCAGCCGAAGTAACGGGCGTCAGGCAGCACCTGCAGGATCGCGTCCTCGGCGGCGATCAGCTGGCTCGGTCCGAACACGCGGATGCCCAGCCAGCGCGCCTTGGCCAGAATGTACCAGAGCACGATGCCCGCCGGCAGCCCGCCCAGGCCCCAGGCCAGCCAGGAGGCCGGCGGCCGCTCGGTGTTGGGCGCCAGCTGCAGGATGTGCAGCAGGGCGGCGATGCTGATCAGATAGACGGCGCCGAGTACATTGCCCCAGAAGGCGGTCTTGACCACGCTGATGGCTTTGTTGGCCGCGCGGCGGACGATGTAGTTGCCAAGAATGTTGAGGAGGACCTGCAGCACCAGATAGCCCAGCAGCGCGTAAGCCAGCGGCATTAACGGCAGGCGATCCTGGAGTACCTCAGGCATTGCGCTGAGTGTAACACGCGTTTGGGCCCGGTGTGCGCTTCGCCGGCGGCAGGCAAGAAAAAGGGGCGCCGACGGCGCCCCTCACAGTGTTGGCTAAATCCCAATCCTAGGGTGCTGCATTCAAGGCTTCCACCGCGGCGATCGCCTGCTCCAGCAGGTCCTTGGTGAAGGTCGGGTTGTGTACGCCGCGCGTGGCGTCGTTTAACGCCAGGTAGTAGTTCCACAACGCTGCGCGATAGGCGTTGCCAACCGGATCATCCGCGGGCGGGCCGGTGCCGTCGCCGACCTCGGCCTCGACGCTGATGGGCTCGCCTTCGTCCAGCCAGGCTGCGGGCCAAGCCGCCACGAATTCCTCGAGCAGCGCGTCGATCTCGGCCTGGTATTCCTCGACCCAGGTCCAGAACGCTTCCGCGTCATCCGCAGTATAGTTGGTATGGCAGGTGATGCAGCGCTCGAACCGCGGCGCGAACTCGTGGCCGTGCAGGGCGGGATCATCCGAGCTGATATAAGGCCTGCTGTACATATGGCAGGTGATGCAGGTGTCCTCGTTCCAGGTCAGGTGCGGATGCTCGTAGTCGTAGTCTGCGGCCACCGTCGGATTGCCCAGATCGGCGCCCATTACGCCGAAGAACATCGCGCCCTGCGGGTTGCCGTGCGGGCCGAAGTGGCCGCTGCCTTCCACGATCTGGTCGTCGTAGTCGCTGCGCGTCCGGCGGCCGTTGTGGCACTCGATGCAGATATTGCCCTTGCCGCCGTTGACCGCCACTTCATCGAACGGAATGATCACGTCCGCTTCCGGGTTGACGCGCAGTTGCGCTGCGAATTGGTTGCTGTGCGGGTCGTGGCAGGTCGCGCATGTAATCAGGTGTTCCTCCAGCGGGTCGTCGACCGTCAGGCCGGAAAGGTCCAGCGGGTCTTCGCCCTGGTGGATCACGGCGAACTGCTTGCCGCTGTGGCAGGGATTGCAGCTACCAACTGTCAGATAGTGCTCAACCGTACCCTCTTCCTCCAGCAGGAAGTTGGCGTGGCCGCTGTTGACCCATTCGGTGCCGGCGCCGTGGCGCGTGCCCTGGTGGCAGCGGACGCAGCCGACGCCTTGCGACTTGTCATACTCCTCGTCTTCGAACCAGGTCCCATCAACTTCGTCGTAGGCCATACCGGCTAGTGGGTTCCAGATCACGTTTTTATGGCCCGAACCGGCGCCGGGCGAGCTGCCGCCGCTGTGGCAGGCCTCGCAGCCGACGTTGGCGAACTCAGGCGTTAGTTCAAGATCAATGTAGCCCTGGCCGTAGCCGGTCGCGCCCCAACCGGTCGCATGGCAGTCGTAGCAATGCTCGTTACGGGCGAAGTGCGCATTGTCCATGTCGTTGACAATCGCTCCGGAGTGCTTTGTGCTGAACCAACCCGTGGCCGCGCCCTCGTCGCCCTGATCAGCGTGGCAGCCCAGGCAGGTGGCGTAACCGACGAAGTCGAACGCGGTCGGATAAGCGCTCACGGCGATGGTGTAATCCAGCGTGATCTCGTGCTCGCCGTCGTTGGCGGTCAGCGTCGCGGTGGCATCGCCCGCCGCGTCTGGCGTCCACATCACGGTCATGCCGTGTTCTTCATCGTCCATCTCGTCGGCGAAGGCGCCCGGCCCGCTCCAGGCGTAGGTCAGCGTCGTGCCTTCCGGATCGGTGGCATGCGCGCCGGTCAGCTTGATCGCCTGCCCGACGACGGGCGCCGTGACGTCGCCGACAATCGCGGCCTCGTCCTCCCAGACCGGTGGATCGTTCTCACCCGGTTCATCCCCGGTGTTGACCATCACCGTGACCGCATCCGTTGCCACACCGCCGTTGCCGTCATTGGCCGAAACCGAAATGACATAGCTGCCGGCAGCCGCCGCGCTCCAGGTCGCCGTCGATGTGTTGCCGGTGGTGGCGGGTGTACCCAGCGTTCCGCCGGCCGCCAACCAGGTGAAGGTCAGCGTATCGCCGTCGCCGTCCGCTCCGGTCGCGGTCAGGTTCACCGTCACGCCCGGATCGACGGTCGTGGCATCGGCCGTCAGGTCCACCGTCGGGATCGTATTCGGCTCGACGGTACCGCCGCCGGGCTGTTCGGTCGCCAGGTTCTCAAAGACGCCATAGGTGCCCTCGAAGCCCGTGGTGCCCGCCGTCGTCGCCGTGAAGCTGACCACCGTGCCGCCGCTGATCAGGCCGACCGCCGCCGTGTCCTTCAACGCGCTGGCCGCCGCGGTGGTCTCCCACATGCTGGTCGCCGGGTTGAACATGAACACGGTGAAGCCCAGGTCGGTGTCCTGCGCCTCGGCCAGGCCGATCCGGACCTCGATGTTCGTGTTCAGGGCTACTCCCGCCGGAACCTTGATTGTCGTCGCGCCCAGTAGTGCGCCCGAGTTGGTCGGGAAGCCGGCGGCGGCGGTCTGCGCCCCCGTCAGGCTCTCATTAACATCCACCTCGGTAGCCGCGGCGAAAGCCCCGGCCGGAAAGATCGCACCGCCGCCCGAAGGCAGCAGGATCCGTGTCTCAGTTGCGGGGTCCGGCACCGGAGTAACATCCCCGTTACCGCCACCGCACGCACAGTAGATGGCCGCGAACAGGACAACCACAGCACCGGCTGTAAACCGTTTTAGCAGCATCATCCTCCTCCGTTCTTTTGAGTTCAGATTTGATTGAGAACGCCAGTCAGGACTAATAATACATATCGTTCTCAACATATGATAACGATTCCAACCGAGCCTATTATAACAAATACAAGCCCCAGTTTATTGAATAATCAAAATTTAACCTAATTCATTTGATAACGTTTGTGCTTATGTAAAGGATTAATACCACATATCTCCAGATGCTAATGATAATCAATAATTAATTAGAGCTATATGTCAATCGGCCCCTCCAGTTCGTTGCTGGATGGCACGCCAATGACATATGTTGTGCTCGTTACACGTCACGTAAGCTTAGTGTTCATGTGCCTTAGAGTAGATTGGCGTATGTCATGTATCGCGCTGCGTATCACAGTAACTCGGAATTCCGCCCGGACCACCTTACGCTGAATAGTAACAGCTAATCACTGAGACTATGTCTCAATTAGTGAAACTACCGCAGGTCAATAACTATGAGGCTTGCGCCTGTGACCGTGGTCTATTTGTGGCGAAGAACCCGGATTCCGGGGCCGGCCCGCGGCCCGAGATACTATCAACTGCCGTAAAAGGTCTCTTCGTCGTCGTCTTCATCGTTGAGCAGGTCGCGGTCCTCGAGGATGATCTGGGCCTTGAGCTGGTCGGTGAGCTCCTCCTCGAAAATCAGCCGTGCCCCGAGGGCCGGATCGATCCCGCCGCCGCAGGACGAGCCGAAGCCCATGACGGTGAACAGGGCAGCGGTTACAATGGTGGAACGTATTACTAACGGGTACGACATCATGCGTGTCTCCTTTGTCGTATCCATCCCCTGCTGTCAGGACGTGTCGAGGCGTAGCGGCGTTTGATGACGTCCGGCGCGCCGTGGCATAATCCGGCAGGTACGAGGTGCCGAGCATGAGCAACGTTGATGAGCTGTACAGTCACTGGAAGCAGGATGTCTACGGGGCGCTGACCGCCAAGCTGCCCGAGCGCCGCGCGCGGTTCGAGTCGACCAGCGGCTATCCGGTCAGCGAACTGGCCGGGCCCTGGGACGGCGGCGGCGTCGAGGAAAGCTACGCGCAGAGAATCGGTTTCCCCGGCGAGTACCCCTTCACGCGCGGCGTGCAACCGACGATGTATCGCGGACGGTTCTGGACGATGCGCCAATACGCCGGCTTCTCGACGGCCCAGGCGACGAACGAGCGCTACAAGTTCCTGCTCAGCTCCGGCCAGACCGGCCTCTCCGTCGCCTTCGACCTGCCGACGCAGATGGGTTACGACTCCACCGACTCGATGGCCGGCGGCGAGGTGGGCAAGGTCGGGGTGGCGATCGACACCGTCGACGACATGCGCACGCTGTTCGACGGCATTCCGCAGGACGAGGTCACCGTGTCGATGACGATCAACGCGCCGGCGACGGTGCTCTTAATGATGTACCAGCTCGTCGCCGAGGAGAAGGGCGCCAGTCCGGCCGACCTGGGCGGCACGATCCAGAACGATATATTAAAGGAGTACATGGCGCGCGGGACGTATATCTTCCCGCCGCAGCCGAGCATGATGCTGACCGTCGACAGCTTCCGCTACTGCAGCCGCGTGCTGCCGAAGTGGAACACGATCAGCATCAGCGGCTACCACATCCGCGAGGCGGGCTGCACGGCGGTGCAGGAAGTCGCCTTTACCCTGGCCGACGGCATCGCCTACGTCGAGGCGGCGCTCAAGGCCGGGCTGGATGTCGACCAGTTCGGCGGGCGGCTGTCGTTCTTCTTCAACGCGCACAACAACTTCTTAGAGGAAGTCGCCAAGTTCCGCGCGGCGCGGCGGCTGTGGGCCTGGATCATGCGCGAGCGCTTCGGCGCCAAGAACCCCAAGAGCTGGATGTTCCGCGTCCACACCCAGACCGCGGGCAGCATGCTCACGGCGCAGCAGCCCTCCAACAACATCGTGCGCGTGGCGCTGCAGGCGCTGGCGGCGGTGCTGGGCGGCACACAGAGCCTGCACACCAACAGCTTCGACGAGGCGCTGGCCCTGCCCAGCGAGAAGTCCGTCGAGATCGCGCTGAGGACGCAGCAGATCATCGCCGAGGAGAGCGGCGTGACCGAAACGGTCGACCCGCTGGGCGGCAGTTGGTTCATCGAGGACCTGACGGACAGGATCGAGGCCGGCGCGCGCGCGTACATCGCCAGGATCGACGAGATGGGCGGGATGCCGGCGGCGATCGAGCGCGGCTATCCGCAGGCCGAGATCCAGCAGGGCGCCTTCGACTGGCAAAGAAGCGTCGAGAAAAAGGACCGCGTGATCGTCGGCGTAAATAAATATGTGGACGACCACGACGCGCAGCCCGACCTTCAGCGCGACATGGAGGCCGAGCAGGAGCAGGTCGAGCGCCTGGAGCAGTACCGAGCTAACCGCGCCAAGCGCGACCCCGGCGAGGCCTGGCGCGGTGAGTGCGAGAAGCTGACGGCGATGGCGGATAAAGGCGAGACGGCTGGCTATTGCGAGCAGATGCTGGCGGCCTTGCAGGCCGGCGCCACCGAGGGCGAGATCATCCACGCGCTGGAAGCGGTCTGGGGCCGCTACCGCCCGGGGATGTAGGTAGGGAAGGTTCAAGGGAAAAGGGCCAAGGTTCAAGGGTAGCGCGAGCGTCCTCGCTTGCGGATCGTAGGGCGGCACTTGTGCCGCCCTGTGCGCGTAGGCTGGATGCGGCTTCGCTGCTGTAGGGTCCACGCCCGCGTGGACCGCAACGTCGGATAGCTTCAAGATCGTGCGTATCTTGGGTAGGGGCGAAGCCATGCTTCG
>JAFGCY010000101.1 GCA_016932385.1 bacterium | reverse complement strand
TTAAGGCGAACATCACCGGGACAGTGGCAAGCTGAAAAGTGCTTCGAAGACACGGATCCACTCTATCAGGACTATCTTGGTGATTTGCCAGGGAAGTTGCTTGATTCTTGGCTGCGATGGCAGGATAACGGTGAGCCGATTATGTTCTTCAATGCCCGCAAGGGTAAGATGGAAACAACCAGCCGCGCTTTCGTTTCCCGAAGAACGGGAGGAAACTGGGAATTAAGTGAATTATATATTGGTACGGAGCCTCGATTAGATGCAAGCATTAATAGCGTTCAACAAGTTGGTCCAGATCACTGGCGGATGACTGCCGCAGACAATGTAGGTACTCCATCGGATATATACTTGCTCGATTACGATCATGGCTCAATCAGTCTGAGTGATCCTGAAGTGCCATTGGAAAGGACAGAAGAGAAATTACAGACTTACCTTGAATACAGGATCGATGACCAGGGTGATAACTACTTCCGGATGATCGATATGGGCAAGGACCAGTATGGAGTATGGTGGCCGCTGATCAACCTTTCACCTGAGGTCAGGCTCTGGCAGGGCAATGCAGCGGCTGGCTGGGAGATGGTTGTTCATGATTACTCGCATTTATGGTCTACGGAGGATTTCGAGGTCAAGGCAATGCTGATTACCGGTAGTGACGAGCGCGTTTTTACTGTTGACCACTACGTCTATACAGGTGAAACCGTTGTCAAGACTGGTTTATACTTCATCCTGGATACAGGTGCTTCATCGCGGTTGCTACAAGCTTTTGATGAGTATGAGTGGGGTGTTAGTAAAGTACAGTCGGCATTGGGCACATATGCTGTGATGAGTAATTACAGCTACTCACTTTTAGAAAACAAGATGCCCGGTATCCGGAAAATGACACGTTACGTTCAATTGGAACCGCAACGAATCATTGTAGAAGAGGTGGCGCGGGTAGAGGACAGTGCGGAATTCGATTCAATCGGACATACCGACTGGATCATGCAGGATGATGGCAATGCCTATTGCCTCCTGGTAGGAGAAGGATCGATCTTCAATCCACCTGACCAGCCGGATGCCTTGATCGAAGGATACGCACTAGGGATCCGTGTCGACCCGCGGCTGAATAACTAAGTTGGGAGGTGCAATTCAGGAATAGCTGACTTCTGATGAGAAAAAGCCGGGCGTGCGGGCCCGGCCCGTCACCAATCTTGATGAGGAGAGGTAACTATGAAGTTATATCGTATTTCAACGATAATATGTACTGTGTTGGCTGCCACGCTGTCATTTACGGGCTGTGGCGGCACGGGGGGAGCAACACCAGTCGTCTCGGGCGCAGAAACCTTGGATACAGAAGAGAGGATGCCCCGGCAACTCGATTGCCTGGGAAGCTCGATGAAGGTCCAACGTGCCTATGATTATGACAAAGCCGGCTATCCTTGCGCGGACAATGTTACCCTTGTCCCGGTAGCCGGCAACCTGAGCCCCGATCCCGCCGCCGCCGGAAGATATAAAATCAACACCTTGGCCGAGGGCGATGAGCTTAAGGCCCGCCTGGATGTGGACGGCGATACCCAGGTCCTCACTCATCTTCATTATGATGCGGAACAATGGGCCCTGAAGGGGGTTGCCAGCAAGAACGTCTGGGGTACACGGGATTTTGTCGGTGGCGTGGTTCCGCTGCGCCCCGGTCTGGCCATGCTGTACAGCATGCCGGTCGGCGATAGCCAGAAGGCCGTCGCGAGGGGTGAATTCGCCGAAGTGTGTTTTGCTCCCCGAAGCAAGCAGGTTTCGGAGATCTACGAATATCCTGACGGGTACAGCAAACAAGGCGTCCTTTGGATTTATCCGAATGCTACTTTGGGATGGAATTCCTGCGCGATCAATTTCCGGATGGATGGCGCTCCCGGTGACCTAAGCAGCAAGGATGAGGAGTTGCTGGGAATCGGCGAGCGTACCGGCGTAGCCTTTGACAACTATGTTCACGACGTGGTCCTTGACGGCTTTGGCTACCAGTATAACGGCGACATCTGGAACGCGACTCTTACGCTAAGTTGGCATGAGTTCTTCCGGGGTGACCACGACAGCGACGGTATCGTGACCGTCAGCGACCTGACCCCGATCGGCCAGTACTGGGCTGAAAACAATACAGACCACTGGGCAAACCGTGAGGTTACGGATGTTTCATCATACGGATATGTGAATCTTATGGATGCCTTGGCCGACGATTCTCCAGATCCTGTGCTTAAAACAGATTACCGTTTTCAAAACCATTCGCTTAACTCATTCTGGTTTGTTGAGGACGGCGTCCCTCCAGCGGGAGTAGCGTATGGATATGAAGTTGACTCTGAAAAAAACGCCCCCGCCGATGCGACGGACAGCAACTGGGACGGCTTCGTCAGGGACTGGTACAACTGGAATGATCCGGAACTAGGTGAACAAGAATCAAATATGCTTGACGCGTATTACGATATGCCCGCGCTGGGGCTTTATCATCCCGGTGATTCACCCGCCGTCGGCCTGAACCTCGATCACGCGTTGTCGGGCTATTGCGTTTGGTGCGTCAAGCAGGGCAGTCCAGTTTCGCTTACCTCGCCCGAGCCGCTGAAAATCTATTGCCGTGAGTACGATGGTATAAGCTTTGAAGAACCAGAGACGCCCGCGGATGACTGGACGGCCAAGCTTTGGGATAGCACATTGGGCAGGTCAATCACCGTAGCCAGGTATCCCGCGCTCGAAGCAAACCAGGTCAAGCCCAGGTTTGAGTTGTGCTTTACATCACCTGAAGAGCTGGGGGGACTGGCGGGCTACGGCTCCTTCGATATAGTCATTCGTCCCTATTATTATGACCAGGTGAACCATAAGTTCATTTTCGGTAGGATCCCCATGGATGGCGTGCTGGAGGACAATTGGTCCTACTTGGAAACTCGAATCTCGAATGCCGTAACCAAGCAGAATCCAGGTGCAATCCCCGAGGAATACGGACCTGTATATCGTGGATACGAAGAAGCAACACCTGAAAATGCTTATCCTTACGTAGCAGATACCGGCGCGATTATTAGCGTCGAACAACTTGGCCAGCAACCGGAGAAAGGCCAACAGCCAGAACACGATGGATTTACCTATGAATTTAAAGTGGTAAACGCCGATGATGTCGAGCCGGATGCGCAGCAAAACCCGGTCTTTGGCACATCCAGAGTTCTTTACGAAGTCTATGCGTATTATGCCGAAGGATATAACGGAGAAGATACTTCGCTCGTATTCACATCGAACAATCTTGTCGGTACTCACGAGGAAGGATCACCGGGAGAATACGGTGGCATTGAAGAGGGGGAATCCGGCAATCCTGACTTTGTGAGGTTCCCACTGCAGATCGATCCTTCGGAACATTCGTCACTGCCGTTATTCGAGGATGGCAAGGTCCTTTGGTTCGGAGTACGGGCAAGGGAATTGGACTTCCTAGGTAACGGGACCGCCGATGACGAGATTGAATATAGCCATCCGGATTTTCCGGAGTACTTGCCGAACGATGACCTGGAGTGGATAGAAATCCAAGATAGATTCCCTCCATATTTCGTTAGCAAGTGTGAGCTACGTAAACAAGAGAAGCCGACAATGGCGTCAACAGATAGCTTCTTTGCCGGTAGCGACAAAATGGAAGAAGGAGCATTGCTGCATTTCAATCCGGCAATAGATCCTGGCAATTATAATTCAGCTGAAGCTATAACATATGAGTTATATGTTACAGCATCAATAATGGACCATCTTCCATATCTTCAAACGCCCGTAGATACGAAGACTCTGGCGTTCGATTCCATATATGACGAGGATATGAAACGAAGAAGCGGATTGCTAGATTCAGAAAGCTACGAGTTCGACGTACTAGTGGATGTATATGGAAACCCGTTGGAACCCGGTGAAGTTACTTGTGCCATGGTTGTTGCCAAAGATGAGCATGGTAACTACTCCATCAATAACGTCACCAGATATGTGGGGAGATTGCCATTGATTACACCACCTGAATCTCTGGCAGGCCCATTGCTGAGATATCAAGCCAGAACACGCGGCGATATTGAATCGCACGATGGAGACCTGCATATGGTCTTTCCTGAGCCGCAGCCATATGACACCAGAGTTGAGTTGGGATATGAGTATCGCCCGCGGGGCTTACCTGGACTCACTGAATCCAACATTCTATCTGCGTTGCCTCCTGTAAATCCACCCGCGAATCCCACCAATCCAATCGTTGAACCTGTCGCTGAGTTTATGGCAACGGAGTATGCGCTGACTTTCAAATCTGATCCATCTGACGATTTCAACCAGCGCGGGGAAATAAAGGTTGACAGCAATGAGGTTGCTGAACCTGTCATTTGTATAAGTGCACGTGATGACTTCCCTACTTATGATGCGCCATACTACCTGTTTACTATCTGCAAGGATGACTACGGGTATTGGTATGCGACATATCATAAACAGCCAACAGATCCGGCAGCAGTTGTTGCCGGCGTCGGTGCGCCTGATAGTGTTTACTATCCCTACTACTATTGGCCACCGGAAGGTGGAGTAGAGCGCCAAGGTCTCAACACACTTGGGTGGATACAGGAGGACAGCTACGTGAGTTGGTGGGGTCAAACAAACCCGGTTGGTGATCTGATGCACAAGTTTGGCTATTGCGAAACAGGCTACTGGTCCCAGGGCATCTCCTTGTGGGGAAACGAGCAGTTACTACTTCAATCAGGGCACCTTGGGCAGAGACAAGAGGAGCGGAGTACCGACGTTATCATGCGCCATCCAGGTCGGTGTGAACTCAACACCCTGCCAAACCCCGGCCATAGCACAACGCCTGGTGATGATCCTCCTGATGAGATTGGCAATACACTATATATGTTAGCTAGTACACCGCACAGTAATATAGCTAATTTGAACACAGTAGCATTTCTGCCTCAATATCGCTGGTACAAGTCCACACTTGCTTGGGCCAGACGTCCTGATATCGATAACGATTGGAATACAATCGATTTGATGCAGGCGTTATCGCAATTCCTTCGATCAGGCGATAATTATTCGTTTGGTCCGAATGCTTTGGAAGTTGCACGTCAACCAGCTACAGTAGAAAACCACCACGTTTACGTAACCTACGTAAATGCCGCTAAGAACGATGATTGTCAAACAGATGGGCGAGGATTACGACTGGCTTATAACAACTGCTGCCAGGGTTGTTTTAACGGGTCATGGGCGAGTCCTAATCAAGACTGGTATTCTCCAGGATTGATAGATGATACGTACTATTTTCCTGAAATCTGGATGGATACCGGAACCACGAGTCTCGTTGACATCAAACGCAAGCCATCAGCTACTCTTAATGGTGCATTTGCTTATCAGGGATTGGGTTGTGCATACCTGCATCCTGGGACAGAGGAGGATCCTGGCACCAAAATTTATTATGCTGAGCTGATCAACAACCGCTGGGTGCGACAAGAGGCTCATCCTGGCATTGCAGACTATGTAGATGGAGGTAATATTCTCTGGGTTAAGCTTGAGTATGTAGATGATTCATCGCCGAGGATTATGTACGCATCCCGTCGATCTCTGCAAAGCCAGGATTACTATGTGCGGCTTTGGGAGCCATGATCAACTAGGCGAGACACCTATTACCTGGTCAACAGGATTATGTCAATAGCCTGTATCCAATAAAGTGAGTTAGATTAAGATCTGTCACGGGCATACTCGTGTCCGTGGCAGCTTCTCTAATACAATTTCTATTACGAATACCCGATATGTTTTTTTCGTCAGACTGCCCCAAAAAGCAACCCCGTCCCGCGGCGGCGCTCCTTAGTTAGCCTTCGTGATGCTCGTCCGGTACGCAGGCCGCGGTGAGGACGTTGTCCACCGTCAGCGGCCAGGGGCTGTAGAACGCCATCGCGTAGCGCCCGCCGGCCCAGCGCGCCCAGCGTGTGGCATGGCTCTCGAAGAAGTCGCGGATCTGCGGATTCTGCTCGGGCCGGCCGAACTGGCTGACGTGGCAGTTGATGCTGCCGATCCACTGCTCGCGGTAGTCCGTTACGTCGACAACGAAGCTCGGCATCATGTCCGGCGGCAGGAAGTAGTAATACACCGCGCGCGGGTGCCAGGGGTCGTATTTGATCGGCAGCTTCTTCAGGTGCGCGTAGTTCGCGCCGTGGGCGACCAACAGCCCGCCCTTGATGTGGTCGTTATGCCCCAGGCCACGGCCCGGTGGCAGGTCGTAATACGTGCCGAGCACCACCTCGGGCTTGTATTTGCGGATCGCCTGGGCCACCTGGCAGCGGTTCTCGAAGTTGTCCTCCAGCCCGCAGTCCGGCATCATCAGGTTCTCGCGCACGACGAGGCCGAGTATCTCGGCCGCCGCGGCGGATTCCTGCCGCCGCGTTTCGATATCGCCGCCGCTGCCCATTTCGCCCTCGGTCAGGTCGATGATGCCGCAGCGCTTGCCCTGGGCCGCCAGCTTGGCCAGCACGCCGCCCGTACCGATCTCGGCGTCGTCGGGGTGCGGGCCGATCGCCAGCACGTCGAGCTTGGTCTCCTGATCGTTGCCGTAGGTAAGCATGGTTTAACTACCCGCGGGCGGCTCCGGTTCCTCTGGCAGCTCCGGTGCTTCCGCCACGGCCGGCTCAGCGGCTGCCGGTGTGCTCTCGCCGTGCTGCGTTTCCCAGCGATGCTCCTCCTCCTCAAGGCGCTGAAGCATTTCCGGCGTCAGCGGCTGGCCGTCATGAGCCACCGCCGCCACAGCCAGCTGCTGGCCCTTGGGATCCTGCCAGATCCACAGCCCGATGCCCAGCAGCAACGCTACGGCGATCGGCAACGCACCGGCGGGTGGGCTAAGGAGCGGCTCGCCATTGGTCAAATAGGGCAGTGCCGCCGTCTGGGCTGAGACAAAGCCGGCTTGAGCCAGCGCCGGGATGACGGCGGAACGGGTTTTAAAGAACAGCCAGAGCAGGCCCGGTAGATACGCGACAGTCGAGACGGCCAGGATCGCCATGCGCAAGGGCATACCGGCATCACCCAACTGCGGATTTTCGATCACGCCGCCGATCGCGCCGCTGATCATGAACAGCACGGCCAGAATGCCGAAGGTGGCAGGGTAGCCGTGAACCAAAAGCCGGCGGGTCAGCCAGCCGTACCAGGGGAAGGTTTGCAGGCAGGTAAATGCCGCGATGATCCAGACGATGATCGTCGGCATCAGAATCGCCGTGAACATCCCGATGAACCGGAACGATTTCATCATATTCGCCGCAACGGGCTGGCCCGTTGCCTTGACGGCGTCTGCCTGGCTTTGGATGTAATCGTGCATGGTTAAGTCAATGGTCTGCAGTCTAAGGCCGATGGACAGGGCCACGACGAGCGCACCGATCAGCATGCTTAGCAGCCAGATGCCGACGATTGCGCCGCCGCCGCCAAACACCAGGCCGCGGAACGGATTGCCGATCGCACCGCTGACCCGATGGCCGATGTAGGCCGCGATCAGTGGCACGGCGATCAACGGCAGGAACACCAGCCCAGCCATCTGCTTGTTGGTGGCTTGCACCGCCGCCGCCGCTGCCGCAAGCAGTATCGAGGCCACAACAACGATGATGATATATACCCAAATACCCTTTTTCATGTCCGCACTGTGCATACAAGGATTATACGCCTGGTCAGGGAAAACCACGGGCGGATATTGGGCCTAAGGTAATAAAGCAGTGCCGGCTGCTTAACCGGTGATGGGCTCGGGGTTGTTGTTTTCGTCTTCGGGAACGAGCTCACTCATGCGCTTGAGGTCTTCCATCAATTCGGGGCACATTTCCGCGGCCATCCGGACCGTGACCAGCAGCTGTCCTTCCGTGATCAACGGGCTCTCGACAATGCTGTATTTAACCCAGGTGCCGTCGCGCTCGTCCTGGATTAACGAGCTGGCGCGCAGTTGCGCCAACTGCCGGCTGACGGTGCTTTGGGGAATCTGCAGGATGCGGGCGATTTCGCCGACCTTGAGCTGATCCCGCTGCGTCAGCAGGTTCAAGATGCGCAGCCGTGTGGGATCCGAAAACCCCTTGTAAAGACTCACTAGCTGCCGCAACTGCATTTTTCGCTCCCTTGCATATGCGGATAACCGGTTATAGTAATGCTAATTATACCGACTGTGGCGGAATACGCAAGGAAAAACGGCGGATACTTGCGAATAGGGGTACCTGGAAGTAGACTAACCGTGTTATGAGTCAGCCAGAACGCCACGAGTGCCACGTACCGATTCCCGAGTATTTGCCGATCAAACGCGAATTCATGCGCGCCGGACTGGTCAGTTGCAGCCAGCAGGGCTTCAACATCGCCTTCGGCCCGTTGACCGGCCTGCGCGAGGGGCTGGCGACCTGGATGAAATCCCTGGAACCCGCGGACGAGCGTTGGCTGGTTCCGGCGTTGATCCGCCGCGATTGGGTGGAATACGGCATCTGGAACGATCCACCGGCGGAAATGTGGTGCACGGAACAGCCGGGTGGGCATTTACTGACCCCGCGACCGCTGTTCCACCTGCTCAACCGGCTGCGCCATCATCCGTCCGAAGGCGCGGTCTGGCTGTTGGAGGGGCAGTGTACACGCAACGAGGATGCCGAGGAAACGCTGCCGCTCAAACTGCAGCGTTCGTTTTACATGTTCGAGTATATCGCCCAGGCTCCGGAAGGGGCCCTCAACGTCTGGATGGGCGAGTTATTCGACCGGCTCTGGCACCAGGCCGTGGCCTGGGACCTGCCCGTGGACCGTTCAGCTGCCCAAGTCCAGGAAGACGCCGACCGGCACACGAAACTAAGCGAAGAAGATGCACAGCGGCTGGCCCTGGGCTGGCGCTTGCCGGTGGGCAGCCCGGTAAAAGCTGGTGCGGCGGGAATGGACTTGCGTTTGCGGCTCGGTGACGGCGAGGCTGTGCGGCTGGCCCGGGGCTGGCTGGTGCCGGAGGAGTTGACGCGCGTGTATGGCCTGGGTCAGCAGCGGATGGCGGCGGTGTCCTGCGGTCTGGAGCGTTGGTGCTTGGCGATCCTGGCCCGTTACGGTGCCAATGCTAACCTGTGGCCCCAGATCCCGCCGGGCGGGTAAGATAATGGCATGTACAGGCTGAATCTCCTGCTCCTGCTGGTTGGGCTAGCGTTGCTGGCCGGCTGCCCCCAATCCGGCGGAGATACCAAAGCGCAATCGCCTGCAACGGGCCAGTCCGCGGCAGCCACACCGGATTCAGGCACCTCCAGCACGGCAAACGGGGGCTCGACGGCGCAACCGGCCGACGGAACTCCCGACGGCAAGCCCGGGAGACCCGAGCTGGAGCTGGACAGCTTCAAGCTGGGCATGCGCATCGCGGAAGCACGCAAGCTGCTGGGCCCGGGCGTGGCGGGCACGATCCAGGAACGCTGGCGCTACGAGGGGCTGACCGGCATGATCATCGCCGGTACTTATGAGGAGCCGACGAAGATGATGGGTTCGCTGGTGTTTCTGGACGGCGAACTGGTGGGAGTGATCTCCAACCGCATCCAGGAACCGCCGGAGTTCGAGACGACCTTCAACACCATGCTGGCGCATTATGGTCCGACGCTGCCGCAAACGCCGGAGTGGGCCGCAGGCCATCGTTTCATGCAGGAGATGCAGGCCGACGAGCGCCAGCCGCAACGGCGCTACCTATGGGCGGATCCGGATTCACAGTCGATCCTCGTGGCCGCCTACGATGAATCCATCGGGCTGGCCACCTACATGCTGATCAACGCCGTAAAATATGACGATGCCGCGCAGGCGATTGCGGAAATCGGCGAATAAGCTTGGTACTTGCTACGGCCACTCCTGCCAGAGGGCCAGGGCGCGGCGGACGTGCGGGATGGTTACGGAGCCGCCCACGATCATGGCGACGCTGAAGCAGTCGATGACTTCCTCCGTCGAAACGCCGAGTTCACGGGCGCGGCGCAGGTGGTAGCAGATACAATCATCGCAGCGCAATGCGGTCGAGGCCGCCAGGCCCAGCAGCTCTTTGGTCCGGGCGGGCAAGGCGGAGTCCTCGTAGACCTGGTGGTCCAGGGTCAGAAAGCGCTTCATATCGCGGCCGGCCAGGCTTTGCAGCAGTTCCTGCAGGCGCCGGCGCTCGTTGTCGAAGGCATCTGGATTATACGTGTCCATTAATAGTTACTCGAAACGTGGTTTCAGTTCAATGCATCAGTTCGATTCGCCGGCTGCGGTTGGCTGGGCCTGGGCGTTGAACACCGCCAGATTGGCCTCCAATTGCGCCGGTTTGATCACCTGCGTCAGCGCCTGCTCGAGATGCGCGCCGGTGACGCCGGGGATCACGTTCAACCCGGCCAGCCGACCCAGCACCGCGGTGTTCTGCATCCGCGGGTCGGGCAGGGCGTCCGCGCTGACGCGTTCCAGGCGCAGCTGGCGCTTCTTGGCGGCCTGCTCGAGTTCCGCCAGCGACGGGTACTCCGCCTTGCCCATCCGCACGTGGATCGGCTGGAACTCGGTATCGTAGAACACCACCGTGCCGCCCGTACGGGCGACGTTGACCAGCGCGCGGAAGGCCTCCAGCCGCTCCAGCGCGATAACCAGGTCCGCCTCGCCGGCCGTGACGCGCGGAGTATGCACGTTAGCGCCGAGGCGCAGGTGGCTGGATACGATCCCGCCGCGCTGGGCCAGGCCGTGCGTGTCGACGCCCTTGACGGGATGTCCGGCCGCCAGACAGGCCTGGATCATCACCTCGCTGAGCACGCCGATGCCCTGGCCGCCAACTCCGCACATGTAAATGTTGAAATTGGCCATCTTACTTCACCTTGCTGGGGCCGCAGCCGGCGCGGTCCTGGATTTTGAGCTTGTTGGTGTACTTCATCACCAGATCTTCCTCCGTGTCGTTGGGATCCGGTCGAACGATCGCCTGAACGGGACAAACCTGGATGCAGCTGCCGTTGCCGTTGCATAAATCCGTATGGATGAAGGCCTGGCCGTTGGGTTGGCGGCCGATTGCCGGGCAGCCGAACACGGCATAGCAGATGCCGCAACCTTCGCAAATGTTCTCGTCGATAATTACTGGTTTAGGCATGATCAATCACTGTTCTCTTTATTGTTCTGCTGGATATCACTTATTAGCGCCGACATCGGCTTCCTTCTTATTGGCCAGCCGCCGCTGCTTGTCGCGCAGGAACTTCAGCATGCAGGGATGCTTGGCGATTACGACGGCGAAGCCCGGATGGGCGATCGCCTCGCGCAGGTGCTGCTTGAGCTCGTCCTGGCGGTAGGCGTCGACCGACCGCACGAACTTCACCCCGAGTGCCTCCAGCACGGCCGGTATCAGGATCTTGTCACCCATTTCGCCGTTGCCGGCGGTGGGCTGGTGGCCGGTCATCGCCGTGGTGTAGTTTTCCAGCACGACCAGCGTGAGGTTGTGGTTGTGCAGGCTGGCGTTGATGATCGCCGGCAGGCCGGCGTGGTAGAACGTCGAGTCGCCGATGAAACTGATCACGGGCCGGGTGTCGTTGTTGATCGCCAGGCCGGCGCCGGTGCCGTTGCTGTGGCCCATGCACATCAGCACGGTGCCCATTTCGTACGGCTCCATCGCGCCCAGGCTGTGGCAGCCGATGTCGGCGACGGTGATCGCGTTGGGGAACTCGTCGGCCAGCAGGTCGCGGATCGCGTGGAAGGCACTGCGGTGCCCGCAGCCCGGGCACATCTGCGGCAGGCGCGGCGCGACGTCCTCCTCCGCGGCGGGACGGGCCGCACGGGCGGGGAAAGCGTCCGGCCAGGTCTGGCTGAGTAGATCCCACAGCCGATCCGGTGTCAACTCGCGCATCAGCTGCTCGGTTTCGGTGCGCATGCGGATCGCGGCCGTTACCTTGTGGTCGAAGGCCAGAGCCTTGATCTCGCCCTCCAGCACGCGGTCGAGTTCCTCGACAATCAGCACTTCATCGTGCGCGTTGATGAAATCAAGCAGCCGCCTTTCCGGCAGGGGATAGGTGATGCCGAGTTTCAGGACGTCCACTCCGGCGTCGATCTGGTCCAGGCACTCCAGCATCGCGAAGGCCGGGATTCCGCTGGTGATCACGCCCAGGCGCTTGCCGTTGACCGGCTCGGAGCCGTTGGGGGCGAGGATTTCGTTGAGCGGCGAAGTCTCGACTTCCTTGGCCACGGCCGCCAGCTTGGCGAACGCACGCCGTTTAAGCGGGTAGATCGACTGGGTGATCGGCCAGTACGGCCCGTTGGCGGGATCGTAGGCCGGCAGCCAGTTCGGCTCATCCGTCGGGACGGTGCCGAATTGGATCACTTCACGGGCGTGGCAGACATGCGTGGTCAGGCGCAGGAATACCGGCATGTTGATGCGCTGGCTCAGCGCGGCGGCCGCCTTGAACATGCGGTAGGCCTCGTCCGGTGTGCCCGGCTCGAACATCGGCAGGTAGCTCATGCGCGCGATGTGGCGGTTGTCCTGCTCGTTCTGGCTGGAGTTGGCGCCGGGATCGTCGCCCAGCACGACGACCATGCCGCCGATCGTTTCCATCATGCTCAGCTGCATGGCGCTGTCCAGCGCGACATTGAGCCCGACGGATTTGAAGAACACCGTGCTCAGGTGGCCGTTGATCGACGCGCCGAAGGCGACCTCCAGGGCCACCTTCTCGTTGGTCGAGTATTCGAAGTACAGCGGCCGTACCTCGGCGGGAATCGCCATCAGCGCGTCGGCGATCTCGGGGGTCGGCGACCCGGGATAGGTCGTCGCCACCCGCACGCCGGACTCCAGCATCGCGCGCACCAGCGCGTGATTGCCCATCATCAGTCCGGTCCAGGGCTGGGGCTTAATGATCATTTCCGCGAAATTACTCATTGGCACTCCCTTGACTGCCGGCAGGCCGCTGTCTGGCCTGCATTGTACCCATTGGCCCCGCCGTCTGTCACGACGGGCCGGCGGCACTAATTGTTATCACGGTCACGATACGGTTATCGTAACCATCGGTATGCAAAGCGCCCGGCGCGGGGCCGGGCGCTATTGGTTCCGTGGTTGAGACCAGGCCGGCGGCTAGTTCTGCAACTGCCGGATGGCGCGCGTCAGCATCGCCACATGCTGCAGCTCTTCCTGGATGATCGCCTCGACCTTGGCCCGGTCGGCGTCCACCGAGATGCCGCCCTTGAGTCCCTCGTAGTAGACGACGGACTCCTTCTCGCGGCCGATCGCCACGCGCAGGATTTCCTTGATGTCGGCGCCGGAGGTCAGGACGGCGAACGGATCGCCCTCCATGTCGAAGACCGCCTTGTCGGCCCAGGCCCAGAGGTACTGCGCCGCAATGTCTTCGGGCTCGTAGACCGACTCGCGCTTGAGGTCGGTCACCAGCTGCTTGCGCAGGCCGGCGAAGGTGCGCTCATGCTCGTCTTCCATCGCCGCCAGGTTGGTCAGCAGGCGTTGCTGCTCGGTGTCCCTGGTCAACTCGGCGGCGGAGCGGTAGAACTTGGCGCCGTTGCGTTCGATCTGCTCGGCGATTTCAAAGATCTCATCAATGCTGAATTGCTGCATCACATCTCCCGGTCGCGTAATCAGGGCGCAATTTTACTACCCGCCCGCCGGCGGAGTGAACGTCCGTTGGCTTAGCTCGCGGTTCAGCATGAACAAGCCGCTCTTGGCATCGCCGATCAGCTTCAGCTCATCGAGAATCTGCTCGGCGTTGGCCTCTTCCTCGACCTGCTCTTCGACGAACCACTGCAGCATCTGGTTGGTGGCGTGGTCCTTCAGCTCCGTCGAAAGATCCACGAGCTTGTGGATCAGCGCCGAGACGTGGCGCTCGTGCTGCAGGGTCGCCTCGAACACGTCGATAACGGACTTCCATTCGGTCGGTGGGCCATCGATCGCCTTCAGGAGTACCTGGCCGCCGCGGTCGTGGACGAAGTTGTAGAACTTCATCGCGTGGAACATCTCCTCCTCGTACTGGACGCGCATCCAGTTGGCGAACCCGCTGAGCGCGTTGCTCTCGAACCAGGCCGACATCGACAGGTACATATATGCGGAATAAATCTCGGCGTTGATCTGCTCGTTCAACGCCTTTTGCATTTTCTTCTCCAACATCAGTCTTTCCTCCAGAGTCCGTGCAGGTTACAGTATTCGCGCGCCACCGCGCCCTCCTCGCCGACGTTGAAGACAGCCTCCGGGGTTTCACCGGGGTTTAGGTAGGTGCGGAACACGCGGTCGTCGACTAAAAGCTCGATCCACTCGATGTAATGCTCCTCGGTCATCGGATGGGCGACGCTGCCGACCGCGACCTTCGTCACGCCCCCGCGCTGTTCCACGACGGGAACGTGCTTCTCCGTGGCGGCATCGGTCGTGTTTTCCTTCAAGTGGGTCATCGGTTGATTGCAGCAGACCAGCGTGCCACCGCCCGCGCGCAACACCTCAACCATATTGCCGCAGATCTCACAACGGTAAATCTGGCTTCTCTCGGTCATGGGAACCTCCCCGACTTGCAGTCTGGCTTTTATTACTACGGACGAGCGCGAAATAACGTAACCCGTGGCCCAAAACGTGCAATAAATGGAGAGGTGCGGCCCTAGTTCTCCGTCAGGATGTTGTCGTCGTACTCGATCTCGAAGCGCAGCTTGTGCTTGGCCTCTTCCTGGGCCAGGCCGCGGAACAGCTCGACGATCACGGGATCCGTCGCCTGGCCGGCCAGATCGGTATAGAGCTTGAAGGCGCGTTTTTCCGCCTGCATCGCTATCAGGAGTGCTTCCTGGTAAGTCGGGTTGTCCTTGGGCTCGATATCCACGGTATAGTCGGCGATCGCCAGCGTCTGAATCTTGCCCTCGACCGGCTTTAACTCACCGCCGGCCTTGACGTGCTCCAGCTTGGCCTTGTGCCCCAGTTCTTCCTTCGCGAACTGCTGGAAAACCTCGCGCATTTCCGGACGCTCGACCTTGTTGGCCAGGTCCATGTACATGTCGTGGGCTTCGATTTCATTAGCAATCGCGAAATCCAGCGCGTCGTTCACCGATTCAAACGTCTTAGCCATCACTCGTTCCTCACTTGATCCAACCAGGATTGCTTATTACCAGGTTTGCCGAGCCTGTCGCATTATCACACGCTTGTGCAGCTCGTGTACGGGGATTATACCTGCTGGTTGTCTTCACTGGGTTCGGTCGCCGGTCAGTCCGGCTGGCAGGTCGGGCAGAAATACGTGCTGCGCTGGGCCTGCGTGATTTTCTCGATCGGCGTACTGCAACGGCGGCAAGGCTCGCCGGCGCGATGGTAGACCTTAAGGTACTTCACATAGCCGCCGACCTCGCCGCGCGAGTCCTGAAAGTCGCTGAAGGTCGTGCCGCAGTGCTTGATCGCCGCCGTCAGAATGCGGCGGATCGCCGTCCGCAGCCGGCGGATCTCGGCGTCGCTGAGCCGGCCGGCCGGCCGTGCGGGATGGATACCCGCGGCGAAGCAGATCTCGGAGGCATAGATGTTGCCCAGCCCGACGAGTCGGTCCTGCATCAGCAACCACGTTTTCAGCGGTGTCGGGCTGTTGGCGAGCAGTTCCTTCAACCGCGCAACGGTCAGCTCGTTCGACAGCGGTTCGACGCCGGCGGGCAGCACTGCTGCCTGGTCCTCATGTATGCCGATCGTACCGAAGCGCCGCGTATCGCGAAACAGCACGCCGCCGTGGTCCAGTTCGATGACGGCGCGCGCCTTGGTGGCGTCCATCGTCTGTCCGGCGGGCACGTGGATCAGCCGGCCCGTCATGCGCAGATGGACACAAAGCCAGCGCGCCACGCTGCGCTTGCGGGGCGGAACCAGCTCGAAGACCACCTGCTTGCCGTAACGGCGCACGGCCTCGATCCGGTAATCGTCGACGGACAGCCGGCCGGCCGCCCTCAGTTTGGGATCCAGCAGGCGCAAGTGTCTGATCCGCCGACCGGCGATCGCCGCATTCAGCTGGCGGGCCACGGTCTCCACTTCGGGTAGTTCCGGCATCTCGGTCAATCCCCGTACGGCATGAAAGCCGTCTTCACGATGTCGCAACCCGGGCACGACCAATCGTCCGGCAAGTCGTCGAACGCGGTGCCGGCAGCGATCTCGCGCCCCAAATCGCCGGCCGCCGGGTCGTAGAGATAACCGCAGACCGGGCAGATGAACTTCCTCATGCTTGCGTTCGATGCCATTGATCCGGACCGGCCACCCGGCGCTGGGTGCGCGCGGTTGGGCCTGACGGCTGGCACCGGTATGGGCCGGTTACTCCTCGTAGGGTTCGAAGTCTTCCTTGCCGACACCGCAGACCGGGCAGACCCAGTCGTCGGGGATATCCTCGAAGGCCGTACCGGGGGCGATACCGCCGTCCGGGTCTCCCTCAGCCGGATCGTAGACGTAACCACACGGAACGCAATAGAACTTCTGCATATGGCTACCTCCTCCTGTGCCGCAATTCATCACAATACCGGCGCATACCGCCGCATCGGGCCGCGATGTCCCGATGCCGCAGCCAGCGTCCGGGTGCATTATCGCATGTCCGGCGTTTGATCGCCAAGCGCCGCGGCTAGTTCCACTTCTCCGCGTCGATGTGCTTTTCCACCTCGTTCTCAGCCAGGCGCTGCAGTTCCGCGCTCATCTCCTGCATGCGCCCGTACATCGCCTGGCAGGACGGGTCGTTGGCGTCGCTCAAGCCTTCCGTCGACAACTCCTTGAGCTCCTTGGCGATACGCATCGTGCGGCGGATGTTGACGTTGAACTCGTGCGCCGGGGCGGTGGAATCGCCCTCGGTCGGGGCAGCCTTGTCCGGATGGCGCAGGCGCTCCAGTTCTTTTTTCAAGATGTTCAGCGTGGCGCGCAGCTTCTGCTCGTGTTCCTGGGCGTCCTTGGCCAGCTTGCCGAACAGCATGCGCGTCATCTCGCGCTCGGCGGCCTTGGCGGTCTTATCGTAGAGCTTGGCGGCCGCGGTCTCCTTGGGGATGGCGCGGGCGATGATCTCGAGCATCTGTTCCAGTTGCCTGATTTCCTGTCTTGACATCGTCGGCCTCCGTTAGGATGGGAAGGTGATCTTCCCGCCGTAGTGGCCGAGTGTCGCCACCACGGGAGCGTGCAAAACCAGCAATACCGTATATACCCAGAACGCGGGCCCCTGTGGTTCCAGCCCGTCCATCCACAAAAAGCGTACCAGCAGGGTCAGGGTGGTCAGCACCAAGAGCACGATCGAGCCACCCCACTTGATGCGGTAGATCGGCGTCATTACCGCGGCGTAGTTGAAATACCAACTGATCACGCCGGTGATCACGGCGGGAATGCTGAACAGCCCGCAGACCACCAGGTTGGAGAAGGCAACCCACTGCAGCGTTTCGTAAACGCGCTGGTTGCCCGTGAAGAAAAGGCTGAGGATCGCGAACAGCGGGACCACCGCGCCCAGCGCGGTCGGGAAGTGGACGGCGATCGGGTGCAGGTGGTGGTCGAGGCTGAGCTGCGCCCACCAGGGCGGTTCGGCCAGTTCGCTGCCTTGTTCGCGGTCGTCGATCACGATGCCGACGGCCTTGAAACGCTCCATTACGTCGTCGTCGTGCGGCGCGGCGAGCATGTTGTCGGTCAGGTCCTCGCCGGCGTGGTGCGCGCGCACGTGCAACCCGTTGCGCCAGAGCTTGCTTTGGGTGACGTCGTAGACCTTGCCCTTGTAGGCGACATAGGCGCTGCGGCCGTCCTTGCCGTCGTATTCCGCCAGCTCGGCCGGCGTGAATCGCCGCTGCTCGCCCGTCTGCCCAATGTTGCCATCCATCAGCCGCTTATTTTATCAGCGAGGAGCATTGCCCGCCCGTTTTATTTGCGAGATGGCCAAGGCGCGGGTAGACTATTCGTTCGCGGTACGGGCCACGCGCCGCGAGGGTGATGACATGGGTAAGAAGGATGCAAGTAACAAGCGCGTCAAGCCGCGGCTTTTAAAGGGCATGCAGGACAGCTGGCCGCCGCTGGCGCGCGCGCGGCGTAAAATGCTGGCGGTGATCGCCGACGTCTGCGAGAACCGCTTCGGCTACCTGCCGTTCGACACGCCGGCGCTGGAGGCGCGCGAGGCGCTCCTCGGCCCCGCGCCGACCGTCGAGCAGCTTAACAGCATCTTCCATTTCACCAACCAAGACGACGAGGAAGTCGGCCTGCGCTATGAACACACCGGTTCGCTGGCGCGCGTCGTCAGCCTCTACCAGATGGAAATGACGCGGCCGTTCCGCCGCTACCAGGTCGGCAACGTATTTCGCTGGGACAAGCCCGAGCCGGGCCGCTTCCGCGAGTTTTTGCAGTTCGACGTGGATGTGATCGGCGCGGCCTCCTTGGCCGCCGATGCCGAGATCATCGCGGTGATCGATGCCGTGCTGCGCGAGCTGGGGATCTTGAACTTCACGATCCGGCTAAATAACCGCAAGCTCCTGAACGCGCTGGGCGAGTGGGTCGGCGCCGCGCCCGAGCAGGGCCGCGCCATCTACCGCGTGATCGACAAGCTCGACAAGTTCGACCGCGCGCGCATCCGGCTGGAACTGGGACCGGGCCTCGTCGATGACAGCGGCGACCCGATCCGCGGCTTGAGCCTCACGGACGCGCAGATTGCGCGCATCGATGAGTACCTCGACCTGCCGAATGCCGGTGACAACCAGGCGACGCTGGCCGCGGCGCGCAAGTTGCTGGGCGACAGCGCATTGGCGCAGGAGGCACTCAGCGAGATCGCCGAGTTGCTGCCGCTGGTCAAGGCAATGGGCGTGGACGAGTCGGCCGTGAAGTTCGATCTCTGGCTGGCGCGCGGACTGGGTTATTACACCGGGCCGGTGTTCGAGGTGGTCTTGAACGACCTGCCGTCGTTCGGCAGCATCTTTGGCGGCGGGCGCTATGACGGGCTGGTCGAGCGCTTCCTGGGCGCGGGGCAGGGCATTCCCGCGACGGGCGCCAGCGTCGGCGTCGACCGGCTGCTGGCGGCGCAGACTGAACTGGGGCGGCTGGCCGAGCCCTACAGCAACACGCAGGTGCTGGTCACCGTGATGGATAAGGCGCGGCTGGCGGACTATGTTGCGCTGACGCGCGAGCTGCGTGAGGCCGGTATCACCGCGGAGACATATCTCGGCGGCGGCAACCTGGGCAAGCAGCTCAAGTACGCCGACAAGCTGGGCATCCCGCTGGCCGTGATCGCCGGCGAGGACGAGTTCGCCAAGGGCGAGCTGTCGGTCAAGGACCTGGAGCTGGGCCGCCAGATCGCGGAACAAGCCGATTCGCGCGACGAGTGGCAGGAACTCAAGCAG
>JAFGCY010000100.1 GCA_016932385.1 bacterium | reverse complement strand
TAGATCCAGGTGTGGCTGGCGCGCTGGGGCTTGTTGGCGGCCAGCCAAAGGCTGACCAGTTTCGGGCTCCAGTCCTGCTTGAGCTTGTGTTTAATCAGGGCGCGGACCAGGGGAGTCACCAGCGGGCGCGCCTTCTCTCGATGCCTGGACAACGCTTGCTGTTGCGCCGCTTCGGCGCAATACTCGCCGGACTGGCGATTGCGTCGAAGCTCGCGGCTGACGGTGGACTTGTGGCGGCCCAGCTCCGCCGCGATTTCCGAAGGAGTGTTGTTCAGCGCGAAAAGCGCCTGTATCTGGTATCGTTCTACTTGGGTAAGCTGCGTGTAGGTCGTCATCGTGCTCCTCTTTCCTGGAAGTTAGACGGTCGCCGATGATCTTACACCAGCTTGCCTTCTTACTTCCCGGCGAGTTGCACTGACGAGTTTAATTCAGGCCTGGTTCTATATCAGGTTGACATGTCATCCAGAGGTGTAATTGGAAGACTGATAGTGAATGTTGTGCCATGTCCAGATTCACTGAGCACTTTAATAGTCCCGTTATGGTCTTCGATGATTCGATATGCTATGGACAATCCTAGACCAACACCGCTGCCAACCTCCCGTGTAGTAAAAAACGGATTATATATGTGTTGGATATCTTCATCAGGTATCCCAACACCGTTATCTGAAATTTCAATGCTAATGGCATTGTTTTTTACTTCAGTAGTGATAGAGATGATGCCGTCATGCTTAATTGCATGGATTGCATTGCGTATTAAGCTAGTGAACACTTGTTCTAGTTGTTCGGAATTAGCTAGCGTTTCAGGTAAAATGCTAAAGTTTTTGATAATGCAACCTTCATTATTCATTTCATTAGCTAGTATAGATAGAGCTGATTCTATCTCAGTATTTACATCAACTAGTTTCTGCTGGCTGTTGCCATGTGAGGCAAACGCCAGCAGATTGGAAACGATAGTTTTAATTCGGCAAAGGCCCTGCAAGGTCTCCTCGATGGCCACTGGTAGATCATCCTTCAAATACTGAAAGCCATCGCTACTGAAAATTAGCCACATCGCTTTCTGAAATTCCTGCGGATTTAGACCACATTGTTTCGCACTAATCACAAGCTCCTCAATTGAATCGATGTATCGCAGGAATTCCGTAATGTAATCTCGCATTGTTGAAACATTGCTTAAAATGAAGGATGTGGGATTATTTATCTCATGCGCCACACCAGCAGCAAGCTGGCCAATACCTGCGAGCTTCTCAGCCTGTACAAGTTGGTGCTGCGTTTTAGTCAGCTCATCCATAGCTTCTTTTAACTGGTCGAATGCCTTCTCCCTTTCCTCGACGATTCTGCATAACTCGATTCCAGCAACAATTTCTCCTTGCTCGTTTCGCAGCACAGATGCTATATTCTCAAACCTGAAGGGAGTGCCTTTACTTGTGATCCCGACCCTAAGCGCTTTGGTCACTTGTCCGGTTCGAAATGACTCGATGATCGGACAACCTTCACAAGCTGAGTCCCGCTTTTCATATATATTGTAACAATACTCACCGATATGCGATCCGAAGTTGTCGATCATGAATTTATTCTGGAAGACAATACGCATATTCCTGTCTTGGATACTTAACCCGTCTCCCATTGAAGCCATGATATTTGTCAGGATGCTAGCTGGATCACTTAGAAGCGCTTTTGCAGCGTTGAAACATTCATCTCCGAAAGAATCGTTTAGAGGTTTATTCTTTTTATGCATTAGATCTATCCTCATCGTGGCCAACGAAGGTATTTGAACCTAGCCTTCAGCGTTGAGGCTACTCACTGGACGTATCCGCTAGTAAACGCTTACGGGATCCCGCAGAGCGTGCCAGTCAAGTCGCAGTACGTATGAGTAGTCTAAGCAAATGCATGTTATGTGTCAAGTTGCGGGAAGGGATCTCGGCTAGCGATGGCTGGCAGGTCATTGTTGCATTACAACTGGAAAAGGTTCAATAGTCTGACACGTAGATATTTGCTATTCCACGATAATAAGAGGTGAGATGGAAAGAACAAGTAAGTAGGAATCGACGGAATTATATTACGGCCTTCAAGGAAAAGCCACCATGGCGGCCATTTAGGGCGAGCCAGAAACATCGTTCGAAAACTGCCCATGGTGCTTGTGAATCGAGAGCAGATCCTTCAATCCATCAAGGTGACCTTGCCCCTGGATTATAGCCATTCCAGAAGACTGAATTGAGGATATATCATGCTGCCTGCTGGGCATAGCTGGGGGGTGGCAGATGACCCAGCGAGCTATATGGCCGGACGGTGTTGTAGTGAATGCGCCAGGCCTCGAACATCTGCTGTGCTTCCGCCAGATCCATGAACCAGTGCTGTTCGAGGCAGTTTCGCGGAACTTACCGATGAAGCTCTCGAAAAAGGCGTTCTGCGTCGGCTTGCCGGGCTGGATGAAACACAGCGCCACCCCATGCTCCTTCACCCAGTGGAGATTGGCCTTGTTGGTGAACTCCGGCCCGTTGTCGCTGAAGAGCTCCGCAGGCAGCGCCTGAGCGCAATGGCTCAGTTCACGCGCCACCCGCAACCCGGTGATCCCCATATCCACTACCTGCAGCACACACTCCCTGGTGAAGTCATCCTAAACATTGAGCACCCTGAACAGAGGTGGACCCCATCCTTTGGACAGGATTTCCGGTTTGATAGGTGTAATCCTGTCTGTCATGCCGCCTGCTGATTCAGCACCGGCAGGTTTTCGTTGTACACCATATCGGGGGTCAGCCGGTTCAGCGACTGATGCCTCCTCTCGCTATTGTAATACTGGATCCAGTCGCTGATTCCCGCCTTGGCTTCCGCGACGTTTTCATAGGCCTTGAGGTAGACCTCCTCGTACTTCAGGCTCCGCCAGAGCCGTTCGATAAACACGTTGTCCAGCCACCGCCCTTTGCCGTCCATGCTGATCCGCACGCCCGCCTGCTTGAGCACTTCAGTAAACTCCATGCTGGTGAACTGGCTGCCCTGGTCGGTGTTGACGATCTCAGGCGTTCCGTAGCGCAACAGCGCCTCTTCCAGCGCCGCCACGCTGTGCTCCGCCTCCAAAGTGTTGCCCAGCCGCCAGCTGAGCACCTTGCGGCTGTACCAGTCCATCACCGCCGTCAAATACATAAAGCCTTTCCTCATCGGGATGTACGTGATGTCCAGCGCCCAAACCTGGTTGGGCCGCGTGACCGCCACGTTTCTCAGCAAATACGGATACACGTCGTGACCCGGCGCGGGTTTGCTCAGGTTGGGCTTGGGCGCCACCGCGTTGATGCTCAGCTTGTCCATCAGCCGCTGGACGCGCTTGCGGTTGACCCGCCAGCCGTGGTTCAGCAGCTCGTCGCGCAGACCACGGCTGCCCAGAAACGGCTTGTCCAGGTGGATCTCGTCGATCAAGTGCAGCAGCTCCAACTCCTCGGCGGGCTCAGCCGCGGGCCGGTAATACGAGCCCGAGCGGCTGAGCCTCAGCAACGCGCATTGTCGTTTGAAGGGCAGCCGGTGCGTTTTGTCCAGTAGTCGTTTGCGGCGGGCCCGATCTAGCGATCGAGCGCTCCCGATAAAAAATCGTTCTCCATCGCCAACTGGCCGATCTTGGCCTGCAGCCGCTTGATTTCCTCGGCCCCGCCGCGCCGCAGTTCCTCGCCGCTGCCGAACAGCTCCGGCGCGTGCTGCTTGAGCTTGCTCTTCCAGTTGAGGATCTGGTTGGGATGGACGTCGAATTGCGCGGACAATTCGGCCAACGTGCGATCTCCCTGCAGAGCCGCCAGGGCGACCTTGGCCTTGAACGCCGGGCTGTGATTTGGTCGTTTCCTGCTCATCTGTTCCGCTCCTTCCTCGTCTCAGATTACCGCAGGATTACACTTATCGCCGTGTCCAGTTTTTGGGGTCCACTACTAGGAGCTGGGCTTTGGCGAGGACCTGGGTGAGCCCAGGCAGGCTGCGCAGACAGCGGACAACCAGAAGAGTAAGCGCCCATCCTACGAATCAGAGGACATGCACCGGGCGCACGGCTTCATTGCGAACTTCAAACTGAAGAGGGGAGCCTAGCGATGGCATTCAAACGATACAAGACGCTCAGGCAGCGCCACATTACCTTTGAGCACTACCCCGTGGCTGACGGCGTGACGTTCAATCCCGGCACCGCGGTGCAACTCAGCGATGGCGTACTGGTCCTGGCGATTTCCGGCCAGGAAGTGGCCGGTGTGAGCATGAACCGCACTGCGGTCACCGGAAATGTCGCGGGGACCGTGCTCTGCCCGGTGGAGATCGATCCATCGGGGATCTACGAAGTGCCTCAGGTCTTAAATGCTAGCGAATTCAAAGGCAGTTAATCCTACCCCGTCCTCCCCACCAGCCACCTCCGCTGCTCCCCGCATTCCGCCGGCAACACGACCTCGAACCGGTGTGGGGACTGACCCACAGCGCTCCTCCTCCGCTGTAATGCCGTAGCACCGGGTCGTCCTCCATTCCACAGCCTTTGGTTGTCTGCCAATGCGGGCCTGTGCAGCTATGGGTGTACGAACCGAATCGCCTCATGCTTGGTGCCGAACTTGCTCCACTTCTTCGACTTCTCCTCGAGCTGGATGATGCTGACGCCGAAGACGACCGGCTCGCCGGCGTTGAAGTTATAGGAATGCACCGAGGCGTGCTCGCCTTCGTAATTGAGGCTGGCACTCCCTTTGGCCGCCAGGTCCAGGCCCAGGGCCAGCGCTCGCTTCTGGTCGTACTTCAGGCTGAACCGGCCCTGCGACGCCTCATGCTGGGCGTAGGCGATCACCCAGCGCCCCGTCCCCGCGATCGCCGGAATCGGCTGGCCGATCAGCGGATTGAACGCGGCCGGCGGCACGCTGAGCCGCGTGTAATCGAGCATCGTCAGCTCGGCGCTGTATTCCAGTTCCTTGAGCTTGCTGGCCTTTACGTCCAGCACGCCCAGCCGGCGGAAAATGCTGGCCAGGATCGACGCGGATTCCTCGCCGTGCTCACTGCTGCTGAAGCTGAGCTGATGGCTTTCGATAATGTCCGCTTCGGTCAGTTCAAGCATCCGCCGGTGGAATTCATCGCTGGGCGCGCCGTAGTAGATCGGCGGCTCGCTGCCCCAACCGCCCTGGACCATCCACAGGTGCCCCAACCGCGCTCTGCCGGTTTGCTTGAGCGCGGTGTAGAACGCGATATTGCTGTAGTCAAACATGTCCCTTCCTCCAGTCCACAGTAGGTCGCGGCCGGCTCCGGCCGGACAGCTGCACTCAACAATACGACAAAACCTGACTAGAGCATAACGGCTCTCGAGCTTAAAAGCAATTGCGCACTGCCCGACCATCGGGTCGCACTAACCGCGCTGTGCTGACCCGGCCGCCATCCGCGCCGGAGCAGCGCTCCCCGCTGCCTGAGATCCGCCTTCAGCTTAGTCGGCGGCCAGTTTGATGATCACCAGCGCCCACATGCCCGCGGCCGTGTTTTGCGCGTCGCAGTGCACCCAGTCGCCGACCGCCAAGTCGCTGAGCGCGCCGTCGCCCTCGATCGGGTCAACGAAGATGTCGGTTGTCTCGTCGCAGTAAACCTGGACCGGCAGGCCCTCGTACTCAATCGTGATGCAGCCGTCGCCGATGGCCGTGATCAGGCCGTCCAGCGGCCAGGCGCCGCCCGGATCGGTCCAGGGATCGACGGGTTCGTCGAGCAGGAACACCCAGTTCGCCAGCCAGCGGTCGTAGATCAGGTAGACCTGGACATGCACGTAATCGCCCACCGCGATCGCCGACGCGTCCACAAAGCCGTTACCGGATTCGAATACAGTACTGTCGGTGTAGGTGACGACGATCGTCTCCGCGCCCGATTCCAGCGCGAGGCTGTAGTCGCCGACCGCGACCACCGTGCCTTCCAGCGGCCAGCTGTGGGTGGGATCGCCCGGATTGGGATCGTGATCGGGTTCGTGGTAGATCTCGATAATGTCGGCGAAGTTGATGAAGGTTCCCGCTTCATCGTCCTCGTAGACCATCAGGTTCAGCAGGTAGCGCGTCGCGGGATCGGGATGCCAGGGATCGATCCCGGGATCGATCGCAGTGAACTCGTGGACCCAGACGGTCAGCGCGTCCGCGCCCGGCGGGACGGCCTGGTAGGGATCGAGACCCGCAATGTTCGTAATCACGATCTGCCCTTGCGCCTGATCGACGCTGTCAATATTGGCGATCACGTCGCAGGGCCGACCTTCCGCCAGGTAACTCAGGAGCAGCTCTTCGTCCTCCCAGGTACTGCTCAGGCCGTTGCGGTCTTCGTCGTAGAGCTGCCACTCCTCGCCGAAGTCGCCGTCCAAGTCAAGGTCCAGCTTGACCAGCGACTCGGGATAGTCCAGGCTCGTGTGCAGCGCCGAGGCGTAACCGTCCGGTGTCCGTGTCTCGCTGAACACATCGATCGAGTAACCGCCGCTTTCCAGCGGCATGAAGGAGATATCGATGTCCATTTCGGTCGTTCCGGCCGCATCGGCGGCCAGCTCGAACGGGATCGCCGACGAGATCAGGCTGGCCAGCAAGTCGGCGGTTATCTGGTCGGACGGTAGCTCGACGGCCTGCCCGGTCGTCAGGTCGGTGACCGGCAGGTACTGGACGTCCAGCAGCAGCTGGTGATCGCGGGGTACTTCGACGAACGCGAACTGGTTCTCGCCCACGATCACGGCATTGGCCACGACCGGTTGGCCGATGGTTTCGATTGGATCGATGACGCGCGAACCGATCTTGACCGGCTCGCTGTAACCCGGTACCAGGTTTTCAATCGCGAACAACTCCAGGCCCGTAACCGTGACCTGCACTGCCAGGTCGGCGGGCTGGTAGCTGATCGAGATGGCGTCGCCGGGGTTGCCCGCGGCGTCCACGGCGGCAATGCTCCAGCTGTCGGTGGTCGCGCCGGCGATCTCGAGGCTATACTGGGCCGGCAGGCCGGGGCGCGCCCGGCCGCGATCGTGGGCGACCGTGAGTTCCAGTTCGCCGTCGCCTTCGCCGCGGATCAACTTGTCATTGTGGCTGACGACGAAACCGGCAATGCTGGCCTTGTAGTTATCAACGATGCACTGCAGATCGAGCACGGTGATGGTGCCGTCGCCATCGCCGTCCAGCCAGTACAGGCGGTCCGAGGACAGGTCCGATCTGCGCAGGTCATACGTCTGGCCCAGGCACTCGGCGATCGGCAGGACATCGCGCGCATCCACCGAACCGTCGAAGTTGTAATCGCCGGCGCAACACTCGACCCAACTCAACTCCACCTTGCCGTCGCCGAGGTCGACCAAGGACAGGCCTTCAGCCTGCGCTGCGTTATTGTTGTCGATTGCCTCGAGCGGGGCTTCATTCAGCAGGTCCAAGGTCAGGGCCAGGCAGCCGCCCTCGAAGCTGCTCAGCGGCACCACGCTCAGCTCCAGGCCGCCGTCGGCGGCCAGGGCCAACGGCAGGACATCCTGCCGGCCGGCAGTCGTGGAGTCCCACTGAGGATCGGTGGCGAAGTAGGTGCCGGCGGGCGGCGTCAGCCGGACGAACTGGCCGGTCGCGGGAACCGCCGTAAAGGAAACCACGACCGTGTGCGCGGACTGTTTATAGTTGACGCCGGCGGCCGAACTGCCGTAAAGCGCCTCCAGCGTGATCCGGGCCGTGTTCGTCACGGGTGGGCCGGATTCTTCCGGCGGCGCCTGGATCACGGTCCGGCCCGCGCACGCCACCAGCGCGAGTACCAGTGTCGAAAGGCAAATCAAGCGCCAATTGCGGTTTAGATGTTTCATTTGTATAAGTCCTTATAACCAACCACTTCGGACTGAAGCAGTTCCGGCCTGGCAACGCACTCCGCGATGACTTGACACAATCGCTCGATACCTAAGGTGATCTCCTCGACTGAATTCCGTGAGAAACTCAACCGGAAAGCGGCGGCATCCTCCCGCCGGGGCATCAGGAACGCCGCGGGGATGAACTCGACGCCGCGTTCCTTGGCGATCGTGAATAGCGGTACCGACATCATTCCCGGGGGCA
Organism: bacterium; assembly: GCA_016932385.1. Classification (GTDB taxonomy): domain Bacteria; phylum 4484-113; class 4484-113; order 4484-113; family JAFGCY01; genus JAFGCY01. Next base: position 74,582 of record JAFGCY010000100.1, on the reverse strand, counting down.
GCTCCACCCAGACGCAAAAACCGCCTTGCGGTGTTCTGAACCGGCAGCCGGCGGGCAGGTTTTGGCTTAACGCCTGGCACATCGCGTCGCGCCGGGCCTTGTATTCCTTGTTCGACTTCCTTAGATGCCTTTCGAAGTGGCCCTTCTGGATGAATTCATACAGCAGTGCCTGCAGGAAATAGCTGTCCCCGCAGTCAGCGCCCAGCTTGGCGCGCAACAATTGCACGCTGATGTCCGCGGGACAGGTAATCCATCCCAGGCGCAGGCCCGGCATGAAGCATTTGCTGAACGTGCCGAGGTGGATGACATACCCGCCCTGGTCCATCGCCTTCAGCGGCGGATAATCGGTGCCCTCGTACCGGAGCAGCCGGCCCCAGTCGTCTTCGATGATCGGGATCCGCCACTGCATCGCCAACCGCAGCAAGTGCTCGCGGCGGTCGTTGGTCATGGTCACGCCGGTCGGATTGTGGAAGGACGGCGTGACGATCAGCGCCTTGATCTCCTCGCGCGTCAGGGCGCCCGCCAGGTATTCCGTGTCGATGCCTTTGCCGTCCACGGGTACCGGCACATAGTCGATGCGCTTGGCGATCAGCATGTTGAGCAGGCCGGAATACGACGGCGACTCGATGGCGATCTTCTGCCCGGGCTTGACCAGATAATCGAGCAGCAGCGCCAGCCCCCGCTGGAACCCGCTGGTCAGGATGATGTCGTTCTGCCCGGGCGCCATCGGCACGCCGGCCAGCGCCATCTGTTTCTCCAGGTGCTCGACGAGTGGCTGGTAGCCCTGGATATGGCCGATGTCGAAGAAATGCTCCTCGGGTGACCATAGCATGTTGGCTGTAACCTGCTTGATCTTGGCGAAGGGAAACAGGGCGGGGTCTGGATAGGCCTTCGTGAAGCGGATCCGTTCGCCGGCCGCTTTCGTCACCGGCATGCCGAAGAACTCGCTGGCGAAGAAATACGGTTCCCACCGCATCGCCGGAAAGTCACCCAATTCGTGGGTCATCTCCTGGCGGCGGTCCAGATTGGCACCCGTGGCGATATCCAGCAGCTCGGTGACGAAAACACCGTTGCCGCGCCGGGATTCGATAATGTTGTTGGCGACCAGTTCCGCGTAGGCCATGTTCACGGTGTTCTTTGAGACTCCCAACGTCGAGGCGAGTTGCCGCACACTCGGCAGGCGCGTACCGGGGGCGAGCATGCCGTCGGCGATCAACTGGGAAATCTGGCGCTTGATCTGCTGGTAAACAGGTTCGCTGCCGTTCTTTTTTATTCGCAGGTTCACATCTACCTCAGCCATAGTAATTATACTTACGGTGTCCCAGATCGTTTGGGACAATTCCGGCCAATTTCGGTTAGGACACCTGCGGCACATAGCTGAAAATTCAGCCGGAGAACAGGCCGATCGCCGCTTCGATTGGACAATGGGCCCGCGCGCGAGGGCGATTTCTGAGTTAACTGTCCCAGACTGTCCTAATCGATTTCGGCAGGAATTGTATCTTTTCGACGGGCGGCTGCGACGATACACTGTGGGCAGCAAACGGAGGTGAGTAATGTCGAAAGACAACCTGAAATTACCATTGGTAATTACATTATTTGCAGTCATCTGCGCGCTGCTGCTGGCCGGCTGCGGCGGCGGTGCTGTAATCACTCCGGACACGACAATCACGCCCGAAACCACCAACGAAAGCGGGGAAACCCCAAGCGGCAACATCCTGCCGCTGGGCTCGGCGATCCCGGCGCTGCCGACGGGGCTGGAAGACGTGGCGGCGGAGGCTTCCGCGCGCTCGACCAGCGCGATCCTGGACTATCCCGGCTCGGACTTCCTGGTTGCCTCGGGGGCCTCGACGGACGGCGACATGCTGATCCTGGAGTCCAGCGCGGAGGATCCGGCCTGGGCGATGTACAAGGCCGAGGACCTGGCCGGAATGAAGATCACGAAGTTCGCGATCGAGACGATTCCGGGCAGCCCGAACTGTGAGTACAGCGTGGGCTTCAGCAACTACGACGACGGCTACTGGGAGTACTACATTACGACCAACCTGCCCGAGGCGGAGATCGATCTCAGCGAGAATACCACCCACCTGATCTCCAGCCTGGGCAACGCCTACTGGCTGGTGATCGTCTGGGGTGGCGAACGCCTGACGATCCTGCAAAGCCACCTGTTTACCGCCGACGACCCGGGCATGCCGGGCGATCCCGGGGATTACCCCTTCCCGTTCTGCGGCGTGATCGACTCGATGGGCGAGGGCTATTTCATGCTCTGGTCGATGGACCCCGGGTGCGATCCGCTGCCCCGCACGGATCCCGGTAATGACGGTTTCATGTATCGGATCGATTACGACGACGATACGATGTGGTTCGACGAGTACGGCAACGAAGCCGGTCCGGCGGACTTCGCGGCGGGCGACGAGGTGTTCGTCGACACGCTGGTCACCGACGACGGTATCTTGGCGATCATGGTCCAGGAGATGGGCCAACCCGATCCGGGCATCCCGTATGTGCCCCTGGAAGGCGAGATCGCCACGATCGGCGACGGCCTGATCACGCTGGCCGACGGCTCCGCCTGCAACTACGACGACAACACCGAGTGGTTCCCGCTGGAGTTCGACGGCACGCCTTCGGCCGACGATTTCGAGCCGGGCGATTACGTGCTGATCGACGCGGTCGAGATCGACGGCCTGTCCGGGTTGATGGCGATGTTCGTGATGGAACTGCCGGAGGACCCGAACACCCCGCCGGGCGATCCCGGCCGGGATGACATTTGGCCGATCGACGGTGAGATCACCGCGCTGGGCAACCAGACCCTGACGGTCGACTGGTGCGGCCAGGCGGCGGAGATCAGCTGGGATGCCGACACCATCTGGCTGACGGAAGATGGCGAAGGCGGGCCCGAGGACTTCGCGGTCGGCGACTTCGTCCACGTCGACGCCCTCGAGACCGATGGCGGCTGGTGGGCGCTGATGGTGATGGACATGGGCGACCCGGGTGAGCCCGGCGATCCCGGCAACGAGCCGCTGATCTTCATCGGCGAAATTTCCCAGCTGACGGACAGCACAATTACCTTCTTCGACGGCCTCGTCGTGGAGTATGACGAAGACACGCTGTGGTTCGACGAGCTGATGGAGCCGATCACGCCGGATGATGTGGAGGTCGGCGACTGCGTCCTCGTCGAGGCGCTCTTGGACGACAATGGCACCCCCGTAGCCGTGACCGTCTACCTGCTGGGAGAACCAGGCATAAGGTAGCGCACTACGCTAGTACCCACCACCTAGCGCGGAATAAGTGTAAGCTGAAGACCCGGCATCCGCCGGGTCTTTTATGCCTGGCTCTAGCCGAGTTCGGTGGTCCGGGCCGGCCGGCCCGCTCGCAGGTTAGCGCGTTTTAGTCAAGGTGCGCCATCTTCCGCCGCCGGTTGGTGTAGTATCTAGACGGCCCGTGCGGCCAGGTTAATTACAGGTGTGCGAGGACTTTCGTGGCGAAGCGCTGGCGCTGGCTGGTCGGAATTATAGCGGGGCTGATCGTGCTGGTCCTCGGCGGCTTCGCGGTGGTGCAGGCTGTTTTGCTGCCGCGGCTCACGACGATGCTCGCCAATGCGGTGCGGCGCGAGCTCAGCCTGCCGGCGGAGGCCACGGTCGATATTGAGCTCGGCGGCGCCGCGGCGACCGTCCGGGGCCACCTGCCGGGCTTCCATGTCGAGAGCCCCAGCGCGGTGATCGACGACCTGGCCTGCGACCTGCTGAAATTCGATGCGACCAATGTGGATTTCAACCTGCGGCAGATCATCCGCGGCGACAAGGCCGAGATCACCGCGGTCGAGTCGGCCCGGATCACGCTGCGGGTGCCGGCAGAAGAGCTCAAGTCCCGGCTCGTGCCGTTGATCGAACAGGAGGGCCTGGAGCAGGTCGAGATCGAGTTTGAGTCGGACGCGGTCAAAGTAACCGCCAAGCGCAAGGTCAAGTTCATCGGCAAGGTGAAGCTGGCCGCCAAGGGGCGGTTTTTCATCGAGGACGGCACGCGGATCCGGCTGAAGGTCACCGACATCGAAGCCGGCCAGCTCAACCTCGGCGTGGGCAAGCTCGGGATCGAGCTCAGCGATACACTGCCCGCGCTGGACCTGGGCGGCATGTTCGCCGACGTGGTGATCGACGAGTTGGAACTCACCCGCGACCACCTGCGGATCACGGCGCACACCGTGGGTGTCGCCGGCGGCATCGCGCCGGCCGATGCCATCGAGGTGTTCTGAGCGGAGCCGTCCGTCCGCAGCGCCGGCGGATGCCCGTTACCGCCAGATCGCACACCGGCGCCGCGCTTACGCTAAACTTATGCTATGTCTGGGCGGGATCAGGAAACGCAACCTTTACTTAGTACTCAGGATCCAGTGGGATCCCCGCCGGCCGCGGCGCGCGCGCGCTGGCGGATCGCCATCAGCGGGGCGCGCGGGTTGATCGGCGGCCCGCTCTGCCGCCGGCTGGCCAAACTCGGCCATCAGGTCCTGCGGCTGGTCCGCGGCGAACCGCAGCCCCGCGAGGATGAGATCAACTGGAATCCGCAGACCGGCGTGGTGGATGCCGAGCACCTGGAGGGGCTCGACGCCGTGATCCACCTGGCCGGCGAGAACATTGGCGACGGGCGCTGGAGCTTCCAGAAGAAGCAGGCGATCCGCGATTCGCGCGTGCGCGGCACCCGCTTGCTGGCGGAAGCGCTGGCGGCGCTGGACCGGCCGCCGCGCGTGCTGATCAGCGCCTCGGCCACCGGCTACTACGGCAGCCGCGGCGACGAGGAGTTGACCGAGGCCGCGGAGAACGGCAGCGGGTTCCTGCCCGTCGTCTGCTGTGACTGGGAGGCCGCCGCCGATCCGGCCCGCGCCGCCGGCATCCGCGTCGTGCATCCGCGCTTCGGCGTGGTGCTGACCGGCGAGGGCGGGGCGCTGGCCCGCATGCTGCCGCTGTTTCGAATGGGTCTGGGCGGGATCCTCGGGCCGGGCAGCCAGTACCTGCCGTGGATCAGCATCGACGACACGGTGTCCGGGTTGTTGTACCTGCTGGCCAACCCGGAGTTGATCGGGCCGGTGAACCTCTGCGCGCCGCATCCCGTGATGAACGCCGAGTTCACCCAGACGTTGGCCGCCGTGCTGGGCAAGCGCCCCGGGCCGCACGTGCCGGTCTGGGCGCTCAAGCTGTTCCTGGGCGAGATGGCGCAGGAGACGGTGCTGGCCAGCCAGCGCGCCTTGCCGGAGAAGCTGCTTAACGCCGGCTTCAATTTCAAGTACTACTACCTGGAGGATGCGCTGCGCACCGGGCGCCGGCTGGGCTAAGCGCAACCGACGCCAACCGGCGCCGGGCTTACAGCCCCTGCAGGCGCACCAGGCGGGCGTACTCGCTGTCGCGCTTGGCCAGCAGCTCCTCGTGCGAGCCCACCTCGATCACGCGGCCCTGCTTCAGGACCACGATGCGGTTGGCGTTCTTCACCGTACTCAGCCGGTGGGCGACGAGTAACGTCGTGCGGCCGTACATCAGCTTGTTGAGCGCGTCCTGCACCACCGCCTCGCTGACGCTGTCCAGCGCGCTGGTCGCCTCGTCCAGCAGCAGGATCCGCGGGTCGCGCAGCAGGGCGCGGGCGATCGCGATCCGCTGGCGCTGGCCGCCGGAGAGGGTCACGCCGCGCTCGCCGACCATCGTGTCGTAGCCCTGCGGGAACTCCATGATGAAGCCGTGGGCGTTGGCGCTCAGCGCCGCGTCGATCAGCTCCTTCTCATCGGCCTGCGGGCAGCCGTAGGCGATGTTCTCGCGCACCGTGCCGTGGACGAGGATCGTATCCTGGCTGACGATGCCGATCTGCTGGCGCAGGCCGGCCAGCTTGATGTCGCGCACGTCGATCTCGTCGAGCAGCACCCGGCCGCGCGTCGTGTCGTAGAACCGCGGCACCAGGTTGATGATGCTGCTCTTGCCGCTGCCGCTTTCGCCGACGAACGCCACCACCTCGCCGGGCATGATCTCGAGATCGACGTCATCCAGCACCAGCGGTTCCTCGGGGCCATAGCGCAGTGAGACCTTGTCGAAGCGGATATAACCGTCGGTATCGGGCAGGTCCTGAGCGCCGGGCCGGTTGGCGATCTCGGACTTGGTTTCCAGGATGTGGTGGATGCGCCGGCTGGCGGCCTCGCCCTGGCTCAGCGTGACGATGATCCGGCTGAGCTTGCCCAGCGGGTTGGCGACCAGCCCGCCGTAGCCGGCAATCGCGATCAGCTTGCCGGTGTCGATGTTCACCCCGCCGGAAATCGCCTGGTAGCACAGCGTGGCGATGATCACCACCGGAGCGATGAAGCCGAGGAACTCGATCGCGGGCAGCAGGAATGCTCCCAGCCGGGCGTGGCCCAAGAGTTTCTCCAGCGCGGTATCGTTGGTGCGCTGGAACTTGTTCAGCTCTTTCGACTCCAAGCCGAAGCTCTGGGCCAGGCGGATCGTGTTGATCCCTTCCGACAGCTCGGCGGTCAGCCGGCCGATCCACTCCTGCGCGGCGTGGTTGACGCGGCGCAGGCGCCCGCCGCTGAAGCGCAGCAACAAGGCGATCAGCGGCATCGTGATCAGGATCACCAGCGCCAGCTGCCAGTTCAGGTAGAACACGCAGGCCACGGCGCCGAAGACCTTGAGCGGGGCAACGAAGAAATCCTCGCTGCTGTTGAGCAGGAAGAACTGCAGCTTCTCCACGTCGTTGGTGGCGTTGGAGAGCAGGTCGCCCTGGCGGGCGCGGTCGAAGAAGCTGTAGCTGAGTTTCTGCAGGTGGGCGTAGAGCGACTCGCGCAGGTTGGCCGAGATGCGGTAGCTCATGGCCTGGGCGTTGTACATCCGCACGTAGCCGGCTACGGCGCGGATTAAGAGCAGCACCATCAGCGCCGCCACCGAAATGTGCAGCATTACAATGTCGCGCCGGTCGTTGACGACGGTGTTCAGCAGGTAGAGGATCGCCATCGGCAGCGACAGCTCGGAGACGACCAGCACGGCGCTGCCCAGAAGCATGTTGCGGAAGTGCCGCGGCTGGGTCAGGATCAGCTCGGAGACACGCTCCCATTCCTGGCGCGGTCCGCGCAGGATCGCCAGCAGGCCCAGCGTTACCAAGCCGCCGAGCAAAAAGAAGATCGACACGGCGATCAGGCCGCCGCTGACCTGCGCGCGTTTCTGCGCCAGTCCGTTGGCTTGCTCCTCGGTCAGCGTGTCGACCGTGGGCAGTTGAATGTCGGCATAGCGATCGGCCGCCAGCTCGCGGCCCAGGTCGAAGAGGTAGTTCGCGGTGCAGATGCGGTCAGCCAACGGGCGGGACAGCCAGGCCACCGCGCCTAGCACCACCAGCAGGCTGCCGACGATGATGAACGTTCGAGCGAAGAACCAGCGGGCCGAGATTCGCTGAGGCCTTGGTTCCGGCCGCGCCGTGTCGGGCCGGTTACTCATTGGTATCCGGCTCCCCGTTCCGGCCGGCTAGTTCCGCTAGGTCGGCGCGGATTTTGTCGCCCAGGTTCTCGATCATGGAAGCCAGTGTGGCCACCGATTCATCGGCGAGGGCGACCAGCGCGGCCTGTTTGTCGGCCGGCAGCGCCCCCCAGTCCACGTCCTGCTCCCATTTGGCCAGCATTTCCTGCAGCGACCGCAGGATATCGCGCTTATGCTCGATCTCCTTGAGCTTGTCCTGCACCCACTGGCGTTTATCGCTCATTTTATGAGTATAGCGTGAATCCCCCGCCCGCGCCCTTTGCAGCCGCTATAATCGCCGCCGTGCAACTGAGTACACGACCGCGGTTGATCGCCCTGGACCTGGACGGCACGGTTGTCGACAGCCGGAACAAGATCCCGCCGGCGACCGTGCGGGAACTGGCGGCCTGCCACGCGGACGGCATCCGGCTGGCGTTTCTGACGGGCCGGCGCCCCAAGACGGCGGGTAAGCACCTGGACGTGATCAACCTGCCGGCGCTGGTCGCCACCAACTCGGGCTGCCTGGTCTGGCATTACCCGGCCTGGCGGAGCATCAGCCGGCAGTTTTTCCCCGCGGAGCTGGTCCAGCCGGTGGCGCAGCTGCTGGCCCCGCATTCCGCGAACTTCTACGTCGACAGCCTGACCGACGGCTTCGAGTTCTTCTACCTGGAGCGCCAGCCGACGCCGGCGCTCGAGACCTATCTCGAGCACTGGGGGTTCGAGGCGCGGCGCATCCAGGATCCGGTGGAGATGGCGGGTTTCAACATCACGCAGATCGCGATGCCGGGCGACGACGCCACGGTGCACGCCTTGCGCGACCGGATCACCGGCAGCTATGACGGGCAATTGCTGGCAATGGCGGTCAAGTGGCCGCTGATCCCCACGCTCTGCCTGGAGATCTTCCATCCGCGCGCCAATAAGGGCGCGGCGCTGGCGCGGATCGCCAGCGAACTCAACCTGACGCGCAGCCAGATCGTGGCTGTCGGCGACGACACCAACGATGCCGCGATGCTGGAATGGGCCGGCTTCGGCATCGCCATGCCGCAGGCCAACGAGCTGACCCGGGCATCCGCCGATCACGTGCTGGAAGGCACCGGCCCCGAGGACCTGCCGGGCTTGCTGGAAAAGTTGCGCCAACTGCCCGCGGAAGCGGACTGAAACTTACGCGGTGCAATCGCCATCTCACCGGATAGAGGCAACTCGTGAACGGGTAATTGCGCGAGGAGTGAGTTATGCCGGTTCGATGGCAGAGTATCAGCGTTTGTCTGGTGTTGATTGTCGCGTTCGTGCTGGCGGGAATCAATGAACGCCAGCCGGCCCAGGCCAGCGGCGACGCCTACAAGCTAAGCGATGGGCCTTACCGGGTGTCGCTGATCGACGATCTGGTGATTGACGATCCGGCGCGGGACAAGCAGCTGGAGATCCGCATCTACTACCCCGAGGGCGACGGGCCGTTCCCGGTGATCGTGTTCAGCCACGGCATGGGCGGCAGCCAGGAGGTCGGAGCGGACCTGATGGCCTATTGGGCCGGCCACGGCTACGTCGTGATCTGCCCGACGCACGCCGATTCGATCAAGCTCTACGCCAAAGAGCATCCCGACGAGGTGGACGGCTGGGCCCGGGACATGGGCAAGCGGCGGATGCTCAAGCTGCTCAAGCAGACCGCGCGCTCGCCCACGGACTGGGAGAACCGCGCCAGGGACATCACGCTGGTGCTGGATTCGCTCAGCTGGATCGAGGACGAGTCGCCACTCCTGCGCGGCCGGCTGGACCACCAGACGATCGGCGTCGCCGGCCACTCCTACGGCGCTTACACCACGATGCTGATCGGCGGCGCGGTACTCGACCCGCCGGGCCGGGCCAAGGATGTGAGCTGGGGCGACGACCGGGCCGATGCGCTACTCGTGATGAGCGGGCAGGGCGTCGGGCGGCTCGGGCTGACCGAGCACAGCTGGGACGGCTTTAGCCTGCCGATGCTGGTGATGAGCGGCACGCGCGACAATGCCGCCGGCGGCATGGACGTGATCTCGCGCCGCGATCCCTACGACTACGCGCCGGCCGGCGATAAATACTTAGTCTGGATCGAGGACGCTCTCCACGCCAGCTTCACCGGCGCCCTGGCCTCGGGCGACAGGCGCGAGAACTACCGCGGGCTCTGGACTGAATCGGTACTCGGCTCACAGGATCTGGAATCCGCCGAGTTTGAGCAGATCGACCAGCCGGCGATCTTCGACTATGTGAAGACCGCCACGCTGGCGTATTGGGACAGCTATCTGAAGCACGACACGACGGCGGCGGCCTGGCTGGCCGGCAAGGAGTTGGAGGTCTACAGCGAGGGCGCGGTCGAGCTGAGCACGAAGTAGCAGTACGCGCTAACATAGTGCGTCGTGGACAGCCAGCCCATTATCACGGTTAGCGGCCTGACCAAGGTCTATCGCAGCTATGACCGCCGCGAGGGTCTCGGCGGCGCGCTGTTGGACCTCTTCAAGCGGCGCTACCGCGACGTGCGCGCGGTGGACGGCGTCAGCTTCGAGATCGGCCGCGGGGAGATGGTGGGCTATATCGGCGCCAACGGCGCGGGCAAGTCGACGACGATCAAGATGCTGACCGGCATCCTGACGCCGACCTCCGGGGGGATCAGCGTCAACGGCCTGGAACCGCAGCGCGAGCGCTACCGGCACGCGCGCCAGATCGGCGTGGTCTTCGGCCAGCGCACCCAGCTATGGTGGGACCTGGCGGTGATCGAAGCCTTCCACCTGCTGCAGAAGATCTATAAGGTGCCCTCCGACCTCTACCGCCAGCGCCTGGACACGTTCATCGAGGTGCTGGATATCTCCGAGCAGCTGCACACGCCGGTGCGCAAGCTCAGCCTCGGCCAGCGCATGAAGTGCGACCTCTGTGCCAGCTTGCTGCACAAGCCGCCGCTCTTGTTCCTCGACGAGCCGACGATCGGGCTGGATGTCGCGGTCAAGGAGCGCATCCGCCGCTTCATCCGCTACATCAACCGCGAGGAAGGGACGACGATCATCCTGACCACCCACGACCTGACGGACATCGAGGAGCTCTGCCCGCGGATCATCATCATCGACCAGGGCCGGGTGATCTACGACGGGGCGACCGAGGAGATCAAGGACCGCTTCGGCCGCCGCCGGCGCGTCGTGCTCAGTTTCAAGCGCGACTACCTGCCGGAGTACGCCGGCCGGCCGTTGCCGGCGACGGAGGTGCCGATCGCCTTCGCCGGTCCAGACCCCGCCAAGCAGGATCTGGCCCAGATCCTGGCGGCGGAGGAGCCTCAGGTGGATTCGCTGGCGCCGCTGGGCAAGGTCGGGCATGAAGAACCCGGCGACGGCAGTGAGACGATTGAGACCGCGGTGTCCGAAACCGTGAACTCGCTGGACGAGCCGGGCGCGCGCCAGTTCATGGCCGAGTTGGCCGCGGTGATGGGCGATGGGACTTACCTGAAGGTCCGCCGATTGAACCTGCGGCAATACCAGCTCAGCTTCGACCGCGGCAAGTACACGGCCGGGCAGGTGATCGGCCGCCTGCTGGAGCAGTTCGCCGTCGACGATCTGGAGCTGCACGAGCCGGAGTTGGCGGACATCGTCCGCGCGATCTACGAGGGCCGCCACCAGATCCCGGCGCGCTAGCGGCATTGTCTCGCAGTCGTTTCAATGCGTTGCGGTCGCCTTCGTATTTTCTGTTGTTCGCCGAGGCTGCCCGGTGCCGGCCGGCAGTTACACCTCATGTTGGTTAACAATTGGTTACATCGGACCAATGCTATTGAAACATTTTCGCAATGCCTGTTTTTTCAGTATAATCTGATTAGTTGAAAACGGCATTGCCTGGGGGTTTCACCGCGCGGCTGAGTACATTTCAGGGACTGGCGCAGCCGTGGTGACGCGGGGCTGGGCTGGTCTAGACTGGTTGAAATACAAGGAACCACGTGATGACTTCAATGTGGATGAAAGCTGCCGGACGGTTGGGCTGCGTTGCTGCGTTGCTCTGGTTGATCGGGTGTGCGGGATCCCCGCCGAACGACACAGCGCTTACTCCGACCACCAATATAATTCAGCATCGCTCGCAGGACGGGGCTGGCGGTTTGGCCACCGTGCTGCCGTCCCTCACGCGGCTCACGGCGGAGACCGGCGGCGCGTTCGTTTCGCAACTCACCGGTGCGGAGTATGCGGATGACCTGGCCTGGCAGGGCCTCAGCCGCATGCAGGACGTCGCCGTGTTCAGCGCGGGTTGGTCGGACGAATCGCCGGCGCTGGCGAACGCCGCGTTCTGCCTGTACCGGCTTAAGCTGGACCGCGCGAAGGAGACGGCGACGCTGGCGTTCGCATGGGACGGCGCTGCTCCGCGGGCCGGCACCTGCTGGATCGGCCTGCCGGACTGGACCGACCTGAGCTGGACCTGGCAGCTGCTGCCCGAGGCCAACGCGATCGAGATCGACGATCCGGCGCTGTATGCCGACGAGAACAACCGTTGTTACGTCGCGGTGATCCTGCTGGACAGCGCCTATGCCTTCTTGATGTCGATCGGCTTCGGCGAGGAGCCGCCGCCCGAGGAATATAACCTGTTCTATCCGATGTACGACACGACCACCTATTTGACGGATATAGCCGGGAATATCGTCCACACCTGGGAGTCGGAGTACCGGCCGGCCTCGATCGCCTATCTGCGCGACAACGGCAACCTGGTGCGGCCCGGCGAGCTGTCGAACAACGAAATCATGGTTGGCGGCGGCGGCGGGATTATCGAGGAGATTACCTGGGACGGCGAGGTCGTCTGGCAGTTCTACCTGTCGAGCTCGCAGCGGCTGATGCACCACGACATCGAGCTGTTGCCGAACGGCAATATCCTGGCGATCGTGACCGAGGTGAAGGACAAAGCTACGGTGTTGGCGGCAGGACGCAGTCCCCAGAATTTCCATTTCAACGACCTGTTGGTGGACTCCATTCTGGAAATCGAGCCATTGCCCGAGGTTGGCGGCAACATCGTCTGGGAATGGCATATCTGGGATCATATCGTCCAGAATACTGATCCGGAACTTCCGCACTACGGTGAACCCAGCGATTACCCGGAACTCGGCAACGTTAACTACTATGGTGACGGGCACGACTGGACGCATGTCAACGCGGTGGATTACAACGCCGAGTTGGACCAGATCATGATCTGCAACCACGGTTTCAAGGAGATCTGGGTCGTCGACCACAGCACCACCACCGCGGAGGCCGCCGGCCACACGGGCGGTCGGTACGGCCACGGCGGGGACATTCTGTATCGCTGGGGCAACCCGCTGGCTTACGGAATCGGCACGACCACGGACCGCGTGCTCAACGGCCAGCATGACGCGCGCTGGGTCGATCCCGGCCTGCCCGGCGCGGGCAATATCATGGTGTTCAACAACAACGCCGGCAGCTTCGGCAATCTGTATTCCAAGGTTATCGAGTTCACCCCGCCGGTCGACGGTGAAGGCTTCTATGCGCGTGAGGACGGCGTGGCATTCGGACCGGCGGAACTGGCCTGGAGCTTCGTCTACGATCCGCCGACCGATATGTACGCCAGCTATATCTCCGGCGCCCACCGGATCCGCAACGGCAATACGGTGATCTGCGTCGGCGACATTGGCTGGTTCCTGGAAGTGACGGCGGACGGCGAAGTGGTCTGGGATTACACGAATCCGTATACGGATACCGCCAGCTATTCCGTCTTCCGCATGGAGCGGCTGTTCGGCGACCACCCCGGCCTGGCCGCGCTGCTGGCAACCGATGGCTAGGGCTCGGCGCCGGCAGCAGTCGCGCAACGTCCGGCACGCCGGATCCGCGTCAGCGCGTCCGCCGGCTGGTTGCCCCGTTATTCCTCGGCGTATCCGGTGTCGGATGCGCTGAAGGTGGGGCTCGAGCCGTCGTCGTTGACCGCCTTGAGCCAGTACGTGTGCACCGTGTAATCCGGCACGAAGAACAGGTCGTCCCAGGTCGCGACGTCGCCCACGGTTTTATATACGCCGGCGCCGGTATCGTCGCGATAGATCTCGTATCCCGTGGCACCGGCGGAAGGAGTCCAGGTCAGGCGGATGCGGTCATTGAAATCGCCGTCGGAGGCGGCCACGTCGGTCGGGGCGTCCGGCGGATTCGCCTCGCGCCAGCCAGTATCGCTGGCACTCAGGCCGCTGATGCCGTCGTCGTTCTTGGCCTTGATCCAGTACTCGTGCGTGTTCTCTGAACCGTGGTCGGGCACGAACTCGTCGTCCCAGGTATCGACGTTGTTGACGGATTCATACACAATGCCGGTGATGTCGCGGTAGATGTCATAGCCCGTGGCGCCGGCGGAAGGAGTCCAGGTCAGGCGGATGCGGTCGTTGTATGTGCCGTCGGTAGCCGAGACGTCGGCCGGCGGATCCGGAATATTGGGGGCGCGCTGGCCCGGTTCGGGTCCGATTTTCTCGCTGGTCAGCGTGTCCAGCGTGGCTTCGATGTAGTAGTTATGCAAGGCGGTATCGATAGTCGTATCATCCCAGCTGTCCACGTCCCCGACGGTGGCGCGCAGGTTTGCCTGCAGGTCCAGGTAGATCTTGTAGCCGGTGGCATCCGGCGACTTGGTCCAGGTCAGCACCGTCTTGTCGTTGTATTCCAGGTCCGTGGCCTGGAAGTTGGACGGCGGCGTCAGGGCCTTTCTGCTGCCCTCGTCGCTGTTGGAAAGCTCGCTGGGGCCGTTGTGGTTGCGGCCTTTTACCCAGTAGGTGTGGACATTGGCATCCGTGACCGTCGTGTCCTCGTACGTATCCGTGATCTCACCGGTCTGCGCGATGGGCAGGCCGGTGTTGTCCCGGTAGATCCAATACTCAGTGGCGAACGGGACCGTGTCCCAGGTCAGAACGACCTTGTCGTAGTATTCGCTGTCCGTGGCCGAGAGGTTGGTTGGCGGGTCGGGCGGCAAGCCCGTGTCTTCCGCGGCGTAGCCCGTGTCGCTCTCGCTGTAATCGCTCGGGCCCAGCCCACTGATCGCTCTCACCCAATAGGTGACGGTGTTGCCGGATGATCCGACGGCCGAAGTATCCAGGAACGAGCAGCCGGTCAGGCCGGTTACCAGCTCCTTGGCTTTATTGTCCTGATAAAGCGTGTAAGTATCCGCGTCGGGCACGGCATCCCAGGTGATCATGATAGCGCCATAGAACAGGCCGTCACTAGCCTGGAGATTCGCCGGCGGATCGGGCGGGGCTTCCAGCGCCCAGCCGGTGTCGCTCAGGCTCAGTCCGCTCTGCGCGATATTGTTGATCGCCTTCACCCAGTAGGTGTAATCGGTCAGTTCCTCGACATCCGTATCGTCATAGTACGTGACATCCCCGACCGTTTCGATCAGGTAAGTCTGATTGTCACGGTAGATCTGATAGCCGGTGGCTCCCATGACCCGGCTCCAGGTGATTTGCACGTATTCGTAAGACATCCCGTCGCTGGCCTGCACGTCGGTTGGCGCCGCCAGCGTTTCCACCAGGTTGCCGAACCGCATGTAGCTGAGATCCCAGTCCGAGGCACCCACGAACACCAGCGCGACGATGACGCGCCCGCCCGGATAATAGACATAGTTCGAGAAGTCCCCGTCATACATGTCGTCGGTCGGCAGAGGCATCCAGTCCCAGGAATTGGTGGACCAGTTGGCAAAGCCCAGCCAGGCGTCCTCGTAATTAGCCGTCGTATTCCAGAAGAAGTGGATCTCCTGCTCGCGGTCGTAATTACCCAGCGCGTACTCGTACATGGCATAGGACATGTCGCTCAGCTGCGGGCTGTCCGTGCTCCAGCGCGGATCGAAAACCAGCCGCTGCTCGGACTCGTTAACGAGGTTGTACGGGTAGTCGGTGATGTACTCGTCGCCGTAGATGTAGAGGTCCGATTCGAGGTACGCGGGCGTCTTCAGATCCAGCGGAGCCGGCAGGTCCAGCAGGCCGCCGCCGCCGCCGTCGTTCCGCGCCGCGTTCAGCGTATCCGGTAACGTTGTTATGTCTTCGACATTGGCCGACTGGCCGGCGCAACCGAACATCGCGCAGACGAAGACGCACAGTGCAATCAGTCTGGTGATCTTCCCCATAATACTTAGTCTAACACGCGTTGGGGCTAGTGTGAAACTGAAATTAAATAATATTTTTTTGAGTATTTCTGAGCCGGACTAGGCGCGGTAAGCGCATGGTTAATGGCTGCACCGGGATGCGGCGGGCAGTTATTTCGTCTTCGGCAGGTTCATCAGCAGGCGCAGCTGCTTGACGGGCAGGCTGCCGTGGCTGATTAGCTCGTTGTGGAACTGCCGCAGGTTGAAGGCCGGCCCGCGTTTGGCCTTGTAATCGCTGAGCACTTCCAGGACCTGTTCCTTGCCCACCAGGTAGCTCATGGGCTGGGTCGGCGTCTGGCAATAGCGCCGGACTTCGGCCTCGGCGTTCGGGCGTTCCAGCATCGCTTTCTCGACGAGGAAGGCCACGCCCTGCTCGAACGACCAGCCGCCCACGTGCAGGTTCACGTCGAGAATCACCCGGCAAACCCGCCAGAGCTGGTCCTTGAGTTGCAGCAGGCGGGCACGCAGGTCGTCATAGAAGCCCTGCTCCCACATCAGCTGTTCGCAATACAGCGCCCAGCCCTCGTTGAACACGCTGGTGCCCAGGAGCATCCGCAGGGGGCGCTTTTTCAGCAGGTTGCCGACGGTCAGCTGCAGGTGATGGCCGGGGTAAGCCTCGTGCAGGGCGGTGATCACGATGCCGTGCACGCTGTGGCCGCGCAGTTGCTCCTCCATCTCCACCGGCGACTTGTCGCGGTCGACCGGCGTGACCCAGAAAATCCCGCGCTGTTCGCGCTCGTAGGGGGCCGGGGAGATATAAGCGGCGTAGGGGATGATTGGACGGGCGAATTCCGGCGTGGGCACCACGTCGATCTTCTCGCCCTCGGGGATATCGACCAGGCGGCGCTCGATCACGAAGCGCTTGGCCCGTTTCATCTCGTCCGCGTAATACTGGACCAGCTCGCTGTTGGTCGGATGGTCGCGCTTGAGGATCTCGACCTGCTGCTCCCAGCTGTAGCGCTTGGACAGCCGCGCCGCAGTGGTCGTCAGCTGCTTGAGCGTTTCCTTGTAGGCCCGTTTGCCGAGTTTGAGCAGGTCCTGGGCGTCGATGTCGAGCTGATGGCTCTTCTTGAGCATCATATCGAACATCTCGCGGCCGATCGCGAACTCGTCGGTGGCGATCGGGATCATCTCGGCGGTGATCCAGTCCAGATAGTCCTGAACCGCGTTTTCCGCGATCTGTGCGGCATCGCGCATGGCCTGGCGTGTCTTGGCCGCCTTGACGCGCTTGGCGAACTTGGCGACGGTGTCCTTGAAAAAGCTGATGGCGCCCTGGCCGCTCAGCATGGCAATGTCGCAGTTGATTTTTGTCGGCCGATTGACCAGTTTCTTGCCCTGGGTGAGCATCCGCGGGATGCCCAGCAGGCGCTCGGTCATTTTCTGCGCCGCTTCCTCGGCGTCACCGCAGTCGCGCACGGTGATCGCGTAACATGAATAGACTCCGTCATCCAGAAACAGGCCCGGGTCACGCTCTTCCGCGGCCCATTTCTTCTCGAAGGCGATCTCCACGGCCAGCTTGTCGATGATCAACTGCCGCTCGAGCTTGCTGTTGAGGTCCAGCCCCCGCGAGGGGATGTTCTTGAAGCTGTTGTAGAACTCCTTGACTTTCTCTTTACGGGATTCCAGTGCCTTGGGCGCGTAGTTGGTCAGACGATCGTCGTAATCGTGAATTCCCATATAAGTGGCGGTGCCTGGATACTGGCGCATTATCCAGTCGAAGTAGCGCGCACTTAATCGATCAAATTCCTTCTGGGCCGCCGGTGTGGCATCCTTCGGCGGCTTTTTGGTCGACTTGGCCCCGGTCCGCTGTGCCATGCCCCTGTCCTTCAGATGAAATTGAGCGCAATAAACGCTCCGCTGATAATCACTCGCGTAAGAGTATATTGTAAATCAACAAGGTAAAATATGCAAGCGTTGATAAGTGTTCACAGCGGTGAATGGACCATTGTACTAATAAGCTAAATTTACCGAACCGCCTTGTGAAACGCAATTAATAAACGCATGATGCTGGATTCGCTGTTTCACGCAATCAACCGTTGTTAACAAATGTTATGCACACGTTGCCGGCTAAAGGCCGGAAGGCGCATTTGACTCAATATCTGAGAAAAAGCCGTTTAGCCATAGAAGTTGCTGCAACATCGTTGATAGAATAGATGTCTTAATGATTGGGTTAAGGGTCGCTGATAAAAGTTCGGGAGAAGTTCAATGCGCTATTCCGTTTTGCTGACGATCATCGTGGCGGCTGGCCTCGTTTTATTGTTCGCGAACCCAGTTTGGGCCGGCCCGCGCGCCGGCCGGGCCCGGGCCCTGGCCAGTGTGGTCCAGGTCAACGTGACGACGGAGTTCGGATCGACCCGGCGCTGTTCGGGGTACCTGTTCAGCCCCAACGGCCAGGTTCTGACCAGTTACCATGCCATCAGCGACGCCGTGGCGATTTCGGTTTTCCACGCCGACTACGGTGTATTCGAAGTCAGCCGCATCCGCCGCATCGATCCGCGCGCCGATGTGGCCGTGCTGGTGCTCGAGGGGGTGGCCGGCGCGGAGCTGGTCAGCGCCCACCTGGCCGATTCACGGGCCCTTGCCGCCGGCGACAACGTCTATGTCTTGCACCATTCCATCTACAACGAGAACGTGATCTATCCGACCAAGGTGGTCAACGTCGGCTATCCGCGGCAGTTCCAGTCGTGTTTTCTCTTGGAGGATTTCGCCAGCGAGTTGATGATGATCGAGCTGGCCGGGCCCTTCGACGGCGGCAGTGCCGGCGGATTGGTCTGCGACGAGAACTTCGACGTGGTCGGCATCCTGCTGGGCGGCGGGCCGGAAACCGATCAAGGGCGGACGGGCTATGCCCTGATGTCGGGCTACTTCAAGCCGTTGCTGATCAGCACGTATGACGTGGCCTGGTCGAACCTGCGCACGGATTCAACCTGCGACGCCGAGTATTTCGACAAGTTTTTCGGTCCGGAGCCCCAGCGCGTCGACTACCAGGCGCCGATGCCGGAATGCTATCTCGCCTGGTTCGGCCCGATGTACCACACGGAATTGCCGGACTTCCAATTCACCACGGAGATCAATGACAATATCGATCAGAACTGGTTCGCCACCAAGAACCTGGTGATCGACGGCCTGTCCATCAATGAGATCTCCGCGGCGCGGATCGTGTTCTGGCCGGCTTATCTGAACTCCTGGGACATCGTCGATGAAGTGGATCGCTATGTCTTTTTCGACGCGGACTCGCTGTTTACCAAGAAGATCTACCGCAACCGCGATACCGAGGAGCGGATCATCACGCGTTACATTCTGGCGATGGCCCTGACGCCCGGCCAGCATTCGATCCGCTACGAGAACCGCGGTGCCAACTACAAGAGCACGGGGATGCGGGCCGCCCGGCTGGACCTGCGCGCGGCCGAGGTGACCCTGATCGACATCGAAGGGCTGAACCTGGTCTCCTGGCTGCTGCTGCCCAACGGCGAGCTGCGGATCGGCGAGGGCGAGCCGGTGCATTACGAAGTCGATAAGCGGCCGCTGAATACCAACGAGGTGACCGCCGGCATCCGCCGCGTGCGTTATCCGGTGATCTTCCACTGACGGCCGGCCGGCCGGTCAGTAAACGCGGTTGATGTACGGCCAGTCCGCGTGGTTGATGCCGTGGCAGACGACGCTGCAGGATGCGCCGTCGATCAAGTCGGTGTAGAAGAAATACTCGCCGGTGATCAGCCGGTCGCGCAGCATGGCCCGGCGGTATGAGCCGTGCGGGTCGTGGCATTCCACGCAGAGCACGTTGCCGCCGATGACGTGCACCTGATGGTAGTTCAGCGCGTTGAGCGTCACGAAACCCTCGGTCAGGGACATCGTGATGCTGATCGAGGTGTGGCAGTCCAGGCAGGCCGAGTTGCTGCGCCGCCAGTCGTGGCTGCTCAGCCAGGAGTTGCGCAGTTCGCCGGGTACCAGCTGCGGGGGCAGGGCGGCCTGGAGTGGCTCGTGCGGCGGATGGCAATCGCGGCAGTGGACGTTGAGATAGCGCCCGTGCGAGTACATCTGGCCGAGGTTGAAACCGATCTCGCGGTGGCACTCGTAGCAGGCCGCCGCGTCGTAGTCGCCCAGCGGCAGCGGTGCCGGATCGGCCGCGTCGTGCGCGACGGCCTCGTGGCAGAACGTGCAGTCCAGGTGCTGCGCGGGCGGGCGCACGGGATGCGTCCAGTCGGAGACCAGTCCGAACAACTCGCCCGGCTGATGGCAATCCCGGCAGGAGCGGATTCCCGCGCCCAGCGATTCCGGGCGGAAAGCGTCCAGCTGGGGCAGGTCCGCGCCGGCCTGCGGGTGGCAGGCCCGGCAGTCGGTCCAGTCGGCGGCGCTGGCGGTGGGTTCCGGTGCGGCAGACGACTGGGGAATCGTGCCGATCGCGTCCGGCGCCGCCCAGGTCGCGGCTCCGGCCAGCCAGATCACGAGAACGGCCAGCCCCAGGCCCACGGCCAGGCTGCCGCGTCGCTGGCTAGCCATCGGTCCCCGCCGAAGTGTTTGACGACTCGCCGCTGCCGGCCGCCGGAGTGTCCTCGGCGGATTCCGCCGGTTCGGCGGCCTCGTCCGCTGCCGGCGTCACTTCCGCCGGATCTTCCACCAGCAGCTGGTCGATCAGCGCTTCGATGCTGGCGGCGTTCGGATCGGTCGGCGTCCTGAGCATGATATCCTCGGGTCGCGTATGGTGCGGCCGGTTGGACGGGACCTGCGTGGCGATCTGCTGCGCGGGCTCGTTGTCGCTGGCCTGGCGCGCGGCTTCGTCCTCGGGCAGGTCGGGGACTAACACGCCCGACGGCCCCAGGGGCTCCTCGTCCCCGGGCGCGGAGGCCGGCACCTTTTCGGTGTCGTCCAGTAGCGTCGTTTCGTCTTCGGCGGCCGCGGACTCCTCTGTTGCCTTACCGTCATCTTCGGTTACCGCGGGTTCTTCCGCTGCCGCGTCGTCATCCTCGACCGTGGCGGGTTCCTTCGTTTCCGGCTCCGCTTCCGGTTCCGGCTCCGGCGCCGGTTCAGCCTCGGCCTCTCCCGTATCGGCCAGCAGCGGCTGGCTGAGGATCACGTTGCTCGGGGCCGGCTCGGCGGGCGGCAGGTTGGCCTGCTCAGCGGGCGCGGGGGTTTCCTCCGGCGGAATTTCCAGCGGTACGCACTCCACGCAGGGCGTCGGCTCGTCGACGAACTGCACGCTGGCGAAGATGCCGCTGCCGCTGGCGTCGTTTTCGCTGTCGTTGACCGTGGTGTAACCCAGCGAGGCGTACCAGTCCTCGGCGACGCGATAGCGCAGGCCCACGTCGAACCGGCTGATCCGGCTCGTGTTGAAATCCGGCTGACGGAAGTTGTAGACGTCGAGCACGCCGTTGGCCATCAGCACCAGCGGGTGCCGGCCGTCGATCAGCGTGTAGTCCAGGCCGGCGCCGATGCGGTTCATCGAACCGGAGGCGCTGTCGCCGGACAGCCGCGAGGTGGCGAAGATCGTATGCGCGCGCAGCTCGGGCGAGAGGTCGGTGGTATAGACCAGGTAGGCCCTGAGCAGGCTGTCGTCGCTGTTCAGGTCGCCCATGTCCATCTGGAACAGGCTGCCGCTGACGCCGACGCCGAAGGCGCTGCCCGCCTCGAACGCCTGGTTCTCGTCGGGGTTTTCCTGCTTGGCTGCCACGTTCAGCAGGTTCAGATTGAGGTCGAAGGAAAACGATTCGGCGCTGTCGCAATTGTCGAACAGCGGATTGGACAGGGCCAGGCCGTTGTTGAGGTGGTGGTTGCCGTAGCGGATGGTCACGGCCGTCTTCGGATTGAAAGTATAACGCAGCTTGAAATAGTCATGGGCCACGTTGTCGTTGTTGAGCGGCCCCTCAAGGTTCAGCGCTTCATAGCTGTAGCCGAAACTCCAGCTGTGCGGCTGGTCGGGCACGGCATCCGGCACGTCGTCACTGAGGCGCTCAGGCGCGGCCCAGGCCGGAGTAATACTGCAGAGTGCGCTCAGCACGAGCGGGAATAGGAATAGCCGCCACGCTACCTTCATTTCCACCTTCCTCGAACGGCGCAATTTGCCCCGCGCCGTGGATTAATTATAGCATTGTTGGTGAATAACCTGTTGGCGGTTGTGCACAGTATCCAAGTTATGCACGTCAGAGCAGGCCGCTGTCCGCCGCGGAGATCATAATCAGGAGCACGGCCGTGTCGTAGAGCGCGTGGCCGATGATCAGCGGGATCACGCGGCCGCGGGCCAGATAGTGCCAGCCCAGCACCAGGCCGATCAGCGCCGTGCCGGCGACGCCCAGCGGCCCCTGGTAGAGGTGGCCCAGGCCGAATAACAGCGCCGAGCCGATCAGCACCAGGTAGCGCTCGCCGCGGCCGGGCCAGACCTGCCAGAGACGGCTGAGCGTGAAGACGCGGGTGAACTCCTCGAACAGGCCGGCCTGCAGCCAGACCACCGGGCCCAGCCAGATCAGCTTGAGCAGGGGATCGGCGGCCAGCTCGTGGGCGATGGCGGCATTGGCCGCGGGCGTGTCGACCTGGAAGTACGCCGACATCAAGAGCAAAAAGGCCATCTGCGAGATCACCAGCAGCAGGGCCAGCCAGCCGCCGTCGATGATGTCGGTCAGGATCGCGCCGGGCTTGAGGTCGAGGTCGGCCAGCCGCTGGCCGCAGAGCAAATACAGCAGCAGGATCAGCAGGCCGCCGAAGCCGCCGACAAGGAGCACCAGGTTGAACACGGTGCCCGTCAGGTCAGGCATCGCGAAGCCGTCCGCGGACTGGCTGGCGAAGTTGCTCCAGGTCACGAGCACGTAGATCGGCACGATGCCGAACAGCACGGCCGCCAGCTGGGTCAGCGGGTGCTTCTGCCAGGGCTGCCGGTTTGCCATACGGGCAGTATAGCCTGCCGCCGGGGTGGCGGTCACGTGCGCGCGAGGGCCGGTATTCGCTACAATGCTCACCGTGCCCCAATGGGTTTACACATTGCGCAACCTGCCGCTTCGAGCGGCGGCACTGCTGCTGCTCGGCATCGTGCGGCTGCTGCCGGCCAACGCGGCCTACGGCTTCGGCGCGGGCCTGGCCGCGTTCATCTGGCGCCTCAATCCGCAGTGGCGGCACACCGCGACGCGCAACCTGGAGCTGGTCTTCGGCGAGCGCTACACACCGGCTAAACGGTTGGCGATCGGGCTTGACGCGGCCCGGCACCTCGGGTGGTATGTGATCGAGTTCGTGCGGATGGGCACGCGCCCGGTGGACGAGGGGCTGGCGATGGTCGTCGAGACCGAGGGCGTCGAGTACCTGAAAAAGGCCCTGGAGCAGGGCCGCGGCGCGATCGGCCTGGCGATGCATTACGGGAACTGGGATCTGGCCGGCGCGTACATCACGACGCACATCCACCAGCTCTACGCCGTCGGCAAGCCGCAAAGCGACGAGTTCTTCACGCGGTTGGCCTTTCCCTGGCGAGCCAAGTACGGCATGAAAAACATCTACAGCGGCAAGCGGCTGAACAGCGCGCTGCTCAGGGCACTCAAAGAGAACAACGTGCTGGGGCTTCTCGCCGATCAGAACGGCGGTACCACCGGCACGTTCGCCCGGTTCGCCGGCATTCCCGCCAGCACGGTGGCCGGACCGGCGGTGCTGGCGCTGAAGTTCGACTGCCCGCTTTTAGTGGTCCACACGCGGCGCTTGGCGCCCGGCCGGCATCGCTTCATCATCCGTCCGCCGCTCGATACCTCGGGCTTGCCGGCGGATCCCGAGGCGGCGCAGGTCGAGCTGCTGGAGCGGATCAACCAGGCCTACGTCGACGTGATCGCCGAGGATCCCAGCCAGTGGCTGCTGGGGCACAAGCGCTTCAAGACGCGGCCCCAGGGCGAAGCCTGGTTGTACTGAGCTGTTGCGCGCGCGGCGGCGCTTGTGGATATAATCAAGTATGCGCTTGTTACCCCTAGTACTGGTGTTGTTGATTGCCGGCTGCGGTGTGATCGAGCAATCGCTGGAAAACCGCGCCGTGGATTACTACAACACGCTGATCGGCCGCCGGCCGCATAAGGCGTTCAGCTCGTTTAACACGCCGGCCTACCGCCAGCTGCTGAAAACGGCCGGCACGCTCAAGGACTACGACGCGGCGCTGAAAGCCAAGAAGTCCAGCGACCGTTATCCGGAGATCGCCGGCGAAAGCATCTACATCACCCAGCAGGATGAGTTCGCCTATACGGTGGCCGATCCCGCGCTGGGACCGGTGCTGGCCGGACTGGAGCCGGTGCGCTGGGTCAAGGCCGGGCGAAGGTGGTGCGTCTACCTCGGCAGCGACAAGGAGGTCAACGCCTACGGGCTGTTCCCGGCGACACTGGCCCCGCCGGACGTTGAAGCGATCAAGGCCGCGGCCGCCGGGACCGCTGCAGGAGGCGACGGCGAGGGTGAAGGCGGCGAAGCCGGAACTGAAGCCGATGGCCCGGGCGACACCGGCGCGGACGGCGGTGGCGACGGCGCTGACCTCGGCAGCGGGGCGGGAGAAGGCTAGCGCGGTCAGGCGCCGGCTTGGCAGGCAAGCGTTGACCGTGTGTCTAGGCCACGGTTACAATCGGAGGACATGGGCCCGTAGCTCAGCGGTTAGAGCAGATGACTCATAATCATTTGGTCGCAGGTTCGAATCCTGCCGGGCCCAGTAAACACCCAGCTTAAGCGTAAGCCCGCAGCCGCGACGGCCGAACTCAATCGCGTAGGTGCATGCCGCAGGCTCCGCAGTAGGCTGTCCCGGGATCCACGGGTGTCCCGCAGCGCGGGCACGGCTGGGCGGCGGGTGGCTTGGCAGCGGCGCCGCATTGCGTGCAGAACTTCAGAGTCGCAGACAGGCGGCTGCCGCAGCGTTGGCAAAACGCCGGTGCTTGCGCGGCGGGCGCCGTGACGCCACTGTGGCTGGCCTGGTAATGCTGGGCGCGGACTTCGGCTTCGATTGCGCCGAGACGCGCCGTCAAGCCTGACAGGAGTTCCGCGCAGCCCGTCGGCAGGACGACCAGCAACGGTCCCCGGGGTTCGCCTTCGGCCCATTCATCCTCGGTTACCTTGAACCAGCTGCCGCTGGCCGGCGCGTAGGTCCAGCGGTCGCCGGCCAGGTCCTCGGCCACCAGGCGATACAGCAGCACGGCGAAATCGGCTTCCGCCAACTCCCCCGCCGCGGCTTGCTGCCTGAGCAGCGTCAGCAGCAGGCTGTACTCGCGCTGGGCCAGGACCGCCGCGGCCAGCTGCCGGAGCGCTTGATCAGACTGGTTGTTTTCGAGCTCCGCTGGCATGCCTGCTCCTATACTTCGGGCTATCTGCCGCGCGCGCGGCGCAGCACGTTCAGGTCGGCGCATTCGCGGCGCAGATCCTTGAGCGCCTGCTCCTCGCGCCACATCTGCCGCATGTCCGCGCTGTCACGCATCCTGTCCATGTCATAACCGAGCTGCTTCTTGAGCAGCCGTTGATCCTGGCGCAGGTCGCTTAGCAGCCTGTCGACATCCTGTGTCGACTGCGGGCTGGTGACCCCCGCGCCCGTTTGCACCCAACGGGCGGTATCCTGGGTGTCGCGCCAGCGGTCGACCGCGTGTTGGTAATTGGACTGCTGGGCCAGGGCCATCCGTTCGACGATCGCGGTGGGATCCGGACCGATGACGTCGTGACCCGCGGCGGCCGCTCCCGAGCTCAATCCGCCTTCCACCCCCGCCTGGGCGCCCTGGTGCAGGGCCCGGACCGAACGCAGCAGCTTGGTGGCCAGCCGCGCCATCTGCGCATCCTCCGCGCCTTCCGCCTCAACCCGCTTCAGCACTTCGTCGGCGACTTCGGGCTTGACACCGGCGTTGATTATAGACTGCCGGACGCCCTGTTGCAGCAACGATTCGCGCGATGTGTCGTACAGCCCGTGCTTGACGATGCGTTCCGGCAGGCGGTGTTTTTCGGTGATTTGCGTCTGTTCGCAGGTTTTCAGCCAATCGTTTTTATACCAGTCGGCGATCCATTCAAACGGAGCGCGAATCCGGTCGCCTTGTTTGTGGAGCCAGCGCGAAATGTCGCCCAGCGAAACGCCCCCGCCGTAACCGGCGCAGCGGATCAGGTCCGCCTGGGTTGATTGCAGACCGGCTAACAGGTTGAGATCGTCTAGATCAGGCTGGTTGTCGATTGGAATTGGCGCGGCCGGCTCTGTGGCGTGTACGGGCGGCGGCGGCGGCGCGGGAGGCGGGACGGGCTGGACGGGCGGCGGCGGTTCAACGGGCGGTGTTGTTGCCTCAGGCGGTGGCACTGGGGTTACCGGTGGTACGGTATCGCGCCGTGGCGGCGGACCGGTAACCGGCGGGGCATTGGTTTCCGGCTCCGGTGGTGTCAGCTGCTCAGCCGCAGCTGGCGGGCTGACAACTACCGGTGCCGAGTGAGTAAGGTGGTTAGCAGGCGCGGTAGGCGTACGCCGGTCGGTCACCGCAATCGTCAAGGCGCCGGGCACCGTGCCGGCAGCCGGATCGAATACGCCCGCGACTCCGTTGAGATCACTCGGCGACTCATCCGCGGGCAGCCGCTCGTACCAGGACTGGAACGCCGCCGTGAAGCGATTGTTCCCATCGAGGAAGCCGTTGGCGCGCAACCACTCCAGCGCGCGGCCGCCGCTTAGAAGCCGCGTGCGATCCGCCGGCTCGGGCGTTTGAGCGGCTCCGGACAGGTTGCGGGCGATCTCGCCGCCGGCGGTACCGATCACGCCCAGCTCCGCCGCGGCGGCGGCTTGCGCTCGAGCCACGCTGCAGGTGCAGAGGCCGCTGTCGAAAGCAGTTGAATCGTCATACGTATAGGCCCAGGCGGTGTGCTCGTCGAACAGCAGCTCGACGATGAGCATTCCGCCCATCGCCAGCCAGACGCCGGCGGCCGCCGGCAACCGGCCGCCCGTACGTTGAGGGCTTCCCGCGGGCGTGCGCAGCAACAGGTAAGACGCGCTCGCGCTGAGGATGAGATTCCACTTGAGCAGCCCCCCGGCTGTGAACGGTATCACGTTGGCGAGCAGGTAGCTGAACACCAACGGCAGCGCCAGCGCCAAGCTGATCAACATGAAGCGGGGGATGGGGCGCAACAGGCGCGCCAGGGGCCCCAGCAGCCGGTCAGTTTCGCGGCGAAAGAGCACGAACAGCGCGGGAATCGCAGCCAGTATCAGCGGCGTGGCGAGGTCCAGGTTTGCCCAGGCGGCCAGTGTCGGGCTGGTCTGGAGCACTCCGATTGCCGCCCAACCGGCCGCGACGGTGACGGACAAGCTCATGATTGCCACGATGATTTTGACGCCGGCCGGCCACGGGTCGAAGCGCAGCAGGAGCAGATTGAGCCGGGCCAGCAATGTGCGGCGTGCCAGTAACAGCAGGACCGGCAGTAACAACAACACCAACGCCGGCAGGCTCTCGAGTTGCAGCGAGCTGAGTGAGTCCAACACGCGCATCGGTGCAAGTCGATTGAACGACGCGTAAGCCAGCCAGCCCAAGCCGGCCAGGATGCCGGTCCAGACCGACAGCGCATCCCACCAGTGCCGCGGGCGCTGCCGCAAGGGAACCCGGCCGCGGCTGCCGCGACAGGCCACCGCGAGCAGCCCACGGGACCGCCGGCGCCGGCCGGGCGGTTCGTGCGTGTAGCCGGCGGCTGCCTGCTGCTGCCCAGCCGGATCGGAGCTTTGCCACCGCGTCCCGTCCCAGCACAGCCAGCCCGGCGAAGCGGGATCGGGTTGCCAGGTGAGACCCCGCCGGTCGACCACGCGCAGTGCATGCAGAGCGGTGGCGTATTGCTCGGGTGTTAACGCCCGCCACTGCAGCTGCCGGTTCAGTTCACAACGGTGCTGTTCGGCCCACCGAAACTCCGGCGGCAAACCTGACACGTTTCACACTCCACTTGCTTGTAGTAACAGTTTCGATCGTATGGCCAGACTCGACATGGTTGGCGATTTCGCAGGACGGAGTGCACTATCCCCAGCTGATTATAGCAGTCTCAATATCCCATTTCCTCATGCCTCTCTTGCCCGCAAGCACGGGGGCTTACGCTACCTCAGCAGCGCAACCCCGCCAAGGCGGGGTTGCGCGCTGCCTGTCTACTGCTGCACCCAAATCAACAAGTCAAAGTGGAAAGTGGAAAGTCAAAGTGAAGAATCAACTTCAACCGAAATCCTCCCCACACCATCGAGGTTTAGCCTGGTGAGAACTTTCTACTTTTACTTTCTACTTTCACCAGTATCCGCAAGCACGGGGGGTTGCTCTACTGGAGCGCCGCCATCTTGGCGGCCCGGGGATGGCAGCCGCGACGGCCGCCCTACCGAGCTTACGCTTACGCTTATCGCTTAAGCTTCCCTCGCAGCATGTATCATCTACTCCACTCATGGCACCGGCGAAGATCCACACGCGCGACGGGCTTGGCTGGCACGCGGCCGGCGGCGTCCACACGCGCGGACGGGCCTTCCGCGGCGACCGGCTGCTGCATACGCAGCAGTTGGGCGAGCACTTGCGCGACGCGGCAATCGCCGGGCGGTTCGCCGCTGCCGCGGCGGAACTCAACGGCTTCTTCAGCTGCATCGTCGTGCATGACGGCGCGATTTACGCCACGGTCGATCATGCGCGCTCGATGCCGCTGTTCTACGCGCTCGTTGGCGGGCAGGTCTATCTCAGCGACGACGCGGCCTGGATCGCCGAGCAGTTCGGCGGGCTGGAGCTGGACCCGGCCTGCGAGCAGGAATACGCCCTGGCGGGTTACGTCACCGGGCCGGATACGCTGGACCGGCGCATCAAGCAACTGCAGGCCGGCGAAGCGCTGACGGCGCGGGATGGCGGGATCGAGACCGCGCGCTGGTTCCGCTATAGCCGCGACAAGCGCTGCGAATACCCCGAGGAGGAACTGGCGCCCAGGCTGGACGCGGCACTCGGCTCCGCCTTCGACCGGCTGGTGGCCGTCGCCGACGGGCGCACGATCGCCGTGCCGCTCTCCGGCGGCTATGACTCGCGCTCGATCGTGCTGCTGCTCAAGGAGCGCGGCTATGCCAACGTGCTGGCCTTCTCCTACGGGCGCGCGGGCAACCACGAGGCCGAAGCCAGCCGGCGCCTGGCTGCCGAATTCGGCCTGGCCTGGGAGTTCGTGCCTTACACGGAACGGCTCTGGCATACCTGGTTCAACAGCGAGGAGCGCCGGGCCTATTACGCGCTGGCGGACAACCTGGCCTCGCTGCCGATTCTGCAGGACTGGCCGGCGGTCTGGGAACTGAAACGCCGCGGGGTGCTGCCGGCGGATGCGCTCCTGGTCCCCGGCTACAGCGCCGATGCCTTTCCGGCCAGCCGGCGCCGGCCGCCCAGCTCGCCGGTCTACCAGAACAATGCGCCGCGGCGCGAGGTGATTCTCGACGCGATCTACAACTACACGTATTTCCTCTGGGACTGGTCGCAGCGCCGGCACGAGCTGGCACCGTTGATCGACGCACGCATCCTGGCGGCGCTGGGCGAGCTGGACGGATTTTGCGATTCCGCGGCGGCGATCGAAGCCTGGGGCATCCAGGAGCGGCAGGCCAAGTTCATCACCAACGCCGTGCGCTGCTACGAGCACTGGGGCTATGACTGGTGGCTGCCGCTCTGGGACCGGCAATTCGTGGACTTCTGGACACACGTGGCGCCAGCCTACCGCGCCGAGCGGCGCTTCGCCCGTACGCACATCGCGCGAATGCAGGCGCGGATCACCGGCGCGGAGTACGTGCCGCCGCCGGACCCGCGGCGGCGCACCACGCTGCAGCGCAGCGCGGCCTGGCTGCGCGGCGTCGGCGAGCGCATCCCGCCGGTGGCGGCCGTCTACAACGCCGTCCGCGCGCGGGCGCAGTACGCCACGCATCCGTTGGCCTGGCACGGCATGATCCCGCGTGAGCTGTTCTTGAAGCTCTATCGCGGGCGCGTGCATATCAATTCGTTCCTGGCACTGGAGCGGCTGGGCCGGCTCAGCTTCGAGCCGGCGGCCCGGCCGGGGCGGGAACGGCCGTGAACGACGGGCTTTGCATCCATCTGCGCCCGCAACGCTGGACGGAGGATGGCAGCGCGGCCGTACGGGGTTCGGCTTTTATCGACGGCATCTTACACCGGCCGGCACAACTGGCCCGGCGGCTCACGCGGATTGCCTCGCGCGAAGAGCTCGTCACGCTGCTTAAGACTGCCAACGGCTGCTTCGCCACGGTGCTACGGCTGCCGGACGGCGCGGTCATGGCCGCCACCGACCGCGCGCGCTCGATCCCGCTGCTGTACGCCCAACGTGGCGGCGCGCTGTATCTCAGCGACGATGCAAACTGGATCGCCGACCGGCTCGGCCCGGCCAAGCCCGCGCCCGCCGCGCTACTGGACTTCCGCCTGGCGGGTTACGTCACCGGCAGCGAGACCCTGCATCCGGAGATCCGCCAGCTGCGCTGCGCCGAGTTGCTGACGGCCAAGCCGGCATCAGACGGCTGGCATTGCGAGACGGGGTACTACTACCGCTACGTGCATGAGGTGATCGACGATCCGGGCGACGAACAGCTGCTGGACGAACTGGACGTGGTGGTGCGCGAGCTGACCGCGCGGCTGGTCGAGTACGCCGGCGGGCGCCAGATCGTCGTGCCCCTGACCGGCGGGGTCGATTCCGGGCGGATCGTAATGGCGCTGAGGCGCGCGGGCTACGAAAACATCCTGGGGTTCTCCTACGGTGTGCCGGGCAACCCCGACGCCCATAGCGGCGAGCGGCTGGCGCGGCGGCTGGGTATCAGCTGGGCCTTTGTCCGCTACACCGCCGCCCGTTGGCGGCAGTGGTTCAACAGCGCCGAGCGCGCTCAGTATTACGACTACAGTGACAATCTGGCGTCATTGCCGGTATTCCAGGACTGGCCAGCGGTGGGCGAGTTGATTAAAAGCGGCCGGATCGTCCGCGATGCCGTGGTCGCGCCGGGGCACGCCGCGGAGTGCTTCAGCCGGCCCAAGCCGACGCCGCCGGACTGGCCGGCGTTTCAGGAGGACCGCTGTGATCCGGACGCCGTTGCCCGCGCCCTGGTCCAGCTGCATTACGTGTTGCGCGAGTGGGCCATGGAGCCGCCGGACCTGGCCGAGCAGCTGAGCGCGCGCGTGCTGGCCAGTCTTGGCGACCTGTCGCAGTACTCCTCCTCCGCGGCCCTGGGCGAGTCGTGGTCGATGACCGAGCGCCAGGCCAAGTTCATCACCAACTCGATGCGCGCGTACGAATACTGGGGATTGGACTGGTGGCTGCCACTGTGGGACTACGCCAACCTGGACTACTGGTACCGCGTGCCGACGGCTTACCGTCTCAACCGGCGCCTGTCCACACTGTACAACGCGCGGCTGTCGCGCGAGGTCCTGGGTGAGTCCGTGCTGCCCGACCGCCGGCGGCTGGGCGGGGCGGTGGCGCAGGCGGCCGCGGCGCCGGTCCGGCGGGCCGCGCGGGGTAAACCAGCGCTGAAGCGCGCGTATAACCTGGTGCGGGCGCTGGTGCAGTATCACTCGCATCCGCTAGCCTGGCACGGCTTGGTCCGTTGGCGCGACTTCCTTAAGCACTATCGCGGGCGCGCCAATATCAACACGTTCCTGGCAATGGAGTGGCTGGGGGAGATCGAGTTCAGGCGCCGCTAACGGGCGGGCTGGTGCCGTTCAATCAGCTGCTGCATCAGCTCCACGTAAACCTGGGCCATCTTGCGGCGGTTGTAGCGCACGGCGATCTCGCGGTAGTTGTTCTCGCCCATCTGCCGCGCCTCGTCGGTGTGGTCGGCGAGGTACTGGATCCGCTCCGCCATCAGCTCCGGCCCGTCGTCCGTGGGGGCGTAAAGCCCGCCCTGGGCGCGGTCCTGCACCTCGTGGACGGTATAACCGGGATCGTTGAAAACCACCGGCAGCCGCGCCGCGGCGTAGTCAAAGAGCGCGTTTCTGAACGTGCCGCTGGTGCGCTCGTTCCAGCCGGTCAGCGACTTGGTGTTGACGACGCTGCAGGCGATGTCGGCGGCGCTGAGGTAGGCGGGCACCTCGCTGGAGGGCACCGGCCCTAAAAAGCGGATGTTCTTCAGCCCGCGCTGCTCGACATCCCTGATCAGCCGCTGGCGCTCCCAGCCCTCGCCGATGCTGATGAACTGGATGTCCTCGCGGCCGCTGAGTCGTTCCGCGACGTCGACCAGCGTGGACAGGTGGTAGAGCGGGCCGTGGCTGCCGGCGTACATCACGATCTTGTGGCGGCCGTTGAGCCCCAGCTGGCCGCGGACGCGCTCGCGCGTACCGGCGGGCACGTTGTCGTAACGGTCGAGCTGCACGCCGTGCGGGACCACCGTCATGTCGCTGAGCGCTTTGAGGTTGCGCTCGGCGATGTTCTGGCGCTGGCCCTCGAAGATCGTCACCACGTGCTCGACGTTTTTGTAGATCCAGCGCTCCAGGGCACCCATCGCCAGGATCGCCGGATGCCAGGCCGGGGCGATACCCATCCGCACGATCGCCTCGGGCCAAAGGTCGCGGATCTCCATGATCGCCGGCACCCGCCAGCGCCGGTGGGCCGAGACAGTCGGCCAGCCGACCCAGAGGGGCGCGGAGACGCCGAGCACCAGGTCGGGCTTGTCCAGCTGGCTGAAGTAGCGGCGCACATTGCTGGCCCAGCCGAGTTGGCTCAGCGCGCGGCCGGAATAGCCGCGGCGGAAGGTGTTGGGGCTGGCGATGCGGTAGACCTCGACGGGCCCGTCGTCCTCGCGCACCATCTGCTGGCCGGCCAAGTCGGGATAGACCCGGCCCGTATTGTAATGCACCTGGCCGGTCAGGACCGTCACGCGCAGCCCGTGCTCGTTCGCCCAGAGCTGACAGAATTCGTTGAAGCGCTTGATCCCGGGATCTCCGGGACGCAGGTAATACATGAAGATGACGAGTAGATGCATGACGGATCACAACCTGTGCGCGCGGGATTAATTATAGCCAAGTACCGGTCCGCACTCCAGCCGGCTCCCGGCCGCGGGCATAAACCACCGCGAGATGTTAAGATTGGCGCCAGCCGGCGGCGAGTCAGCGCCCCGGCGGGCAGGGCCTATGTTCAGGCGCGCGCTAGTTGCGATGGCGATGCCGTTCGTGCGGCTGGTCTGCCGCATGGCCTGGCCGCGGCGCTATCTGCGCGGCCGGCACTTCACAAAGAGCCACAACGGCTGGCGCTGGGCCTGGCAGGGCCTCTGGTTGCAGAAAGTGCTGGGCTTCAACCGGCACGTGCCCTGGCCGGTCACGCCGTTTACGAAGATCCTCAATCCTCAGAATATCGAGTTCGATCCGGACGACCTGAACAATTTCCAGTCGCCGGGCTGCTATTACTCCAATTCGGCCGGCGGCAAGATCACGATCGGCCGTGGTACCTACATCGCGCCCAACGTCGGGATCATCACCACCAA
This sequence comes from bacterium, assembly GCA_016932385.1. Taxonomy (GTDB): domain Bacteria; phylum 4484-113; class 4484-113; order 4484-113; family JAFGCY01; genus JAFGCY01. The sequence continues at coordinate 41,621 of JAFGCY010000100.1, read as the reverse complement.
TCACGACCCGCGCAACCCAGACGTGCATCTTGAGCCGCGGGATGTGGTGCTCGGCGAGCGCTGCTGGATCGGCATGAACGCCGTGATCCTGCCCGGCGTCGAACTGGGGCCGAACACGGTGGTCGCCGCGGGTTCGGTGGTGGGACGCAGCTACAAGAAGGGCAACGTGGTGCTGGTCGGCGTGCCGGCGCGGGTCAGCCAGCTGATCGAGGAGCAGGCCGGCGAGGGCGAATCAGGAGCTGTGGCGGGTGGCACGGGCGATGCTTAAGCTGCTCTATGTCACGGGGCTGTGGTCCGGCCTGGCGGACGTGCTGTTCGACGGCCAGCCGCCGCGCGGGATGCCCGCGTTCTTCCGCCCGCTCCGGGAGTTGGTGGAGCGGGGACATCAGGTCGACCTGCTGGTCTATGCGCCGGCGGGCCGGCGGCTCAACCTCGGCGTCAAGTGGCTCAAGCCGGAGCAATTCACGCTGGTGCCGGCCGCCGCGACCGTGGGGACGGGCAGCCTGGGCCGGCTGGGATCGTTGTGGCAACGGGCGCGGCGCCGGATCGAGCAAGGCGGCTACAACTTCGTCTACGGCCAGGGTACGCTGGGTACCCTGGGCGTGCTGGCGGCCAACAACCGGCAGGTGCCCTGCGGCCAGCGCTTGTACGGCATCTCCTACTTCACGCGCGAGTTCTCCGACCGGCCGCTGAATCCGCTGCAGCGGGCCGCGATTTTCAGCCGCCACGCGCTGCACTACATGGCCTTCAGCCTGCCCAAGTCGTTTTTGCTGGTTACCAACGACGGCTCCCGCGGCGACCGCGTTTTTACGCACATCGGCAACCCGCGGACCGAATTCCTGTTCTGGTCCAACGGCGTCGATTTCCCGGTGGAGCACGGGCGGGTCGACCAGCGCTTCACCGAGCCGTTTCTGCTTTACCCCGGACGGATCGACCGCTTTAAGCGGCAGCACCTGGCGGTCGATCTGCTGCGCCTGCTGGCGGTGAACGGGCCGCCGCCGGTGAAGCTGAAGCTGGCCGGGCACATCTACGACGAGACCTACCGGCGCGAGATTGACGTGATCATCACCAAGCACGGGCTGGGGCCGTACATCGATTTCCTCGGCCCGCTCAGCCGGCGCGAGCTGTACGCGCAATACGACCAGTGCCTCGCGGCGCTGTCGTTCTACGACGTCAGCAACCTGGGCAACGTGGCGATCGAGTGCTTGGCGGCAGGCGTGCCGTTGATCACGCTGGACGACGGGACGCTCAGCCACATCATTCGGGACGGCGACTCCGGCTTCCTGGCCGCCGACCTGAAGGCCGCCGCGGCGGCCGTGCACCGGCTGCTCAAGGAGCCGGGTCTGCTGGAGAAGGTTTGCGCACGGGCGCGGATCGCGGCCCATGAGCATTTCTCGCCGTGGCAGGAGCGGGTCAAGCGCGAGGTCGACCGGATCGAGCTGGCGGTGGCGCCGCACCCGGAGCCGGGCCGATGACCACCGTCGTGCATGTGACCACCGTGCATCCGCTGAAGGACAGCCGCATCTTCTATAAGGAGTGCGCGTCGCTGCGCCAGGCCGGCTATCGCGTGGTGCTGATCGCGCAGCACGACTGCGACGAGACGGTGGACGGGATCGAGGTGCGCGCGCTGCCGGCGCCCACGGACCGGCGCGACCGTATGACGCGGCTGACGCGGTTGGCCTGGGAGCGCTGCCGGGTGGAGGACGCGGACATCTACCACGCCCACGATCCGGAGTTGCTACCGAAAATGGCGCAGCTGGCGAAGCGCGGGAAGCGCGTAATCTACGACATGCACGAAAACGTCGTGCGCGACATGCTGACCAAGCCGTGGCTGCCGGCGGCGCTTAGGCCGCTGGTGTCCCTGGGCGTGGGCTGGGGCCTGAGGCGCTGGCTGCGCGGCCTGGCGGTGGTGTTCGCCGAGCAGTCCTATGCGCGCGAGTACCCGTGGATCCGGCGCGGCGTGGTGGTGGAGAACCTGCCGCGGCTGGAGGAACTGGCGCGGATCGCGACAGCTAAGACGGAGCCGCCGGCGGTCGGTTACCTGGGCAGCGTGACCAGGCTGCGCGGGAGCCGGGTGATGCTGCAGGCGCTGGCGATCCTGCAGGCGGAGGGGCGCGCGGTGGCCTTAGAGTGCATCGGCCCGGCGACGGCCGAGCACCGCGCGGAGCTGGCAGCGGAGGTGGCGCGGCTGGGACTCAGCGGCGTGCGTTTCCACGGCCGGCTGGAGCCGCGCGAGGCCTGGCGCGTGCTGGCCGGCTGCCGCGGCGGGCTGGCGCTCCTGGCCGACATTCCCAACTACCGCGAGAGCTACCCGACGAAGCTGTTCGAGTACATGGGGTTGGGGCTGCCGGTGGTGGTCAGCGGCTTCCCGCTCTACCGCAACATCGTCGACGGGGCGCGCTGCGGGTTCTGCGTCGATCCCGCCGACCCCGCCCAGGCCGCCGCGGCCCTGCGGCAACTGCTGGACAACCCCGCGATCGCGGTCGAGATGGGTGAACGAGGGCAGCAGGCCGTGCGTGAACACTATTCCTGGCGAACCGAAGAGGTGAAGCTGCTCGGGCTCTATCAGGAGCTGTTGGCGGCGGACTGAGCTGCTTGCGCCGGGGGCGTGGCGCGCTGCTCCGCGTAGGCCGATCCGGCTAACAGACATAAGCCCAGCATGGCGAACACGGGGCGGTTGTCGTTGAGATCGCCCGAGACCATTGCGTTTAAGAACGCGTTGACGAACAGCGCCAGGGCCAAGAGCGCATACGGCGAGGTGCGCAGGCGCTTGAACGGGCCCAGGGCGGCCAGGGCCAGCGCGATCAGCGTGCTGAACAACGCCAGGCCGACCAGGCCCAGCTCGAACCAGATCTCGAGCAGGATGTTATGCGGATAGGCGCGGTAATCGCCGATGCCGACGACCACCGGCCAGCTGCCCAGCCCTTGGCCCAGCCAGGGGTTGTTGTCGAGGTGGATAAACGTTAGGGCGTAGTGCTCGAAGCGGCGGTTGGTGGGGATCGTGCCCTCGAACAGCAGCATCAGGCGTTTGAGTGAGGCCGGCAGCTCGTAGACCTCGGCGCCGGCAACGTAGCCGACCAGGGCGGCCAGCGCGGCGATGCCGATGACAACCAGGGTGAACTGGCCCAAGAGCTCCAGCGGCGTGCGGGCCAGGCGCGGCCGCAATCCGAGCAGCAGGATGCAGCAGGAGAGCACCGCGGCGACGAGGGGGGTGCGCCCGCCCAGCACCATCAGTACACCGAGGAAACCGACGGCCAAGCCGGCCAGGAGGAGCTTCTGCCACCAGCGCGTGCGGACGAACAGCACCACGGCGGCGATTACCAGCAGGCCGGGCCCGATAACGCGGCCCAGCGACAGATACGTGCCACTTAAGGCATGGACGAAGGCGAAGCGCCTGCCCAACAGCGTGTTGATTGCAAAGTACAGGAGGCTCTCCACGGCAATCCAGCCCGCGAACAGCAACAGCACCAGGAAGAAGCGGCGCCAGCGGACGGGGCGGGGCGCGATGATCAGCGCGCCGGCCGCCAGGGGCCAGAAGATCAGGGTGCAGAGGAACAGCGCCTTGTCCTGGGCGTAGTCGTGGCTGGGCGTCCAGGCCAGCGTGATCAGCGCCCAGGCCGTGAAGGCGCCGTAGAGCCAGAGCACCTGGGCGGAATAGCGCACCAGCGTGAAGCCGTTCCGCCAGAGCAGGTAGAGGCCGGTCAGCACGCTGAGCGCGAAAGCGACGGCGGTGATGTCGAAGGGCAGCCCGGCAAAGCGCGGATCGCCTTTATAGACGCCGGCGAACATGAACAACACCAGGATCGTTTCGAACGAGAACACGGTGCCGGCCGCCGAGTACAGGGCGCGCGGCGCTTTCACTGCGAGGCGGCCGATCACGGCTGAGAGGTCCGTGCCGTGGCGGTCGTCACTGCGGGCATTGGCGGCGGCGGGGCCCGTCATCAGATCCGTCCCGCGGGGGTGACCGAGACCTGCGGCAGCTCCTCGCGGCCCAGCGGGTCGCGCGCGGTGGAGTAATTCGTGACGACGACGCCGCGCACCCCGATCCCGAACTCGCCGAGCTTGGCCAGTGCCGCCTTGATCTCGTCGCGGGTGGCGCCGGACTGCGGCACGGTCAGGATCACTTCGCCCAGCCCCGTCCACAGCTCGCGCGCCAGCCACTTGCTCGGCGCCGGCAGGCAGATCAGCGTGCGCGAGAACTGCTCGCCCGCGGCGGCCAGCAGGCCGGTCAGGCCGTCCGTGGCGGTCCCGCTCTGGCCCGGCGTCAGTACGGCCCGGGATTCGCCGAGGTTGGCGGCCAGTTCGCCCAGGCGCGCCGGGTCGGCCGCCGCTTCCAGCAGGCCGGCGACCTCGGGCTGCTTCAGGGCCCGGCTGAGCCCGGCATTCAGCAGGTCGGCGTCGATCAGCAGCGCCTGGCGCTCGTCGCCGGCCACGCGCGCCGACAGCGCCCAGCACAGGTCGTAGCTGGGGTACTTACCCAGGTGGACCAATGCCAGCGCGTGGTCGGGGGTGTCGAGCAGCCGGATCAGCTGCTGCGCCAGTTGGTTATCGGTTTCGCTGAGTACCCAGCGGCGCCGGTTGGGTGGCCCGGGCAGGGCGGCCAGCAGGTTCAGCCCCAGGCCCGTGCGCAGGTCACGCAACGAGCGGAAACTGTTACGCGTCGCCTCGACCAGCATCAAGAGCAGTACGCCGACCAGCGCGCCGACGGCGCAGCCCAGCGCCAGATCCCGACTTAGCCGCGGCGAGTCGCGCTTGGCGGGCATCGGCGGCGCGTCGAGTACGCGGACCTCGGTGCTGGTGCCGGCGCGGCGCAGCTTGGTCTGGGCCTCCTGCTCCTTGAGCAGGGCCAGCACCTGCTGCGCGGCCTCGATCTCGCCCATTAGCATCGCAATCTTGCCGCTGGCCTCGGGCAGCGATTCCAGTTCGGATTTCAGTTGATAAATGTTGGAGTCCAGCCCGCCGATCGCCAGTTCCACATTGCGGCGCGAGGTGGTCAGGCTGTCCTCGATCTGGGACAGCACCGTGCCGATCTGGTCCTCCAGCCCGATGACCTCGGGGTGCGCCTCGGTCTTGGTCTGGCGCGCCGTGTCCAGGTTCTGGACCAGCGTGGCCAGCTGGCCGGTCAGCTCCTGCTCCAGCGGCAGGTTGGTGGCCGGCGCCTGGATCGTCGCGTTGACCTCCTCGGGCGTGCGCGTGCGGATCAGGCCCAGCAGGTTGTCGATCTGGCGCAGCTGGATCCGCTGGTCGGCACGGGCCAGGCTGAGCTCGGACATCGACTGTACGGCGGTCGCCCCCTGGGCGGCCTCGGCATAGACCTGGTGCTCCTCGCGGTAGTCCGCCAGTTCGGCCATCAGGCTGTCCAGCCGCGCGGTGGTCGACTCGGTCTCGGTATTGATGAAGTCAAGCATCAGGTCGAAATCGCCGAAGGTCATCGTGCGCGTGTAGTCCAGGTAGCGTTCGATCACCTTGTCCGTGACCTGCTGCGCGATCACCGGATTGGGGTGGGAGAACTTCACGTTGATGATATTCGAGCCCACGGCGGCCGGGCTGACGGACAGCCGGCCGCTGAATTTCGCCCAGGCCAGGTGGTCGGGCAGGATCGTGACCTTGTAGCGGTTGCCGGCCCGATGCGCGGCGCCGAACTCGGGGGTGAACGTGTAGGTCGAGCCCGCCACCGCTTCGCCGGCGGAACCGCGCTTGCCGTTGAAGCGCCAGTTACCCGCGGCATCCGCGCTGAGCCAGCCCGTCGTCTTGCTCAACACGTTTTCGTCGACGTCGACAGCGCGGATCGCCAGCCGCGAGTAGACCTGCTCGCGTGTATAAGCTACGGGGCTGCGGTTGAACCGGGCCAGGACGCGCTGCCAGGAGGCGTCCGGGCAGGCCGGATCGTAGATCTCGGCTTGCAGGCCCAGCTCCTCGATCACCGGCCAGCCGATCTCGCGGCTCTTGATGATCAGGACCTCGTCCCAGAGCCCCGCGTCGTTGCCGCTCAACAGCGACAAGCCGTTGAGCATGCTCGCGGTGGATGAGCCTTTGGTGACATGCAGGGAGCCGCGCGTACTGTAGGCGGCCGGCGTGACGAGGGACGCGATCCCGAAGCCGACGCAGCCCAGCACGATGCAGCCGGCCAGCAGCCAGCGGTAACGCCTCAGCAAGTAGGGAATCAGCCGTTGGCCGAATTCCGGGTCGGCCTCCGGCTCCCAGCCAGTCTCGACAGCCTTGTTCATGCCCCTGATCTCCGCTCTTCCTCCGCGCCCATTCAGCCCTCAGCGGGCGCGCAGCCAATTCTAGCACAGCCGGCTTGCCAAGTTGGCGATATATAGTATGCTTGTTCGCGGCAGATTTGCCGGATTCGAGGAAGGATACACACTATGGCCGTTCCCCTGCTGGATTTACATGCCCAATGGGCGCAAGTTGGCGACGAAATCAAGGCCGCGCTGGAGGAAGTGTATGCCACGCAACGCTTCATCATGGGCCCCGTGGTCGACAAGTTCGAGCATGAAGTAGCCGAATACTGCGGCGCGGACCACGCCGTCGGCTGCGCCAGCGGCAGCGATGCGCTGGCGCTGGCCCTGCTGGCCCTGGACGTCGGGCCCGGCGACGAGGTGATCCTGCCGGCGTTTACCTTCTTCGCCAGCGTCGGCGCCGTCACGCGCGTCGGCGCCACGCCGGTGTTTGCCGACAACGATCCCGTGACTTTCAACCTGACGGCGGGCGAGGTCGAGCGCTTGATCACGGACCGGACCAAGGCCGTGATGCCCGTGCACCTGTTCGGGCAGGTCTGCGAGATGGACGCGATCGGCGCGCTTTGCCGCGAGCGCGGTATGCGGATTGTCGAGGACGCCGCACAGAGCATCGGGGCCAAGTACCAGGGTAATCGCGTCGGCCGGACCGGCGGCGACATTGCCACCTTCAGCTTCTTCCCGAGCAAGAACCTCGGCTGCATGGGCGACGGCGGCATGTGCGTGACCAACGACGCCGAGCTGGACAAGAAGATGCGTATCCTCAGAAACCACGGCGCCCAGCCCAAGTACTACCACAAGCTGATCGGCATGAACTCGCGCCTCGACGCGCTGCAGGCGGCGGGCCTGAGCGTCAAGCTGCGCCACCTGGAAGGCTGGCATGCCGGCCGGCGCGCCAACGCCGCCGACTACGACGCCAAGCTGGCGGACATCGCCGGACTGGCGATCCCGCAGATCGCCCCGGACAATTGGAGCATCTACAACCAGTACACGATCCGCGTCACCAACGGACGGCGCGACGCGGTGGTCCAGGGCATGAAGGACCGCAACATCGGCTGCGAGATCTACTACCCCGTGCCCCTGCACCTGCAGGAGTGCTACGCGCACCTGGGTGGCCAGCCGGGCGACCTGCCGGCGGCCGAGCAGGCGGCGGCGGAGGTGCTGAGCATCCCGATCTATCCGGAGCTGACCGAAGCCCAGCGCGACGAGGTGGTGGCCGCCCTCCGGGAACTGGTGGCCGGCTAATCGGTATTGAGCGGCGGCAACCACAAATGCTAGAATTTCCCACTCTGCTGGAGTCGAAATGAGCGACTATTACGCCCACCCCACTGCCGTGATCGACGACGGTTGTCAGATCGGCGGCGGGACCAAAATCTGGCACTTCTGCCACGTGATGACCGGCGCCCGGCTGGGCCGGCGCTGCATCCTGGGACAGAACTGCTTCATCGACCGCAACGTCGAGATCGGCGATAACGTCAAGATCCAGAACAACGTCTCCGTCTATACCGGCTGCCATATCGAGGACCACGCGTTTTTAGGCCCGAGCGCCGTATTCACCAACGTGATCACGCCGAGAAGCGCGTTCCCGCGCACGGACCCCGCGCGGGATTACGTCGACACCTGGGTGCGGCGCGGCGCCAGCATCGGCGCCAATGCCACGATCCGCTGCGGCGTGGAGCTCGGGGAGTGGTGCCTGATCGGCAGCGGCGCGGTGGTGACCAAGAACGTGCCGCCGCACGCGATCATGGTCGGGATTCCGGCCAAACAGGCCGGCTGGGCCTGCCTGTGCGCGGGCGTGCTCGTTCCGCGCGAGAGCGACGGGCGCTGGGTCTGTCCGGAGAGCAACTGCAACCGGGAATACGAGATCGACGGCGAGACGGTCACATTGGTGTATACTCCGGACCACGCTCGGGCGATGGTCGAGCTGGACTAGCCAAGGCGGACACGCGAGGGAGAGGAAGATGGAGACAAAGCCGAAAATCGGCCTGATCGGCAGCGGCCGCTGGGGCAAGAACTACGTGCGCAACCTGGCGGTACTGGGCGTGCTGGGCGCGGTCTGCGACCAGGACCAGGCGTCGCTGGACTGGGTCAGCAGCCAATACCCGCAGGTCTGGACCACGACAAGCGTCGATGAACTGGCCGCGCGCGCGGAAATCGCCGGTGTGGTGGTCGCCACCCCGACCCCGACGCATGCGCCGATCGCCAGCCAGCTGTTGGCGGCCGGCAAGCACTGCCACGTGGAAAAGCCGCTGACGGATTCGCCGGAGAGCGCGCGCGAGTTGCTGGAGTTGTCCAACCAGCGCAACCTGACGCTGATGGTCGGCCATATCCTGCTATACCATCCCGTGGTCGAGTACATCAAGGGCATGATCGACAACGGCGACCTGGGCGAGATCTACTATATCTGCGCCCAGCGCGCCAACCTGGGGCAGATCCGCAGAAACGAGAACGCGATGTGGTCGCTGGCGCCGCACGACATCAGCGTGGTGCAGTACCTGCTCGGTGCCGACCCGCATTCGGTCAGCGCCACCGGCCGTGCCTTCGTGCAGACCGACGAGCAGATCCACGACATCACGCACCTGACGTTGCACTATAACGGCCGCCAGTTCGCCACGATCACCTCCAGCTGGCTCGACCCGGAGAAAGTGCGCCTGATCAAGGTTGTCGGCAGCGAGCGGATGGTCGTCTTCGACGACATGGATCCCCGCTATAAGCTGCAGGTGCATGAGAAGAGCGTCGACTGGGAGCAATTCTCCGAGCCGGTCGCGGGCTCGTCGCTGAAGGTCAGAAGTGGCGACGTCTCGATCCCGTTCGTCAAGCCGACCGAGCCGCTGCGCGCCGAGTGCGAGGAGTTCATCCGCTGCATCGAGACGGGTGCAACACCGCGCGCGAACGGCAGCCAGGGCTATGCCAACGTGCGGATCCTGGCCTGCGCCGACGAAAGCCTGCGCCAGGAAGGCATGCCCGTGGCGACGAATCTCTAGCCCGCTTGACCCGCGCAACCTGCCGTGCTAGCATCGCACGACACACAGCCTGATCGCCGCTGTAACGGGCACCGTTGATGGCCAAACTTAACCAGCTACTCGCGCGCTACTTCCCACCGGGTACGTTTCTGCACAATGTCGTGGTCATGCTGTTCGGGACGGCTTTCGGCCCGGCGCTGAACGTGCTGATCATGCCCGTGCTGGCGCGCCTCTACACACCCGAGGACTTCGGCCTGCTGACCCTGTTTAACGCGTTCCTCAACGTGCTGGTGGCGATGCCCGCGCTACGCTACGAAGGCGCGATCCCGCTGCCCGAGGACGACGACGAAGCCTCCGACCTGCTGGTGATCAGCCTGCTGCTGACGACGGCCTTCAGCCTGCTGATCCTGGTGATCATCCTGACCTTGGGGCCCTGGTTGGCGCGGCTGTTCAACGCTGAGGAACTGGCGCCGTACCTCTGGCTTTTGCCCGTGGCGCTGTTCGCCAACGGGGTCTACCGCGTGCTCACGATGTGGAATACGCGGCACAAGCAGTTCGGCAACATCGCGCGCTCGACGATCGCCCGACCGGTGGGCAACACCTATACCGCCGCACTGCTGGGGTTTTTACGCGTCGGCGGGGCGGGCTTGCTGGTAGCGGCGGTAATCGGGCAGGTCAGTTCCGCCACGGTGATTATCTACCGCGCGGCGGGCCACGGGCTGTGGTCGGCGCTGAAGCTGATCGCGCCGGGCCGTGTCCGCGAGCTGTTGATCAAGCATAAGCAGTTCCCGGTCTTCCAGCTGCCGGCGGCGCTCTTAAACACCTGCTCGCAACAGGTCTCGCTGTTCGTGATGGCCGCGCTCTACGACATGGGTACCGTCGGCCAGTACGGCGTGGCGCGGCGGATCTTCTCGATGCCGATGTTCCTGATCGTCCAGGCGGTGGCGCAGGTCTTTTTGCAGCGGGCCGCCGAGGAGTTCAACCGCGGCGGCGACCTGCGGCGGCTGATCGGCAACATCTACCTGCGGCTGTTCCTGGTCGGTATCGGGCCCACGGCGCTGATCTTCGCCCTGGCCCCCTGGGCCTGCCGCGTGTTCCTGGGCGCGGACTTCGAGGCGGCCGGCTATTACACGCGGCTAATCATTCCCTGGCTGTTCATCGCCTTCGTCGGCTCGCCGACGACGAGTGTCTTCGCGGTAATCAACCGCCAGGACATCACGGCGATCTACGGCGGGGCCTCGCTGGTACTGAGGATCGTGGCGATCTGGGCGGGCTGGCACTTCTGGCAAAGCGCTTACTGGTCGATCGCGCTGTACTCGCTGGTCGGTCTTGTGGGCAACCTGTACCTGATGATCGCGACGTGGATCCTGACGCGGCGGGGCCGGGGAGAGGTTAAAGGTTAAAGGTGAAAGGGGAAAGGGCTGGGAATCAGGCCAAAGGGCAAAGTAGGGACGCACGGCTGCGCGCCCTGTATTGATGAGGGATTAGAGGTAGGGCCGATCCCGCCATGGCGGGATGTCGGCCGCAGCGCTGGAAGAATGTAGTCGCTGGGCGTAGCTAGCTGGACGGCCGTAGTTGCACCGCATGGTTTCGCATTGGCTCCACCGGCCGGATCGGTTAAGTCGCTGTTGCGGTCCACGCAGGCGTGGACCTTACAGCCGGGAACCCGCATCCAGCCTGGGCGCACAGCCGTGCGCCCCTACATGCAGACGAGGGCGTCCGCGCTCCGGGAACGCCGCCATCCTGGCGGCAGGTAATGCCGGCTGGAAGCCAGCGCTCCAATCCGGCGATACGGAAATCGCCGCTACGAATGCGAAGCCGCATTAAGCCTGGACGCAGCCGAGCCGGCCGCGCTACAATTCCCTGATCCCTTTCTTCTTCGTCCCCTTTCCCCGTTAACCTTTTCCCTTTCTTCAGCGGGACGGCCGTCCCTTTTAGCTTGGGCCTGATTACCACCGGAGTTCGGCCCGATTATCCGGCGGGCGGACACCCCGGCGTCGGATCGGAATGTAATTACACCCCGCTCCGTCGACCACGCCAAGGCGTTTTCCGCGGTCGAAGATGCATCTTCATACTTGTTATAACAGACAACGACAGGCAACGCAAGGACTAATTCGTGACATATCGCGGAATAGCGCGGATTAACATTTTGCGAAGCGTAAGTGTTAAGCGTAAGCTGATGTAACGCGAGCCACCGTGCTTGTGCGAACAAGCAAAAGTGGAAAGTGAAAGTCGTAAGTAATCGAGGTCAACTTACGGGCGGGAAGCAACGTTCGCTAGGCATATAATCATCGCCGAGCCGCTGTTTGGCCCGTTCGCAGCATTCCCTGACGAGTTGCCAGAACTCCGTGTCCTGCTGCTTGTTCACGCGCTCGTGGTTGATATCTTCCATCAGGGTTTCCAGCCCTACGAAATGGAAATGCGTGTACTCATACAGGTGCATCACCAAGGCCGCGAGCATCTGCTCTGGTGTAATCCGTAAGCAAGCATGCTGTTGCTCGATGTCGGCTGGGCTTAGCCTCTGTATGACTTGGGAAAGGAATCGATACCAATCTGCCAGATAGGCCGGATCGCAGGATCGGCAGTCTAGCGGTTGATTGTCGTCTGCTATAAGTGCGCCCCATTCGCACATCGGGGCGAAGTAAGAGACATATTCCCCAGGAGCATTGATGTACCGAGTGGACGGGAAGGTGGTAAGCCGGTCGAGCAGGTAATAGGCGGCGTAATACGACTGGATCGGCGTCAGCTCCATCACAGCGCCGTGTCCTTGAGCGCGTCCTCCGGTACGATATCCACGATCAGGCAACTGGGGTATTCGCGGTCGTGGTACACCGTCTGGCGCGCGATCCGCGGCTTGGTCTCGGTGTTCTGGTCGGTGTTGGTGTTCAGGTGCCGCGCGAACTTGGGCACCGCGCTCGAGCTGACCTCCAGGCGGATGCGATGGCCCTTGAAGAAGCGCAGGCCCGTCGCCCACATGTCGACGGTGAGTTTATAGACCCGGCCGGCTTCCAGCCAGGACGGCTGCTCCAGCGACTCGCGGAACTCGGCGCGCTGCACGCCGTCGCAGAGCTGGATCGCCATCCCGTTTTGATAGACGTCGACCAGCTTGGCGGTGAAGTCCGTCCCCGGCGCGTCGCTGGCGATGTACAACTCGGCGAACACGCGCCCGCAGACCACCGTGTCCTCTGCGAGGGGCGGCGTGGTGTAAACCAGCACGTCGGGCCGGCGCTCGATGCTCTGCTGGTCCGTCGCCTCGCCCAGCTGCAGCTTGACCGGGTCCGTCACGTACGGCACCGGGTTCAGGGGGTCGTAGGTGTAGCCGTCCGCCGGTTCGTCAACGGGCGGAGACGTGCTCAGCGTGCCGTCGCCGAACAGCGAGTTGGCGTCGCCGCCGGAGTGCAGGTAGTACTTGGTCGTCGTGGCGCCGGGGATGGGCCAGTCGGGCAGGCCGTGCCAGCGGTTCTCGCCCATGATGAACAGGCGGCAGCGCGGATCGGCGTCGAGGCCGTGGTCCTCGCCGGCCAGATGCTTCGCGAAGAAGCGGAAGATCAGGCTGTTCAGGTCGATCACCGCGCCCTCGCCGAAGTCCAGCTCGCCGACCTGGCTACTCTTATTGGTGGCGTGCGGCCAGCAACCGACGATCAAGCGCTGGCCGTCCCGGGCCTCGCCGGTCTTGGCGGCCGCCCTGAGGCCGGGGAAGTTCTTGTACGTGCTGATGCCGTCGTCGTCGTACCAGCCGCAGACGTGCAGTGCGGGAATATCCACGCGCTCCCACTTGTCCATGTAGCAGACCGCTTTCCACCAGTCGTCGAGCGTCGGGTGCGCCATCCAGTGCTGGTAGGTCTCGGAGTCGAAGCCCGTCAGCTTGTCCAGCTCGTTCAGGGGCAGCGCGGTGTACAGGTCCGCCCAGTTGACCTTCGTGACATCCTGGTTGGAGCGCGCGTGGACCATGCACGACCAGATCAGCATGTTCCAGAAGAAGGCGCCGTTCTGGTAGGGCACGTTGAGCACCGGGTCGGGCAGGGCGACGATCGGCACGACCGCCTTCAAGGCCGGGTGGCGGTCGTAGGCCAGCACGTTGGCGTTATAGCCCTCGTAGCTGCGGCCGGTGACGCCGATGCTGCCGTTGCAGAAGTCCTGCCGGCTCAGCCAATCCAGCGTGTCCATCCCGTCCTCGCGCTCGGTGCGGAACGGCTCCCACTCGCCCTCGCTGTCATAGCGCCCCCGGCAGTCCTGGTAGGCCACGGCGAACCCGCGCCGCGCCAGCCAGAGCAGGCGCTCGGTGCGCAAGGAGTCGTTGTTGCCGTAGGGCGTGCGCGTGATCACGACGGGCCAGGGGCCGGGGCCCCGGGGAATCGCCAGGTCGGTGGAGAGGCGAATGCCGTCGCGCATCGGCACCATCACGTGATAGCGGTAGTCGAGTTCGTACTTCGGCGTCGGACTGGTCAGCATGTCTCCCTCTGCATCCAAAGCTCTGCACCCCTGGGTGCGCCGCTAATCATACATGCTTGCCCGGCTACCAGGGATAGCGGACCAGCACCCGACCGTAATCGTCTTCGTTAGCCTGATACCCTTCGAGCAGCGCCAGCGCCGGCAAGCCGTTGCCCAGAACGACCATCATCTGATTGCCGACTGGCTGGATGTACTCCGTTTCCCAAGTGAACGCGCTGTTCCAGGCAAACGAAGTAACCGGTTCCATCACGCGGAAATTCCAGGTCAGCTGCGTATTCGGCTTGATCATCAGGGAGATCCAGGGCCAGCCGTGCGCGTTGGGCGCGGTAACCACGCTGCTCATGTCGTAGTTGGCGGTGTCATATTCCATGACGTAGTTGATGTATTCAAACAAGCCCAAGGCGTTGTTGTCCGCATAGACGTTAACCTGGCGCCAGGTGTCGCCGTCGGGCTGCTCGTAGACCACGACGTAGTTGCAGCCGGTGACATGGTCGTGCTCGATCCCGCCGATGGCAACGTATGCTGTGCCTGGCTGGCTGGTGACCAATTGGGGTCCCGTCCAGTAGCCCTCGGGGGTGCGCGTGTGGACCAGGCAGCTGTTGATGTCGTCGCCATGGCTGCCGGCCAACCAGGTCTGCCGTACGGTGTTGTATTCGAGCTTGTACGGCGGATCGGTTAGCGAGGCTTCGCTGGTCACGATTTCTTCTTGATTGGGAGCGGTGCGCGGCGGCCCCAGGCTGAACACCAACCGATCGGTGCCGTACAGCGTCGATTTGAGATACAGCGCGCCGACATTGGTTTCGTCGTCGTCGATCGCCGGCAGCTCGGAGATGTACGGTATCAACTCGTTGGACTGGTAGTCCGTTCCGTCCGGCGTGAATGAGACGATGTTGATCGTTTCATTGATTGACTCCTGGTAGACAACATAGATCAGATTGGATTCGGCCAGGTAACCGGCCGCCACTGTACTCATGCAGGGCGGATCGGTGGGAATCGTTCCGTTTTCGACGATCCAGCTACCCGTGCGATTCAGTGAATACATGAGAGTGCAGTGAGCGCGATCCCAGTCGAAGACGTACAAGTCGTCACCCAGCGCGACCATGACGGGCATGCCGCCGGACGCGCCCTGGGACCAACCCAGCGCATCGACGACAGCGGGTTCGCTTACTCCACTCTCATCGACGGTGTAGTACAGGAGCCCGCTGCCCTCTACGCTGCAGGTCGCGATATGCGTGACGCCGTCGGCATCGACGGCCATCGTGCCGTAACCGCTATCAGTGACGGAGTTGTCGATGGCGGTGACCTGGACCGCTTCGTTCACGCCCGGTTGCTTGCGGAACAATTGCAGCCGATAGTCGGCGTAATCCGCTAAAAAGCCCACATCGCCGTCGGGATAGACTTCCAGGTCGATGATGGACGGAGCATCGCACCCAATTGTGTCCGTCGGCGTGCTGTCCCAGCCCATGGCTGTGGAGTGGCCCAGCACGATCCCGTGATTGCCTTCGTGGATCCAAGCTGCGGCCAGGCTGTGATCCGGCAACTCGACCGTCGAGATGCCCGGACGGAACACGAAGTCGTCCTCGGGATCGATATCCACCCAGTCGACGAAGCCGGAATTGGCCCAGCCACCACCAGTCGTGTAAGACTGGGTGTCCAGGAACGGCTCATCGACCACCATTTCCACCAGGTAACCCAGCAATAGTGAGTTGTCGGCATTCGTAGTCAGGCTGGGGCAGCCGACCTGGGCGAGAGAGCCCGGATAGACATTTTCAATCACGGGAGGATTGGTGCCGTCGTAGCGGCAAGACCGGACGTAGAAATCGGGCCAGGCGTCTTCTTCCTCGTAGACGATCATCAGGTCATCGCGATCGCCGGAGGGATCGCCATCGGCGTTGAAGAAGGACATCGCCGGCCGGTTGGCGCTGTTGTGTTCGGTGGTTATCAGGTAGTCACCGGTGAATTCTCCACTGCCACCGTCGTAGAGCAGGTGTAGTTCGCCTGAGGTGGAGGTGGCGGCCAGAATGGCGCGGCGGCCATTGTCACCGATCCGAAACATGATGTCCCAGATGGTGTAGGGCGTGGATTCAGGCTCGAGGGTCCATTCGCCGTCCGTCAGGCTGGCAATGCGGAGCTGGTTGCCATAGGTCGTGTATATTGAGTCATTGACCAGATAAGCGATCTGCGGATTGCCGGCGGGATCGAGCTGAATATCGATGCCGTGGCTGACCCGTTTGCCCTGTGGCGGGGCGAGATAGACTTCCTCATAGCCTTCGGTCGTGTAATAGCCCGCACTGACCGAATTGATAATCAGCGCATTGCCCTGGAGCATGATCACGGCAACGAACAGGTTGTCGCCGGGGCTGATCACATCGGCCTGCGCCGGTACCGCGATGCGTGTCTGCGAGCTGGAATAGGGCCCGGTGAAAACCCAGCAGTCCTGCGCGAAGTCCGCATAAGCCACCCAGAAACCATCGTTCGGCGACGTTACCAACGGATCGCCATCGTACCAGGATGTGTTGTAAGTGAAGTAATCCGGCGGCGTGGCGCGTGAAGGAATGCCGTACACGGCAAAGGCCAGGTGCTCGCTTTCCGGAATCATCAACAGCCCTCTGGTCGCGCTGGGACTCCAATTGTGCGCGTTAACGGCAAAGCTGCCCTGCACGGTATCGCCGTCGAGGATTTGACTGTGCCGTACGTATTGGTCGATGTCCGCTAGCGCCGGCAGGGAATCGCCCGGCGTGTCCGCAGCAGTCTCCGGCTGCAACTCACTGGTGGGACCGGCCAGCGGCACGGATCCGCCCTGGCATCCGATCAGCAAGACGACTAACAAGCTGATAAGCAATATCAAGTAAAACCGCATCAAGCACCTCCCGCGGAGTGCCTAATAGGATAACCCAATTAAGGTTTCTATTCCAGTCAAGTTAAGTTTGCGCCTTCCGGTGATATCTGATTGAACCTAACATGTATAATCGCCCCAACTGGAGGCGTCTATGGATTGCAGGTTCAGTGTGCTTGGTTGGCTTACGATCATCGCGGCAGCCGGTTTGCTGCTTTTAACAGGCCCGGCGGCGGCCGCGTCCAAAGTCCCGACGCGGGCCGGCCAGCAGTACCTGGAGGTGCTGCAGCCGGACGGCACCTACAAGCCGATCTTCGTCAAGGGCATGAACCTGTCGATCGCCCAGCCGGGCAAGCACCCGACCGGCTATCCGCGCGACGAGGCGCTGTATCTCGACTGGATCACCAAGATCGCCGACATGAACTGCAACGTGGTGCGCGTCTATACCATCCACCCGCCGGACTTCTACAACGCGCTGTATAGCCACAACAAGGCCCATCCGGAGAAGGCCGTCTGGCTGATCCAGGGCGTCTGGGCGACGGCGCCCGTGGAGTACAACTACCTGGCCGACGACTATATGGCCGAGATCGAGCTCAACAGCCGCAACGCCGTGAACCTGATCCACGGCAACGCCGATTTCGACGAGCGGCCGGGCTGGACCGGCGGGCGCTATAAAAAGGATGTCTCGCCCTGGCTCTTGGCCTGGCTGGTCGGGCGCGAGTGGGAGCCCGACGATATCGAAGGGTTCCACGAGCTGCGGCCGGATTACACGCATTACGAGGGCCAGAATGTCTCCTGCCTCAACGGCCAGCCGATCGAGTGCTGGTTCGCGCTGATCTGCGATTACCTGGTCACCTATGAGGACAATAATTATCAGACGCAGCATCCGGTGACCTTCAGTTCCTGGCCGCCGACCGACCCGCTCAGCCATACCAGTGAAAGCAACATCGAGGACGAATCCGACGTCGCCGGTTACATCGCCGAGGGCCGCGTGGAGATCTTCAGCAACGACGCGGTGAACATCACGTCCAAGAATTTCACCACCACGCAGAATTTCAAGGCCGGCGTATATGCCAGCTATCACGTCTATCCCTACTGGCCGGACTTTATCGACAACGAGCCGGCCTACCAGGACGCCCAGGACCGCTACGGCCCGAGTACCTACATCGGTTATCTCAAGGACCTGAAAAACTTCTACAACGACCGACCGCTGTTGATCGCGGAGTACGGCCTGCCCAACGGGCCGATGCCCTGCCACCTGCAGAGCGACGGCTGGCACCACGGCGGGCTGTCGGAAGAGCAGGTGGCCGTCGACGTGCCCAGGCTGACCGAGGCGATCTATGACTCGGGCTGCGCCGGCGGCATCGTCTTCGCCTGGATCGACGAATGGTTCAAGAAGGTCTGGGCCTGGGCGGAATTCTACGATCCGTGGGATGATCGCCGGCTCTGGTACAACCTTTACGACGCCGAGGAAAACTACGGCATGGAAGCCCTGCTGCCCGGCGCCGACGGCCCGAATTGCACGCTCAGCGGTAACCTGGCCGAATGGGCCGAGGTGCCGCCGCGGACCGGCGAATGCACCCACGATGCCGCCGACGGCCCCTGCATCAAGTCCGTCAAGCTCATGCACGACGAAGGTTTCCTGCATCTGGCGATCGAGTTGGAGAACTTCGCGGATTGGGATTTCGCCGAACACGGGCTGTACGTCGGCTACGACGTCCTGGGCGACCAGCGCGGCAACAGCGCCTGGCCGGGCCCGCTCAAACTCGGCAGCGACCGCGGGCTGGAAGACGTGATCAGCATCACCAACGGCGAAGCCCGCCTGTGGCAGACCGAAAGCTTCCGCTTTTGGGAGTCCTTCCGCATGCCCAACTCGCCGATGATGCGCCACGGCGAGGTCCAGCCGCACATCCTGGATGAGGAAGACAACCGCTGGCTCTGGTTCGAACCCGTGTTGGAGACCAACCGGCGGCGTGTCGGGCGCGACGGCACGGTCTACGAGGCGCAATCCTGGAACCTGAACCCGCTGCCGCGCGGCAGCCTGAACGGCGGCGCGGCGGACTCTAACGATATGGCGGTCTGGAACATCTCACCCGACACCGGGATGATCGAGATCCGCATGCCCTGGATCCTGCTGGGCTTCGTCGGGCCGCATCAAATGCGCGTGATCCAGGCCGATCCGGAGACCGAAGCCAACTCCAGCGAGGTCAGCACCGGCGTAGGCGTGGCGATCGTCATGGCCAATGCCGATGGTTCGATCACCGCGGCCTGGCCCGGCCTGGTGGACGACGTAGTGACCACCTCCGTGGCCGGGCGCTATGCCTGGGACGAGTGGGGTGAGGAGGACATCACCTTCCACTCGCGGCTCAAGCCCGTGTACTACAGCATGCAAAAGCTGTTTGAAGGACTGGACGTAGACTAACTACGCCGATCCGTCACCAGCCGCGGACCGGCAGCTGCCGTCCAGCCGCGCACATCGTTTGCGAGCGGGATGTCGATACGTCTCGCCCGAAGTTATCGCGACAGCCCGTGGTACTCCCTTCCCAATCTTGTTGACACAGCCCAGCTTGCTACACACATAGGTAGCAAATGTGGATAAGTCAGCCCGCTTGTTGATAATTTTGTGGATAGTGTGTTAATATCTTCGCTGAATCGGGCCGCGTGCGGGCGGTGAGGGCCGTTGGCATGCGATTACCTTCTCGGCGGAGAGCGGGTGGGGAGTGGTCACGTCGAAGGCGTGACGGCGAGGAGGAAGGAAATGCGACGCTGGCTCGGGCAATACTTGCTCTTGTTCTGGTTGCTGCTGCTCTGTACTCCGGCTCTGGCGCAGGAAAGCGCGATGCAACGCGCGGACCGGGCCTATGACGCCGGAGATTACGCGCAGGCGGCGGCCGAATACGAGTTGATTACCGCGGACTATCCCGGCCACCCGCTGGCCTGGTTGCAGCTGGCCCGATCGCAGGCTCAGCTTGGCGATTGGAATAGCGCCGTGGATTCCTATAAACGATTAGCCCAGCTGGGCCCGCTGGACAGCGAGGTGCGGGTGGAATACGCCGACGCCTTGCGCCAGACCGGCCGGCTGGAAGACGCCGTGGAGCAATACAACCTGGCCTTGGACAAACCGCCGGTGCCGGATGCCGCCGTGCTGGACCAGGCCGCCCAGGCGCTGGAGGCGGGCCGGCCGGCGGAAGCCGAGCGGCTCTACCTGGGGGTGCTGGACGACTTCCCGGACAACATCCAAGCGCTGGCGGGACTGGCCGGTGCTTTCGCGGCTCAGGAAAAATGGCGGCCGGCGATCGAGCTGTACGGCCGGCTGGTCGAACTGGGCCAGGATGAGGCCGAGTTGCACCTGGCCTACGGGGACGCCCTGCGCGCCTCGGGTGACCTGGAGCAAGCCCTGGTGCAGTACAACCTGGCGGTCGGACCGGAGCCCGTCGCCAGCGAGCCCGTGCCGGAACAGCCGGCGGCCAGGTCCAAGGCGCTGGTACCCAATCGCGGCAAGCCGCTGCCCGCCACCGACCGCTTCGTGATGCCGGAACTGGCCTGGCAAACAGCCGAGGCCCCGGCGGAAGAACCGGAAGCCAAACCGGTCGCGGCGCCGACGCCGCAGCCCGCGCCGGTAACCCAACCAACCCCGGAACCGGCGCCGGCGGCAGCCGTACCGGAAGCACCCGCCGCGTTTAGGGATGCGCCTACGGAGTCAACCGCCACGGAGCTGATCCCGGCGTTGCCGGCGGATGAACAAGTCGACTCGGAATACGTTGCGCGGGAGATCCACACATCGGAGGTGGTCTTCCCGACATCGCGCCCGGCCACTTCGGTGGTGTTCTACGAAGGTCGCGCGGATGAAGACAAAGATGAGCCGGACCTGCCCACCGAGCCCGAGGACGGCGACTGGCTGGCGCTGGCCCGTAGCTACGGCCGGTACGGCGATTGGGAGAACGCGGTGCGGGCCTACGAGGAGCTGATCCGCCAGGACCAGGTCGACACGGACATCCGCTTGGAATATGCCGCCGCCCTGCGCGGGGCCGAGGACTACGACCTCTCCGAGCAGGAGTACAACCGGATCCTGCACGGCGATCCCGACAATATCGACGCCAAGACCGGCCTAGCCAAGACGCTGGCCCACCGCGGCGAACTGGACGAGGCGATGTACCTGCTGGACCAGGTCGGGCTGGACACGGAATCGATGATGAAGGCGCGCCTGGCACGGGCCTATTGCTATTTCATCAACGGCTACCTGCTGGAGACATGGAGTGACATCGGCGACGTGCTGGCCAGCAACCCGGCCAATGCCGAGGCGGTCTACCTGCTGCAGACCAGCGGCCTGACCAGCGAAAGCTGGACGCAGATCCGCGGGATGCTCGAGGCTGTGCCGGGCAACGAGGAAGTCCTGGCGCTGATCGACCAGATCAACCTGGCGGAGCAGCAGCGCTGGCTGCAGCTGCCGGAGGATTCGCCCGACCGCGCCGAGGCGCTGTATCTGCGGGGCAAGTACGAGGAGGCCCTGCGCGCCTACCAGCAGCTGGCCGTGACCGATCCGCTCAACGCCCGCGCCTTCCTGCGGCTGGGCACGCTGTACACCTGGGAGGAGAGCTGGGAAGAATCGGTGACGGCGTACGAGACCTACCTGCGCCTGAACCCGAGCGACCCGGAAGCCCGGCTGCGCTATGCCCAGGCGCTGATGTACAGCGGCGATCCGGAACTGGCGCGCGAGGTGATCGAATCGCTGATCAACGACGTCGACGTGCCGATCGACGTCTACGACAACGCGCTGGTTACCTATGCCGCGATTCTCAACGCCCTCGGGCTGCGCCAAGAAGCCCTGCGCTGGTTCGAGGAAGCGCTGGTTTCGCAGCCGAGCAACGCGGAGATCCGCCTGGCCTATGCCGACGTGCTGGCCGCGGAGAAGGACTTCCGTCGCGCCGAGATCCAATACAACCTGGTGCTGAAGGAAGATCCGACCAACGAGGCCGCGCGTGTCGGACTGGGCCGCAGCTACACCTGGCAGGGCGATTACGCCCAGGCGCGCGAGCAGTACGGCGCGGTGCCGATGAGCAGCGACTATTATTCGACGAGCCGGATCGGCCTGGCTTACACGCACCTCTGGCAGGGCGACGCGGGCCAGGCCCGGTCGCTGGCCAACGAAGCGGCGCGGATGGACCCGAACAACCCCGAGCTGGCCGTGCTGTATGAATCGCTGCGCCAGACGCCGGGCGGCGGGGTGGCCACCTCGCTGACCTCGATCTGGACGCAGAGCCACGACAGCGACGACAACGACGACTGCACGATCGTCACGACCTTGACCGCCCCGCTGGGCAACAACGGCGCGGCGCTGACGGTCTCGCACAACGACTTCAAGCTGGACAACACCAAGCGCGGCGAGGAGACCGTCGGCACTAAGACACGGGCAACGGTGGGCGTGCCGTTGGGTGACAACGTCTACTGGCGGTTCAGCGCCAGCCATCTCGACATCGACAACGCCGCCGATCCCGGTTATCACAAGTGGGATTGGGGCACGGGCCTGACGGTCGATCTGACCAGCGACTGGCAAATGGGCGTGGGTATCAGCGAGCAAACCTTTATCGATACCACCCAGCTGTGCCGTTACAACATCGACATCAACGAAACCTGGCTGAGTAGCGACTGGCAGCTCAACAACTCCACGCGCCTGAGCATGATCTATGCCTTCGGCGACATTGCGGACGGCAACGAGCGCAATTCGTTCTCGGTCAACCTGCGCCGCTCGCGGCTGTACCAGAACCAGGGCCGCCTGCATTACGGCATCGCCGGCCGCTGGCTGGCCTATAACCAGAACACTGCCAACGGTTACTGGGATCCGCACAACTACCGGTTCGCCGAGGTTTACGCCGACTGGCTTGACATGTCCGACCGGCCGATCCTGTTCGATTTCGGCGTGGGATTCGGCGTGGACAAGGAAACCGCGGTGGACTACAACACGGTGTTCCGCTGGAACGCGGGCGTGCGCAAGAAGCTGCTCAAGGACCGGCTGGAGCTGCGGGCGGGCTATTCCGCCAGCGATGCCGCGACCAACGCCACCAGCGGCGCGGGTTACGAGCATGAGTCCTGGTACTTCGGTGGTGAATACACCTTTTAGTTGTAAGCGGCCGGCGGGACAGCCAGTGCAAGGGGCTGTCCCGCCGGTTTTGTTTACCAAAGAACCTAACGCGGTATCATCACCACTCGGCCGCCGACGCAAGGCATCTCGCGATTCTCGGCAACAAATCCCTTTCGGAACGAAGTGCGCAGTTCGCGAATCTCGGAGTCGTAGCCGCCGCCGCGAATCGTGACCCTGCCGCCCTGGAAGGGCTCGACCGCGTAGAAGGCGGGGTACGACTCGCGCCACTGCTCGGCGGTCCACTCGTGGACGTTGCCAGCCATGTCCAGCACTCCGCACCAGCTGCGGCCCAGCCGGAAGGTGCCGACGGGCGCTGTCTCGGGGTAGTCGTCCGGAGACAGGTTCAAGCCGCAGTTGGCCCGGGTCATGTCCTGGCCGTCGTCGCCGTCGTTATAGACGCCGCCCAGCAACGGGCCAATTTCCGGCCAGGGGAACAGCCAGATCTGGTTGCGCTGGCGCGGGCCCTCGGCGGCGTATTCCCATTCCGCCTCGGAAGGCAGCCGGACCGTGTCCAGGGACAGCGTGTTGAGCCACTTGCTGAAGGCGTAGACCTCCTCGAAGGAGACGCCCACGACCGGGTAGTCCGGATAAGCCGTGCCGCTGTTGTGCTGGCCGGTTTTCCAGAACAGCGGCTCGACGATGCCTTCGTTTTCCCGCCAGGCCCAGAAGCCGTCCCAGTACAGCGGCTCGGCGTAACCGCCGGCATCCATGAACGCGGCCCACATCGCATTGGTGATCTCGGTCCGCATGATGTAGTAGTAGCCGAGGTTGACCGCCTGGTACGGCTCTTCGTTGGAGTCCGGTGGCGGGTTGGTGTTCGCGCGCATCCACTCGCCCCCCGGCGAACCGAGTTGCAGCGTGCCGGCCGGTACTTCGACGAAGTCGATGGTCACGCCGTTATCCAGGATGATCTGCACGCCCGGGCCGGGCATGTAGACCCAGAACGGGTCGCTGGGAACCGACTCGGCGGCCCGGCCGACGGCGACGATGTTGTACGTGCCGAAAGTCTGCTCCGGCAGCGTGTTATCGGTGTAGGTTGTCTGCGTGGTGGTGTCCAGGGCGACCGGCTCCTGGACCGTCCGCGTGATGCGGTAGCTCACGGCGCCGGGCACCTCGCTCCAGCGCAGGAAGGCCGCGTCGCCGGGGATGGTCAGTTCGCCGCGGACATACGCCGGGGCCTTGATCCCCAGCGTGATGCTGTGGCCGGCCGACATCTGCGCGACGCCGACTGAGTTGACCGCCTGCAGGTAGTAGGTGCTGTGGGCACCGGGGGTGGGCGGCGGGAGCGCGGGTTCCTGAATGAAGTTGTTGTCGGGATCGACGTAGAGCTCCTGCGGCGCCAGCACCGAGCCGATCAGGACCGGCGCGGTGTCGTCCGGGCCCTGGCGATAGACGCGGTAGCTGCTGGCTTCCCAGTCCTCGGCCTCGGGGGCCAGGGCCTCGCAGTGGTCCCAGGTGAGTGTGACGCGGCTGTCGTTGACCATCTGCGAAACGCCGCGCGAGCCTCCGCCGGCGCCGGCGCTGGTCGAATCCGTCACGTCGAAGATGTCCGTGCTGATCGGGCTGTTGGGCACTTCCTCCGCCGCTTCCACCGTCGTAATCGTCGAGACGATCTCGACCGCGGTCAGGCCGTCGGGGTTGGTCTCCGGATCCGCGACGATGCCCGTGCGGTCGGCGACGACCACGAAGCCCAGCGCGCCCGTGCCGTCGATATAGCGGTCCACCAGGTCCAGTGCTTCGTTGTTGATCTCGATACTCATCGGCACGTGGTACGGGCCAAACCATTCCCAGGTGTAGTCGGTATAGTTGGAGAAGCCGATCCAGTAGTTGAGCGGCAGGTCGTCCTCGCCGCCCGGATGGGCCGGCGTGGACAGCACGTTGAACGCGCCGGACACGGGCAGCTCGGAATACATGTCGCCGATGCTATAGCGTGCCCAGGCATAGGACTCGTTCCCGTCCGGCATGATGACGTAAGACTCCGCCTGGCTGCCGTCGCGGTTGCCTGCGCCGGCTTCCTCGACCCAAGCATTGCCGTTGGTCACGACCTCGCTTTCGCTGATCCGCCGTGACGGGGAGTTCGCGCCGGACGGCGGGAACGTCAGCAGCGGGAAGGCATCCGGCACGCCGGCTTGCGGCGGATTCGTGTCGTCAGCGTGGGGTGTTGTGAGGTTGCCGGAAGAACAGGACAGGACAAACACCGTGGCCAGCGCCAGGATCAGGATTAACGCTGTTAATCTCGCACCGTTCACAATTACCCTCCGATTCCCGATGCGCCCAGACTAAGAATTCCGACTTTGCACCGTGATTTAAGTATACAGTGGCTGCCGGTGGAGATGCTGCAGCGCCTCCGCGCTGGCAACCTTCTTTTATACCCTTATATATTAGTTTGAAGCAGCCGCCACCCAAATCCCGCTTAGTCCGGTTCGCTGTCCGCGGAGTGGCGCTCTTCCTTCAGCTGCACCGAGCGCGTTTCTTCCAGCGGAATCCGGAAGCCGAAGACCGTCCGCCCCGGTTCCGACGACGGCACGTCCAGCTGGCCGTTGTGGAAGGCAACGTCCTCGATGATTTCGCGCACGATCGTCAGCCCCACGCCGTGGCCCTCGCCGTCCTTGGAGGTATAGCCGCTGAACAGGAGCATCGGATTCACGGAGATCCGCGGATGGTTGTAGAAACCGCTGCCGGAATCGGCCAGGGTGAAGTGGAACATGTCCTGGTCGATCTCGGTGGTGATCTCGATCGAGCGGTTGCGGTCGTCGCCCCTGAGCAGCGCTTCGTAAGCGTTGTCCAAATAGGCGCAGAACACGGTGATCAGCAGGTCGCGGTAGCAGTAGACGACGAGGTCGGGCTCGCAGTAGTTGCGCGTGAGCTTGATGTGCGAGCCGACGAAGTACAACTCGTTGTACATGTCCAGGACTTCGTCCAGCAGCTTGTGGATGACCGCTTTGCCCTTCTTGAACTCGGCGCCCTTGTAGCGGAGCAGCAGGTCGTTCAGGTCCTTGCCGATCTTGTTGCAGCGGTCGATCGTCTCCAGCCACTTGTCGCGCTCTTCCAGCAGGCTGTAGAGCGGTTTGACCACCTGGCCCAGCTGCTCGTACAGCTCGGGCGCGATGTGCTGCTGGCTGAACGCGCCGAAATTGCGCACGTAGTGTTGCCAGGCCTGGTCCAGCGACAGCAGGTAGTCGCGCAGGTCGAAGACCGCGTTGCGCATCGCCGTGAGCTTGTTGATGCCTTCGTGACGCAGCGTGCGGCTGGTCAGGTTGCGTTCCTTGTTGACGTGGATCAGCGCGGCGCGGTGGGCCTTGGTCTCGGTGATGTTCATCGAGTTCAGCGCCACCAGCGCGCCGGCGATGTCGTTTGAGAGCAGCTGCGCGAACCGGGTCGCCTGGTGCGAGATCGGCTTGGATGAGGTGAACCGGCTCATCAGGTGCTGCAGGTTCTCGTCCGTCGGCTGGAAGCGTACCGAGTATTTCTCGCGCAGGAAGGTGTAAAAGCGCAGCGAATGGTTGGAGTCCATGAAGTCCACGCCGCGGTTGCGCAGGAAATCGTCCTCGTCCTTGATCGCGTCGGGCGCCGCCAGCAGGATTTCCCGCACCAGCGCCGGTTCGTTTTCACGCAACCACGAAGGCAGGTATTTCACCTGGGCGGACTTCCGATGGCGCCGGTAGATCTCGTAATCTCGCAGCGTTTCACGGGAGCTGTCGTCCAGCACGAGCTCGCCGAGTTTGCGGTCGAAGGCGTCGATGGAGATGTAGCCGAACACCGTGCCGGAGGCCGTCAGCGGGATCAGCAGCCGCGCCAGGTAATCGAACAGCCCGCCCTGGAAGAACTGCCAGCGCTGGTCGGTGTAGAAGCCGTCCAGCGGCATGGCCTGGAGGTCGTCGGACGAGGGCAGCTTTTCGCCGAGGATGAACTTGCGGTAGTAGCTGTTGGCGATCAGGAACTCCAGGGGCAGGTACATCGGCTGGTAGCACTGGCCGGCCTGCTCCCTGAGCATGGCGAAGTGCTTGTGGTTGGCCACGTACAGCAGGGGATGGTCGCAGGCCCTGAGCGCGGTTTGATCCGGCACCGCGCTGAGTCCCCGGGCCGGATGCGAGATGTCCGTGAGCAGGTAGTTGATCTCGCGCTGGAGCATCTCGGCGGCGGCGGCCGGGTCGGGGGTGGCGGAGAGGTCCGGCGGGCGCTCGAACGAGGCCACGGCGCGCGTCAGGCTGCCGTGCATGTTGAACGTCGTATTAGCGGCGTCGTAGGCCTTGGACTTGCGGTAGTAGAGCAGGGCGCGGCGCGCCCCCAGCATGTCCAACAGCCCGTTGCAGCAGGTCTCCTGCACCTGCGTCGCCTGGGCGGCCTGGTCGACGTGCGGATCGGCGCTGGCCGTTTGCTCCAGCAGCGAGGAGACGACCGGCCGCAGCCGGAAGTACTTGCGCAGATAATCGCGGCGCTCGGCCAGGGTCTGCTCGTAGGTTTCCGCGAGCAGGTCCGCGACGCCATCCACCGGATGATCGTGGTCGAGGCGCTGGACCAGGCGCGCGATATGTGCAAAGGCCTCGGCAAAATCGGGCTCGGTCACCGGCACGCTGACCGCGGCGATGTCCACGATATTGGCCAGCGCCGCCGCCAGTTCCTCCCGCGCGCCGTTGGCGCGGCACTTGAGCCAGGCCAGGTTGAAGTCGGCCAGGTCGCGCCAGCTGCTGGTCAGATAGATCGAGAATAACCGGCCCAACTCCGGGGTCCGAAGCTGCTCGGTGGTCAGCGATTTGCTTTGCTCAATCAAGTTCATGACGAACGAACCTGCAACCAGCGCCTTTCAGCGATCCCGTCAGTGTCCTGGGCCGCTCTGCCCGCGGCCGTACTGGTGAATATTCTAGCGTAGCCGGCTTTAACCCGGAATGGAAAACCAAATATCGGACGGTATCCGAGGATCGAGCGGGTTGGCGCAGGATCGAACCAAACCGCCGGGGGCTGGGTTATTCTGTAATGCATGTAATAGAATGGGTCTCTTGAGTTGACGCGCAAGTGAGACGATTCGCGGCGGGCCATGTTCCGCCGACCATGCCGGAAACATGACGGACGACCACAAGCCAACAGCGGACGAATCCGGCCCGGGCACGCCCGACAACGGCGGCAAGCTGGGCGTCTTCGCGTTTCTGGACAGCGCGAAGCAGAAGGAACAGCCGCCGGGAGAAACCGTGGCGCCGCCAACGCGATCCCGGTTTGACGACGAGTCGATGGCCACGCCCCTGGCCCAGACGGCGCCCGTTTTCACCACGACCTCGACGACCACCTACAAGCTGTCGATCCTGGTGCTCGAGGACTATCCCGAGGTGATGGCGACGGTCGTAGGCAACATCGCGCGCTACCTGCATTCCATGCGGGAGCAGGAGGACGTCAGCGCCGAGCAGCATTACATCGTCAACGGCATCACCGAGATCAACATCATCCAGGCGGCCACGCCGGAGCAGGCGTTCAACGTCTTCGGCTATTACGATCCGGAAACGCAAGCGCTGACGGCCCTGCACGACCTGGGCGATGACCATCTGGTCTACGGCGTGTTCGACGTCGTGCTGGGGCACAACCTGTCCGGCATCGACGTGCTGCAGATCATCAAGCGCCACGTGCCGGGATTCCGCGCGATCGTGCTGACGGCGCAGACCAACACCGAAGACGAGATCGCCCGCACCGTCGAACTGGCCGACGCCTACCGTAAGAAGCAGGTCAGTATGGACCCCGAGCGGCGCTACCTGCTGGCCCAGGACATCGCCGACAAGGTCAACCGGATCGTCGACGAACGGCGGGCGGCGGAGCAGGCGCTCAAAAGTAAGGCTCTGGTCAGCACAATGCCGGACCTGCTGGCGGTCGTGCTGGATTACTACGACTTCATTACCGGCACGCATTGCCGGGGCGTGACCGACCTGGCGCTCTACATCGGCCAGGAGCTGAAGAAAGGCAAGCGCTACCGCAACCGCCCGGAGTATGCCGACGAGTACCTCGACATCGAGATGCTGGGCTTCAACGCGGTGCTCCACGACATCGGCAAGGTGATGGCGCCCAAGCGCATCCTGGGCAAGACGGGCCAGTTCAGCAAGGAGGAGACCGACCTGGTCGGCGTCGTCTGCGACGAGGTGATCCGCAGCCTGGCGAGCTGGGAGGAAATCCCGGCCGCGGCGCGGGAAGCGCTGGTCGTGCGCCTGGCGAAGTTCGATATCTCGCGCGAACGGCAGCAGGAGATCAAGCAGGAAGGCCGCCTGACGCCCAACGAGCTGGCGGTGATGCGCTTTCACGTGGTCGCCAGCGAGCTGATCCGCGACGACTTCCGCCCGTACGTCTCGGACAAGCTGGTCGATCCCGAGCTGGTCGAGTACATCATGCGATTGTTCGACGGGCTTTATCACCACGAGAAGCCCGACGGCAGCGGTTATCCCTACGGCTACAGCGGCCAGCAGTACGACGGGCTGCCGACCGCCGCCAAGATCATCCTGGTGGCCGACACCTACCACGCGCTGCGCTCGCGGCGCTCCTACAAGCCGGGCATGACCCACGCCGTGGCCGTCAACATCCTGCGCGAGCTGGCCGGCGAGAACCGCGTGATCAGCGATTGCGTGGACATCATCAGCGGCCTGCCGGCCGAGGTCGTCAACTCGGTTGACGAGCAGAACCACCAGCGCATCTCGCGGCTGATCGCGCGGTCGCGCGAGCGCGTGTTCTCGCTGGGGGTGAAGAACCCGGCGCAGTTGCTGGCCGACCTGCTTTCCAGCAACGCGATCGATCCCGAGGACTACCGCGAAGACGAGTAAGCACCGGCCGGATTGACAGCGCGGGCAGTGCTTGGTAGCCTTATGCTCCGTTAGTTTATTGAGCCTGATTCTCAGCCGGTCTGGGACCTTGTGTTGTTAGGGATGTAAGCTGCATGCAGTTTCCGACACTCGGCTTTGCGATTTTTTTTACGCTCGTGCTGAGCCTGGCCTGGCTGGCACGCGGCCACCGCATCTGGCGCAACCTGATCCTCCTGGCGGCGAGTTACTGGTTCTACGCCGCGCTGGACTGGCGCTTCGTCGTGATCCTGATCGCCAGCTCGCTGACGTTCTACGGCGCCGGGGAGTTGATCGCCCGCGCCTCATCCGCAAGCCGCGCGCGCGGGTGGCTTGCGGCGGGGATCGCTTTCAACCTGCTGCTGCTGGCCGTATTCAAGTACTACAACTTCTTCATCGACTCGCTGGCCGGGTTGGCCGAAATGCTGGGATTGAGCCAGCATCTGCTGGTGCTCGAGATCCTGTTTCCGGTCGGCATCTCGTTTTACGTCTTCCAGGGCATCTCGTACCTGCTGGACCTGTCCGGGCAGCGCGGCGTGCGCGCCGGCAGCCTGCTCGACTTCTTGCTGTACATGACCTTGTTTCCGCAACTGCTGGCGGGGCCGATCTGCCGCAGCCGGGAGCTGTTGCCGCAGATTATGGTCGATCCGCCCCGGGCCTGCCCGGACGTGACGCGGGCGGCCGTGCTGATCCTCTCGGGCTTGCTGAAAAAGGCCGTGCTGGCCCACTACATCGACGTACACCTGGTCGGCAACATTTTCAGCGGGCCGGAGAACTTCACCGCCCCGGCGCTGTGGGTGGGCATGCTGGGCTACACGCTGTTGATCTACTGGGACTTCAGCGGCTATACCGACCTGGCGCGCGGTCTGGGCCTCTTACTCGGCTTCGAGATTCCCGAGAACTTCGACCATCCCTATGTGGCGACGGACATCAGCGATTTCTGGCGCCGCTGGCACATGACGCTGAGCTTCTGGTTGCGCGATTACCTCTTCCTGCCCTGGGCCAACCGCTGGGCCAAGGGCTTCCGCCGCTTCCTGGGGCGCTCGCAGAGCGCGCTGTGGGGCTCGCAGCTTTCGCTGCTGGCCACCTTCGTGATCTGCGGGTTGTGGCACGGCGCGGCCTGGACGTTCGTTTTGTGGGGCCTCTACCACGGCGTGCTGCTGTTCATCCACCACGGCCTGCGCAACGGTGTCAAGCTGCGCTGGAAGGGCGGCTGGTGGGGCCGGCTGGGCACACTGGTGCTGGTCGCCTTCGGCTGGGTGCTGTTCAACGCGGGCGGCTTCGACAACTGCTGGATCTACCTGACGCGGATGTTCAGCTTCCAGGCGACCGGCGACGGCTTCGAGCTTTTGGTCCTGCCGGTGATCGTCCTCGGCTTTGCCATTCATGTGTATGGGCCAGGTCTGCGCAGGCTGTATACTACGCTGTCTGAACGGCTGCCCTGGGGCTGGCGTCCCGTATTATGGTTCGCGAGCGGGATGGTGCTGCTGGCCTTAAAGCCCAGCGGTATCGCGCCGTATATATATTTCGGGTTTTAGGTTAAGGCCGGAAATGCTTGGTATAAACACCAGATTCAGTTAGGAACAGGTAGCGGATAATATGGCTGGTAAAGAAATTACTACTGGAAAACTGCTGGGAGCCGGCTGGGCGATCCTGCTGGCCCTGTTGCTCGTCTTTGCGCACGATGTAAGCCAATGGGCGGTGGCCTCCGAGAGCGCCGCGGTCCAAACCGCGGTCACGCCGGCCGCCGGCTGGCTGGATGCGGTCGCCACCGGCACGGGCATTACACCGGCGCGCCAGGCGCTGGCGGAGGCCGTCCACGGCTTCTACGGCAGCCAGCGCATCCTGGCGGCCCGTACGGCGCCTAGCGTTCCGGAGCCCGTCAAAGTCGCCGTCACGGCGCCGGTTGAGCCCGAGATCATTACGCCGGTTGTCGCCGCCGCTCAGACACCGGCCAAGTTTAAGCCGACCCGCGTGTTGATCGTCGGCGACTCGTCGATCCAGTCCGGCCTGGGCACGGACCTGGAGCGGCTGATCGAAACGTACGAAGGCATTACGGTGATGCGCTTCGGCCAGCATTCGACGGGCCTGGCGCGGCCGGACTACTTCGACTGGAACGTTAAGCTGACCGAGTTGATGGACGAATTCGCGCCGGACATGGTGATCGGCTACTGGGGCGACAACGACTGCCAGGGCCTGAGCACCCCGGAAGGTGAGTTCATCGCGCACTTCGGTACGGACGAGTGGGACGCCGAATACGGCCTGCGCGTGCAGCACATCGTGGAGCTGGTCAAGGAGCGCGGCGGCGAGGCCGTGCTGATCGGCATGCCGATCATGCGCGCCAAGAGCTTCTCCAAGCGCATCGAGCGCCTGAACGGCGTCGTCGAGACCGCGGTCGACGCGGCCGGCGGCTTCTTCCTGCCGACCTGGGACATGTGCGCCGACGCCGACGGCAAGTACATGGCCTCGGTGGAGTTCGAGGGCCAGACGCGCATTATCCGCCAGGGCGACGGCATCCACCTGTCGAGCCACGGTGCCAAGTACGTGGCCGACGGCATCTGCAAGATCCTCGAGGAGCATTACGACATGCACCGGACCGCGGACGCCGCGGAAACCGATTAGCCGCGCGCTTTATCCACCGCCGCCGGTCATCGAGCCGATCCAGTCATGCAGCATGAACTGGATGCGGCCGATCAGCAGGCTGACGCGCGCCATCACCGTATAGCCGAAGCTGGCGCCGAACGCCACCATGATGTACAGGATACCGACGCGGCCGATCTTGCCCACCGCGCCGCGGTGCTCCCAACTGAAGAAGAAGAACACCACGGTGCAGAACACGCCGACTAAGAGCACGACCTGCTTGATGATGCTGGGCCAGTCCGGGCCGAGCGGGTTGATCGTCGAGGTCAGCTGGGGCAGGAACACACCGCTGATCACGTTCGGCACCGCCAGGCCGGCGAACCCGCCGATATACAGCGCGAAGCTGAAGCGGCTGAGCCAGGCCAGGCTGGGCACGACACGCAAGATGATGAACAGGCCCAGGATGATCGGAATCAGCACCAGCGCGTTCTTGCTGTCCTGGCTGATCTCCTGGAGCGGCTTGATCGCGTTGGGGAAGATGTCGTTGTAGTAATAGATGCACCAGCCGTAGCCGAGGCTGACGCCCAGGAACAGGTGCTCGCCGAACTTATACAGCGGGTTATCCTTGTAGATAAAGCTGAAGATGATGATTGTCAGTCCGGCCGCCAACCACAGCCCGATAATGGTTCCTACGCTCATGCCCGGCCTCCTTCGCTGGCTTCCCAGCGGCGCGACACGAAGAAGAAGAAGTTCGCCACAATAATCGCCAGGACAATCAGAATATGCACGACACTCTGGGCGTCCATGCCGTTGGTCGCCGGCGGGATCTTGCCGAGAATCTCCTCCATGCCCACCAGTTGCTCGTATTCCGCCGAGCCTTTCATCCCACCGACCAGCCCCTTGAACTGCCCGGCCTGGTAGTACGGGTAGTACTGCGCCGCGCTGACGGCGGTGCAGCAGACGCTTAAGGGCACGTTTTCGCGCTCGGCGGCATAGGGCACCCAGAACTCCGGATAGCCGACCGAGGCGATATCGAAGATGTATTTGCAGTCGCCTAGCCGCGAAACCTCGCGGAACAACGGCATCTTGCTGGTCGCGTCACCGTCGTAGTCATTGGGGAACGTGGTGATAAAACTCTGACCCAGACCCAGCATAACCGCGGTGCCGCCGGGCTTATAGCCGAGGAAGGCGTAGTCGACGCCCTCCGTTAGCCCCGGGTACATCAGGCTGCCGTCCGGGTTCTCACTCTCCAATACGTCGAGCAGGCCGCGGTTGGCCAAGCCCGGGCCGCTGGGTACCAGCGTCAGGATCACCGGCCGCAGGCCGCGCCGGAAGCACTGGTGCAGCAGGGCCAGGTACATCGGATGCGTCTCGGGCATCGAGCTGGGGCCGTAGTCGGCGCTAATCAGCACGACCGAGCCTGACTCCAGGGCTTCAATGTCGTCAAAGGCATCGATGACCTCCTTGGTCGGCGTGAAGTCCATGCCGATCGGCCAGATCAACGGCGCGGTGACGCACAGGAAGACCAGCGTGAAGATAATGCGCCGGTCCAGGTTAAGGATGGCGTAGGCCATTTTCTGTAATGGTGTTTGCTGCTCTGCCATTAGTCGCCACCTCCCATGTAAGTACGCTCAATGCCAAACAGGATGCGCAGGCTAATCGCCACCTGGCTCAGGATCACGCCCAGCAGAATCCCGCGGTAGGCGGCGGTGTTGGGGTTGTTCAAGAGCCAGCCGGCGATGCTGGTCATCGAGAGGTTGGTGCCGGGGATTGCGATCAACTCGCCGAGGGGCACGCGCCCGAGCATCACGATGCAGCCCGCGATCAGCAGCGCTGTCGCCTCGAAGCTTCTGGCGCGGAAGGCGCGGAAGGCCGCCGAGGCGATGAAGAAGGCCAACAGCGAGAACATCGTGGCATCCAGTGGCACGAAGACGTTGAGGAAGATCCAATCGAAGAAGCTGCCGTCGGCGATTGTCACCGCCGCGAAGCCCGGCCATTGGATCGGGAACCAACCCACCAGCACGACGATCGCGAAGCAGGTCAGCGTCACGATGCTGTAACCGAAGCCGGCCCGTTTAAGCCGGATCTTCGTCCAGTGGTGGTGAATCGCCGAGAGGATGCCCAGGATCAACGCGCAACCGGCCAGGATGATCGCCCAGGAGCCGGTGAAAGTCTCCAGGGCTTCGTTGCTGGCGCGGCTGGGGATGTAATACTGGGCCCACAGCGCGACACCAAAGCAGAAGGCGATGACGACGGGTAGTTGTCTTCTTATAAAGTTCATATCACATCAAGGGTGTAAGCATTTCGACCAGCCAATTCCAGTTGCCGGTTGTCAGATAAACGCCGATCGTCGCCAGGATCGTGCCCAGCAGGATCATCAGCATCACGAAGCCCTTGCCAATGTCCTGGCCCTTGAGGCTGCCCAACAGCATCGGCTCGCGCGAGAGGTAGGCGCTGGCGGCGTAGAGCTCCTCGCCGATCAGCGTGTAGTCGCAGGTCGTGATGAAGAACGGTAGCTGGGCCAGCGCGTCCGTGCCGGCGATCTGGATCGCGCCGGTCGTGAAGCCCGTTTCCGCCAGCAGCAGGCTCTCCGCGTAGAAGTAGCCCAACAGGAAGTTCGCCGCCGGCTTCTCGCGCATCATGATGCCGCAAACGCTGGCGACATAGCTGAACTGCTGGTCGGTAACGAAGTAGATGTTCTCCTCGCGGTAGGCGTCGGGGCGGCCCGCCTCCAGGTAGGCGTTCTTAACCACCTCCTGGCTGACGGTCATCACCACCGGGTCGAAGCAGGGCACCAAGAGCTCGCTGTCGTAGTTGGCCACCCGGCGCGCCACGCGGCCGAGGATGTTGACCGCGGCGATCGTCGAGAGCGTCGAGAGCGGGTCGAGGCCGTTGACCTGCAGCACCGGCTTGCCCATTTCGGTGGCGCGGCCGATCGCCTCGTCGACCGCCTCCAGGCCGTTGATCCGGCGGATGAACAGGTTCGGGTTGCGCCGCGCGGCCATGATGAAGCCCATGATGATCGCGGCGAAGATCACGCACATCACCAGGTTGTTGGTGGCGGCTACGTTGAACCACTGCTCGTCGGTCTTCATCGAGCCGGCGTCGTAATACGACTCCACGCCGCCGTGCAGCACCATCAGCCGCACATGGTAGGTGTTGGCGGCCTCCAGGTAGACCGGCTGCGGCTGGGGAACCGCGTCGGGATTTTCCGCCAGCTCTTCCGCTGTCGGGTCCTGGATAAAGATGTAACGGTCAACCACCAGCACGCGCTGTTCGGGATCGGCGGCGTGCCAGCCGAAATACTCCGGTGAGCCGCCCTTGGTCGGCACCGGTGTGATCAGCTGGGGGAACATCAGGCTCGGCAGCCATTCGCCGTCCACTTCCACCTCGGTCCTGACCCGCGTCGTCTCGTCCCAGCCAGTCAGGTCGAAGGTCAGCAAGAGCGCCGAGCCGTCGTCGTTGGGACGGTCGGTCAACTTGAGCTGGCTGGCCACGGGCTGTTGGGCGAAGGCCGGTGCGGCGAGGATTCCGATCAGGAGCAGGGGAAGCAACGCGAGGACCACTCGGTCGGGTGCACTCGCAGGTTTTTTCATCTGCTTATGGGCTCCTTGGTTTAGTGACGCTATTATATCCCTCTACGACGCAAACGCGGCGTGTTATTAGCTGGGATGCGGGAATTCGCCGCGCCGTCGCGGGCCGGAGGAACGGTTTTGCCGCTTTGACCGGGGCAGCGCTCCCGGCGTACGTCCGCGTGGCATTCGCTACATATTACTTGCAGCCGCCGGAAGCTTGTGTTACAGTTATGCGCCCCGTGGGGGTATAGCTCAGCTGGTAGAGCGTACGGTTCGCATCCGTAAGGCCCGGGGTTCGAATCCCCGTACCTCCACTTATTTGCTTTTACACGAGATTATATCCAGGATTGAATTAACTTCTCTCGACGCGGCACAGCCGGCGGTCAGGAAAAAAATTCAGCGATTGCCGTTCGGCAGTCAACCAGGTTCCAAACGCTACATCCGAGCTTGCATCCCGCTGGGCTTTTAACTGGTACCAGGCTTCTCGTAGATATACCTGATGTTGGCGGTACCGCCTGGCAGGACAAACTTTAAATAGATAATCCGGCGATTTGTTTTGTACATGATTCCCTGCCGGTTTTCCATTTCAGCGAAGCAGTAGGTATCCAGGTCCAGATTTTCGTCGATCGGTACGCGTTCAGTATTGATGTCCGCGCGCCAGGTTTTCGCCGGCAGATCACCTTGATACTGACCAGTTAGAGCCAGCTGCGAGTAGTATTGGCTCACAAGGTCTTTATCTCCACCACTGGGAAGCTGCGCTTTATGGGAAATGAAGCCCTGGATTTGCCAGCTGCCTCCGAAATCAGGGATGGTCGCTGGTGGTGAAGTCCAGCTGGCAATGCCTTCCTGAATCACCTCTTGCTTGCCCGGGAAGTTGTACCCCAAGTCGATCTTGGAATAAGCGTTACCGTCGACGATGGTGCTTTGGCCCTTGAAATCGTCATTCACTTCGATTTCCACATCAACTAACGTCCAGTCCGCGGCGGTAACTTCAATATCGATCGTGCCCTTCTTGACCTGTTGGCTTGCCGGATTGTCCGGCGGCCCGGTGGTGATCGGAATCTGATACTTCAGGACTGTATTACCGGGTTTCAGGCCTTTGAATTTAATCGCGGCATCCGGGAACACCCCGACTTCGACGGCCTCGACCATCGTTTTATCCTCGATGTACCAGTCAACGTTTTGGGCTCCGATCAGCCGCGGATGGGGCCGGCCTGGCGTATAACCAAGAAAGTGGATTGTCTGTTCCATCAACGCCGGTACTTCGATCCGCTGGCGATCCTCCTCCTCCGTCAACCAGATATTCTGCTCAGGCGTAAGTGCCTTAACCGCGTTGTAGATCTCATTGACTATCTCCACCGGTTGAGTGATCGGGTTGTCGCCTTGGTCTAAAGGCAATTGGATTATCTGGTTGATGCCGGGCGTGGTGTTGATATCAAACTGCACGTAACGTTGGGTATGAATATTACCGACGATCAAACCTCGGGTGAGAATGGCTTCGCCGGATGATTTAACCGCGATGTTTACTTCCTTTGTGGGATTATCCTGGAATTCGAAGTCATTGACGAAGCGCTCGCCGACTTGCAGTGAGTTATATAAGCCTGTGGTTGTCAGATGGACAGGAACGCAAACTTCGCGATCGCTGAAAACAGTGCCGTCGATCGAATAGACTGGGAAGCCAGCATACCGCGCAGAGTCAAATAAAACCTGATTTTCGCTTTCTTTGATTTTGAAGTAATATCCCACGTCAAAATCCATGGTTTTCCACATACATGCAGCTGCATCGGTTTTAAAGGTGATCTTCTTAATCGGCCTGGGTTTGGGAATAACCTCCTCATAGTACTCGATTTGGACATTGGTGCCTTCTTTGGTAGTGATTCCGTAAAGCGGATCGTTATGGATTGGGCGTTCATGTAGGAATAGATACTTTGTAGGTGCTTCGCGGTCCAAGCATGGAATAACAGCTTTCATGATGCTTGTATTGCGTGCCTGTCTAGCATCGGCTTTGTACATATCTACTACTATTGACAGATGACTGACTGCTACGCCCACCCCCGTGCCCGTGCCTGCCAGCACGCCTTCGCCTACATACGCCGCAACCTGGACCCCGCCGATGATGATCTGTGCCACTCCGATCGCCGCCATCTCCCCATCGCCTGCCCACAAGTCAGGCGCGACTTCCGTGATCGCTGTTTTTATGGTCTGGTAACCAGTGTAAGTCGCGGATAGGAAGGGGCCTATCACCGGAATGCAGGAGGACCAAGCCGCTCCTTCATCCAGCACGAGTTTCGTTTTGTCGAAATAGAACTGGTCAAGTTTTTCAGTCAGCAACGAGCTTACTTGGCTGAGCTCGACAAGCTTGTTATCAAACTTCTGCAGCACAGGCGGCGCCGCAGCCAAGACCAGACCACTCGGGCGTGAAGCGGCGATCTGCCGGTTGACCTCAAGCTCGAGATTAAGCAGATCGTCAATGATGAATTGAATGACCTGCCAGCCACGATCCGAGTGGCGGAGCAACACCAGTGAGCCTAGCGGCTCGGCAATTGTATCTGCGCCAGCTTGGACGGTCATGGAGTGGGTACAGCGAACGATCGCGTAATCCTTTTCGTAGCTGTAAGCCGTTGCCAGAGTCCGGTACTGCAAGTTGGAGAATTGCGTACGTTCAGCGACAAGCTCCAGAATCTCTCTGGCTACCGCCTGGTTTTCCGCCGGGAACATGTCCATCGCCACGTAAGCCACGGCGCGGTCGATATCTTCATCGACCTGCGCCTGCAGGAATGACCTGACCGCCGCCTCCGGCGACAGCGCCGGCTCGTAGCCGTCTGGCACAGAGCTGTGCTCCGGTCGAGCGCCGGAGGATTTCGGTCCGTTGCCTGGTTGGAGCGGTCCGTTCGTTTCGTCGCGGACCGGGTCTTCCGTCCCCCGGCCCGTTGAGCCAGTATCGTGGCCGGGTTCGTTTGAACTACCGAGACCGATATCGATCCCGCTGCCGCGAATGACCACCGAGCTGTGCGTCTCGTCAATGAATGGGTCTTCAGTGTATGGACCGAAGTAAAAAGCCAGAACCAATCCTTCGGCGGCCTGGTGGATATTGTATTTACTCCCCCAGTGTTCATCACCTTTAAAGTCGCCTGCATAGACGGGCGTCGAGCGCAGTGTGGTTGGAACCCGCTCATAGATATGAGTTTCACCGCCCGCATCGTCCGCGGCCAACAGCAGCAGGTTTAAAGCTTCGATTTCGAAGTGCACCCAATAGTCCTGGTTGAAACTTAATGGTTCATTCAGGCGATAACGGTGCCAGCCGCTGTTGTCCCGGAAAGGAGTACTGGCTTCAGGCATAAACAGAGAAAACCTGAGATAACCACCGCTATCTACCTTGATATTCCAGTCTCCTGGTTGTGCGGCGTTGATCCCCGTTGTATCAAAAATCGTACCGGGTTCTTCGACGTTGAGGAAGAAGAACAGCGTTACATCCCCGACCGGACAGCTGTTCGCCATCAGAAAAGAAGACGCCGGGCTGGTCAGCTGGTACACTTCGGGCACAAGCTCAGCATCGCCGCTGATCAAAAACCCGGCCAAGATGACAATAGCAAAAAGCGTGACTATTATCTTGGATGATCGCTTTAGTCCGCCAGCCAGCCGATAACTTCCGATGAACATGGATTCCTCCCAGCAAGAGCCGCTGCAATACTTCGATCAAAGTATACTGAAAGTACTTTCATCGGACAAACAAACTGGTCTTGCTGAGATTGCCGCGCTGGTAATCCGGATCTCAACTAATCCCGCAAACTCGACTCAGTCGGTTGGGCCGGCCTGGCCTGCTCCCGTTTTCGCCAGGTGCGACATGACCTCCTCGGTCAGAACCTTGCCCGCCGCCAGTTCATCGACGACGACCGCGGTTACCCCCTGTTGCTGGAGTGGCGCGATCTGGCTGGCGAATGGGGCGCGGACTATCAAATCGACGTGCGGAGCCAGCCGATTGATCACCGCAATGGCCCGCGCCACGGTCGAGCGGTCCCGGAAGCTGATAATCACCGCGGCGGCGGTGGCGAGACTCGCGTGTTCCAGGGCTTCCCGGCTGGTGATGTCGCCATAATAGACCGGTACACCTTTCGCACGGAACCGGCGCACGGTTTCGCTGTTCATTTCCAGCACCAGAAACGGAACAGCGGCGGCCTGCAACGCCGCGAGCAGCATCCGCCCCGCCGGCCCCAGGCCCGCCAGGATGACGTGCCCGTTCAGGCAGCTGTGGCATTCGTCGGGATCATCGATGCCCCGGACGCGCAGCAGCTTCTCCATCGGGCGCAGCAGGGCCATGCCCGCGCTGAGGTGCGGTGAAAACGCCAGGATCAAGGGCGTCAGGAACATGCTGATCAGCCCGGCGGCCAGCAGAATGGCACTGGTGTCCACGCTGAGCAGGGAGGATTCCAGCGGTGGCGACTTGCCGGCCTGCAGTAACAGGTAGCCGAACTCGCCGAATTGTGCCAGTCCCAGGCCGAACAGGAGAGCGATCCGCGCCGGAAAGCGCAGCAGCAACACGGCAAACCCGGCGATCAAGCCCTTGCCGAGGAGCAGTGCCGCGAGAACCCCGATGACTTGCAATGGGTAGGCAGCGACAAGGCGCCAGTCAAACAGCATTCCCATGGTGATGAAGAAGAAGCTGAAGAACAACTCACGCACGGGCAGGACTTCGCTTAGCGTGTGGTGGGCGTACTCGCTGTTGGCCAGCATGATGCCGGCGATGAACGCGCCGAGCGCGGGGCTGAGACCGGCCAGCTGCGAAAGCCAGGCCAGTCCAAGCGCGATCGATAATGCGGCCAGCAGGAAGATGTCCCGGCTGCTGACCGCCGCGATTGCCCGCATCAGGTGCGGCAGGACATAGCGCGCTGCGACCAGCGCCAGGACAATCAGCAGGGCGGCTTTAAACACGACCGCTCCGAGATTCAGCGCGACGTTGCCGCCGCCGCCGCCCAGCATCGGCACGACAATCAGCATCGGCACAATGGCCAGGTCCTGGATGATCAGAGTGCCGAGAATCAGCCGGCCGTGGGGCGCGGACAATTCGGCCCGCTCGGTTAAAGCCCGCAACACGATCGCCGTGCTGGACAGCGAGATGATCAGTCCGATGTAAATACTCTGGGTCAGGCTCATACCCAGCACCAGGGCGACGCCGCCAGCGGCGAGGATCGTCAGCAGGACCTGGCAGATGCCGGCAATGATTGCGCGCGAGCCGGTCGAGGCAATCCGCTCGCGATTGAACTCGAGGCCGATCGTGAACAGCAGGAGAGCTACGCCGATTTCGGAAAAGGCCGTCAGGTGTTCGCTGTGCGAGACCAGATGAAGTCCATGCGGGCCGGCCAAAGCTCCGGCAACCAGCATGCCGGCGATCACCGGCAGCCTGATTATGCGCAGGATCAGAACCGCGGCAATGGCGCAGCCAGCCAGGATAAGCAGTTCCGGCAGAACGGCAAGTTCCTGTCCAGCCAATAGCAGACCTGGGCCCGGCATGGTCTTCTCCTTTATTACTCCAGCCAGCTGCGCGGAGTGCACCTAGATGCTGTTTAACGATACAGCACGGACTTCGGATGCGTATCAGGCGCTGGACGCCGGTTGAGCCACCGCCAGATCCGGCGTGCCGCTGATCAGTTTTTTCACCGCCGTAACGAATACGCCGGTCAAGACCAGGTTAAGGGCCAGTGACAGCATGGCGACGGTAACCACCGGCCCGCCGATGCCGAAGCTGAGGCTGAGTACAAGAACGCCGGCCCCGACTTCGCCGCGAGGCCACATTCCGATTGAGAGGGCTAGGCGTTGGCGCCAGTGGGCTTCGCGGCGATAACAGAAAAGTGGAAACATCTTGCCCAGGTTGCTTAACAGCGTTACCAACAGGACATGCAGCAGAATCATCTCCCAGCTCAGGGACGGTTGGCTGCTGGTGATAGGCGCGCCCGTCGACTTGATATCGGGCGTTTCGACCACGGCGGCCGGTGCCGCCGAATACAGCGCAGCCGGACTTGGATCCGGGTGC
>JAFGCY010000099.1 GCA_016932385.1 bacterium | reverse complement strand
GCGCTGGTATAATCCGAGCCCTGCACAAGCACGGTGTCCTCCGACACCAGGCGGTACGGTGAAACGTCGCCGGTCACCGGTGGAAACACCGGCCACCCGGATTCCGCCGGTGCGGCGGTTGCCGGTTCCTCCGCCGGTCCCAATGCGCCCTGAGGAGTGTCACTGCCTCCACATGAGGCCAGGACAAACCCGGCCAACGTCATACACAAAAGAGTCCCTAACCTCGCCATAAACCCCATGTTTTCTACCTCACTTCAGCCGTCAAATTCGCAGCCTTCAGTCCGGCCATATTCGAGCAAAGAATGGCCAAGGAAAGCCTAACACATAGAAGCGGTTTGGCAAGGGCTCAGTTCGTCGCTAATTGCAGGTATACACCGGTGACAATGTGCCGGTCCGGTTGCGCGGCCCCATGTCAGGCTGAATAATCTTGCCTTATCGCCGCTATTCGTTGGGGTTCTCGCCGGTGATTGCCAACATGTACTCCAGTGTATCCTCGTAACCGTCATAGCGGACATCATCCAGGCGAACGAAATAGGAATTGCCCGGCTCGAGTATCCCCGGCCAGTCCGGCGCCGTTGGATGCGTAAATGCCCGTTCATCGGGCACGAACAGCATGATGTAGCTGTTTTCGGTGACAGTCTGGACCATGCGGAGCGTGCAGTCCGCGTACATCAGATCGCCCAGCACTTCGCTTTCGAAGCAGACCTTGACATTGCCGTTCGGGCTGTCCGCCGCGGCGTTATAGACGCCGCTGTCCGGTTGATCCGGATCGAAAAACCAGCCGTCCTGAATCTCAAACCAGATCACATCCGGCGAGTCGCTGTTGACATGCGAGGCGTTGATGTAATGGTAAACGTAGTCCTGTCCGCCGACTTCGATGCCGGTGCCGGCCCAGACATCAACCCCCCAGTCGATCCCCGTCGGCTTGGCCGGCTCGTAATCGACCGGCGCCAGCGTGAAGCTGCCCTTGCCCAGCGCCGTACCATCATGGGCGAACAACTTGTAGCTGTAGGTCCGGTCCGGGAATCCGGACGGGTATTCCACGCTGATTGCCGAGATGTCGAGGCAAAGCCGATGCGGGCTGTGGTGGGAAACATAGACGGACGGTATGCCATCGGCCAGCGAATGAATCTGATCGGGACTGGCGATTTCCGCCACCGCCACCTTGGGATACATCTCGCCCCGATAGTCGAGGGCGAATTCCTGGCCGCTGGTCTTGAGGATCTCGTTGTAGCCGACCGGATCCTCGGGCTTGATCGCTTCCTCGATGGAGTCGTAATACACCTCCGGGCTGCGGCGCACGAGCGGTTCGGGATAGAACAACTGTAGATAATCCACACTGGGCATGCATCGCTGTGGAAATGCGGAGAGGGTTGGCACCGTTGGCTGATATAAAGCCGGTACCAGATCGCTTGGCAGGTTGACAGTACTCCACACTCCGTTAACCCGTATGCGGAAGGTTACGTAGTTGCCGTTGACCAACCAGCCGGTGAAGTTGCAGTGCACAACCGGGTCGGCGCTTGTGTCGATCGCAAATTCACCGTTGGCCGGCGAGCCTGTTGTATAGACGAGGCTCTGCTGGCCGGGCAGGCTCTGCCCCGCTTCCTGGTCAAAGGCGCACAACGCCAACTCCACGGAACTCAGGTCCGCCGGCTCGCCGCCGGAACCCCAGCTGACCGGCAGGTAGGCATGCACCTCGGGAAGATCGTAGAAGATCTTCTCAATTGGGATACCGGTTTCGTCGTTTAGGCCAAGGATCCGGCTGGCGGTGGAATCCAGACTGAGGTCGAGGGAGATCGCATAGGCGACCGGCGTGGGCACCTGGATCTCCAGGTCGGCCGTGGCGGGGTAGGTCGTTTCCAGGTCGCCCGGCAGGTAGAGATTCAGCCTACCCTCGGCAAAACTGCCACCGGATTCGGGATCGTAATCGCTGGTAAGGGTGGCCCCGCCCGGATCACCGGCTAGCGGGAACTCGCCATCGTCCAGGATCAGCGTAGAGCCGACGTACCGGTATCCCGGCGCTCCAGCTGCTTCCGCCATCCACTGCAGGTTTGCGCGGGTAGTGGCGAGCGCCGCGTCGTAATCAGCCTGGGTCATGTCCGGTGGCCAGCCGGAGCTGGTCTCGCCGGCGAACGCTACCCCGTTGAAAGTACCGCTGATCCATTCCAGGCTGAGCTCGGTCGCGGCATTGGCTTTGACAAAGGCAACCGTCTTGGTGCTGTTGAACAGCTCCTGGTCCGCGCTCAGGCCGCCGGACGCGCCGGTGATCCGGACCGTGCAGTCCGTGATGGCAATGACATCGGCGCCCGATGGATCGGCGGGGATGGTCACGGCGGTCGCATCATAGGCCGCGAAGCCCGCCGGATTGTAAGCCCGCACGAAATACGTATAGGTGATACCTGGCGTTGGCTCGTCCACCCACGAGAAGCTGTCGTGCGGATCGCAAAAGGTGGTTTCGGGAGCGTTGACCGTGTCGATCGGCACACGCTGTTTGTCCGCCGGGCTCTGGCGATAGATCTTGTACTGCAGTGCCTCGTTCGCATCGTTGGCGGGATCGTAATAGTGCTGCCAGGCCAGGTGGACGTACTGCGTGGCGGGATCGAGTTCGCTTAGCGACTTGCCGCTACCCAGCGCTACGCTGGTGAGCGCCGCGTAATGCGGCCGCGTGGCGTAGTAGTTGGGATCCGTGGCCGGCAGCGTGGTGACCTCGGCCAGGTCGATCCGCGCCGCCGTCAGGCCGGCGGGATTCTCGGCGGTGGCCAGCCCGGCATCCGCCATGGTCAGGACCAGTAGCTGCAGCGCTCCGCCCATCGTGACACAGCGGTCGCGGACCTTATGGCTGTTCAGTGTGACGGCGGTCGTAGCGCTGTACGGCCCGTGCCAGTCCCAGCAAAACGCCGTGTAGTTGCCGACGCCGATCCAGTAGTTGAGCGGCAGGGCCAGCTCGCCGCCGGCTTCGGCCGGGGCGGGCTCCACGGTGATAGTCAGACTCACCGGGCGGTCGGTGGCGAATTCGTCGAGCGTATACAACGCCCAGGCCGGCGTGTTCGCCGGATCGCTGACGAGTACGTAAGCATCGCCGCCTGCTGGCTCGTAGTTGCCCGGTCCCTGGGAGGTGACGTAATCAGCGCCGTGAACGGCGATCATATTCTCGGCCACCCGGCGGCTGGGTGAAGCGGTTTCGGTGTCGGGCGGGAACTGCGGCCAGACAGGCGGTGAGGTCGTCTCGGGTGCCGGATTCGGGCCGGTCTCGGTCAGCCTGGATGCGCCGCCGCAGGCGGCCAGCAAACAGCCGGTCACCACCACGGTGAGACATCCCCCCAACCT
This sequence comes from bacterium, assembly GCA_016932385.1. Classification (GTDB taxonomy): domain Bacteria; phylum 4484-113; class 4484-113; order 4484-113; family JAFGCY01; genus JAFGCY01. The sequence goes on along the minus strand of JAFGCY010000099.1, from coordinate 46,302 downwards.
TGAGATAAGCCCCATTGACAACCTCATTCCAGCCGAACTTGCGGCGACCCCGCCGCGCGGCCTGCCGGCCTACGACAACAGCTAAATCGTAACACAATGCGCAACGGACGCGCGGCTGACCAGGACGCCGGCCGCGCGTGTACACCCCGGAATCGCTAAGCCGCAATTAACCCTAATAAAACCGATACAGCATGTTCGACTCGGTCACGACGTATACGCAGCCGTCGCCGATGGCGAAGCTGTTGAACTTGTACTGGTCGCCGTACATGATCATCGCCGTGTCCAGGATTTTCGGGTTTTCCGCGTCGATCGGCGCATCCTGGTCGAAACCGATGACATACAGGGTGCGGCCCGTATCCGTCAGATAGATCTTGCCCTCGCCGTCGATTGCCGGCTTGCTGTATATGCTGCTTGCGCCAAGCTGAAGTCCGAACTTCTCGGTGACCGATGGCGGATCGGAATAGGTTACCTCGAAGCCGAACAGGTAGGCCTTGCCGGCGACGCCGAACGGCGGATGCGGCTGGAAGACCCAGCTGCCGTCCAGCGAACGCGACGGACTGGCCGTTAATGCAAGATTCAGCGCATCTGAGTCGACCACAATGCCGGTATTAGCATCAAGCAGAACAAGGTCGTCCTGCTGGGGCCAAAGATAGTAATCAGAGGTTAGCGGCAAGCCGGCGTAGCGGTTAGTTGCAGTTCTAGCGATCATGTATTGTGCAACCAACGCACCGGTCGAGACATTGATTCTTGCCCACTGATACCTTTTCATCTCAGGAATTCCCATTCGGCTGTCAGTGAGGGGCACGTCCAGCATGTTGCCGCTGAGGGCAGGATCACCCTGGCAGTAGATGTCATAAGTGAGTTCTGTTTCCAGTTCAAAACGCCAGTCTTCCTCGCCATCGACGATCCCGACAATGTCTTTTTCATGGTTAATCACGGCAATCACCGTTCCATCCTCGGTGATGTTCGGTGTTGCATACAGGGTTTCATCATCATCGCCGACAGCTTCCATGTCGAACCGCCAGGCCATCTCGCCGTCGCTGTCGACGCAGAACAGGTACGGCTTGCCCGCGGATGGCGATACCGGCGCGGCGATGTAATAAGCATTGCCGGCGCTGTCGAGGATCGGCGAGTGCGGCGGGCACATATAGTCCGCGCCGGCGGAGCCGTGGTCCTTGGCGTCGAAATCCCAGTGCAGCGTACCCAGGTCGGCGCTGTAGCAGTTCAGGATACCGTCCGAGGACAGCGCGTAGACGTTTCCATTCAGGCCGATCACCGGTGATGTGCGGTTTTCAACTGCCGTGATATTGCTGGTCAAGGATACGTCGGTATGGTTATCGAAGTTGGCGGGGCCGACCAGGTCGGTCACGCCGCGGTTGTCCTCGCGGTTGCCCAGCCGCGGCCAGATGCCGTCCAGCGTGACGGTGCCGGATTCCGGCGTGGCCATGACGATATTGCTGTACGGGCTTTCGATGCCGTCGTCGGAGCTGTAAGCGGTGAGTGCGAAGTAATACGGCACGCCGCCCTCCAGGCTGCTGACCGACTGGACCGTGGACGTCGGCCCGGCCTTGACGGCCTCGACCGCGCCGGCCATGGCCACGTCCTCGGCCTGGTAGATGCGCAGTTCGGTCGCCCGGGCGTCGGGGTAGAGCTCCCACGACAGGCTGACCGAACCGGCGCCGACGCTGTCCACGGCCAAGCCGGTCGGCGCGGGCAGCGGCCGCGTGTCGTCGATCTCCAGGTTGGCGTATTCGAACCGCACCTTTGTGTCGTGGACCAGGATCGCGAGGTACATGTCGGTGCCGGAAACATACTTGTTCCAGTCGGTGCCGAACTCGATCGACCGATCGCCGGCAACCGCCGTCGGCAGGAACTCCCAGCAGCCGTCCTCCGTGTAGTTACTCAGCGCCACGTAATATGGGGGCGTTGACTCGAACACGAAGATGTCCAGCTCCTGTGGCACGTAATTGCTGCCCAGGTCGCTGAACTGGTAGATCACCCAGGAAAACCCGCCCTCCGAGCCGTCCAGGTTGATGCTGGAATCCAGTTCCTCCGCCGAAGCGGCCTTGTCGTAGTATTGCCAGTATTCGGCCCTTTGGATGACCGTCCCGCTGGCGTCCCGCAGCACGGTGAAAACGGGTGAATCGGCGTTAGAATTATCGGTCGCCGCCGGTAACGGCGGCAAAGCAGATGAAGGCTCCGGCGGCAGGGAGCCGCGATCGCCCCCGCAGCCGACGCAAAAAACCAGCAGGCAAGCTGCCAGAAAAGCGCAACGCATTTCAACCTCCCCAGCTGAATCAATCGAATAATCTGTTAATAAATATAGGGACTGTTCATTATAACTTTAGCGACGGTTAACCAGAATATTACCTATTCCATGATATATCTGGTAAACTAATAGTACCAATTTCCGCGGCAGCGCGTGGCTTGTCCGCAAGGGGTGATAAGGGATGAAACTTAATACTGGGCTTATCGCGTTGATCGTCGCCCTTTTGGCGATGATAATTGTTGGTTCCTGCACGGGTGTTGTCTCTGATTCCGAAGAGCTGTTTACGCCGAATCAAGCAGTGACAACCGACGACTCCCCCAACCGCGTGGCGCCGGGCTACATGTCGGGCGTTGTTCCCTGGGAGATGGAGGGAGATGGCGTCGTATCCGTAGCCGTTCAACCCGAACAGCCCCTGGTTCCAGGTGACGGGAAGATGACGATGTCCTTGGGCACCGTGCCGTATCTGACGCCGGCCCAGGCCGGCGTGCTGGTCGATCCCGAACCGGTACTGTTCGCGGAAGAGACCTACTACTCGGACAACGTGGCCGAGTCGCAGGTGCAGGGCATGACCTTTGACCCGACGTCGGGCGACGCCTACGCGTTCTACGCCCTGGAGCTGGAGTCGGGCGCGCCGTATACGGTGGGCCTGGCCTGGTACAGCCTGCCCAGCGCTATGGACAGCTATTACATCGGTATCGGCGACGTCCAGCACGAGCTGTGGCATTGGTATCAGGGCCCCGACGACGGCATTATCACGTTCGACGTGGACGACTGGGGCGGGGTGATTCCCAATGACGACCTGCTGATCTGCGTGCTCCTCGAGGACGGCCTGCCGGCGGACCTCTGGCAGGTGGCCTGCGGCGTGCCCGAAATGCGCGGCACGGGTCTGGCCTACGAGGATCCGGCGCAGTATGTCAACCCCGAACGGGAGACCAGCGGCACCAAGGTGGCCAGCTCGCTGCCGGCCAGCGTCGACCTGCGCCCGTATGCCCCGCCGGTCAGCAACCAGGGCTCGATGGGCTCCTGCACCGCCTTCGGCGTCGCGGATGCGGCCTACAACATCATGCTCAGCCAGCTTTACGGTGAATACGGCTGGGATGTCAACAACGATGATTACCGGTCCAGCCCGATGTGGGTGTACGTGAAGAGCGGCATCGCGCCGTACGGCAGCTGGGATCCGCCTTGCGGTTCCTCGGTCGGCCGTTACATGAGCCAGCCGTTCAACCTGCTGACATCCACCGGCTCGGCCGTGGAGGCGACCGTACCTTATTACGCGACCTCCAATTGCTCGACGACCTTCCCGACGCAGGCCTCCGCCGAAGCCGCGGTCCTGCGGATCAACGGCTGGTACTCGATCTCGCGCACCGGGATCGTCGATTCGATCAAGGAGCAGCTGGCGGTCTACAACCGCCCGGTGGTGATCGCGATGTACGGCCTGGAGAGCGGGTTCCTGTACTACTCGGGCGGCGTGTACCACTACGGTGGCACGGCGGGTGCCGCCGGCGGGCATGCGATGTGCATCGTCGGCTACGATGACGACCTGCAGGCCTTCAACGTGCGCAACTCCTGGGGCGGGTCCTGGGGCGTGGGCGGCTACTGGTGGTGCGGCTATGATGCCGCGCAGGAACTGGCCGACCTGTCGCGCTTCAGCGCCTACTACATGGAGGCGACGCTCGATCCGGCCACGCTGGAGTACTTCTTCGACGAGCCGCTCCCCGAGGATTACGACGAGGTCGAACCCAACAACTCGATCGGTACGGCGAATGCGCTGCCCGAATTCGATTTCGCGGATTACTCGGCCAAGCTCGACATCAACGACACCGTCGATTACTTCAGCTTCGATTACGCCGCCGGATCCAGCACAACCGTCACGATGCATTACAGCGGAGCGCAGCTGTCGCCGACATTGAAGCTGTACGATGCAAGCGGCGCCTTGCTGATGACCGGCGTGGCCGGCAACGGCACGCTGACCCTGAGCGGCACCTGGAGCCAGTCCGGCGCCGCCGTGGTGGAGGTCAGCAACGGCGGCGGCTCGACCGGGCTGTATACGCTCAGCGGGATCTCCGCGCAGCCGCCGGTCCAGCCGACGGGCGTCAGCGCCACCGACGGCACCGACCTGACCGGCGTGGCCCTGACCTGGAATCCCTGCGAAGGTACGCAGACCTACACGATCCAGCGGGCGGATTCGCCGAATGGCCAGTATGCCAACATCGGCGGCTCTTATGAGCCCGCCTTCGTCGATTATGAAGTCGAGCTCTGGCAGGAGTACTGGTACCGCGTGGTGGCTGCGAACGACGACGGCTTCAGCATTCCCAGCGCGCCGGACAGCGGCTATATGGGCATTCCCGCGCCGGACGGGGTGGCCGCCACGGACGGCACGGGCGCGGGCCTGGTCGAGATCACCTGGTCCGCCGGCGAGGCTGGCACCGGTTATACGGTCAAGCGCAGCACCTCGCCCAACGGACGCTGGCTGGTGCTCGGCGAGTTCGCGGCGCCGCCGGCCATCGACACTGGGGCGGTGCCTGGTACGGTCTACTACTACGTAGTGTGTTGCTCCCGGGACGGCCTGGTCGGGCCGGCCAGCGCGCCGGATGCCGGATATATCGCGCTGGATACGGGTCCGGGCGATGTCCAGGTGGCACAGGAGGAATCCGGCGACGGGGTTTTGGAAATGCAAGATGACGTCAATGACCCGCAGCAGTGGACCGTCGTCGAAAGGTAGTTCACAATTGTCCGAACGGGTCCAGGGGCGGCCCCGCGCCGCCCCTGGCTTTTGTTTGCAACCTGATAGCGATTTGCGCGTCTATAATATTCGGGAAGCGCCATTCGAGCGGCGCCAGGGTTTCACATGTAGTATGCGGACGGGCTGCAGACAGCCCGGCCGGTCAACCGGGCTGGAATATGGGTTACGTGATGGCAAGGCGGATACGCAGTGTTTGGCTGATGATGCTACTGCTGGTGGCCTGCTGCGCGTGCGCGGGGAGCGATTCACCGACGTCTCCAGCTGATCCTGCCGTGAATGATCCCGCGCCGGCGGAAGCGTATCTCCCGGGCTATGTTGCGGAAAACCTGCCCTGGTCGGCGGAAAACGGAGTGGCGGTGGCGATGAAGGCTGCCCAGGCTATCTCGCGAAAGGATACGCTGCCGGTGGAATTGGCCGCGCTGGCCCTGGCGGAGCCCGAATCGCCGGCCATCGCCCGGATTACGGCGGATGTTCCCGCCCTGGCCGGCCTGAACTGCTATAGCTTGGCACATGTTGCTACATCGGAAGTGCAGGGCGCGACCTTCGATCCCGCCGATGGACTGGCCTATGCCTGTTTTGCCCTTGACCAGCCGGAGAACTGCCGCACAATCGGTATCGCCTGGTTCAGCCCGCCCACCGAGCTCGCCGATTACTACATCGGAATCGGCGACCGGGTTAAGGGCCGCTGGCACTGGTATTACGGCCCCAATGATTTCGTTATCACCTACGACCCGGCGGAGGCCAACGTCGTGGCGGGGGATCCGCTGCTGGTGGCCGTGGCCGTGGGGGCCGGATTGCCAGCTGATTTCCGGACGGTGGCGACGGGCGTTTCCGAAACACGGGCCACCGGCGGGCTGGCTGCGCCGACTTCGGAGTCGGCTGGGGAAGCTGTCGAGCAGGAAACTGAGGAGAAATACACCTCGGCGCTGCCTCATATCGTAGATCTCCGTCCGTTCGGCACACCGGTTGGCGACCAGGGCATCCTGGGATCCTGCGCGGCATTCGCGGTTGGCAACGGCGTTTACAACATCCAGCTGCAGCAGCTCTACGGTCAGTACGGCTGGGATGTAAACGACACCGGCATGGAGATCAGCCCATTGTGGGTGTATGTGAAAAGTGGACTGCCGCCGTACGGGAATTACAACCCGCCGTGTGGCAGCACTGTCGGCCGCAGCCTGGACGAAGTCTTCGAGTTGCTTTGGAGCACCGGCGCCGCCACCGAACGAGCGGTGCCGTACGACGATAACCTTGACTGTATCACCGTTTTCAGCGGCACGGCCTACGAGGAAGCATCGCATTTGCAGATCAGCGGCTGGCACATGCTGCCGTCGTCAGGCATGGTGCGCCGGATCAAGGAGCAGTTAGCCTTGTTCCACCGCCCGGTTGCGGTCATGCTCCAGGGCTTGGAGTCGGGATTCACCACCTATCAAGACGGGGTTTATCACTACGGTGGTACCAGTGGTGCCGACACGGGCCATGCCGTCTGCATTACCGGCTACGACGAAACGCTGCAGGCGTTTCAGGTGCGTAACAGCTGGGGCGACAACTGGGGGCTGGACGGCTACTGCAATTTCGGCTATGACGCGGTTTCCGACCTGTCCGCGCTTGGCCGGTTCAGTGCTTACTACATGGTGCTCAAGGAGAGCCCCGCCACACTGGAGTATTTCCTGAATCTTGCGGATCCGTACGATTTCGATCTGCACGAGCCCAACAACACGGTGCTCAGCGCGACCGAATTACCCACGCCATCCTTCCTGGGATTCCAGTCTGGCTTTGTGACGGATGACTGGTTTGATGTCTTTCATTTTGCTTACACGCCGGGCACCAAACTGCTGCTGGAAGTGTTGTTCGATCCGGATGAGGTTCATCTGACCGCCAGCCTGCTCGATGAAGATGGGCACCTGATGTCGTACTTGACCGGTTCGGGCGGCGAGAAAACGATCAGCGGCAAGTGGGAGAGTGTTCATCCGGCCTATCTGGTGGTGGAAAACCAAAGCAATGGAACGGGGATCTACACGATCAATGCCGGAATCATGTCGCAGCCTGCCGCACCGGTCCACGTCGCGGCCAGCCAAGGCCTGGCTGGTCCCGGAGTGGAGGTCAGCTGGATCGAGGAAGCCGATGCGATCCAGTATTACGTCCAGCGCAGCCTGAAACCGGATGGCACGTTTTTCACAATTAGAACCTGCGCCGATTCACCGCACAGAGACACGCTGGCCGTCGCCTGGCAACCTTACTGGTATCGGGTCATCGCGGTGAACGAGTACGGCGTCAGCGCGCCATCCGCCGCGGTGTTGGGCTATGTCGGCGCCGCGGCGCCCAATCAGCCCGGGACCGTAGTTACCAGCGAGGATGATTGTATCGCCGTCTGGTGGACAGCCGAACCGGCGGATTATCCATATGGTGTGTTGCGCAGCATCGCGGCGGACGGTCCCTACGCGTTACTGGCGACCTGTGAGGAGTACCCCTATCTCGATTACTCCGCAATCCCCGGGGTGGTTTACTACTACGCCATCTGCCTGGAGCGGAATGGGTTGCTGGGCGAATTGAGCCTGCCGGCCAGCGGCAGCCTGCCCTTGCCGGCGCTGGATTCGGTCCGCGTCGAGCCCGTGAGTGATCCGTTGATCGTCTACGGCTGGGAAGGCGTTGAGCCGCCGCTGATCGCTTGGTGACCGGTCACAGCCCCGGTTTGATCGGTGCTCGTGTGCTGTAAACTTATAACGTGGCAGACAACCTCCCAAGCGCCCGCGCGATTGTTGAGCTTGCCCCGGACGAAGTCCGACGCATCTGCGCCGGTGAAGTGATCGACCGGCCGCTGAGCGTGGTCAAGGAGCTGATCGAAAACTCACTGGACGCCGGGGCCAGCCAGATCGAAATCAGCCTTGCCGATGGCGGGCGCCGGTTGATCCGCGTCAGCGACAATGGTGCGGGGATCCCCTTCGACGAACTGCCTTTGGCCGTCAAGCCGCACTGCACCAGCAAGATCCGCGGCCTGGACGACATCTATTACTCGTTGACGACGCTGGGATTCCGCGGCGAGGCCTTGTCCTCGATCGCCGCCGTCTCGCACCTGACGCTGACCAGCCGGACTGCCGCCGAGGAGTTGGGCGGGCGGCTGGAGGTCAGCGGTGGAGCGCTGGTCAGGCATGAGCGTGACAATTTGCAGCCGGGCACGGAGCTCGAAGTCCGCGACTTGTTTTTCAACACGCCGGCGCGGCTGAAGTTTCTGAAAAGCCGCCAGTCCGAGACCAGCCAGATCAGCACGCTCCTCAGCAGTTACGCGCTGGCGTACCCGGAGGTGCGCTGGAGCCTGGTCAGCCAGGACCGCACGGTGCTCAGCACCACCGGCGATGGCGACCTGTACGGGGTCCTGCTGGACCTGCTCGGCAGCGAGGTAGGTGAAAAGCTGGTGCCGGTGGACTTCGAATTCCCGCCCCAGGCGGTCAGCGGCTACATCAGCCCGCCCCAGTACCACCGGCATAACCGGCAGCGGCAATGGTATTTCATCAACCGCCGGCCGGTGGGCAACAAGCTGCTCTACAAGGCCGTCGACGATGCCGTACGCGAGTTCCTGAGCGCGGGCAAATTTCCGCTGGGAGCCTTCTTTCTGGAGCTGCCGCCCGAGGAAATCGATGTCAACGTCCACCCGATGAAGCGGGAAGTCAGCTTCGCCCAGCCGCAGGGGATCTACAGCCTGCTCAGGACCGCGGTCAGCCGCGCCGTGGGGCAGACCGCCGCCGCTCGTCAACGCCAGCTGACGCGGGGTTTGGCCGCCGTGATCGCGCCGGCGAAGTTCCCGGGCGCTGCCCCGGCGGACGACCCCGGCAGCGATCCCGATACCCCCCCCGGCTTCCAGGCCTTGCCGCTGTACGAGGAGGGTCAGGCGCTGCCGCTGGACCCGGCCGCACCGCCTGCCCCGGCCGGGCCACCGCCGGCGCCGATCGATTTCCGGCCCCGTCCGCCGGCCCCGACCGCCGCGAGCACCGGCCAGCCTGTCTCAGTTAGTCTGGGTATCGGCCAGCCCGTGTCTCAATACACCGCGCCGCACCCGTCCGAGTCCGGGCCGCCGGAAGTCGGCATCGGCATGGTCAGCCAGATCGGCGACAGCTTTCTGTTGGCGGCGACGAACCACGAAGTCTACCTGATCGACCAGCATGCGGCCCACGAGCGGATCCTGTTCGAGGGGCTCTATGCACGGCTGCAAGCCGAGCAGCGGGGCGGCATGCGCCAGCGGCTGCTCTTTCCGCTGATCATCGAGCTGCTGCCGGGCCAGGCCGAGTTGGTCCAGGCCTTTGGTCCGGCGCTGACCGCGCTGGGCTTCGCCTGCGAATTGGGCGCCGGCCCCAGCCTGGTGGTGCGCGAGGTCCCGCTGCTGTTGGCCGGCCGCGTGACGGTGGAACTGGTCCACGGCGTGTTCAGCGAACTCGCGGAGCAGGACACCAGCACGCTCCTGGCGGACCAGATCAAGGAGCTAGCCGCCAGCCTGGCCTGCCGGGCCGCGATCAAGGCCGGCGAGCGGCTGCCGCCCGACGAGTGTTATGCGCTGGTTCAGCAGCTGCTCAGCCGCCGCAGCAGTCTTAGCTGCCCCCACGGGCGACCGACGCTGATCCGGCTGGGAGTGGAAGAACTGCGGCGGATGTTTCTCAGATGAGATTGAGACGCAGTAGGTCCCGTTCATGTATAATTGAGACATGACGACGAAGAAGAAAAAACCCGCATCCCCTGCTAATCCATTTCACGACCGGATGCGCGAGCGGTTTTACCGGATCCTGCTGGAACAGAACCTCAAGCTGACCCGTCCGCGCAAGGCGATGATCGACCTCCTGCTGGCCAAGCGCGGCTGGCATTTCCAGGCCGAGGACGTGCTCAACGAGTTGAACGAGGCCAGTCCCGGCGTGGTCAGCCGCGCCACCGTCTACCGCACGCTGGAAATGATGGTGGCCAGCGGCATGCTGCTCAAAACGCGCGTGCACGAGAACAGCTACCGCTACGAGCTGGCCGACACCGAGGGCCACCACCACCACCTGATCGACGTCAACAGCGGCGAGGTGATCGAATTCAGCGGCGACAAGGAGCTGCACCGGATGCTCAAGCGCATCTGCACCGCCCAGGGCTTCGAGGAGAGCTATCACGTGCTGGAGGTCTTCGGCACGTTCAAGAAGAAGCGCTGAGGGCGGCGGGCACCGGCAAAATCGCCCGGCGGAATCGCGGCAAAATGCCCGGGCTTGACCGTTGGCACAACCTTGCTACGCGTAATAGAATAAAGCTTCACTTTAACGCAGGGGTGAACTGTGGCCACCTTTTATTACACGAAAACGCACGAATACATCCGCGAGGATGGCGGTGAGTACTACCTGGGCATCAGCGACCATGCCCAGCAGGAGTTGGGTGACATCACCTACGTCGAGCTGCCGGCGGAAGGCGCCGAGTTTGCCCAGGGCGATGTTTGCTGTACCGTCGAGTCGGTCAAGGCCGTGGCTGAGGTCTACACTCAGCTGGCGCTGAAGGTTGTCGCCGTCAACGAGCGGCTGGAAGACGAGCCCGAGCTGGTCAACCAGGACGCGCAGGGAGCGGGTTGGCTCTTGAAGATCGAGCTGGCCGATACAGGCGTGCTGGCCTCGTTGATGGACCAGGCGGCCTACGACGCGATGGAAAAGTAACGCAGACGGCAAGGAGCACCTGACATGACATTCATTCCGCATACGCCGGCGCAGCGTGCGCAAATGCTGGCGGCGATCGGCGCCGAGAAGCTCGAGGACTTGCTGGACACGATTCCGCCCGAGCTGCGCCTGAACCGTGATCTCAACGTTCCGCCCGCTCTCGGCGAGGCCGGCCTGGCCCGGGCCACCGCCGAGTTGGCGAACCATAACGCGATCCCGCTCAACCGCGTCTTCGCCGGCGGCGGTATCTATCCGCACCACGTGCCGGCGGTTGTCGACGAGTTGTCGCACCGCGGCGAGTTCTACACTGCCTATACGCCCTACCAGCCGGAAGTCAGCCAGGGCATGCTGCAGTGCATCTATGAATACCAGAGCTACATCTGCCTGCTGACCGGCATGGAGGTCAGCAACGCCAGTGGCTATGACGGCGGCACCGTCCTGGCCGATGCCGTGCTGATGGCGGCCCTGACCGGCCGCGGCAAGCGCAATAAGGTCATCTTCGCGCCGAACGTCGATGCCCAGGCCCGCAGAGTTGTCGAGACCTACAACATCGGCATGGAGTTGGAACTGGTCAAGGTCGCGACGGGCGACGCCACGCCGGACGGCCAGTGTCCGATTGCCGCGCACCTCGACGAGCACACGGCGTGCGTGGTGTTCCAGTACCCGAACTGCCTGGGCTACCTGTACGCCGACCTGGCGCAGCGGATCGCCGAAGTGCATGCCGCCGGCGCGCTGGCCGTCGTGATGTTTTACCCCTTCGCCGCCGGCCTGCTCAAGACGCCGGGCGAGCTGGGCGCGGACATCGTCTGCGGCGAGGCGCAGTGCCTGGGCAATCCGATGGGTTTCGGGGGCCCGCTGCTGGGCTTTCTAGCCTGCCGCGAGAAGCTCGTCCGCGTGCTGCCCGGCCGCCTGATCGGTCGCACCTCCTGCGAGCGTGACGGCCAGCCGGGCGAGGGCTTCGTCATGACCCTGCAGGCCCGTGAGCAGCATATTCGCCGCGAGAAGGCCACGAGCAACATCTGCAGCAACGAAGCGCTGTTGGCGTTGCGCAGCTGTATTTATCTCGGCGCCGTCGGACGCGAGGGCTTCCGGCAGCTGGCCGCGATCTGCCACGACAACGCGCTCAAAGCCCAGGCCCAGCTGACCGCGTTGGATGGGGTGAGTGCCTGCCGCGACCAGCAATTCTTCAACGAGTTTACGCTGAAGTTCCCGTCCGGCAAGCGCGACGAGATCTACGACGCCGCGCTGGCCCAGGGCATGCTCGCCGGCATCAAGCCTTGCGGCTGCGCTGATCCCGAGCTGAAAAACTGCCTGACCTTCGCTTTTACCGAGGTCCACACCGACGAGGACATCGCCGCGCTGACGGCCCTCGTGAAGGAGGTGCTCTAATGCCCGCACCGACTCTGATCTTCGACCGCAGCCAGCCCGGCCGCCGCGGCACCCAGGTCCGCAGCGCCGGCCACCAGCCCGATGGAACCGCCGGCCTGCCCGCCCAACTGGTCCGCGCGGACAGCCTGCCGTTGCCCGAGGTGGACGAGACCACGCTGGTCCGCCACTACGTCAAGCTCAGCCAGATTAATTACGGCGTCGATACGGGCTTTTACCCGCTGGGCAGCTGCACGATGAAGTACAACCCCAAGGTGACGGAAGCCACCTCGATGCTGCCCGGCTTCGCCAATATCCACCCGACGCAGCCGGCGGCCACCGTGCCGGGGCTGATGCGGCTGATCTACGAGCTGCAGGTCTGGCTCAGCGACATCTGCGGTATGGCGGCGACGAGCCTGCAGCCCGCCGCCGGCGCCCAGGGCGAGTTCGCCGGCATGCTGGTGTTCCGCAAGTACTTCGAGCAGCGCGGCGAAACGGCCCGGCGCGTAATGATCGTGCCGGACAGCGCCCACGGCACCAACCCGGCCAGCGCGCACCTGTCCGGCTTCGAGGTCGCCGAGGTGGACTGCGTCAACCATGGCGGCGTGATGACGCTGGAGCTGTTGGAGGACGTGATCAGCACGCACGGCGCGGACCGGATCGCCGGCATCATGCTGACGAACCCGAGCACGCTCGGTATCTTCGAGAAGAACATCGTGGCGGTGGCCGAGCGCCTGCACGACGTCGGCGCGCAGCTGTACTACGACGGCGCCAATCTCAACGCCCTGTTGGGCCTGACGCGGCCCGGGGATATGGGCTTCGACCTGGTGCACCTGAACCTGCACAAGACGTTCTCCACGCCGCATGGCGGCGGCGGTCCCGGCAGCGGGCCGATCGGCGTTCGCGAGCACCTGGCGGAATTCCTGCCCTATCCGCTGGCCGCCCGGTCCGGCGACGGCTATGCGTGGCACAAGCCGGAGCACAGCATCGGCCGGATCAAGTTGCACCACGGGCAGTTCCTGGTCCTGGTGCGGGCCTGGGCCTACATCCGCATGCTGGGCCCGGACGGGCTGAGGCGCGTGGCCGAGCACGCGATTCTCAACGCCAACTATGTCCAAGCCAAGCTGAAGCATGCCTATCAGATTCCCTACGCCGACCGGCACTGCATGCATGAGTTTGTCGCCAGCGCCGACGGTTTCAAGGATTACGATATCCACGCCAAAGATATCGCCAAGGCCCTGCTCAACGACGGTTTCCACGCGCCGACCTGCTACTTCCCGCTGATCGTGCACGAGGCGTTGATGATCGAGCCGACCGAGACCGAGAGCCTGGAAACCCTGGATAAGTTCATCGCGGCGATGCTGCGCTATGCCGAACTGGCGAAAACCGATCCCGAGCAGCTGAAGCGCCTGGAGAACCTGGCCGTGACGCACCTGGATGAAACCCAGGCCGCCCGGCAGCTGAACGCCCGGTGGATACCGCCCGCGAATACGGCCTCCGCGGCCGAAGCCAAATAGCCGCGCCGTCCGACGGATAGACCGGTGAGCGGGTTGCTGCGATTACTCGCCGGCCTGCTGGCCCAGGCTTTCCACGCGCAGTCCACCCTTCACGTAGAAGGTATGCGGATCGTAGATCATCGGCTGCTCTTCGCTGGTCCGGGCCGCGTCGATGATCTCGCCGATGACCATCACATGGTCGCCGACCGGGGTCATGCTTTGCAGCTTACAGTCGATGTAACCGATCGCGGACTCCAACAGTGGCGACCCGCTGGCGCTCGAAGTGTAGGGAATATCCTCGAACTTGTTCTGCGTCGAGCCCGAAGCGAAGCCGAACGCACGGGCCAACAGCAGGCCGGAATCGCCGAGGATGTTCACGCAGAAGCGTTTGCCCTTGGTGATCGTCTCGAAGGTATGTCCGCCGGGGGCCAGGTGTACCGCCAGCAGGGGAGGATCGAACGAAACGCGGGACAGCCAAACCACGGTACAGCCAGCCGGTTTCCTGCGATAGGCGCTGGTTACGATGTAGACGCCGGAACGAATCGTATCGAATGCTTCGATTAGCTTGTCATCAACCACGTCGGTCACCTCCTTTCAAAAATGCCGGTATCGGAATGAGACAACTAATTCCGCTTTCCTAATATGTTAGACGATTACGGAACGAAATAGTTTGCTTGGGCTGCTTTAGTCTTGATTAAATCACTTGAAAGTGTAGACCGCCGGTACTGAACACGGGTCGCGCTGCGGCGTCACGGTGTTATGATTACAGCACGGCGCTGTTGCCGGACCGCGGGTACATATGAGGATCCATAAAACAGCGATAATTCACGAGCACGCCGAGTTGGAAGAAGGCGTCACGATCGGGCCCTATTCCATGATCGGGCCGGGCGTACACATCGGTCCCCATACCGAAATCGGCAGCCACGTTGTCATTGAATGCAACACGCGCATCGGCGCGCATTGCCGGATTAAGACCAGCGCCGTACTCGGCTCCGATGCCCAGGACCTCAGCTACAAGGGCGAGCCGGCGTTTCTGGAAATCGGCGACCGCAACACTTTCGGTGAGTTCGTGATGATCAGCCGCGGGGCGCATGACGAGCGGATCACCCGCATCGGCAACGACAACCTGATCATGTCCGGCGTCCACGTGGCCCACGACTGCCGCCTGGGCAACCACATCATCATGTCCAATTACGTCCAGCTGGCCGGGCACATCCAGATCGAGGATCGGGCCGTGATCGGCGGCATGGCGGCGGTGCGCCAGTTTGTGCGTATCGGCACGTTGTCGATGATCGGCGGGACGGCGGGTGTGATGCAGGATGTGCCGCCCTACTGCATGGTGCAAGGCGCGCCGCCGGCCACCGTGCGCGGGCTCAACCGCATCGGCCTGGTGCGCAACGGGGTGTCGGAGGAGGGGCTGACGGCGCTGAAGCACAGCTACCGTCTGATGTTCCGGCGCAGCATGCCGCGCAATGAGGCCCTGGACGAGATCGAGCGGCTGGTTGAACTGACGCCGGAAGTCAAGCATTTCGTGGAGTTCTGCCGCAATCCCAGCAAGACGGGCATCTGCAAGCCGGAGCCGTCGTCGGGATTGGGAGTCGTCGGCGGGGCCGGCGGCAGTCTCAGTGCCAAGCCGGCCTTGCGCACGGAGGATCCGCCGGGCCAAACCGCCCAGGGCTGATCGCCGCTCCGCCGCAATCCTACGCCCTGGTGCACGAAGACCTCTGCCGTCCACGCGGGAATACCGGATGGACCGGGTGCCGCAGTCCGCAGGCGGTCCACGGCAGTTGCTCGGAGCCGGGTGCCATCGACCCGCAGTGACGCCGGGGCGCTGGTAATGTTACAATCCCCGCATGCCGGAATTGAATCTGCCGGAAGAACTGGACGTGCTGGTGTTGCTGGGCAGCCTCAGTGATGAGGCCGTCGCCGCGAAGATGCAGCCGGTGTTTCGGGACGCGGGGGTTCGCGCGCATTTTGAAGTATGCAGCGCGCACCGCGACCATGAGCGCTTGGCGCAGCTGATACCGGCGGCGGAAGAGCGCGGCTGCCGCGCCTTTATCGGCGTGGCGGGTATGGCCGCGCACCTGCCGGGCGTGATCGCCGCGCTGACGGTCAAACCGGTGATCGGCGTGCCCTGCACGGGCAGCCTGGAGGGCCTGGACGCGCTCATGAGCGTGGCCCAGATGCCGCCGGGGATCCCCGTGGCCTGCACGGCGCTCAACGGCGGCCTGAATGCGGCGCTATTGGCGATTCAGATTCTGGCCGTGGACAGGCCGGAGCTTAATGACTGGCTAATCGAATATCGCGCCCGGCAACAGCTGAAGAACCGTGCTGCCGGAGCGCAGTTAAGAGAAAACCTGTCCGCCAAGTAATAAATACAAAACCCGAGGAGCGCGGAATGATCGCGCGATATACCCGCCCGAAAATGGGCAACTTGTTTTCCGACAAGTCCAAGTTCGACACTTGGCTACAGGTGGAACTCGCCGTCTGCGAGGCGTGGGCCGAGCGCGGGGTGATCCCCAAGGCCGCGTACAACCGCATCAAGAAAAAGGCGCGGTTCCGCCTGAAACGGATCGAGGAGATCGAAGCCGAGGTGCATCACGACGTTATCGCCTTCACCACGGCGGTCGCCGATTACATCGGCGAGGACAGCGCCTATTTCCACAAGGGCCTGACCTCCAGCGATGTCGTCGATACGGCCCAGAACCTGATCCTCAAGGAGGCCGGCCGCCTGCTGGAGAAAGAGCTGGTGCGCCTGCGCAAGCTCGTCGGCCGGCGGGCCGTGGAGCACAAGCGGACGCCGATGATCGGCCGGACGCACGGCGTGCACGCCGAGCCGACCACCTTCGGGCTGAAGCTGTTGGTTTGGTACGACGAGCTGGGCCGCCATGAGGAGCGCCTGGCGGCGGCGATCGACGGGCTGGCCGTCGGCAAGCTCTCGGGCGCCGTCGGCAACTTCGCCAACATACCGCCGGACCTGGAGGAACAGGTGCTCAAGAAGCTGGGCCTGCTGGCCGCGCCGGTCAGCAACCAGGTGGTCCAGCGCGACCGCCATGCGGCGTTCATCTGCACCCTGGCCGGCATCGCCGCTACGATGGAGAAGATCGCCGTCAACCTGCGCACGGGCCAGCGGACCGAGCTCTCGGAGGTCCAGGAGCCGTTTGCCAAGGGTCAAAAAGGCTCGAGCGCGATGCCGCACAAGAAGAACCCGATCCTGCTCGAGCGGGTTACCGGTTTGGCGCGCGTCTTGCGCGGTTATGCCGTAACCGCGCTGGAGAACGTGGCACTGTGGGAGGAACGCGACATCAGTCACAGCGGCGCCGAGCGCGTGATCCTCGCCGATGCATGCATTCTGCTGGATTACATGCTGGACAAGCTCGCGGGCGTGATGGAGAACCTCGTCGTCCGGCCGGAGCGCCTGCTGTCGAACATCTACCTGACCCACGGCCTGGTGTTCAGCCAGCGCGTGCTGCTGGCCCTGGTGGCGGCCGGCGTCAGCCGCGAGGAAGCCTACGCGATGGTCCAGCGCAACGCGATGCGCTGCTGGGAGGACGGCACCCCGTTCTTGGATGCCCTGCTGCACGATTCCGCGGTACGGGGCGTACTGAACGCCGCGCAAATCAAGGAGCAGTTCTCGCTGGAACCGTATTTCAAGCATGTCGACGCTCTGTTCGTGCGCACGGGCTTGGAGCAGCCCAGTACGGTCGGGCGGAGGCAGCCCAGCGCCCCGGCTCCGCCGGCGGGCGCGGCCGCCGGCCACGGTCCCGTCCAGAACATCAGCGACCGGCCCTCGGACTGGTACGAGACGATCACCGCCAACCCGATCAGCCTGTCGCCGGTGCCGATCGAGGGCAACGAGACACTCGGGGAGGCCGACCACCAGAAGCGCCCGCCGCATCGCCGGTCCGTCCGCGTCCAGCGCGGATCGCGCCGCGCGGCTCCGGCCAAGCAGAAACCGCCGGCCGGCGAAAAGGAACCGGCGGCCAAGCCGGAGAAACCGGTGGAAGGTGAAGCGGCGGATAAGCCGGAACCGGCCAAGAAGCCCATGCGCCGCCGCCGCGGTACGCGCGGGGGACGGCGTAATAAAAAGCCAACGGACGCCGCGGCATCGGAAACCAAGCCGGCGGATGACGACGACACCTACGTGGATTAGATGCAACGTCTGATCAGGCAGATATAGGGTATAGTGAGCGCCAGATAGACGCCGACCGTCGAATCGGCGCGGCGCGATGAGCACCGGTCCAGGCGATGTGCCGGTGACCAATGGAGGAATTCCGATGAGAATAGCCTTAGCTGTAATGATCATTCTCGGCCTGCTCAGCCTGCTGGCCGGTTGCCCGCGCGACGGCGGCGATGACACGACTCCGGCGAGCGGGGCCTCCGACGTCGCGGCGGTCGACAACGCTCCCGCGCCGGTCGAGGCTACTGCCGAGCCCACCACCGAACCGCCGGCGGATCAAGCCGCGGGCGAAGCTGCCGATGCTTCCGCCGAGGGTGCGGCCATGAGCGGCGAAGCGATCGGCATGATCGACAGCCGCCTGGAAGTCGACGGGATCAAGATGGGTATCGATGTCGACAAGCTGATGGAGCGATATCCGCCGGACGGCGCTTTTATAACCTCGGACTTCTGGACGGCCGACGGCAAGACCGGCATGGTCGGCGCCAACGACAAGGTGATTCCGGAGGTCGCCGAGGCGGCCTATTTCCTCAACGGCCAGCTGGTCGGCTTCATGAAGCACGACATGGTCGAAGAGGCTGTCTACAACACCGACATCGAAGCGCTGACCAAGAAATTCGGCGAGCCGCTGCCCGATCCGCCGCAGTGGGCGATGGATACGTCAGTGTTTGCCGATTACGCTCCACCCACGCCCGAGGAGCAGATCCGCTTCGCATTTTGGGGCGATAAAGACGGCCGCACTGTGCTGCTGGCCTCCTACGATATCCCCAATGCCTATTACATGCTGTGGATGTTCCACGCCGACTGGTTCGACAAGGCCGTCGAGGAAACCAACAACGCGATGGCGGCCCAGTCCGGCGGAGGCCTGCCGCCGGGCGTAGATTAACCGAACTGCTGCCAAGGGCGGCAACCGCAAGATACTGAGTTTGGTGGAGTGAGACATGGCTGAGATCAACAAGGGCGAGATGCTGTACGAGGGCAAGGCCAAACGCTTGTACCGCACGGACAATCCCGACGAGCTGATCATGGAGTTCAAGGACTCGTTGACCGCGTTCGACGCCGTGAAGAAGGACACGCTGGCCGGCAAGGGCGCGATCAACAACCAGGTCAGCGCGCTGTTGATGGGCGCGCTGGGCGAGGCCGGCATCGAATCGACGTTCATCGAACTGCTGGACGAGACCCACAGCCTGGTCAAGAGCGTGGAGATCGTGCCCTTGGAGGTGATTGTCCGCTACGAAGCCCACGGCAGCCTCTGCCGCCGTTACGGCATCGAAGCGGGCACGCTGATCAATCCGCCGCTGGTCGAGATCGGCTACAAGAACGACGAGCTGCACGATCCGTTCCTGACCGACGAGATCGCGGCGCTGATGGGCCTGGCGACGCTCGACGAGATCGCGCGGATCAAGTACCTGGCACTGATCACCGGCGAGAAGCTCAAGGAGATCTATCTCAAACAGGGCGTGAAGCTCCTCGACTTCAAGCTGGAGTTCGGCCGGTTTGCGCCCCGGACCGACAAGTGGGGCGGCCCGGGCCAGCCGCGGATCATCCTCGCCGACGAGGTCACCGCCGATACCTGCCGGCTGGTCGACGCCGCCACGGGCGAGAAGCTGGACAAGGACCTGTTCCGCTTCGACCTGGGCGACGTCGGCGAAGGATATAAGAAGCTCTTGGCCAAGCTGGGCGGGTAGCTACGCTTACGGCTCTGGATCGGCCAGCTTGGTGATCGAGTTGTCGACCGCCAGCAATAGCGCGCCGGAATCATCCACGGTTATCGGGTGACTACCCGTCCGGGAACTGCCGGTGTAATAAACCCAGCGTTCCTCACCCGGCGGGCTGACCGCGATTATGCCGTGGTTCCTGCCGGCCAGCCAGATCGCGCCCAGATAGGTAGTACCCGCAGCATCCTTGGCCAGCTGGTGTAGCTGGGTTTCATACTCGGTCTGATACTGCCAGAGCTGCCGCCCGTTGCAGTCAAAGGTTACAAGCCACCACGTACAGCCGAACGAACGTCCGGGGTGCTCCGGTGGGCCCCACTTGGTGGCCAGCACGGAGATTTCGTCATCGGGCCCCAGCGCCAGCCCGGCCCAGAAACTGCCGCCCAAGGCCGTCGACCATTTCAAGCTGCCACTGCGGTCCAGTGCCATCAAGCGCCCGAGCTGGTTCGCGCCCCGCGGATTGAAGCCGGCTGTCCCTGGGGAGCCAACACTATCCGGCCACGTCCTTTGCGTACCACAGTAGACCGTGCCGTCCTGCCCGACGGCCAGCGCGGCGACCGGCGCATCGGCGCAGTCGTAACGCCACAGCTCGGTGCCGGTTGCCAGATCCACTGCCAGCAGGCACGATTCGATGGCGCCCACCGTGCTCTCGCTGTAGGCTGTTTCGATCGGCACGAAGACCGTTCCCTTGTTGGATACGGCCGGTGGCCCGCCGACAAAGCCCTTATCCAGCTTCCAGCGAATGCTGCCGTCTGGTTCGAGCGCAACCAGCCGCGCACCGGGCGCGGGATCGCGGTAGCCATAGCCTTCATCATTCACGCTGGCCAGCAGCGTCCCGTCATCGGCAACCACCGGTTCGGTGCACAGCCAGCCGCCCGGGTCGAGCTTCGCCGCCAGCTCGCCGTTCCGGGAGATCACATAAATACCACCGACGTTCTCGATTGGATCGCCGCGCTCGGAGCGTTCGCGGTCGAAATCAACCACCTGCTGGCTGTAGGTCCCAAACACAATTTGCCCGTTCGGATCAAGGCTGGGAGCGCCTACCGGTGCTCCGGCCGCGTTGACTTCCCACAACAGTTCACCGGCGGGTGAGATTGCGTAGAGAAAGGCCTGCTTGGGCGCGATGTCGGCATAGAGATCGTGGCTCATGCTGGCCGCTCCCAGGCTCATCGATTCCTTCATACTCATTTCGTGGCTGCGGTCGTCCAGCAGTTTCTGCTCCAGCTCCAACTCCTCGGCCACCGCAGGAATCGCCAGCGCCAGGCAATAGCAGGTGCCCGAGTCATCGACGATCACCGCCGGGCATTCCTCGAAGAAGCTGTGTTCGTCGAGTACGGCGGGGATCGGGACAGGCAGCGACCATTGTTCGGTGACATCTTCGCCGGGACCCTCGGCACTGCCGCGCCGCGTCCGCTGTGCGTTGCCCGCCGGAGCCCACCAACCGCCACGGAGCACCGGCGGCCGTTGAGGTGGCGCTGCGGTGGTGCTCGTTTTTTGGCCTTGCGGGCAGGCGGCCAGCAAGCTGGCGATGCAGAATAACAAGGCTATCGGTAAAACGCGTTTGATTATTCCCCTGCTGTCCATTGCTTCATTGTAACGCGCTGGAGCAACGGCATCGCCCGCCTCCCTTTTCGGAGCGCTGGCTTCCAGCCGGCATCCCCGGGCCGCCAGGATGGCGGCGCTTCCGGAGCGCGGGCGCCCTCGCCCGCATTCCCCGGTAGCGGATGTCCCATCCGCGAATGGCGGGCAGGACGAACGCCATACCAGCCATAACCCCCAGTCCAAATGCCGCCGTCCGGCGGAGTATCGTCACCCCTCGCGGCTCGCATCCATTTACCCCTCGCGGCTCTCATCCATCGCTAAACCCCCTCCCACCATCGGTTATTGCTTTTAGAAAATCGGATTGTACCCAGGGTACAATTCATTCTTCTCTCGGCTTGGTTGGTTGTTATCTACGGGCCGAGAAGGTGGATTGAGAATGTGTCGCAATAGATCCCAGACGGGCCGTCTGGGGTACGTGATGAATAGAAGCGCCGCCATCCTGGCGGCCCGGGGACACGGGTGAGCCGGGCGCGTGATGTTGGGTTACACCTAGGTCTTGCCGTACCGGCGCAGGATCTCCAGGCGCTCGTGGTACTGCTCCAGAATCGCTTTGGCCAAGGTCATCACGCGGAGATCGACGAGGATTTCGCGAAACTGAGCACGCGCGGGCTGGTTGATCCTGGTGATGATTCCCTCGGTGGCGAGCAATAGTTGGATGTACTCGATCTCAGCCTCCGTATCCGCGACAGTCAGCACTTCCCAGGCCATGGTTACTCCCACTTCAATATACACGGAAAACCCTCAGTTCGGACCCGCATCTATAATCGGGCCCGTGACACCGCATCCACGACCGGAGTACCGGGCGGGCGACGAACGCGAGTGGTTCGTGACGGCCGAACGCTACCTGGAGACCGTCGAGCGGTTTCGGGGGTTGTTCAAGACGATCACGCCGCGCCCGGACAGCGTCGTCGGCATCAAGCGCAGCGGCCTGTTCCCGGCCGTGTTCCTGAGCCACGTCTTCGCGCTGCCGATGTTCACCGACGGCGAGGCCAAGGTGTTTCCCTACCCCAAGTTCGCGCGGCCGGTCGTCGTCGACCTGGCGGTCTGGTCCGGTGGAAGCATGCGGCACACCTACGGCCGGCTGGCACGCAGCGGGGTGCCGCGCGAGAACATCACCGGTCTGGCGGCCTGGATCTGCGCCGATCCGCGGCCGGATGTCGATAGGCTACACTATTTGGAACTGACGGACCGTATCATGCATTTCTGGTACTACGAGGAGGAGACGCCATGACCACCGGGCCGACGCCGCTGATCGCCGCCAACTGGAAGAGCAACCAGTATTGGGAAGGTTGCGTGGAGTTCATCAACGAACTCAAGGAGCTGTTGCCCGAGCAGTTCGACCTCGGCCACGAGCCGCCGGTGGACGTGCTGATCTGCCCGCCGTTCCCGTATATTCCGCTCATGGGCATGCTCCTGGAGGAGGCCACGATCTACCTGGGCGCCCAGGACGTCAGCCGCTTCGACGGCGGCGCCTACACCGGCGACGTGTCCGCGGCGATGCTGGCTGACCTGGAGTGCGATTACTGCATCGTCGGCCACTCCGAGCGGCGCAATGTCTTCTCTGACACCGACGAGCTCATCGCCCAGAAGATCCTGCAGCTGATCGAGCAGGAGCTGGTGCCGATCCTCTGCGTCGGCGAATCGCTGGAGACGCGCGACACGGGCCAGGCCGTCGATTTCACCTTAGGCCAGCTCAGCGCGCTGAAGACGGAGCTCGGCCGCTGCGAGGCCGACCGGCTGGTGATCGCCTACGAGCCGCTCTGGGCGATCGGCACCGGCCGCAACGCCGAGCCGGCAGACGCCCAGGAGATGTGCGCGGCGATCCGCGACTGGCTGCGCGACAACCTGCGCGGCTACGAGAAGACGGTGCCGATTCTCTACGGCGGCTCGGTCAAACCCGAGAACGCGGCGGCGTATTTCTGCCAGACCGACATCGACGGCGCCCTGGTCGGCGGCGCGTCGCTCAAGGCGAATTTGTTCGCGCAACTGGTGCGGTTGTATAAGGTTTAAACCGGCGGTTGCGATTTGTCGCCAACGGCCGGTTGTACGGGTAAAATCACTGTATGCGGATGTCATTCTGGCAGTTCCTGGGATTGTTGGCAATCGTTGCCATCATCTGGTATCTGATTTATTACTGGGGGGCCTCGCAGGATGGCCAGTCCTGGATCGCCAAAATGAACCACTTCTTCTTCAGCAGCGATGAAGACGCCGATGAATACGTCGAGCGCAAGCAGGGCGATCCCAACGAGCCGATTGCCGGCGCGGAAGGCTGGACGCGCTAGACCAGCCGCGCGCCGCCGGTGGTAGTATTGGCTATTCACCAGCCGGATCGAAGCTGAACCCGGCGCCGTCGGGCTGGTCTGATTACCGGTCGATCGATGCTCGAAAACCTGCCACGCGGAGTCTTGATTGCGGGTGCCGCCCTGTTGCTGTTCGCCCTGCTGCTCGGCGCGCGCTGGATCCTGCTGCCGCAGGAACGCGGGGCGGTCAGCGTCGAGGCGGTCTACGACGACCTGGGCGTGGCGCTGGATCAGGCCGGGCTGCTGCCGCTGACGGACGAGGACGCCGTGCTGATGGCCTACGCCAATCTGAAACTGGCCACCGGCCAGCTCAGCGAACCGCAGCATGTCGCCGGCGGCAAGGTGACGACGCAGCTCGGCCAGGTGCTGAGGACGGAGGGGACGGAAGGCAGCATCCGCGAGCTGTGGGCCTATCCGCAGTACTGGCGCGAGCTGAAACCCGGCGAACTGCGGGAACAGCTGCGCGTGCTTATGAAACTGGACCTGGCCAAGCAGGCGGCGGCGGGGAAACACGGCTCGGGGCCGGGCGGAACCAGCAGTAATTTCTATTTCGTCGTTACCGTCAACAACACGAATTACCGGATCACTCCGTTTTTCGTGGGGGACAGCCTGGACGCCCTGCGCGTCGTCCTGGACCAGTAAAAGAAAACCGGCCCGGGCGTCGCCCAGGCCGGCAGTTTCCAAGCGGGACCGTTACAACAGTTCTCCACGGCGCGCACTGCGCCGTCTGGTCCTGCCAAGCACCGTACCCAAGGTACCGGGCAGTGTTTCAGTCACCTTTGGATGTGTTTCAATCCTCGGCTTGCTCATCTACACATTCCTCCTTGAACGTGTATCGGGTGCACGTTCCTCCATGAACATGCGTTAAAAGCTGTGGCTAGGGTGGTTGCCAAAGTTACCTACGCCACATTACCCGAGCAGCTGCAGGACAGCCTGCGGCAGCTGGTTGGCCTGGGCCAACGCCGCCACACCGGCTTGCAGCAGAATCTGGTTCCGGGTCATGGTCGTGGTTTCCTGGGCAATGTCCGCATCACGGATCCGCGACTCGGAAGCCGTCAGATTCTCTGCCGTGATGTCGAGGTTGCGGATGGTGCTCTCCAAGCGGTTTTGCATCGCACCCAGCCGCGAGCGCATATTGCTGACGCGGCCGATCGCAACGTCGATAATTGAAATCGCCTCTTCGGCGAACGGTGTCTCGGTGATCAGCAGACCCTGGACCCCCAGTGCCTGGGCCGAATGGTCCGCGATGTAGGCGCCGATAGTCTGCCCCTGGTTTGCGCCGATTTGCAGGTTGAACGGGCGCGGGGCGACGTGAATGAAGAAGCTCTCGACCTCACCGCTCATGCTGACGGTGGGACGCTCGTACGGCAGGAGGAAGCCATAGTCGTTGGCGACGTTGGTTCCGCCCAAGGCGTCCACCGGCGGTTCGGCGTCCAGCTTCAAGCCCAGTGTGTTGTCGAAGAAGATCCTCAGGCCCGGCAGCAGTCCGGTGATTTCGTTGGTATCGGTGACGATCGAGGCCACGGTCTGCTGTAGTTCCAGGTTGAAGGCGTTGATCGAGTAGACCGGCGCCACTGATTCGTGGATCTCCATCAGCGACAGGGCATTCAAGAGCGACTCATCGCCCGCCAGGACGAGCTCGGCGCCCGGTACCGGCGTGGTGATCGAGATCGTGCCCTTGGCCGAACCCACCGTGTTGATGTGGACCAGGTCCGGCGGACGCTGGCCCGGCAGGATCGCGCTGTTGATCACGCCCGTGCCTTCGGTATTCCAGATCGCCAGGCTGAGCTTGCCGGCCAGGTCTTCTAGCGTATCGTTGGCGGACAGCGTGACTGTCGCCGACCGGTCCGTGCCGCGGATGTACACCGTCAGCTCGGTGTTGTTGCGGCCGGTGAAGACGCCGAAGTCCTGGAAGCGGTTAATGCTGCCCAGGGTGTTCAGCTGGTCTGCCGTCAGCACCTCGTTCGTGCTGACATTGAAGGTAGCGGTCTCGCCCATCTGCAAGATGCCATCCACCCCGAAGTGGATGTTCTCCAGCAGACTGCCGGCCTGCCCTTGGAAGGCTCTGTTGATGCTAAAGACGTTGTTACCCGCCAGGTCCTGCATCCGCTGCCCGCGCGAGGCCTGCAGCGCCAGCGACTGGTCCCAGCCCTGGGAGACCAGCGAGGTATACAACTCGTTGTTGAACTCGTAGATTGCGTAGGAAACGTTGGAAACGGCCGAGATCAGGAACGTGCCGTTGGCCGAGGCCGGGCCGTCCTGCCAGACGGTACCGTACCGCTGGATCGAGTTGTCGCCGGTGAAGTTGTCAAAGGCGATCGTGTCCATCAGCCGCGTGCCGCTGACCTGGGTCCAGTCGTAGCGCGTGTCGAACCGGATATTGATGATGCCCGTATCCGTCGCGGCACCCGCCGCGATACCGATCGAGTAGGTCGACGAGTTGCTGGCGACGATGGAATCGGTATAGACCTGGCTGCGCGTGCCGAACGAGTAAATGACCCGGTTGGTGAAGACGTTGCTGGCGAAAGACGAGGCCGCCGCGCCGTCACCGAAGCTCAGGTAATACTCGCTACCGCTGCCGTCGACGTCGACGAACTCGATGTTGAGTAATTGCGCGTCGTTGGCGGCCACCAGCTGGACATGCAACGTGCCGTCCGTGTTGTCGAAGGCAACGTCGGTCGCAGCGCCGATCAGGGCCGTGCTGCCGGTGGAATCCAGCGCCGCATAGATCGCCGCTTCCAGCGCGTCGAAGGAACTCATGTTGCCGCTCGACAGGACCAGCGATGTGATCAGCACGCCGTTGACGTCGTCCTGCGTCGTGATCAGGATCTTGTCGGTGGCCAGCGTCACCTCGTGGGCCTGGAAGACGTCGATCGCGCTGTCCGTGGACTGGGCGATCGAGTAATTGGCACCCGTGCCGTCCAGTGTGAAGACGCCAGTGCCGGTCGCGCCGCTCGAGAAGATCGCCGCGCCATCCGGAATGTTGACCTCGACCTGGTAGATACCGGTGTTGCCGATGTTGTCGATGCCGGTGTTCATCACGGTCGCGTCGGCCCGGTACGTGGTCAGGTAGTTGATCAGGCCTACGCGGTCCTGGGACCACTGGGTCGAGAACACGTCAGTCTTGTGCACCTGGAGTTCGCCACAGGTCTTGGCCACGGCTTTCATCACGAAGTTGCCACCCTTGCCAACCTCGCCGGTGACCCGGGCCTGGACCTTGGAGAAGTCGTCGGTGCTGACGAGTGCTCCCAGCGTCCCGTCCAGCAGGTTCTTGGTATTGAACTCGGTGCTGGCCGAAATACGGTCGATCTCATCGATCAGCTGGGTAACTTCCAGCTGCAGCGCGGCGCGGTCATCACTGGTGTAGATACCGTTGGCGGACTGGACCGCCAGCTCGCGCATACGCTGCAGGATCGAATGGACCTCGTTTAGTGCGCCCTCGGCCGTTTGGATCAGCGAAATGCCGTCCAGCGCGTTCATGCTGGCGCGGCTCAGGCCTCTGATCTGCCCCCGTAACTTTTCGCTGATCGACAAGCCCGCCGCATCGTCGGCTGCGCGGTTGATGCGCAAGCCGCTGGACAGGCGTTCGAGGGATTTGGAAATCATCGAACCGGTAACCTTCAGGTTACGCAGCGAATTGATCGCAATTGGGTTCTGATAAATACGAAGAACACTCATGTACACATTCCTCCTTGAACGTGCATCTTTTTGGCTATCAGCCTGTCAGGCTGTCTGGAACGCCACGTCAGTCCGCGTCTTCCTCCGTGATTGGCAGATTAACGTGGGATCTATTGCGGTTGGTGAGTATCCTTTTCAGATACCAGCCGTGGTTGGACCTCCTTGTTTTACTCGCATGCTCCCAATGCGCGAATTGTTACCGGTTCATATATCGGCGCGCACAACCGCCACTTGAATCCCGGGAAACAAGTTTTCTCCCCAACATTTTTTTAAGCGGTCCAACCAACCGCACGTAACTAGGCGCAGAGTAAATCTGGGGTTTTTATCGGCGGCGGCGGCGCGACCTTTAATTATTCCTGGCTGGCGGCCGCCGGAATGCGACGCCCGTGTCTGGCCGTCAGCCGGGCTAGCGCGATCAGCACGGCCGCACAAGCCAGCAGGGCCAGCAGCTGCTGCCCGGGAGCGCAGGCCCGCAAGCCCCGCTGCAGCGCGGAGAACAACAGCGACAGCAGCGGCTGGTTGGCCAAACCGCCACCGAGTGGGAGCAGGAGTACCGCCGGGAAGAAGACGACCAGTCCGCCGGCCCAGGGCAGGCCGAGATCGCGGTACAGCCAGCCCAGCCGGCTGATCAGCAGCACGCCCAGGGCGGCGAGGATCGCGCTCAGCGCTCCGCCGGCCAGCAGGCTGGCCGGCTCGACGTTGGTGGCGATGCGGTGGGTCAAGGTCAGGGTGGTCCAGGCGGCGGCGGCCAGCCCGCACCAGCCGACCGGACCCAGGGCCGTCACCGTCAGGCGGCGGTCCTTGTCCAGGATCAGCAGCCCCCAGACAATCCAGATGGTGGCGATCCCCAGGACCATCAGCACGCGCCAGTCGCCGGGGGAGGCCAGGCCGGCGTCGCGCACCCACAGCCAGGCCTGCCAGAGCGCGCGGCCGGCTGTCGCCAGGACGGCCAGGGTGGCGGCGAGCCAGGCGGGATTTACGCTGGGCTGGCGATGGTTCAGCTGCCACTGGGCCAGCACGATCAGAACGATGGCGGCGGGCAGGATCAGCATCGGCAGTTTCAGCTGGCTGCCGTAGAGGGTGATGAGATCGGGGGTTTCGATGCGGGTTTGCGCGGTCCGCTGGGCGGCCCAGGCGGCGAAGCCGCCGAGTGACGCCGCGAAGGTGCCCAGCGCTGTATGGAAGGCGATCATGGTCTGGCCGAGGGTGACCGAGGCATGTACGATGCAGGTCGCGGCCAGCCAGAGGGCGAAGCCCCAATGCCAGCCGCAGGCCCGGCGCAGCGTATGCAACAGGAAGACCGAGACCAGCACCAGGCTGGGGCCCAGGAGCACCAGGCTGTGCGCCAGCCATAATCCAGCCGGCAGGTGCAGGTTGGGTGGATCGCTGATGTAAATTTGCGCGACCGTCGCGTTGGTGTCGTAGGCCAGCAGCAGGCTCAGCGGGGCCAGCGCCAGCAAGACGGCGACGATCAGCAGGTGTCCGGCGTTGATCAGCCGCCAGGACCACCACTCGGGCCCTTGCCGGATATGCCGATGCTGCCGGACCAGGAGCCGGTTCCAGTGGTTGGCCAGCCAGTACCCGCTCAGCCAGAGGACCAGGCCGGCGCCGTCGAGTACGAACGGGATCGGCGGCGCGTTGCCCGTCCAGCGCCAGGCCAGCGCCGCCAGCAACGAGAGCGCGGCGAGCGCGAACCAGATCCACCAGGCCGGCCGCGCCAGGGCCAGGACCGTGACCTCGATGGGGAAAGGCTGGTTGCGGCGTTCGGCGGAGTCCAGTTGGATGAACGGTCTCATCGCGCCGGCTCCAAATCGAAGGTGTAACGCATGATCGCCACCGTGTGCTCGGGCTCGGAAGCGCCCAGTTCGGCTGGGTCGAGGGGGATGTACAGCACGCCCTGCGTGGTTAGCGCGCCGCGGATGCCACAGGGCAATTGACAGACCCCCATCCAGCACAGCCGCTGAGCATGCTGGAGCAGATCCTGGCGGCCCGCGCCCGGGGCCGGCCCCGGCAGGCGCTGGATTTGATACTGCAACATCGCCCGGTCGCGGACATCCAGCAGCGAACCGAAGCGCGGCGAGTCCGGCAGCCACCAGTCAAGGTGGTGCTCCCAGACATCCAGGCGCTCCAAGCCCGGCCAGGCTGTGTTGGCCGGCTGGCTGATATGCACCGTCTGGTCCTGGCGTCCGCCGGGGATGACCTGCCAGCCATAGGGCGTCTGCAAATAACACTCGCGGTCGGCGGGCAGGCGGCGCGTGTCAAGCTTGATCGCCAGCAATTGTGCCGACTCCCGCGAGACCGCGAGCGTGACCGGGACAACGGGCTGCTGACGGCAGGTATCGAGCACCGCCGCGATCGTCCGCTTGGCGCTGGGCCAGCGCAGGTGGGAACCGTCCGGGTCCTCCACCAACTGCCAGGCCACGGGATCGGGGCCGCCGACCCGGCGCACCAGCGCCCCGGGGGTGACGGCTACGTTGGCTTCCGCGCTTTCCTCGCTGCGGGCCACAACCAGCTCCCGTTGCACCGCGGTGGCCTGCCCGGCTTGGGCGTCGACCAGGATACAGTGCAGCGGGGGGATGTCAGCCGGCCGCGCCAGCCACCAGGCGGGCCCGGCCAGCAGGAAGGCCCCCGCCACCAGCCCGAGCGCCAGCCCGGTTCGTCGCCGGATCCGGCCGGCGACGAGCAGGCTGATCGGCAGGACGATGCCGGCCGTGATCAGGCCGATCGGCAAGGCCCGGGCCTCGCCCAGGCAATGCAACAAAGGCCGGACCGGCGGTCCCAGCCGCGCGGGCAACTCGTCGAATTGGTTGCGGAAGGTGCGCAGGTTGATGTTATTGGCCAGGACATTCGCCGCGTTGGTTGAGAACTCGGGGAAGTCCCAGGGCTCCAGCGCGCCGTCGAAGCAGCTCTCGCGGTAGATCCACAGAGGATGCAGGAAACCCGGGCGGTGCGGGGTAATCCCGGCGTCGGCCGCGTCGCCATGGAAAAAGGACAGGATGTTCAGTTGGTTCGCCAGGTTGCCGGCCACACCCAGCTTCGGCAGCATCCGCCCGTCGACGGTCCCGCGGCACCAGGCGACGAGTTCGCTGAATTCACCCTCCAGCCAGCCGGTCATCGCCTGACGGGCGCTGTCCAGGTCGCCGTGGACCGGCACGACGAAGCCGCGCCCCACCGGCAGCGCCGCGCTGTCCAAGTCCAGGTTCTGCCAGTCACCGGCGGCATTGAACAGGCACAGCCGGCCGCCGCCGATCACATAGGCCAACAGCGCCTGCTGGTCCGCCGCGCTCCAGCTTCGCACAAAGTCCAGGTTGGCCAGGCAGAAGGCGAAGTCGCGGCCGGCCAACGGCGCCAGCGTCAACTCCGCATGCGGGACGCCCAGCAGATAGTGCCGGCTGGTCAGCAGTTCCCGCGGAATGATCATCTGTCCCGGCGCACCCCCCGAAGGCGGTTCCAGGCGCAGGTGATTGGCGGGATTGACTGTATCGCTGAAGAACACGCCCGGCGGGCCGTCCAGGTAAAGCGAATACAGGTGCGTCGGCTCGAGTTGGATGACTTCGACCGGCTGCACGAAGGGCTGGGGCTGGCCCTCCATTTCGACCCGCACCGTCAGGTTCTGAATGCGCCCCGGCCGCGAAGGCGGGCAACAGCGGGGCAGCAGTGCCAGGTCGACCGGTACGGAAGGTGGAACCAGCACTTCCCGCGAGACGACCGTAACGGGGGCCGTCGAACTCGGGTAGCCGGCGTTCTCCAACTCCTCGGCGGCATAGGCATGCTCGGATTCGACGGAAACGCGAATGCGGCGGGCCATCGGCTGGCGGTGCTCGATATGCACAAAGACCGGTATCGTGGCGTAGTTGTACGCGATCTGCCAGGCCATCCCGCTGCTGGCGGCCCAGTCGCGCGCCAGGGCGGAGTTGGCCACCGGCAACGCGTAGCCGCCGTAGCCGGCCGTGGGCTCGACCAGGACCTGGCCTAATCCCAGCACATCCTGAGCGGTGACCAGGCGCGCGCCACCAGCCACAAGCAGCAATACCAGGGGTATCAGCAAGCTCAGCCGGTGCCGGTTTTTTGCCACAGGGCATTATATCCCGGCCGCGCGGTTTCGACCCGAGGGACTGTGTTTTCCCGAATCCGCGCTGGTATAATCTGGCAGGAAAGTCGTTTTCAAAACCGCTTTACTCTCCCCACTGAGGGAGTAAGAAAGCAGGCCCCGGATGGCACGGGGCCTATTTATTGATCAGGATTCCCCGTTATTCCAACCGATTGGTTTGTATTGCCGTGTACTCAGGCCAAGGGGTGGCACTCGTCATAGGCTTGTCTGAGCCGCGACTTCTCGATGTGTGTATACACCTGCGTCGTCGCCAGCGCGCTGTGGCCGAGTAGTTCCTGCACGAGCCGCAGGTCCATCCCCCGGGCCAGCAGGTGGCTGGCACAGCTGTGCCGCAGCGTATGCGGCGAGACATGCGATTTGATGCCCGCCAACTCGGCGTATTGCTTGACCAGCCGGAACACCTGGCTGCGGCTGATCGGCCCGCGCCGAGTTAAAAACAGCTCACTGAAGCGGCCGGCACGGTTGCAGAGCATTCCGCGACCGTGCTCCAGGTAGTGGCGGATCGCCTCGATCGCGTACTGGCCCAACGGCACGGTGCGCTGCTTGTTGCCTTTGCCCGTGACAGTGGCGAAGCCCTCGCCCAGGTGCACGTCCAGCAGGCTGAGCGCGGTCAGTTCGCTGACGCGCATCCCCGTGGCATACAGCGTTTCCAGCATGGCATGGTCGCGCAGGCTGGCGGGATCGTCACCTTGGGCGGTGTCGATCAGCGCCGTCACTTCGCTTTCGCTGATCGCGTGCGGCAGGTAGAGCTCGCGCGGCAGTTCCAGCTCGGCGGGGATCGGGTCGCGCTTTAAGTGGCCGTACTCGACCGCCCAGGCCACGAACGCGCGCAGGGCGCTGACCTTACGGGCGATGCTGCGCCGCGCGAACTCGCGTTCGTAGAGCTTGTTCAGCCATTTCAGCACGGCAGTCCGGTCCAGCTTGTCCAGCCGGCCCACGGCGGACATCTCCGCGAACTGCTCCAGGTCGCGGCTGTAGCCGTCCACCGTCGCGCGCGCCCGCCCGCCCGCCGTCAGCAGGTGCGTGGCAAACCGCGCGATGGCGTCATCGATGGTCATGGCCAGCTATGCAGATCATAGCGCGCACTCCGCCGCCGTGACATCCACCTTGATCGTTTTGCCGCCGTCGGGGTATGACGCATGGATTGTCACGGTTTGGGGAGACATTGGCGTTTGCCAGCTGAAGACATGACCGGAGTTTCGCAGGTTCGATCTGAGCACAAGCAACCGCTCACCGGTGACGGGCGCGATTATGCCGGCGCTGACTGAGACGTCGGGTGGATCGGGCCGGTCATCCGGTATATCATCAGACCGTATCCAGGTATCGACATACTCTACATAGACAATGGCCTCGACGCCCGCCGCCGGCGACGCGGGCTCTACCCAGACGCGCGATACATGCAGCGAGCCGTTGTCGCCATGCAATCCGCCAACACAGGCTGCTACTAGCGGCAGCAGCACGGCGGTCAGCAGCCCGAGGTTGCGCATCAGCAGCGGTCCTCCCGTTGTTCCGTTGCATGATACCTGCGTAGCATGCCGGCTGGGGATACCGATAGCGCCGAGTTTCCGGGATACCGGGGCTTACAGCTCGGTAAAGACCACGTTGTCGAAGGCCACCTTGCTTTCGCCGGAGACGAAGAAGCCATAGGCGCCGGCGTGCGGGTTGGCGTCCTGACAGTGGTAAACCTCGACGCCGTTGACGTAAAACGTCAGCTGTTCGCCGTCGGCGCGGACCTTCAGCTGGTTAATCCCCGTCGGCCGCACGGCGCTGTGCTCGACCCATTCGGCCAGGGCCATCGGCATGTCGCCGACGCTTTGCTCGACCGCGAACCAGCCGCCGCTGAGCAGGAAGCGGAACTGGTTGAAGCCACCCTCGTCGTCCACATAATCGCGCAGGTAGATGCCATAACCGCCCAGCGCGGACCCAGCCAGCACCTCGGCCTCGGCGGTAAACTCGAAATTCAGCGCCGTCGGGTACATGAAGCCCGGGTGGTCGCCGGGGTAGGCGGACAGGCCGATGCTTTCCGTCTGTGTGGTGTCGATGACATAAGCGCCGCCTTCATAGCGGCAGTGGGCGTCGCCCAGCGGCCCTTCGTAAAGCAGGCGCTCGCCCGCGAAGTCGTCGGTGAAGCCCTGCACGGCGGGGTGCTCGGCATAGATGCGGAAATCGTCGAACCGCGCCACGCTGCCGGCGTAGGCAAACACGCCGAATCCGCCGCTGGTCAGCTTATCGTCCCGCAGCTCCACGACCTGCGCCTCGTTGATGTAACAGGTGAAATGCCCGGCGGCGGCGTCCACTTTCAGGTTGATCGGCTCGCCGCTTTCGAACAGGCGCGTCTTGGTCGGCGTATGCACCACGCTGGACTGGCCGTCGAGATAGCGCAGCACGGTGAAGGCGCCGCGGTCGTAGACGAAAAACAACAGAAAGTCGCTGCCCTCCTCGCGCTGCCGGTAGTTGAAGCTGATGCCGAAACCACCGCGGTTGGGATCGTTGGTGGAGACCATCCGGCCGGTCACTTCGGCGCGGAAGGTGTCCAGGTCCTCGATCAATACGCTTTGGCCGTAGGACTTGCTGTTGGTGGTGTCGATCTCGTACTCGCCTTCCACATAGCGGAATTTTCTGGAGTCGAGCGTGCCCTCGAAGAAGGCCCGCTCGCCCGTGCCGGAGAAATCATCCTCGAAATACAGGTCGGCGGGAGCGGCACCCATTGCCAGTGCCAGCCCGATCAGCAGGATTCCCAGCAGCCAGAAGTTCCAGTTGAAACGTACCCCCCGCATCGCGCTAGAACCTGCTCCCCGGTGGGGGCGGGCCCAGAGGATTGCCGCCGGGATCACTCGGTTTCGGCTCCGGTTCCGGCTCAGCCTCCTCCGGTTCCGGCTCTGGCTCGGGTTCCGGTTCCGGCTCTGGCTCGGGTTCCGGTTCCGGCGCGGGTTGCGGCGCAGCCGTGGCTCCGGCCTTATCCGGGTCGAGCTCCAGGTTCACGAACGAGTTGTTGCCGGTGTCGAAGCGTGCTGGGATCGGCCGTCCGTCCTGTTGCACCGTCCACAGCATGTGCGGGGTGGTGTTGACCTCGAAGCTGAACCCATGCGCGTTATACAGCTTGTCGAGGATCTTGAGCGGCTGGATGCCGAGATCGGAGACGACCACCGTGGTCAGATTGCCGTTGATCGTCACGAACAGGTTGAAATAAACCTGGTTCTCCCCACCGAAGTCGATCTGCGGGATCAGCCACAACAGCTCTTCGTAGTCAAAGACGGGCCCGGGGGCCGGCATCTGCTGCTCGTAGGCCTCCTCGCCCTCGTGCTTGCGGCGCACGACGACCACGCCGTCGGTATAGGCGTTGTCCTGGTAGAACGCGCGGCCCTGCGCCACCACCTTGCGCGTGGAACGCACCGGCAGGAGCGTGTCGCGGTAGAACCAGCACTCCGCCGCCTCGCTGATCTGCTCGTTGCGGCCGACGTACTTCAGGTGGTAGATCGGCGTGCCGTTGGTTTGTTCGGCCAGGATGCGGTAGTAAGCCGTCGCCAGGCGGTTGCCGTCCTTGTCGAAGATGGCGAACTCGAACGTCGACTCATCCGGCCAGTCGACCGGAGTGATGTCCGGCTCGCCCAGCGCCCAGGCGGTTCCGGCGGCGAGCAGCAGTAGCAAAATCGTAGTTAAAATCAAGCGCATTCGCACGCCTAGTATACCTCGTTACCGGCGGAATAGGAGTCCAGACTGGGCCAGAACCGCTCGTGTTCGCCGGGAGAAACCAGCTGAACACTATTGCCGCGGCGGAAAAACTGTGCTACGATTCCCGTTCCCGTAGCGGCGGATAACGCCGGCGGGAACCGTCCCTCGCGGGTTGTAACGCGGGGTACCACCACCATTACAGGGGTAACCATGGCGGAGAAGATTAAAGAGTACGAATGCTGCGTGCTGTTCAAGCCCGACCTAGAGCCGGAGCAACTTGACGCCGAAGTTGCGGCGATCAAGGACCTGCTCGAGGAACACGGGGCGCAGATCGCGCGGATCGACCGCTGGAACAAGCGCTTCCTGGCCTACCAGATCGGCAGCTACCGTGAGGGATTCTACGTGATCTACCGGTGGTTTTCGCCGAAGGAAGCACTGCCAGGCCTGGAATACCACCTGAAGTACAACGACAACAGTCTGCGCCACCTGATCCTGGACTACACCGAGAAGGAGCGCAAGAGGAGGAAGCGTCTTGGTAAAGGGAAAACCGCCGAGGTTTAAGCAGCGCAAGGTCTGTGCCTTCACCGTCGATCCGGAACTACCCATCGACTACAAGGCCGTGGCATTGCTCAAGAAGTTCATCAGCGACCGGGGCAAGATCCTGCCGCGCCGGCGCACCGGTACGTGTGCCAAGTACCAGCGGCCGCTCGCCAAGGCGATCAAGCAGGCGCGCTACATGGCGCTGTTGCCGTATTCGCGGCGCTAGTCCGCCCGCACTGGCGCCCGGCGCCCGTGCCATATGAGGAGCTGACATGAAAGTCGTACTATTGGACGATATTGTGAACGTGGGGGAGGCCGGCGAGCTGGTCGAGGTCAAGAACGGCTACGCCCGCAATTACCTGATTCCCCAGCAGCTGGCCGAGCGCGCCACCAAGGACGTGCTCAACCGCATCGAGCTGATCAAGCGCGCCGCCGAGACCAAGCGGGCCAGGCGCATGTCCGAGGCCGCCGGCCGGTTCGCCGAGGTCGCGGGCCGTCCGCTGGTGATCAGCATGAAGGCGGGCACCGAGAGCCGGTTGTTCGGCGCTGTGACGTCCGCGATGATCGCCGACGAAATTCTGCGCCAGTTCGAGGTGGAAATCGACCGCCGGCATATCATGCTGGAGGAGCCGATCAAGCACCTGGGCGAGTTCATCGTGCCGTTGAAAGCCAGCGCCGATGTGACCGGCGAGGTCAAAGTGGTGGTGGAAGCCGAGTCGAAGCCCGATGACATCGAGCGCCGCCTGATCGAGCAGGACCGCGCCGATCGCGAGGCGGCCGAAGCCGAGACCCGCGCCGCCGCCGAAGCCGCCGAGAATGAGGAAGTGGCCGAAGCCGTCGAAGCGGTGGAGGCGCAGGATAAATACGAGGCGCACGAAGAAGAAGCCGAGGAGCCCACGGCCGGCTAGTCGGCTAGTAAACCTGAATGAACGAGGCAGGCTACGGCCTGCCTTTTTTTCTGCTCGAGCCGGTTAATCCGCGGCTTGATTGGACCCAGCCTAGAAAAGACCGCGCGCAAAGTTGAAGAAAACCCAAAATAAGCCGTTAAATACGATAGCGACCGCGATGGCGATCAGGATGATGAGCGCGGCACGCAATGGGGTGCTCATTGACTGAATATAGCATATAGGCGGCGGGGTAAAGCCTGGCTAAAATCGCAGCCAGGTCGTGCAGCTGGGATCAACAGACAATAGAATTACAAGGCAATGGATTTAGCAACCATAATTGGGATTGTCGTTTGCTTTGGCGGATTCCTGGGCGGGTTCCTAATGGAGGGCGGACAGCTGACCTCCTTGGTCCAGGTTACCGCTGCTGCCATTGTGTTCGGCGGCACGGCCGGCGCGGGCATTACTTCCGCGCCTCTGTCCGATTCGGTCAACCTGATGAAAATCACGATGAAGGCCTTCATGCGCCCGAACTACGACCTGGGGCCGATTATCGCCAAATTCGTCAGCTATGCCGAGAAGGTCCGCCGCGAAGGCCTGCTGGTGCTGGAAGAGGACGTCGAGCAGGAAGACGACGCCTTCCTGCGCAGCGGCCTGCAGCTCGTGATCGACGGTAACGACACGGACTTGGTCAAGGATATTCTGGCCACCGAATTGCGCTACCTGGAGGACCGCCATCATCGCGGCGCCCTGTATTACGAAACGCTGGGCGGCTTCGCTCCGACCTTCGGCATTATCGGAACGGTCATGGGCCTGATCACGGTGCTGGCCAACCTGGGCGGCGACGTGGCGGCCCTGGGCGCTTCCGTCGCGGTGGCCTTCGTGGCCACGCTCTACGGCGTCGTCAGCGCCAACGCGGTGTTCCTGCCATTGGCCAACAAGCTCAAGCGCGCTTCCAAGGAGGAAGCGCTGATGCGCGAGATTATGATCGAGGGCATCCTTTCCATCCAGGCCGGCGACAACGCGCGGATCGTCCGCGAGAAGCTGGCGGCCTTCCTGCCGCCGAGTATGCGCGCCGGGCTGTCCGAACAGGAGGAGTAACCGGTACCGCCTATGCCACTGCCGCCCGTCTTTCGGATTCCGCAGGTGCCCCAGGGAGGCGAGGGCGGCGACGAGCGCTGGCTGATCACCTACGCCGACATGATCACGCTGCTCTTGGTGCTGTTCATCATCCTGTATTCGATGGCCAACACCGACCTGGAGAAATTCCAGGCGCTGGCCGAGAGCCTGCGCGAGGGTTTCGGCGCCACGTCCGCCACCACCGGCGCCAATGTCGGCAGCCCGATCTTCGATACCAGCGGCGGCGGCGATACACCGTTGGAGCTGTTCCCCGAGAACCAGACCCCGATCAGCATCTTCGAATTCATGGATATGCTGTCCGGCCTGCAGGAACTCGGCGGGCCCGAGGCGGGTGACACGGGTGACCTGAGCCCGCAGGGCGAACTGGCGCAGGCATTGCAGGGCATTGTCGAGCGCGCCATCGCCGAGGCCGAGGCGGGCGGGATCGACATGGGCGACCTGCCGGCCGGGATCAGCGTGGAGTTCAACGAGCGCGGAATCCGCATCGTGGCTTATCCGACCCAGCTATGGTTCGACAGCGGCTCCGCCGTGCTCAAACCGGCCGGCCGCGAGTACATCCGGGCCCTGGCCGCACCGTTGGCGCAGTTGCGCAACCGGATCGAGGTCCAGGGCCATACCGACAACCAGCCGATCAGCACCGCGACCTATCCCAGCAACTGGGAGCTGAGCGCGGGCCGTGCCGGTTCGGTAATCCGCTACATGCAGCAACTGGGCCTCCCGCCCGAGCGCCTGCAGGCGGCGGGCTACGCCGATACGAAGCCGATCGCGGACAACGCCACGCGGCAAGGACGGGCGATGAACCGCCGGGTTGAGATTCTCGTCCTGCGCGAGGAATACGAACAACTGGGACCGGTCCAACCACCGGCGGAACCGGCCGCTCAGCCCCAGCCCGCGCCGGAGGAAACAACCCCGGCGGGCGAGCAGTAGTGCGGAGGCAATCTTGGCAAAGACTGCGCTAAATCTGGTATGTTTTAGCGGAGGAAATAAATGCTGAGCCGCCACCTCTGTCGACTGGCCGCGTTACTGCCGCTGATTGCCGTGAGCGTAATACTGGCCGGCATTTTGACAGCCTGTATCGAGAACCAGGGCGGGCAATACCGCCAGATCGGTGAGCGCCTGGGCGAGATGACGCAGGAGGGAACGGCGCCCGGCAGCTACCTGTACGTGGCACATATGAAAACGAAGGAATACTGGCCCAATCTGCCGAAGTATGTCAACGCGATTCCCGCGGATTACCGCGTTTACATCAAGGACGGCGAAGCCCTCAAGGAATTCAAGGATTACAAACCAGGGCCGTTATAAATTATATGGTTCGAGGCGGTCCGGGCGCGCCTGATCGGCGCGTCAAGCGAAGGAGTGAGTATGGCGGATTTTGAGGTTGAAGGCAACGAGGCGGAAGATAAGCCAAAACCCCGGCCTAAGCCGCGGCTGAAGAAAGCCAAGGGTAGTGGTGGCAACGTGGGCACGATCATCGCGGCCGTGGTGGCTGTGGCGGCGATTATCATGTGTGTACTGCTGTTCATGCAAATGAAGAACATGCAGAAGCAGCTCGGCGAGGCGGGGATCGCGGTGCCGGCGGGCCTGGGCGGCGACCAGGCGATGGCCGCCGAGGGTGACGGCGCAGGCGATGAAGGCCACGGTAACGGCGAGGATCCCTACGACTGGCAGAGCGATCCGAAGCAAGGCATCATCTATGAGCTGGGTGATTTCACGGCCAACACCTCGGACGGGAAGTATGCCGTGATGACTCTGTCGCTGGAATTGACCAGCGGCATTACGGCCCACGACCGGCAAAACTACCAGGTCCAAACCGACTTTTACAACATGCAAATGGAGAACTACACCAAGGCTTTGGAGGAATGGCGCAAAAAGAATAAGATTTCCCGGTGTCCGGTTCCGCCGCTGCGACGCGCCGAGGATGCGCCGCTGGTTGCCGCCGGAATGCTGCTGCTGCAACACGGCGCACCGGTAGAGACGGGCCCGCCGGAGATGCCGCACCCGCCGGAGGAACCGCGCACGATCCTCGAGCAGAAGTTGGATGAAAACCAGCCGCGGATTCGCGAAATGATCGTTAACGAGATTAATTCACATTCAGCGGCGGAACTGACATCGCCGACCGGCAAGGTGGGATTTAAAACAGTGGTGGTTGACAACATCAATGGAATGATCGACCGCCATTACGGTACGGTTACCGATCTGATCATCAGCGACATCATCACCAAGTAGCACATGGGCGCAGACAGCGGTCACAGCAGGGAGGCTTGGCGGCAATCCAGCCGTCTGGGCCTGTTGGCCGGCTGGCTCATCCTGGTACTCGCCGCCTGCGGGGGCGGCGGAGGCCCGGTCCAGTTCAATCCCGACGAAACGACGCCGACGCAGCTGACCACTTCCGACGGGCGGATCACCGCCGTGATCCCGGCCGGCGCGTTGACCGGCCAGATCGAGCTGACGCTGACCAATCGCAGCAGCGCCGACGCCAATGTGCCGGGTCCCGAGGGCCGCACGCTGGCGATGGCGATGGAGCTGACGGCGGTGGATACGGCGCCTACGCCGGTGGAGCCGGAAGGCGCCGGCGGCGACGGCACGCAGGCATCCCAGACCACTGAGGAGACCGGCGACGAAATCGTGCCCGCGGAGGCGATCGCGATCACCTTCGAGTTGGCCGCGGCCCTGCCGCCCGCGATGTCGATTCCGATCTACACGTTCAATGCCACCTCGCTGCGCT
The DNA here is from genome assembly GCA_016932385.1 of bacterium. Classification (GTDB taxonomy): domain Bacteria; phylum 4484-113; class 4484-113; order 4484-113; family JAFGCY01; genus JAFGCY01. The sequence continues at coordinate 6,225 of JAFGCY010000099.1, read as the reverse complement.
ACGAGGACGCCGGCATCAGCGCCGCCGTCTCCGAGGACGGCACCGAACTGGCTTTCACTATCTCCGCCTTCGGGCGTTATGCGTTCTACAGCCTGCTGCCCGAGGAAATCCCGCCGCCGGTCCCGACGGGCCTGGCGCTGGTGGCCGCCAGCACCCAGGTGCGCAAGCTGACCTGGACCCCCTCGACCAGCAGCTTGGTGACCGGCTACAACCTGTACCGCAGCAGTGCGGGTGCCGACAGCTTCGCGGCGGTCAACACCGAGCCGTTGACGGCGACGGTGTTCTCCGACGAGATCGACAGCCCCGGCGCGTACGAGTACTACCTGACGACCATCAACCCGGGCGGCCTGGAGAGCGAGCCCTCGGCGGTGATCAACTCGCCGGCCGTGGACTTCGACCTGCTCAGGAGCTTCGGAAGTGACCGGCTGGTGCGGCCGGGGGATATCGCGATCAGCGCCGCGGCGGACCGGCTCTTAGTCGCCGACGACGGCGCGGACTGCGTCTGGACCTACGACCTCGACGGCAACTACCGCGGGCGGATCACGGGCTACGACACCGTGGACCTGGCCCAGCCCGTCGGCGTGGCCTTCAACCCGGACGGCGACCGGATCTATGTCAGCGACGCCGGACGATCGCACGTCTTCATCTACGACCTGAACTACAACGAGGCCGGGCTGTTCGGCACGCCCGGCACCGATCCCGGCGAGTTCGAGGAGACCGGCGCGCTGGAAGTGGTCTACGATCCCGAATTGATCGGCGACGTGGTGTTGGTGCTGGACACGCAGTTGTCGCGGCTGCAGACCTTCACCGGCCTGGGCGTTTACCTGGACACCGTGGCGGAGTACGGCGACGAGGACGGCGAGCTCAGCGCCCCCGGCGCGATCCACTGGACGGGGGACGGTGGCGAAATTCTGATCAGCGACAGCGCCAACGCGCGCATCCAGCGCTTCAACGACGAGTACGAGTACGACAGCCTGTTCGAGCTGGACGAAGAAGAAGACGGCCCGCTCGACACGCCGCTGGGGCTGGCCGTCGACTTCCGCGGACGCATCTATGTGGCGGACTCGGCCAACCGGCGCGTCGTGGTGTTCAACGACAGCGAGGAAGCCCTGTTCCACTTCGGCGCCGACGGCACGCTCGGGGTGGAGTTCTCCGAGACGACCGGCCCGGCCGGCGTGGCGCTCGACCGCAGCACGGGCTATCTCTACGTCAGCGATCCCGGCGATGGCCGGATCGTCATCTTCACCTCCTAGCACCGGGGGCGGCGGGAGCAATCCCGGGCGCTACTCGGTTCCGCGGTACGCCGCGAACTCGATTCTTCCTTCAGCCCGGTTGTAATACGCCAGCGCGACACGCCCGTCGATCTCCGCCAGCTTGGGCGACTTGCCGGCACCCGCGCCGGCGTTGGCCAGCACCGGCTCATTCCAGCTGTTGCCGTAGAGATCCGCGCCGACGGCGACATATAGGCCCGTCGCGTGGTCGCAATAAGCGATGCATGGCAGGTTGTTGATCACCATCAGGTCGATGTCGGCCTGCGTGTTCGTGACTGAACTGATCACCAGGGGCTCGCCCCACTGGCTGCCTTCCGCGTCGAGCGCGCGCGCGAATTCGATCCGCGACTCGCCGTGGTTGTGCCAGGCCACCGCCGGATAACCGAATACGATGTCGAGGCAATCGGCGCTCAATACATAGGAACCGCTGGGTGTGAGTTCCAACGGGGTCAGGGTCCAACTGATACCGGTCGCGTCGTAGGAGCGCATGTACATAATGTGCTGGTCGCCAAGAAACCCGCCGACAAAGGCGATCGCGGGCCGGCCGCCGACTTCCGCCAGCGCGCTGATGAAGGCGACGTAGTTGAAGTTGTTGGCGATCTGGCGGCCCAGCGCCGGCCAACCCGTCCCCTGCGAGTTGGTGGCCTCGATGTAGACCAGGTCGCCGGCCATCAGCGCGTCGAGGTTGTTGCAGACGACGGTGGGCTTTTCGTTGATGGTCGACAACGACAGCAATCCCAGGACCCCGGTATCTGATACGGTCGAGCCGTCGATGATCAGGCGGTCGGTACCCCAGTCGCCGGTGCCGGCGGCGTCGGTCGCCCGCAGGAAATGAATGTCGTTGCCGTCGTTGTAGGCGACGCACGGGAACCCGCCGGCCAGTCCCGCGCTGAAATACTGGTAGCATGTCCCAAGCGCTTTCTGGTCCCACCACTCGCTGCCGGCGGCGTCCTTGGCCGAGCACCAGCGCAGGGTCAGGTCCAGCTCCGCCGAGGAATCGTAGTAGACTACCGCCGGCTTGCCGTCGGCAATCAGCAGGTCCACGTTCAGGCCGGCCGGAGCGTCGCCGACCTGCTGGTCCAGCACGTGCTGCTCCAGCGCGCCCAGGCTGATCTCCAGATTGCCGGCCGCGGTGTCCACCTGGTTGTCCTCGTCGATGACCCTGAGCGCGGGGTGGAAGGTGCCAAGTTCGGTGTAGGTCCAGTTCAAGCTGATGTCTGTATCCGGCGGGCGGAAGGTGCCGTCGCCCTCGGGATCGAAGCTGTAGTGCAGCGTCGTGCCTTCGGGGTCGCTGCTGCCCGCGCCGTGCAGCACCACGGTATCGCCCGGCGCGGCGTTTTCCGGAATGATCGTCAGCTGCGCCGTCGGCGGCTGGCCACCGCCGCCGAAGGCCGAGATGCTGATGGAGGCCGACGCACTGCCGCCGTCGTTATCCAGCACCGTCACGCCGGCGCTGAATGATCCGCTGGCCAGGTAGACGTGGGTGGCGGTCGCCACGGTTCCGGCGCTGTCCACGCTGCCGTCGCCGTCGAAGTCCCAGGCGTACTGCACGATCGTGCCGTCACTGTCGGTGGCGGTTGCGGTGAAGTTCACGGTCAGCGGGGCGTCGCCGGAGGTCGGCGTGGCGCCCAGGGAAACCGTCGGCAGGGCGTTGCCGCCGGGATTGCCGAAGCTGATCAGGCTCGAAGGCGTGCCGGGATCGTGCTCGGTGCTCAGCGGCCGTACCCAGGCATAGCCCGTCGCGGGCGGGGCGGCCAGATGTAGCGTGAAATGCCGGCGCTGGCCGGCCAACAGCGGATTGTTGACCAGTTGCACGGTGCCCAACAGCGTGGCCCCCGCGCCGTTGGCGGCTGTATTGGCGGCGGGGTAGTCGTCGATGTCGGTTGAACAGAATGCCTGGTAACGCTCGATGCTCTTGTTGAAGTTCTGGCCGATCGGGGTGATGTCGCTGACGGTGATCATCCCGTCGGAGTTGCCGTCGACCACCGCCAGCGCCGATTCGATCGCGAACGGGCCGGCGGCGTTGAAGTTGACACCGAGTGGCGTGATATCGCTGACGGTGACCAGCCCGTCCTGGTTGTAGTCGCCGGGGTGCGTGTAGTACCAGCTCAGGTCCTGGCTGGCCGAGTTCCAGGACAGCACGGCGGCGGCGGAGTTCAGGTCGGGCGGCGCGGACACTTGCCGGGCCTGGTGCGGTTGACGTCCAGCTGCGGCCGTCACGGCTCCGTTCGAGGTGGCTACTGCCGCGCTGGTACTAGCGTCGGTGGGACTCAACTGGGGTGCCGGCGCGGCGCAGGCCTGGATCAGCATGGCTGAGGAGATCAGAAACAAGCATCCAAGTAACGAAGTTCTCAAGACCATCTCCAGCCGAAGTGCCGGCTAACCAGTATTATCCCTCGATTTGGCGATTAACAGCAGCACCAGGGATGGCTGCGCTAATCGCCCAGGAACACCGCGTAGATGATCTGCTGCAAGCTGCGGTCGTAATAAGCCAGGCCGATGCGCCCGCCGACGTCCGCGATCCGGACCGACTTGCCGGTGTCATTGCCGGTCGCGACCTGGACCGGATCGTTCCAGCTGGTGCCGGCGGCGTCCTTGGCGACAAAGCACTTTAACCCTTCGACCACGTCGCCGAAGGCGATCACCGGCGTGTTGTTGACGACCGCCAGGTCGATGTCGCCTTCGATGCTGCCGGTGGTGGCGGAGATCACCAGCGGGTCGGACCAGGTGAAGCCGATGTTGTCGTTGGCCCGTAAGTAACACACCTGGCCCGCGGTCTTATCCCAGTAGGCCACGGCGGGAATGCCGTCGACAACCTCCAGGCAGCTGTCGCTGAAGGTGTAGTATGACTCCGGCGTGATGATTAGGGAGGACGGCCAGAGCGTGCCGTAAGCGTCGTCGGATCGCGCGTAATACAGGCGCATCTTGCTTAAGGTTCCGGCGATGAATACCGCCGCCGGTCGGCCGTTGACTTCGGCCAGTGAGGACTGGAAGGTAACGAGGTCCTCCTTGTCGATTATTTTCCTGACCATTCCCCAGTTGCCGCCGGACGCGTTCACCGCGCGCACGTACAACAGGTCGCCCCCGCACAGCGCGTCCAGGTTCACGCTGGTGACGGCGGGCTGGCCGTTGATGATCGCCAGGGAGGGCCAGGCGATCTGGTTGCTATTCGAATTCTGCGAGGCGATTACCGGCGTGGAGACGTACCACGTGCCGCTGCCGCCGGCCGAGTCGGCATACGTGAACTTCAGGTCGCCGGCGGTGTAGTACGCCACGGCGGGAACACCGTTGACCAGTTCCGCGCTGATCCCCGGGCCGCCGGCGTAAAGCCCGTACTGGTCGTACCAACTGGTTCCCGCCACGTCCTGGGCCTGGCGCCAGCGCAGGGTCTCGCTCGCGGTCGGGTCATGGAAAAGCACGCCCGGTTTGCCGTCACTCACCACGAGGTCGACGTTCATGCCCGCCAGCACGTCGCCGGACTGGGCGTCGACGACGCTCGTTGTCAGCGTGCCAAGGCTGACCGTCAGCGCCGCCGTGTCTTCGTCCATGCCGCCGTTGCCGTCATCGACGCGCAAGCCCGGCGTGTAGTCCATCAGCTCGCGGTAGGTCCAGGCCAGCGTGGGCTGGGTGGTCGGCGCTTGGAACGTGCCGTCGCCCTCGGGATCGAAGCTGTAGGTCAGGTCGTCGCCATCGTCGTCGGATGAGCCGCTGGCGATCAAGAGCACCTCCGTGCCCGGCGCGACGTTGTCCGCGCTGAGCACCAAAATCGCCTCGGGCGGTGTATTACCGTTGGAACCGCCGCCAAGATCGACATAGTTCGATGGCGTGCCGGGCACGTGCTCGCTGCTCAGCGGGCGCACCCAGGCATAGCCCGTAGCGGGCGGGCTGGCCAGGTGCAGCGTGAATAGCCGGCGATGGTTGGCCAGTAGCGGGTTGTTGACCAACTGCACCGTGCCGAGCAGCGTGGCCCCGGCGCCGTTGTCCGCCAGGTTGGATGCCGGGTAGTCGCTGAGATCGTTGCTGTGGAAGACCTGGTAGCGTTCCAGGCTTTTAGAGAAGTTCTGGCCGATCGGCGTGATGTCGTTGACGGTGATCAGCCCGTCGGAGTTGCCGTCGACCATCGCCAGCGCGGAGTCCTCACTAAACGGCCCGGCGGCGTTGAAGTTGACGCCGAGCGGGGTGATGTCGCTGACCGTCACCAGTCCGTCCTGGTTGTAGTCGCCGGGATGGGCGTAGTACCAGCTGAAGTCCTGCGCGGTTGGATCCCAGTGCAATTCCGCCGCGGCGGAGTTGAGATCCGGCGGGCCGGAGACGGTGCGCACCGGTGCAGTGGATGCGGCAGTGCCGGGGCCGACGGCGGTAGCAGTTGCGGTGGGCGCCGCCTGGCTTGCTGACAAGTTGCTGGCCGCATGCAGCTGCGGCGACTGCGCCTGGCAGGTTGAGACCAGCAGGATCAAGCAACAAACACAAGCAATGCGCGCGGTCATATGCATCAGCATCATCTCCAGCCGGATCGGCACCGAGTCTATTATGCTCGGAACGCTCGCGATTATAACAGGACTGTCATCGCGACCAAACGGAGCGCGGACGCCTCGTCCGCATTCCCAGTGGAGCCGGCCAAGCCGAGGCAGATGTAGTTGGGCATCAGGACCGGCACTATCAGTACGAAGGCGAGCAGGTTGAACATCACGCCCCGGCTGGCGATGCTCAGCGCTGTCAGCCAGGTAACGCGCAGCACCGTCCGCGCCAGCAGGCCGACCGCCAGCCACCAGGCGGCGATGACGGTGAGTATGATCAGACCGATGAAGAGCCAGGCCGTGCCCGTCGCCATCCCCCAAAACCAATTCGTCTCGTCAATCAGGCGTTGCAGGAAGAAATAGCCAATCAGGATCGCGTAGTTCACGACCGCCGCGATGATGGCGAACAGCAGCCCTTTGCGCGGAGTGCGGCCGTC
>JAFGCY010000098.1 GCA_016932385.1 bacterium | reverse complement strand
TTCGGGTGCTCCTTGGTCACTGTGGTTTTCTTGCACTCACAGCTTCTCATGGGGCACCTGAATGAACAACCTCTTTAGAACTTACACTTAGGGATTGCACTTCTGGGTTGGGTATTCACTATCCTGGCCATGATCCCTCTTGCACCGCTCCTGCTCGTACCTGGTCTGCAGTATGTTGTCATCTTCATTTTGATGGCCGCAAGCATTGCAGTAAGCTCCAAACTGATCCTGAAATGTGAATGGCAACCGGCTCTGACCATTGGCGCTTTCTGTGGAGTTGCAAACGCAATTTGGAGCCTTCTGACCGCCGGATGCAACCAGATCGTTGGCGCGTAACACCATAATCGAGAATACTGGCAACCTAGCCAGCGCTCCAACAGGAGGCACGTTGGGCGCACTTGCCCCCGCCCAGCCACTGCCGAATCGAACACAATCCGCCCCTGCTATTCTGGGTATAACCTAAATGAAGGTGGGCTCAATTGGTAATTACCTAACCTCGTACCTTGGGAGGTACACGATGGGACACGTGGTGACGGGGAAGCTCATTCGCATCCTCTGGCTGATTACGTCAATGCTCTGCGCCTTTTGCCTGGTCTCCTGTTCCGGCGGCGGACCGGGCGGCGGCGGCACGACCAAGACGGTCTACGAACAAGAGCCCGCCGACGACCTGCCGCCCGACGATACGCTGGCCGCCAAGAATCCCAGTTATGTCGATTACATGGTCGAGCTGCGCAACATCGACTACGCGCTGTACTACGTCAACGGCAGTGATTCCGTAATCAGCCTGACGCTGAGCGAGGCCGAGAACGAGACGGAAAAGGCGCGCCTGGACCAGCTCTACCCGACGATGCAGGCCCTGGCGGCCGCCAACAACCCGGCCGGCATCCTGCCCTCGATCGACCTGCTCGACCGCTTCACCAAGACGACCGACGACGCTGTCTATGCCGCGCTCGAGCGCGCTTTCCATGACGGTGACGCGGTCAACGCCGGCGGCAAGCAGCAGCTCTTAGCGGACATCCTGGCCGGGCTGAAGGCTCAGCCGGCCTCCGACGGGCGCGACCTAGCGCTCGGCTTCATCGCGGCGGCGATCCACCAGGGCGGCGGAACCGCCGACGCCGGCGCCGGCACGACATTCATGGCCACGATCGAAAGCAACTTCCTGGCCAACGAGTTTTTGTCCAAGCCGCTGGGCTTCTATGCCGGTGACGCGACGCTCGAGCTGGTCTTCCAGCGCGACCGGCTGTTGCAGCAGTCCTTCGGCTGGCCCTTCCAGCAGCAGATCACCTGGTCCACGCCGGACATCGAGCTGTCCGCGATGGCGGCGATCGCCACCGTATTGGACGACAATCCCGACCTGCTGGCGGCTTACGACAAGTACCAGCGCGTCAATGAGCGCCTGACCAACCCGACCTCGAACCTCGATCTGCGCGACCTGCTGCCGTTTAAGGACCAGTTCGGCAGCCCGGCCGCCCTGCGCGACGCGCTGATCGCCTCCGACGCCTGGCAGACCAAGGTGATCGACCGCAACGCCAGCAACGGCGAGAACCTGGGCGTGGCCTTCTGGCCGTTCTCCTACTCCAAGGAGGGCGTGCTGATGGCCAGCATGCCGCCCGGCGCCGTCGATCAGACCGACATGATGGACATCTTCACCGCGGCGATCCAAAGCGGCGAGGTCAGCCTCGTCCCGCTCAGCGACTCGGGCTGGTACGACTACCAGGTCTTCGCGCTGGAGACGTTCCTGCTGCCCGACCGCGGCTATGAGTATGCCAACCTGATGATGTCGGGGCTGTACAAACAGCGGCTGAAGAACGCCTTCGAGGCACTGATCACCCAGCGCCGTGAGACGCATATCAAGCAGCTGGAGACCGGCTGCGAACTGACCTGCGGACCGATGGAGCCGCCCACCCCGCGCCTGCGCGTCGAGCCGGCGATCACGCATTTCCTGCGCACCGCGCGCGGCTATGCGATGCTGGTTGGCGCGCTGAAGGACGTGCTGGGCAGCGACGCCTTCGCCGGCGTGCCGATCGGCGCGGACCAAACCGCCGCCGCGAGCCTGGAGGCAAGTTGCGCCGTGTTCTACGGCCTGCACCTGCTCTCCTGCCTCGACGTGGGTATCCCGTGTGGCCTGGACGCCGGCGAGTTGGACGTGCTGACGATTCTCGAACCGCCCGAGGAGTTGACCGAGGAGCTGTTGGCGCAGTACCCCGTCGCCGCCGATCCGGCGCTTTCTGAGGCCGACGCCCTGGCGCTGATCGCCTGCTGCCAACATGCCGAGGACTGGCTGGCCGGCCTGTGGGACAGCGACTTCCTGGCAAAAGACCCGCGGGTGATCGTGCCCGTGTTCAAGCGCGCCGACACCAATAACCTGCGCTGCTGGGCGGTGCTGGGCGTCAAGCTGGTCAAGCTGGAAGCCAGCTACGCGCGGCCGCCGCGGCTGGTGCAAGTCAACACCTGGGGCAGCAATCCCATCACGCTGGAGCAGGCACGCCAGCAGCTGGCGGCCGGTGGCGGAGCATCGATCACCTGGGACCCGCTGGAGAAGCTGATGCCGGTCTACGTGTTCGCCGAAGTCGAGATCGGCCCCGACCCGCTGACGCGCGCGGAGTTCCGCGCGATCTGCGACACCGGCTCCACCCGCGAGGAGATCATCACAGCACTGAATGCGCTGGGCACGTAGCGGTGGGTCCCCGACCCACCGACATTCAAGGTCAGCAGACGGGCCGCCCGTGGTACGTGTCAGCTTTGAGCCGGGCTCGGGGAGCCCTTCCACACTGGTAGGCCGGACTTCAGTCCGGCGTTGCGATCAACGGGCTGTATGCATTGTCAACGGGCTGAAGCCCGTTGCTACATGTTCGTGGGCGGACGTGCCACCCGATCCGGAATCCAATCCGGCGACAGGGGCGTCGTCTCTATGGGACGCAGACGGGACGTCTGCGCTACTTCCCGGCGTAGCTGACCATGCCGAGCACGGTCGGGTTGATCCGCGTCTTCTGGAAGATCACGCGCTGGATCGCGTTCTGCACGTTGTTGCGTAATTGCAGTTGGAATTCCGGCGTGCGCTGGCGGTTCTTCAGGATCGCGGCGGCGATCTCCTCTCTGAGGTCGACATAGAGCTCCGGCGCCTGCTTCTCGGGTAAAAAGCCGCGGTTCATCAGGTCTGGCCCGGCCACGATCCGCTCGCCGTCGGCGCTGAGCACCACCGTGAACACCAGCACGCCGTCCTGGGCCAGCGCCAGCCGCTCGTTGATCATCCGCCGGCTGATGTCCGCCCCGCCGTCGCCGCCGATAAAGATCGCGCCGGTTTTGACGGTGTCGATCTGCTGATAGGTGTCGCGGTTGAACGCCCAGACCTCGCCGCGGTCGACGATCGGCACGTTGGCCTCGTCGATGCCCCACTGCGGCGCCAGCTTCTTGAAGCGCATCTGCATGCGGTACTCGCCGTGCGTCGGGATCGCGAAGGTCGGCCGCGCGATCTGCACGTACTCGCGGATCTCCTCCTGGTTGCCGTGGCCGCTGACGTGCGCGCCCGTGCCCAGGCCGTAGATCACCTCGGCGCCCTTCTTGAACAGGTCGTCGATCACGGAATAGATCGCCGTCTCGTTGCCGGGGATCGGGCTGGCGGAGAAGATAAACAGGTCGTCCTGCGAGACCGTCAGGAAGCGGTGCTCGCCGCTGGCCAGCTTGGAGATCGCCGCCAGCGGTTCGCCCTGCGAGCCGGTCAGGATCACCATCAGCCGGTGCGGCTTGACCTTGTCGACGTCGGTCGGATGGATCAGCACGTTGGGTGGCACTTTCAGATAGCCCAGGTCCTGGCTCATCGCCGTGTTGTCGACCATCGTGCGGCCCAGCACCAGCACCTTGCGGTTGAGTTCCACCGCGATGTCGATCATCTGCTGGATGCGGTGGATGTTGCTGGCGAAGGTGGTCAGGAACACGCGCCCGCGGTGCTGGGCGACGTAATCGCGCAGCGCCGGCCGGACCGAGGTCTCCGAGCCGCTCAGGCCCGTGCGCTCGATGTTGGTGACGTCCATCGACAACACCGTCACGCCCTGGTCGCCGATCGAGGCCAGCTTGTCGAAGTCGGTGGTGCGCCCGTCGACGGGCGTCGGATCCAGCTTGACGTCGCCGGAGTGCAGGTAGATGCCGACCGGCGTGTGTACGGCGACCGAGCAGGCATCCGGAATGCTGTGCGTCACGCGCAGCGTCTGGACGTCGATGCCGCCGATGTTGAGGTCGTCGCCGGGCTTGAACTGCGTCAGCTCGGTATCGCCGAGGTCGAACTCGGCCAGTTTGCCGCGCAACAATCCCAGCGTGAACTTGCTGCCGTAGATCGGCGGGATCTTGGTCAGGTCCTGCAGCAGGTAGGCCAAGCCGCCGATGTGGTCCTCGTGGCCGTGGGTCAGGATGATCCCGGCGACGCGGTGCTGATTCTTGACCAGGTAGGTGAAATCCGGAATCACGACGTCCACGCCGAAATCGCGCATATCGGGGAAGCTCATACCCACGTCAATGATTAGCAGCTTGCCCGCCACGTTGAGGACGTAGCAGTTCTTGCCGATCTCCCCGATGCCCCCCAGGCTCAGCCAGCTGAAATCGACATCGTTTTTCTTCAACTCAGACCACCTCGATTCGTCGGAGCGGATCTCCCGCCAAGGTGATGTTATGCGGCGTAAAGATGAAAATGTGCTCGGAGATCTCGAACGCCTCGCCCTCGGCCATCCGCACGGCACCCGCCAGGTAATCGACGATGCGCATCGCCTCGTCGCGGTCGACCTTGACCAGCTCGTTAATGTCCAACACGAGCGTCTGGTGGCTTTTTAAGAAATTGACGTAGGCGGACAGGCTGTACTCCGCGTTGCCCTGGGCGTCGCGCATCGGCTTCACTACATAGACCGCCTGTTTCTCCGGCATCGGCATCGAAATTATGTCTTGCTTTTCATGCTCGCCAGCCTCCGCGGCCGGCGGCTTTTGCGGGTACTCCATCACGTTATTGTCATCCAGCTCGTCGTCATGCGCGCCGATGAGGCGCCAAACCCCGTCCAACAAACTCATCTCTAACCCTCCATCGCCTTAAACACCGAAACTAGATTCCCGCAAATAAGGCGCTACCCACTCTGACCATGGTGGCACCCTCCTCGACCGCCCAGACATAGTCCTGGCTCATGCCGAGCGAGAGCGTGTCCAACCCCGTCAGGGCCGGACAGTCAGCGCTCATTCTATCAAAAAGGCTTCGCATCTGTCGAAAATACGTCCGCGTCTCACGTTCGAACTCCGCGTCGTCCGCATAGGCATCCGGCCAGGGCGGCACGGCCATCAGCCCGCGGATGCTGAGCGCCGGGCACTCCGCGGCCAGCCGCGCAGCCGTCTCCACCGCGCCGTCCGCGCCAAAGCCGTGCTTCTGCTCCTCGCCCGCGATGTTGATCTCCAGCAGGACATCCAACTCCGCGCCGGCCGCCTGCAGGTGCTCGTTGAGCAGCGTGGCGACCTTCTCGCGGTCGACGGCCTGGAACAGGTCGAATTGCCCGGGGATCAGCTTGAGCTTCTTGCTCTGCTGCGCCCCGATCAGGTGGCGGGTGAAACGGTAACCCGACTCGAACAGCCGCGCAAAACGCTCGGCGCCGCGGGGCAGCAGGTTCTCCGCCAGCTGCTCGGCGCCGGCGTCCAGGAGCGCCTCGACCCAGGCGTCCTGGGCGTACTTGGTGACGCAGATCAGGGCGACCTCGCGCCCGGCGGCAGCCGCGGCAATGTTCTCCCGCACGCGGTCCAGGTTCGCCTTGATTTGCCCCTGCCAGCTTGTCGTGTCCATGCGTCTCGCTATTTCTTCAACCGGCGCAAGAAGGCTGGAATATCCAGGTCGTCTTCCTTCTCAGCCGCCGCGGGAGCCGCCGGCGTGACCGGCTCAGGCATCGTCGGCAACGGCTTCTGCCGGCCGGTGTCCTCGTAGATCAGCTTGACCGGCATCGATTCCGGCTTCTTCTCCGTGGTCCGGATCTGCGTCGGCGTCTGCAGGACCTGCTCCACGCTGAAGCCCGTCGCCAGGATCATCACGCGCACGCGGTCGCGCTTCTCCTCGTCCACGTTGGCGCCGAAGATGATGTTGGCCTCGTCGTCGACGCGGCTGGAGACCATCTCCGCCGCCGTGTTCACTTCCTGCAGGCTCAGGTCGCGCCCGCCGATGAAGTTGATCAGCACGCCCCGCGCGCCGTCGATGCTGGATTCCAGGAGCGGCGAGAGGATCGCCTCCTCCACCGCCTTGACCGCGCGCTGCTCACCCGAGGCCTCGCCCAGGCCGATGATCGCCGTGCCGCTGTTCTCCATAATCATCTTCACGTCGGCGAAGTCCAGGTTGATCAGCCCCGGCTTGAGGATCAGCTCGCTGATGCCGGCCACCGCCATCCTGAGCACCTCGTCGGCGACACGGAAGCTCTCGTAGAGGCTGGTGCTCTCCGTCACCAGGTCCAGCAGCCGGTCGTTGGGGATCACGATCAGGGTGTCGACCTGGTCGCGCAGGCCGGTGATGCCCTCGGTGGCGACCTTGGTCCGCCGGCGGCCCTCGAACTTGAACGGCCGCGTCACGATGCCCACGGTCAGCGCTCCCGTTTCACGCGCGATGTTGGCGACGATCGGCGCACCGCCGGTACCGGTCCCGCCGCCCATGCCGCAGGTGACGAAGACCATGTCGGCACCGGCGATCAGCTCCTGGATATCGGCGCGGCTTTCCTCGGCGGCGCGGCGGCCGACCTCGGGATTCGAGCCCGCGCCCAGACCCTTGGTCAGCTTCTGGCCGAGCTGGATTTTATGGGCGGCCTTCGAGCGGCTCAGCGCTTGGAAATCAGTGTTGAGCGCGATGAAGTCCACACCCTCCAGACCCGCCTCGATCATGCGGTCCAGGGCGTTGCACCCGCCGCCGCCGATCCCCACGACTTTGATCTTGGCCTGCAAGTCATGCGGCGCATACTCAATCGTTGACATATTCATTTAACCACCCTCCGTGCACAGATAATCCGTGCGCGCCATCGCGCTGCCCCGCGGCAGTTATCCACATTATTATAGCAAATGTGCATAATGTTGATTACTTTTCACGCGTGGGAAACAATTTGCCCCACATCTCCTGCAAGGCGGTGATCACTTCACCGACAAACGAGTTGTCGCCGTTCTGGATAGTCTGCTCATGCTTGGCGCCGTAAAGCAGCAGGCCCAGCGTGGCCGCGAAGGCCGGCGTGCGGTATTCGTCCAGCAGGTGTCCGATGCCCGTCGGCAGGCCCACGCGGACCGGCCGCTGCAGGTACTTCTGCAGGTAGCGCCGCAGCTGGCGCATCTGGCTGGACCCGCCGACGATGATCACGCCGCCGGCGATCCGCGCCAGTTCGCCGCTGTCGTTGAGCGCGTCGATGATGTGCTCGAGAATCTCCTCGGTGCGCGGCTGCATGATCTCGAAGATCCGCCGGCGCTTGATCTTGTCGTACTCGCGACGCCCGTAGAACTTGATGTCGATGAAGTCCTCGAGCTCCTCGTTGTCGGGATCGATCCAGGCTTTGCCGTAACTTTTCTTCAGGCGCTGGGCCTCCTCGAAGGAGACGCCCAGGCCCTGCTTGAGGTCGATATCGAAATTCTGGCCGCCGAGGGGGATGCAGCGCGAAAAGCAGAGCGTCCCGCCGTGGAATACGCCGACGTTGGTTGTGCCGCCGCCGAAGTCGATCAGCACGCAGCCCGCGTTGCGGTCCTCGGCGCTCAGCACCGCCTCACCCGCGCTGATCAGGTTGAAGACGTAGCTGCGGACCGCCAGGTCGACGCGCGACAGGGCACGCTCGAGATTGGCGATCTGGCTGGTCGAGCCGATCACGACGTGGGTTTCGACGCCCAGCCGCTGGCCGATCATGCCGACGGGCGAGCGGTTGGTGCGGATGCCGTCCAGGGTGAACTCGCGGACCATCGAATGGACGATCTGCTGGCCGGCCGGCAGCTGCTGGGGCAGCGAGTGCGAGATGACCAGGTCGACGTCCTCGGCCTCGACCTCGCCCTCGGGGTGCGTGATCTCGACGGCGGCGGAACGGTTGATGCTGGCCAGGTCGCGGCCGGTGATCCCGACGTAGACCTGATCGGTCGCCAGGCCCGAGCTGTACATCACGCCCGAATAGCAGTCGTCGATGTCCTTGGCGGCCTGGTTGAGGTCGCGCACCGTCCCCCGCGTGATCGCCTCGGTAGGCACCACGCGCAAGCCGCGCAGCACCAGCCCGCGCGTGGTGTGCGTTTCGCCCACCACCGTGGCGATCTTGGTGGAACCGATGTCGATTCCCAGAATGATCCTGCTATTGGCCATCTCTCACACTATAACCCAGCCCGGCCGAATGCGGCCGAGCGCAGCGCCACCGGCGCTAATAATTAATCGGTTCCTTCGCACTTTCGTAAAACTTTTGCGGATTTCTCGCATCCAGGCAATCGAGGTCCGGATTGTCCTCCTGGCAGATCCGCAGCGCCGTCGGCAGCGCCCCGAGCTTGACCTCGAGCTCCACCGGCTCGCCCAGCTGGATGCGGAAGCCCGTCTTGAGCACCAGCTCGAGCTGCCCGTCCGGCAGCAGGATGATGTGCCCGACCTGGCCCGGCAGCACCTCGCGGCAGCCCGCCGCCGTCGCCAGCAGCGTATCCGCCGCCAGCTGGACCTGGCGCAGGTCGGCGGCGCGCGGCTTGACCACCGGCAGCGCCTGGACCTTGTCGAACTGCTCGCCTACGTCCAGGCGTTCGCTGAATACAACCAGCGCCCTGTCGTCGCAGAGCCAGTAGTTGCGGTCCGGCGCCTGCACGAACAACAACGGGCAGCGCTCATCCACCGTCAGCACCGTCGTATTGATGTCGTCCTGGGAGATCTTGATGCCGCGCAGCCAGCGCTGCTCGGAGAAGTCCAGCGCGGCCACGCCGCGGCGCAACTCGCCGACGTCCTGCAGCCCGTTGAAACCGATCGCGTCGAGCACTGCCAGCGTGTCCGTCATCCAGCACCCGCGCACCACGACGCGCTCGGGCGTAACCCGCGCCGCCAGGGCGTAACCGCCCCAGACCAGGCAGCCGCCCACGGCGATCGCGGTGGCCGCCAGCAGCAGCGCCAGGTAAGGCGGCCGCCGGTACGGGCGCGGCCGCGGGATGTTCACCGCCGGCTTGACCGTGACCCTGCCGAACCGTCCGCGTCTCATCGCGCACCTCCGCGGGATGCTTCCCAGCGCTCCACCGCCAACAACAGCAGCAGCTCCAACAGCTCCGTGAAGTCCACGCCCGCGGCCCGGGCCGCCTGCGGCAACAGCGACAGCGGCGTGAAGCCGGGCAGCGTATTCGCCTCGAGAAACCACGGCACGTTGTCCGCGTCCAGCAGGCAGTCGATCCGCGCATAGGGCATAAGCTCGAACTCGCGGAAGATCGTCAGCGCGTGCCGCTGGACCGCCTCGGCCGCCGCCGCGTCTAGCGGCGCCGGCACGATGTAATCCGTCTCGCCCTTGGTGTATTTCGATGTGTAGTCGTAGAAATCGCGCGTCTTGGGCCGGATCTCGACCAGCGGCAGGGCCACGGGATCATCGCCGTGGCCGATCACGCCGGCGGTCAGCTCGCGCCCGTCGATGCGCTCCTCGATCAGCATCCGGCCGTACTCGGAGACGAGTTCCGCCACGCGCGCCCAGCCCGTCGAGTCGTTGTCGACCATCGCGATGCCGACGCTCGAGCCCTCGGCGATCGGCTTTGCCACCAGCCGCGTGATCTCCGCGGGGATTTCAACGCGGCAGGCCAGGCCCGCTTCCGCCACCCAGTAGCGCGGCGTGGGAATGCCGAGTTGGCTGAACAGCCGCTTGGAGATCAGCTTGTCCATCGCCAGCGCGCTGCCCTTGACCCCGGCCGAGACATAGGGCAGGCCGAGCAGTTCCAGCACGCCCTGCCAGACGCCGTCCTCGCCACGCGTGCCGTGCATCGTGGTCACGACCACCCGCACGCCGCGCAGGTACTGGACGATGCCCGACTGCGCGGCCAGCGCCGGCAGGCTTGCGTCGGCCGGGTCGCCGCCGGACAGCGAGGCCAGGATCGGGGCGATCAGTTCGCGCGTAAAGGAGATGTCGTCTGGGCCGACACCGAGCAGCTCGATGGTGTAGCCGGCGTCGATCAGCGCTTGCGCGACGGCGCGTCCGCTGACCAGGGACACCTCGCGTTCGGCACTGGACCCGCCGGCAAGCACGGCCGCGCGCATGTGGCGCAACTCATCACGGCGGCCCCTTAGCCGCGTTCGTAGCTCCTGAAGTGACAACTCAACCCTCTGCGCATCGCGCGGGTTTATTATAGCATTTAGTGTGGATGGATTGGGGATAAGTGGGAGTCAGTGGTCAGTGATCAGTGGCCAGCCGTAGCGGCGCTGACTCCGGCGCCGGATTAGCCTTGGAAACAAGGTTAATGGTTAAAGGGGAACGGGGAAAGGGGGGAAAACCAGGCCAAAGGCAATAGGCCAAAGGGCAAAGTGGGGAGAGCGTGAGTGTCTCCTTTGTGATGAGCATGTAGCAACGGGCTTCAGCCCGTTGGCATTGCGTTCAATCCCCGCTACGTGCCGCCGGACTGGAGTCCGGCCTACCGGTGTCCAACGAGCGTAAGTGATAAGCGTAAGCTTATGCAGTAGAGCAAGCCCCCGTGCTTGTTTATTTCAGGCGCACAATCCCGCCATGGCGGGATTGTGCTACTAGTCCAGTAGAGCAAGCTCCCGTGGGGGGGGCAAGTCCGAAGTCCGGAGTCCGCCAGCGTATAGCTGACCCAGTGGTCCCGGCACAACTTATATCGTGAATAGCTATCACGTGGCGCAGGCGGCCCGGTTTGTTACTAACATACAAGCCGGGCCGGCTGCCCCACGTGATCTAAGATCTCTTATCTTGCTACTCCGGTTGCGGTTCGAACGTTACATAATGCATCGAGTCGGGATCCGTGCTCGAATCGACCAGCGCGATCGACGGGAAAGCCTCGCCGGCTGTATAACACACGTCGTAGTTCAGGTACTCGGCGTTCTCGGCGGCGCCAAACTCGTACACCGTGATTGCGTCAGAGAATTCGAGGCTGTCGAGCGACGGATCATAGGAGCCGGGCAGCATCTCCAGCTTAGTACGATCTAAACTCAGGTAAATCAGCGCGAGCTGTGTATCGGTCATCGCCACCAGCGTCGGGCGGTAACCGCCGATCGTCAGAGCGGCCGCGGGGGACCAGCTGGTGCCGGCCGCGTCATCCGCCAACGACAATTCCAGCATGCCGAAGTTATCGCCCCAAATCAACAGGGGGTGCCCGTCCACCAGGCACAGCGCCGGCGGGAAATCGATGCCGTAGATCCCCTGGTCGTCGAAGACGGTCACCGGCGTGTTCCAGCTGCTGCCCGCGGCATCGGCCCCGCTGGCGAAGCGCAGTTGATAGTGATCCTCCGCGGTCTTGGCGATGTAGGCCACCTGCGGCGCTGACACGCCCTGGATCAGGTTGATGTACAGCCCGGCCGTGTCGTTCGCGTCGATCGTCGTCAGGTGCCAGTCCAGCCCGCCCGTGCCATCGTCCTCGCTGTAGAAATACAGTAGGTCCTTGGTGACCGTGCTGTCGGGTGCCTCGTTCTGGTAGCCGGCGAGGGCGGGATAGCCGCCGATCACCGCCAGCGACATGTTGGCCCCCATGTTCTGGTTGCCTTCGATCAACTCCGGCGTGCTCCAGGTCAGCGCCGAGGTGCTTTTTGCTTTCGATCCGCCTGACGACCACTGGCCCAGCAGATGGTACAGGTGCGCCACATGCGGATCGTAAACGAAGGTCTCGAACCCGTTGTCCGCGCCGTTCGGCTCGGTCTCCACGTAATACCCGGCGTCGTCGACGATCTGCTCGGGCGTGCTCCAGTCATTCACATAGACGTTCTCGTTAAAGGTATTGTTGGTGACGGTCTTTTCGCCGGTCCAGCGGGAGTAGGTCACGACCGGCTTGCCATCGCTGGTCTTCTCCACATCGACCTCATAGGTGTCAATCTCCACCACGGTGACATTGCGGCGCTCGCCGACCAGCACGACCGCGGTGGCCTCCGCGGACCCGCCGCGGTTGTCGTTGACGCGGAAGGTAAACTCGTACAGGCCGGGATCGTACAGAGGGAAGGTCAGGTCATAGGGCGCCGCGCCCGGGACTTCCTCCCAGCCCGTCGGTTTCTTCTCGGAGAGGGTCACCGGATCGCCATCGAAGTCGCCGTAGTCGACCACCAGATGGGTCGTCAGCGGCGCCAGGCCCCGGTCCGGCGTGCAGGTCACGTTGATCCACGGCTTGTTGTTGTACTCGCCGGCGACGACGATCTCCACCCAGTCCTCCGCCACCCGGAAATTCGAGTCGATGACGTACAGCTTCTCGACATAGGTGCCGGTCTGCGGATAGGTGCGCTTGTAGGTGTAATGCTGGTTCTGCGTCAGGTGGTCGATCTTGTCGGTCGGGCAGAACAGCCCGTTGTCAGCCAGGCCGGTCACCCCCGCCCAGACGACATCCGTCGAGCCGCCGGGAATCCAGTCCGCGTCGAACTCGACTTCTAGCGGCGGGGCCCCCTCCGAGGGCGACCCCTCCAACGTGCAGGTCGGCGGCGGGTCGGTCTGCGCCACTTCCCAGACGCGCACGGTGATCCCGTGGTACGCCGCCGAGCCGGAGGAGCCGACGACCCAAAAGGTGTGGTTGTACTCACCTGGTGCAGTAAAGGTTAGAGTGGCATGCGTCGGGCTCGTGCTGCCGGGATTCCAGTCAATCGAAGATGCTGGCTTGTCTAACTCGTTGGCATGATGCTTCAACTCGGCCTGGGCCGGGATTGGATCCCACCAACGGATTTCCACATCGACAACCAACGGGGCGTAGCCGAAATGCGGTGTATACAACACGTCGATCCACGGCCGGTCCGGCTCGGAGCTGTTCGGAAAAACCGTAATGATCAACCCGTAGCGATATGTTTTGCCGAGCTCCATTTTGTAGATAAACCAGGCCCGGTAGATACCCTCTTTCAGATACGTGTACTCGAAGCCGTTCCGATCGACGTTAACGAGGTCGACCCGGCCGTCACTGTCCACATCGACATCAATCGAGGCAACATCATCGATGGTCATATTGCTCCAGATCGGGTGAAACCTGACCGTCAACGGGGCCCAACCCTCGGTCGGCGAGGCCTGGGCAATTACATCGTTTGCCCAGTTGTGCGGGGTGACCGGTACGATCACCGAGGCCTCATCGGTCATCCCGGTCCCATCGATCACCTCCAACTCAAACTTGTGCATGCCCTCCGGCAGGTCGATCGAAAAATCCCATTTGTGTCCGGTGAAGGATTCCCATGGACCCTGTTGAATAGTAGTCCGGCCGTTGTGCTTCCACAGGCATTGCTGGATATTGTAGTTATAGTCAATACTGCTACGGGCGGAGATCAGCGTTGTCAGCCACGCCCTCCCGCAGGGCGGGCTGGCGGTAATCCGGGCGTGTGGTTCGTACGCATTGCGGAAGAAGCTGGTAAGTTTTTGGTTGGGTGAATGCAGGACGGCCAAGGCGAACGGGAAACACGATCCCCCCTGGTAGCTGGCCGAGACATACAGCGTGCCGCTGAAGCTGGGGTCGAACACCAGTTCGCCGGTGCCGGGCGTGAACGCGCCGGCCTCCTCCGGCCAGACCAGCCAGCGCGTGTCGTCGGAGGCGCTGACGTCGCCGGCGCTGCCGTCGGTCAGGGTGAACGTCAGCGACTCGTCGGCATAGGAAAGATACGGGTCGACGCGGGCGCCGCGGCCTTCCAGCGCGGGCTCGGCCAGCGCCAGCTGGGCGACCGTGTCCAGCGGCCCGTTGGTCCAGTTGCTGGCGATGCCGACCTCGTCGCCGTGGTACGGCACGACCCACAGATAGTCGTTTTCAATCACGTCAAGGAACGGGAACATGAACCACAGCGGCTCACCGTCGTTGCTGACCGCGTTCTCGCGCGTGACGGAGCCGAGGAGGTCGTCGGCGCTGAACGGACCCGTTGACGCGCCCGGCAGGTCCGGGCTCATGTAGACGTTGTAGCCTTCGACGAAGGCGTTGAAGTTCTGGCCGATCGTGGTGATGTCGGCGACGGTGATCGCCCCGTCGTCGTTGCCGTCGGCGACCCGGGCAGCGTTCCAGTCGGCACTGGCGCTGGTCTTGTTGAAATGCACACCGAGGGGGGTCAGGTCGCTGACGCCGACCAGCCCGTCTTCGTTGTAGTCGCCGGGATTCGCGTAAGGCCAGACCAGCGTGTCCATTGCTTCCAGCATCAACTCGGCCCGCGCGGCCGGCTTCACCGGCGGGGCACACACGCTTCGCTCCACCACCGGCGGCTGGCCGGCATGCGCGAACGTGATCGCCGCCAGGGCGCCGTCGCCGCTGAACCCCGGCTGGGCCAGCGCGTCCCGCAGGACCTGGCCGTACTCCAGCACGCCGCGCTCGGGCGTGACGTCCAGATAGAGCTGCCGCTCCGGATCGAAGACGGGCGCGGCCGCGACCGGCGTGTACCGCTCCGGATCGAAGGACAGCGTGCAGTACAGCGCCTTGAGACTGCGGGCCTGAGCGGCGTTGATCCGGACAACGGTCTGATCGGGCTGCGATTCGACCGCGAGCGTAAACGCCGCCGCCCGCGTACCCTCCAGCAGACTGGCCGGATCGACCGTGAGGCTAAACCCGTCCAGGCTGTCCGTCAGGACCGGTGTTGTGTTGTCTGCGGGAGTAACAACCGGGCTCGATCCGGCGCAGGAACTCAAAATAACACACAGAAACGCGATGCAAAACCAACCTACCCTAACCACTTTCGGCTCCATAGATTAAAACGATGTTTAACATTTTAATATTAACCACTTAAACAGACCACCCCCAGGCACGTCGAAAAAGCATAAGTGGCAAGCGTAGGCTTAAGCAAAGAAACGTAGCGGCGACCTCCGTGTCGCCGGATTAGTTTTCAGTTTTCCGTTGTCAGTTGGGGAGCACAAGCCCTTGAACCTTCACTCTTGAACCTGGCACCTGGTAGTCGCCGCGGGCGATGACGCCACGGGAAATAATCCGCCGACTGGAAGCCGACGCTTCCAACCGGCAAGGTTATAATCCAGCATGCAGATTTACTTGGCTGATCGTTGCCGCGCGTCCTGGAGCTTCCTCCTGATTACCATCGCGATCGCTTGCAGCATGGCGGGCTGCACGCTCAGCAGCGTGTCCACCGAGGCGCCGGTCGACGGCGACACGCCCGGCGCGCAGGTGGCACCGGCGATCCCCGATTTGTCGTGGCCGCCGCCGGACGAACGAACCACTTCCAGTTCGTACAGCTTCACCGGTTACAACACCAACGGCATCAGCGACGGCAGTTCCAAGGAAGGGCTGACCGTGCACGTGCGCAGCGGCGACGATGCCTTCGGCTGGGCGCGGTTCAAGCTCGGCGGCTTCGGTCCCGACCGCGTGCCCTACCAACTCAACCTCGGCTCGCATCTCGTCGACACTGAGGCCTGGGTCGGCGTCGGCGATTTCGCCAAGCAGCAATGGCGCTGGCTGGGCGCCTGGAGTTCCGCCGGCGAGGCCGGCTGGGCGCTGCCGGGCGGCCTGGACCTGGTCAGCGAGCTGGGCAACGTGCACCTGGTGTTCGTGGTGGTCGGAGACCACGCGCTGGACCTCGTAGCAGGCGGCAGCATCGAGTGCCTGGACGCCGCGGCCGGCCCGCCCTTCCCGCGGCTGGGCATGTGGTACCCGGACTGGGACCGCAACACGGTGGCGGAATGCGCACGCTATGACGTGGTGATCGACAACTTCGGCGGCAAGTACCTGTACTGGGACGAGGAGGAGCCGCTGTGGAGCGACGCGCTCCGGGCCGCCAATCCGGCTGTCGAGCTGATGCAGTACGTCACCTTCTCCGAGATCCCCTACGGGCCGGAGTGGGCGGTCGACGGCGAGCACTACAACTGGTTCATGCCCGACTGGCCGGACGAGTGGTTTTTAACCGAGGCCGGCACGGAGCTCGCCGGCGGCATCGACGCCAGCCAGACCACGCTGACCGTCAGTGACTGGACGCAGAGCGGCGAGGCGCAATACGAGATGCCCACGACCTGGGACATCTTCCACGCCGACGGCGACGTGCTGTGCGACGGCGAGATCATGACGGTGACCGGCCTGGACGAGAGCAGCCGGACGCTGACGGTCGAGCGCGGCAGCTATGAGTCCGGCACGGCCACGCACGCGGCGGGGGCGCGCATCGCGCCGATCATCCGTTTCTGGCCCGGGACGTACGTGATGAACCTGACCAACGACTGCCCGGACGCGGTATTGCACGGCGCGGCGGCGCCGGAGAACTGGGTGGAGTACTGCTACCGGATGGGCCACGCCGGCGAGCCGTTCTTCATCGACCTCAGCGCCGACGTGGACGGCTACCTGTTCGACCGCACCGAGGACACCCAGAGCTGGCTGTTCTGGGACACGGCGCACAGCGTCGACCTGGACCACGACAACGTCGCCGAAAGCTTCGCCGATTTCGACGCGGCCTGGCTGGCGGGCGTGGAGTACATGACGCTGATGTTCGAGACGGGCCACGCGGGCCGGC
This sequence comes from bacterium, assembly GCA_016932385.1. GTDB lineage: Bacteria > 4484-113 > 4484-113 > 4484-113 > JAFGCY01 > JAFGCY01. Next base: position 73,097 of record JAFGCY010000098.1, on the reverse strand, counting down.
CGATCTTCCGAAACAATGGCGGCGGGCGGCGCTTCCCGGACTACCACGGCAACCATTTCGAGAGCTGGCCGCTGTTGGCCGGCTGGGACGAATGGCCCGGCCGCACCGTCGGCTGGCACACCGAGATGTTCGGGGTGGACGAGGACTTCGAGCCGGAGTGGGTGGACCGCTTCGGCGGCGTGATGGAATGGCGCGGGCAATCGCCGGAGCCGAACTATACCTGGATCGAGACCTACGAGGATGAAGAGGGGCCGGACGGCGACGGCGGCGGCGAATATGAAAACCCCTTCGACCAGCCGGGCTTCGTGCCCAACTACCAGAAAATGCGCTGGGGCCTGACGTCTGCGCTGATCGCGGGCGCGTACTTCAGCTACGAGATCAACACCGCCGGACACGGCTCACTGGGGCTGATGTGGTTCGACGAGTACGACAACGCCGGCGCCGGCCGCGGCTGGCTGGGCTATCCGCTGGGCGAAGCGGAACTGTTGTACGCCGAGACGGTGACGGAAAACGAGATCACGGTTCAGACCGGCGTCTATGGCCGCGAGTACAGCGGCGGCTATGCCGTCTGCAACCCGCTCGACCACGCGCAGGCGGTGGACCTGCCCGCGGGCGACTGGCAGCGGATCGCCGGCACCCAGGACACCGCGGTCAACGACGGCAGCGTGGTGGACGGGCCGGTCACCGTGCCGGCGTATGACGGGATTGTGGTATTGCGGAAGTAGCGCAAGCCCCCGTGCATGCTTCCGGGCAAGTGAAAGTGGCAAGTAAAAGTGAAAGTGACTTGAAACTCACCGTTTGCTCGAAGGACTTTCTACTTTCACTTTCTACTTGGACTTATTCGCGCAACCCCGCCTTGGCGGGGTTGTGCTACTGGTTTGAGTGGTAGCCATCAATGGCGCGCCCCTACTCCGGGTCGTAGACTTTGCCGCTTTTGGCGTGTTTCTCCATCAGGCGTGCCAGCAGGTCGCGGAGGCCCTCGCCGGTCTTAGCGCTGACGAACAGCGCCTCGGGATAGGCCTGTTCCAGCTCCGCGCGCGTCTCGGCATCGGCACGGTCGGTCTTATTGAACACCAACAGCTCGTCCGTTTCCGCCAGGCCGATTTCGCCGATGATCTTTCGGACGCTGTCGATCTGCATTCCGACGCGGCCGTGGCTGGCGTCGGCCAGATGGATCAGCAGGCTGGCGCCCTCCATCTCCTCCAGCGTGGCGCGGAAGCTCTCCACCAGCTCCGGCGGCAGGTCGTCCAAAAAGCCAACGGTGTCGGTCAGCAGGATCTTGCCGCCGTCGGGCAGGCGCAGGCTGCGGGCCGTCGGGTCCAGCGTGGCGAAGTACTGGTCGGCGACCAGCACCCCGCTGCCGGTCAGGCGGTTCAAGAGCGTCGACTTGCCGACGTTGGTGTAGCCCACCAGGCTGGCGATGAAGATGCCGCTCTTGCTGCGGCGCTGGCGCCGCAGCGCGCGCTGTTGGCGCAGCTTCTCAAGCTTCTGCTCGATGTCGTAGATCCGCCGGCGGTGGCGGCGCTTGATGCGCTCGGTCAGCTGCTCGCCGGGGCCGAGCGTGCCGATGCCGCCGGCCAGCGGGTCGAGCGCTTCGTAGCTGGAGACGATCCGCGGCAGCTCGTAGCGCAGCCGCGCCATCTCCACCTGCAGTTGGCCCTCGGCGGTACGGGCGTTCTGGTCGAAGATCGCGAAGATCAGGTCGTAGCGGCTGAGGACGGGCATTTTGAGCCGCTCGGCCCAATTGCGCTGATGCACCGGGCTCAAGGGCGCGTTGATGACCACCAGCTCGACGCCGATGCCGCGCGCATGCTCGCAGATCTCGTCGACCTGGCCGCTGCCCAGGTAGTAGTCCGGCCTGATGCGCTTGACGGTGAACTCGAGCGTATGCGACACGCGCAGGCCGGCGGCCACCGCCAGCTCGATGAAGTCGTAGGTGGCGATCTTGGCGTCGGCACCCGCGGCGTAGCGGCGTGACAGCTCGGCGATGATCGCGGCGTTGCCGTTTTCCGGCGCGGGCTCGGCCGGACCGTCGGCGGACTGGCGCGCCTTGAGCGGGGCGGACAGGTGCACCGAGACGAGCAGCGCGGTGTGTCCGGCGATGCGGGGTCGCAGCTGGTTGCTAATCGCCGGCCTCCCCGCCCGTCAGATAGGACAGCACGTCGCCCGAGACCAGGTCGACGAAGACCAGGCTGGTGCCGCCGTTGCCGTCCTCGACGCTGATGATCGCGCGTGCGTCGCCGTTAACCGGCGAGACGCAGGCGTCCAGCACCGGCTGGTCGAACTCCGTCAGCTGCACCTCGAACTCGCCGGTGGCCTCGGCATACCAGAGGTTGTCGACACCGGCGAAATCGCTAATGAACACAAAGTAGCCGGCGTCCGGCCCCCAGGCCGGGCTGTGGTCGTCGGCGAGCAGGTCGCCGGTGAAATTCTGGTTGATCGCCGAGCCGTCGATCGCGCTGACCGTCTTGCGCCAGATGTCGCGGTCGTCGCCGCCGCCCGCCGTAAACAGCATCTGCGTGTCGAGCAGCGGGTGCAGCGCCGCCTGGCCCTGGGCCGAGCCGAAGCCCGAGTCCTGCTCCTCCGCGTTGGAGCCGTCGGCGTTCATCAGGTACAGGCCGCGCGGCTGGCTGCGATCGGAGGTGAAGATGATCCGGTCGCTTAACGTGCGCGAGAACTGCGGCTCGGTGTCGTTGTAATCGTCGGAGGTGATCTGCACGGGTTCGCCGCCGGTCAGGTCGAGTACCCAGATGCTCCACTTGCCGCCGGCGCGATATTGGAAGGCCAGCAGTTCGCCGCTGTGCGAGACCGTCGGGTGGCGCTCGTCGCCGGGCAGCGCCGTCAGCTGCGTCAGCTCGGTGCCGTCGGGCTTGATGCTGAAGATGTCGTAGGTGCCGCCGTTGTCCGCGGCGAAGACGATCAGGTCGCTGTTGGCGACCCACTCCGGCTCGCGGTAGTTGAGAGCCGCCGGCTGCTCGCCCGTCGTGAAGCCAAGCGTGTAGACCGTGACCAGGTCGCGGTTGTCCAGCTCGTCCGGCACGCCGGACAGCGTGGCGGTATAGGCCGTGTTGATCTCCAACCCGCCGGCGAAACTGGCGTAGAGGCTGGAACCGACCACGCTGAGGCTGGCCGCGGCCGCGGGCGCGATCGTGAAGGTTACGTCATCGTCCAGTGCGCCGAGTTTTTCGGTGAAGTCGAAGCGCACCGGCAGGTTGGGAGGGACATTCGTCTGGCCGTCGGCGGGGCTGGAGCCCGTCAGTTGCGGCGGGTAGTCGTCCGCCGCCGAGGTCTTGAACCGCCAGCGCACGGGCTGGGTCAGGGCGCTGCCGTCCGCGGCGTTGATCGAGCCGGTCAGTTCGACCAGGATCTGCTGATTGGTGGGCAGCTGCTGCGTGGGGACCAGCGCCAGGTAAGCGGAGTCGGTCGGTTCGCCGGAGCCCGTCGACAGGGGATCAACGACCGCCAGTTCGACGTCGCCGATATCAGGCGTGATCGTGAAATCGTCGCTGGCCACGGACGCCACTTCGTAGTCGTCGTTGAATTGCATGACGAAGCGCGCACCCAGCCCCGCGCCCGTCGAGTTGAGCGCGGGCGATACTTCCGTCACGGCCAGGCCGCCGCTGGGATTGGGCAGTGTGAACGACACGCTGGACTCGCCGGCCGCCAGCGTCACCTCGCGCCCGTCGTAGTTGCCGGCGCCGTCCTGCATCGTCACGGTGTACGTGCCGGGCAGCAGGTTTTCGTAGCTGACCTGGCCGTCGGCGCCCGTCATCGCGGCATTCAGGCCCAGCAGCACGGCCACGCCGCCGAGCGGCTGGCCGGCGGCGTCCTTGATCGTGGCGTTGAGGGTGGCCTTGGTCGGCGTGTCGCCGCCGTTGTCGCCCCCGTTAGCGCCGTTGTTGTCGCCGGGGTCCGGCGGCGCAGATCCGCCGCCGCAGGCCGCCAGGGCGAGGACGAGTGCCAGGAGCAGCAGGATCAGGGCTGCAGTTGCAGAACTATTACTTCGGGTTTGTCTCTGGTCCACAATATAAACATACCCCCTGACCAGCGGCACGCCAACCTATTGTTGCCACCGGGCAGATCCAGGTCCACCGGATGCGCCGCGTAGCCCGCACCGCCGGGCGTCAGCAGCTGCAGCGGCGACTGCTCGTCATGGGTCACCAGCAGGACGTTGCCGGCGTCATCGACGGCGAAATCCTGCAATTCCGGCAGGACTGTGCCGCCGTCCGCCGTGTTCAGTCGCAGCCGGCGGTAGGCCCCGTCAGGCCCGTGGCGGTAGATCACCGCGCCCTGGTGGTACTCCAGCAGGTAAAGCGAGCCGTCGGGAAACAGCTGGGCGCGCGTATAGATCGCCGGAGCATAGGGCAGCAGCTCGCCCAGCGCCAGGCTGGTGACGTAGTTGCCGGCGAGGTCGAAGCCGGCCAGCGTGTTCGTCTCCGGCAGCATCGCCCAGATCACGTCGCTACCGCCGACGGCCAAGTCGCCGACGCGCGACAGCGCCAACAGCGTGCCGCCGCTCGACGGATAGGCCAGGTCGACGCCGCGGCTGATGTTGCCGTCCGCGCCGATGAAGAACACCTTGTGCGCCGCCTCGTCGAAGACTAACAGCTCGCGCGGCGAGCGGGCGATGCAGGCCAGCGGCCGAAAGCGCCGCTCGGCCCCGCCCTCGCGCACGATGTGCTGGTGCAGCTGGCCGTCCAGCGTGTAGTCGGCCAGGCGCCCGGCGTCCGGGTAGAGCAGGATCAGGTGCTGTCCGTCCAGCAGCGCCGCGTCGACGATCCGCCCGTCCTCCGGCGCGAACCGCGCGACGATCTTCAGCGACTGGGCCAGCGCAGGCTGCCCGACGAGCAGGGCCGCGACCAGGGCCAGGGCCAGGTTAATCAATTGTGTTTTCATCCCAGATCTCATCAAAGCGCTCTTTGGCCTGCTTAAGCCGCAACAGCTGCAGCTGCCGGTACTCGGCCATGACTTCCTGGACCTCGCCGCGGTTCTCCCAGAGCCGGCGCAGGTCGGTAAAGGCGGTCTCTTCGTGGACGGTGGCCGGGAAGCAGTACGGCAGCGCCAGCGAACCGCAAAAGGCGATGATCTTCGGGTCGTAGGCCACGCCCAGCGCGGGCACGTTATAGGCACCGGCGATCACCAGCCCGTGCAGCCGGTAGCTGATCACCAGGCCCGCCGCGCGGATCAGCTCCAGGACGGCGCTGTTGCCGGGGCTGCCCTCCGCCGGCTGCCAGAACGTCGCCTCCTGGGCCGCCGCGGCGGCTTTTTCGCAAAACTCCACGTCCTGGCCGCCGTGCAGCGGCGCGACCAGCGGCCTGAGGCCGGTCAGGTCGGCGATGTAATCCAACAGCCGCGCCAACGCCGCGTGCTCCTCGACCGCGTCGCCGGGATGCGGCAGGTCGCCGGTCGGCTTGGCGATAACGACGGCGTAACCCTCGGCTTGCCGGTTCGGCTCGTCGGGGCCGTCGGTGCGAACCGACGGGTCGAGCAGCGGATCGCAGGACAGCTCCAGCGCCGGGTGCGCTTTCAGCAGCGGCTTGGACAGCGCCCAGTGGTGGCTGTCGGCATCGCGTACGCTCAACAGCGCCGTCCGCGCCAGGTAGCGCGGCGTGAGAAAATCCGCCAGCCATGAATTCAACGGGCCGATGCCCTGGTTGAGCAGGTAAACCGGCACGCCGGCGCGGTTGAAGCGCCGGATGATAAACAGGTAGTACAGCAGGCTTTTCAGGCTGGTCACATCCTGCAGCAGGCTGCCGCCGGGGGCGATCAGCGCCGCGTAGTCGTCGGGGCGGACGGCGCTGGCCCGCTCCTTGGGGATCAGCTGGCCGACCAGCTCGCGCAGGTGCCCGGACTCGTGGAATCCACCGACGGGATCGGCGCTGCCGCTGACCGTGATGTCCACCGCCAGCCGTTGCCCGGCCAGCCAGTCGCGCCGGCTGATCAGCCAATCGGCCAGCAGCGCGTCGTCGCCGAAATTGCCGGCGCCGAAATAGCCCAGCAACAGCACTTTGTCCATTAAGCGGATTGTAGCAGCCGCGGGGCGGTTGGCTGCGGTACAATCGGGCCATGCGCGCCTGGTTGTGGTTATTGCTGTTGGTTACACTGTCAAGCGGCTGTCCCCGTCCCACGGACGACGAGCCGCCCGTCGACCTGCCGGACGAAGCCGACGAGTTCACCGCGTTCGGCGAGTTGATGGCCTCCAACCAGGGCTTCACCGACGAGCTCAAACGCCTGCAGGGCGGCGTCGCGCGCGACGCCAGCATCGGCAACGCCCAGCTGGGCGGCGCCGCCGCCGAGTACCGGCTGTTAAGCCGCATCGAGCCCACGCGGATCGGCCTGGTGCTGGAACACCGCCTCACCGGCGAGGAGTGGGTGGTCTGGGCCTGGCGCCAGGAGGAGAGCGCCACCGAGGCGACGATCATCCGCGACGAGGCCACCGCCGGCGGTTACCAGCTGGAATTCAACATCGCCGGGCCCGCGCTGACGGTCAGCCTGAAGGCGCGCTGGCTGCAGGAGCGTTACGTGCAGATCAGCCGCGAGCTGATCCTGGGCGGGCTGGACCACGACATGTTCGCCGCGCCGGACTTCACGCGCTGGACGGTCAGCGGGGAGTGGCTGCCCTACCGCCTGACGCCGGGTGAAAGCCACGGGCAGCTCGCCTACGGCGTCGTCGAAGACCGCCAGGCGGACGGCGAGTGGCGGTCCAACCACTATCCGCAAAGCCTGATAGCGCCGGCGGTAGCGGCCTACGACGACGACCACGGCATCCTGCTGTCGGTCGCCGACGAGCACCCGCGGCTTTTCGACCGCCAATACGAGGTCGCCTGGCGCGTCGCGCCGGATTACTCCGCCGGCGAGCTGATCGCCCTGGACTATGCCGCCTACGATCCGACGCACGACCAGTTTCGCGAGCCGTACCTGATCAGCGGCTTGCCGGTCCGCGACAGCATCGTGCTCGAGCCGTTCGCGATCGAGGAACACAGCAAGGACCCGACGCTTTGCTATGCCGAGACGCGCGAGGTGATCGCGCTGATGGGGCTGATGACGCGCTGCTTCCAGTTCACGCCGGAGGTCGCGGACCTGGGTACGCAGACCGGCATGATCGAGGCCAACAGCTGGCTGGAAACCACCGCCGAGATCCCCGATTTCCTCCGTCGGGTCAGCGGCATCTGGGACGCGCGGCTGGCCGAGGCGCAATTCGGCGACAGCGCGCTCAATGCCGGCGGTTATCTCGGCATCGACGCGGTGGGCCTGACGGGCGGCGCCGGCCTGGGCGAGGATACCTTGGCCATGCTGGACATGTTCGACCCCGAGTCGATGCGGATCATGGCGAAGGTCGATTACCTCATGATCGGCAATTGCCCGCCGTATCTCCCGAAGATGCTTGACTGGTGCAGCTGGCAACAACAGGGAGATATCCGGTTCAGCGGCGACCGGATCCTGCTCGATATCCGCAATCCGGACGTGGCGGCCTGGCTGGTGCGCAAGATGGCCGGCGACATCGAGAAATACCCGCGGATCAGCGGCTACAGCCTGGTTAACATCTTTGAAGCCGACAATTACCGTTACGAAATACCCGACAGCATCTTCACCACGAGTTATCCGGCGGCGGCCAGTTTGATGTATTTGAAAACCGCCGAGGCCGTGCGCCAGGCGCGGCCGGACGCGATCATCCTGACCGATGGCGGCCTGCGCGTCGGCCTGCCCGCCTTCGGCGATTATCACCTGAACCGCAACAAGCGCACTATCGCTAACTTCGGTAACCTCGAGCATCCCGACCGCGCCTTTGTCTGGCTGCGCCACGCCGACCGCCTGTCCAGTGTCGTCGACTGGGAGCTGTTCGGCACCCCGCCGCTCATTGACTTCGGCGACACGCTGGCCGAGCAGGTGATGGCGACGACGGTAATGATGCGCGGGCATTACATCCTGCGCGAGCACGAGGCCTACCCCGGCTTCGCCAGTTTTTCCGAGAACCAGCGCGAGCTACGGGCCGCGGGCGGCGACCTGCGTTTCATTATGAGCGACCCGCCGGCGGCGGCGTACCTGGTGAACGGGAAGCGTCCCGCCGAATGCGACAAGCTGATCGCGATCCTGCCCGCGGACTGGTCCAATACCAGCGCGGTCTGGCTGGCGTTCTGGGGCACCAACGGCGCGGTCAAGGTCGACGGCAGCAACAAACTAACCGTGACCTGGGACGGCGGGAGCTGGGAGGACAAGCTGCCGCCGGGCTACTGGGTGATCGAACACCCCTCTCCCGAGGCGCTCGGCCCCGGCGACGCGGTGCTGATCAAGCGCCAGCCGCTGTTCACGCCCCAGGGCGGCCTTGGCGCGAGCGGCTAACCGGCGCGGCTAGGGGCAGCCGCCGTCCTCTGAGTGCGTGCAGATGTCCTGCTTGCAGGCGTCGCACGGCGGACGAGCGGCGCAATCCGCGCACGCGCCGCCGGCCAGGCAGGTTTCGCAGCAGCAGGGAATGGCAAGCTGGTTGACCGCGTCGTAGCCCGACAGGCCGGGCACCATGAGGCAGTGCGAGCAGACCGGCATCACCTGCGACCGAGCCAGCGTATCCGCGAACTCCGCATCAGCGTAAGGTTCGGCCGGCCAGCGTCCGTCTGTTCCGCAGGCCGGACAGACGTCGCCGGTAATCGGGGTGGCATGCAGGCCGCAGCCCTCGCCCGGGCGCTCGGCCAGATCGGCCGTCGCCGCAGGCGGCGTCTCGCCGTCGAAATATGGAATTGCATATTCAAACTCGGGATAGTACGCAAGATAGTCCAGGCGCCGCTCGGCCGCCAGCTCGGCGTCGAGCCGGTTGATGATGCAGCGCGCCAGGTTTTCGGTCAGGGTCAGCGAATTGGCGAAGTCCTCCGCCGTGATCTCGATCGTCAGCAGGTAGTGCGAGTCGTTGGCGCGCCTAAGCACCTTCAGCTGCCCGGCGACGTACTGGTAGGGACAGCGCGGCTCAACTTCCTCCGCTTCGCCATCGGCAGCGGTTGTTTCATCCGCGGCCGGAACCTCGGGCGCGTCATCCGCCGCAGCGGCGTCGTCCGCCGGCGGGATCGCCGAGCCGGAGTCGATCAGGCTCTCGGCCAGCACCACGATGCTCTCGGCGCTGGCGGCGGAGTCGATGATCGCGGCATCCCCCTCTTCTACGGCCGCCGGCTCCGCGACGGCGTCGGGCGCAGCCTGCGCCAGCACGTCGCCGGGCGCTTCCTCCACCGGCTCCTGCCAGACGAGTGGGTTGATCACCGCCGCCGAGTAGCGCAGGTACTCGCGGTGGCGGTTGTCGCGGTCGTCGGGATCGGTCAGGCCGAGCGGCGAGCGGATCTCCTCCAATGCATAGGCGACCTGCCCGCGCTGGTCCTCCCCGAGCAGCGAATGCGTATATATATAGCTGGCGGCGGTGTCGAAGGATAGCCGAAGCGTGTTCAGCCCGTTCAGGCCGGGTTCCTGGCGCAGGTTGATCCGCGCCTCGTAGCTGCCGCCCGCTGGCGACGTGGCGTAGAGCGTCAGCCGGCTAAGGCCGTGGCGCAGGTAGGGCTTCACGCACTGCCGGTTGCCGTTGACATAGCTGTACGGCTCGTCCTCGACTACACGCACGCGCACACCGGGCGGCGCCACCGCGGTGTAGTCCAGCCCGGACAGCACGATGCTATCCAGCCCGGCGTCCGCCGCCGCGCTGGGCAGCATGGTATATAGCGGCTTGTCGGTCACCACCACCTGCCGGCGGTCCCCCGCCCCGGCCGCGCCGGTGAACACCAGCAACATCACGGCGCCGAGAAGCGCCGCGCGCGTGAAACTGACCTTGCTCATATGAGGTATATCGGCAGCGGCCAGGGAAGCCTGAGCGCCGGGTGGCGTGAAACTAAACAGGCCCCGGTCTCCCGGGGCCCTACCAAGTTAGGGGGGATGGTAAGCTGCGTTACGCCACAATGAGCGCAACACTACTATAGACGTACCGTATAAACGGCTTGTTCGCAACTTTTTGTGCTAAATTTGGGAGCGGCCATGGCAACGAAACTGAAACTGGCGGTGATCGGCGACCCCCATATCGCCATTCCCTACGGCGACCCGGACCCGCGCCTGGAAATCGATCCGGGCCGCAAGCTGCACGGCCTGAGCGTCGAGCTGATCCACGCCACGGTGGACGCGATCAACGCCGCCGGCGACATCGACGCGGCGCTCGTGTTGGGCGACCTGACGCGCGACAGCGAGCTGTTCAACCACGAGGTCGCGCGCGCTGAACTGGCCCGCCTGCGCATGCCGTTCTACCTCGTCGCGGGCAACCACGACCGGCTGCACAAGCGGCCCAAGGGCGTCAGCTACCCCGACGAGCCGCACCTGGACACGCGCGCGTTCGTCAACTTCTACCGCGGGGCCGGCCTGCCCGGCGATTCCACCCGGTATGCCGTGGAGTTGCCCGGCGGCGTGGTGCTGATCGTGCTGGACAGCACCTGGAGCCTGAAGCAGCTCAAGCAGGAGAAGGGCAACACCAAGCTGCAGGACCATGGCTGGGTCAGCAAGGCGCAGCGCCTGTGGCTCGACGACGTGCTCAGTAACGTGCGCGGCAGCGGGCGCCTGCCCTTGGTGGCGGTGCACCACACGATCATGGCGCACTCGCCGGCCGAGCGCAAGAAGCACCTCCTGCGTCCGTTCTTCGCCTCCTGGCGCGCGCGCGGCTCGCGCAAGCTGCGCCGCGTGCTGGCCGACCACCGCGTGCCGCTGGTGCTCTCCGGCCACATCCACGCGCAAAGCGTCAACGTCCAGGACGGCATCACCAACCTGACCACCGCGGCCTCAGTCTGCTATCCGCACGCTTGGCGCGAGCTGGTCTTCGAAAACGACTGCATCCACACGACCTCGCATCCGCTGGCGGCGATCCCCTCGTGCATGACGCTGCAGGAATCCTCGCGCCGCTGGCTGGCCGAGGGCATGGCGCAGATGGTGGAGCAGCACAGCCGCCGGATCCCGCTGCTGGCGCGGCTGTCCAGCGGCCTGCACGACTTCATCCAGGACACGGGCTGGTGGCCGCGGTTCTGCGACGGCACGCTGGCCGGCTTTCGGGTGGACAAGAAGAGCATCCCCAACGGCAACCCGATGCTCAAACTGGTCTACAAGCGCATCACGAACATCCTGAACGAGTACGGCGCCTGGAAGACCAAGCGGCCCGATCCCAACACCCTGGAGATCCCGCTGGTCGACTAGCTACTCGCGCCAGCCCAGCTCGGTGAAATCCTGCGCCGGCAACGCCGCGTCGAAGTCGTAGGGCGTGAGGCGGTAGCCCGCCAGTTCGGGGCTGATCAGCACCACCGGCGTGGCGTAGCCGATAAAAATCATCAGCGCCCGTTCCTCCAGTTCGCGGCTGAGGTCGCGCAGTTGCAGCCGGCGGCTGATGTCGTCTTGCTCGGCCTGCTCCGCACGGATGGCCGCGTCCAGCGACTCGTCCTCGAGCCGCGACCAGTTGCCGCCCAGCCCGGACAGCGTGCTCATCAGCTGGGGATAGAACAGCGCGTCGGGGTCGGGATAGGCGGGCCGGATGCGCTTGAGCACCGCCTGGTGCGCGTTGATCTCGATCCGCGAGAACAACACCGACCGCGGCTCGCAGAACGGGATCATCTTGACCGAGATCTCGCGCCAGTAATCGAGGATGTCACGGGCCGGGCCGTGCAGGTTCTCCTCGGGCAGGTAGGACAGGTCCATCCCCTGCGGCAGGCGCAGGCCCTGGTCCAGGTCGGCCTCGTGCAGGCCCTGGCGCGCGGCCTCGATCTGCGGGGCCAGCGGGTAGAGCGGCTGCTGCACCAGCTGCGGGTCGATATAGTCCTGCCAATAGGCCGGCAGGAAATGCGGCCAGGACTGGAACTCGTAGCCGTTGAGCTCGGCGATCATCGGGCGGTTGAGCCCCCAATTCATCGCCTGGCGCAGGCCCAGGCGCGACTGGAACTCGACGTCGTCCCAGGGGAACTGCGCGCGGTTGAGCAGCACGTGGAGCGCCTCGGCGGTGTCGAGCCGCACGGCCTGGGTGCCGACTGCCGGGTCGTTTTGGATGCCGTCGGCCTGGTTCGCCGGCACGTTGGCGGTGTCCAGCTCGCCGGCGCGGTACATTTCCAGTTGCAGGTCGCGGTCGGGCTGGCAGACGAACCACAGCTCGCTGAGCAGCGGCGCATCGTATGGATAAGCCGGGTTCGGCTTGAGCTTGATCACGCCGTCCGCATCCGGTTCGGCGCTGTGATCCGCCCAGGTGAACGGCCCCAGCGAGGCATCACCGAGCCCCGGCTGGCTGACCCACAGCGGGAACAACCGGTTGGGCCGGGTCAGGGTAATCGTCAGCTCGGGCCAGGTGTACTCGATGCCTCTGAGTTCCAGCGCGCGGCCGTCGCGCAGGTCCGCCGCGCCGGCGACCAGGTCGCCCAGCTGGGCCTGCAACGGGGATTCATCTCCGCGCAGAATAGCCAGCCACGACGTGATGATCGGCGGTTTGGCCTTGAACTCGTCGCCCAGTTGCGCCAGGCGCTCGTCCAGCGTGAACGTCCAGACCGTGCCGCTGTCATCGCTCTGCCAGCTGGCGGCCAGCCCGGGCTGGACTGCGCCGTCGATCGAAGCACGCACCAGCGGCAACTCCACCGCGCGGGCCAGCGCCCAGAGCTGCTGGTTGCCCAGGTCGGGGCGGGCCAGCGCCGGATCGTCGGGCGCGATTTCCAGCGGGAGCCTAAGCGTGCCGCCCGGCACCGCGGCAGCCACGGGCGCGGCTACGGGCCGGCCCGCACCGGACGCGGTGTTCTGATCCTGCGGGCAGCCCGCCAGCAGGAACACACAAGCGACGGCGATGAATCCGATTGTTCTCATGATCTTCTGCCTAGACGTAATGAACCGGCTAGATGTTACATCATCGCGGCGGGATCGGCTCGCCGGCGACCGCGGCGCGCAGCTGGCGCCCCAGCCGCTCACTGGAGTAGTCCTCGCTCAAGATCCCGGCCGCCTCCTGGCGCAGCAGCGGCAGGGCGTTGAGCGCCGACACCAGCCGCTCATAGCAGCGCGCCGGTTCCAGCTCCGTCGCGGCGACGCCGCCCGGCGCGATGCCGGCCATCGACGAGCCGGCCGTGACCAGCGCGGGCGTGCCGTGGGCCAGCGCCTCGATCACCGGGTAGCCGAAGCCCTCCTCGGTGGACAGGCTGACGAGCAGGTCGGCGTCGCGGTAGAGCCGGCTGAGATCGTGGTCGCTGACCCGCCCCAGGTCGTAGATCGCGGGCGTCCGGTCGCGCTCCTGAGCGGGCAGCGGCTGGACGGTGGTGAACGCCAGGCGCCGCTCGTCCGGCGCGGTGTGGAACGAGCCGTCGCCGCCGGCCAGCACCAGCGAGCCGTGGTACTCCCCCTCCAGCACCAGCCGCTGGAACAGGTGCGCCAGCAACTCGGTGTTCTTGCGCGGGCCTAGTACGCCGACGCTGAGCAGGAACCGCCCCGGCGAGGTCACGGCGTGCAGGCTGCCGCGCACCTGCAGCGGCAGGTCCACGCCGGGCTGGCTCTGGGCCAGCGCTAAAAGCCGCGGGCTGATGGCCGGCATGATCACCGGCGTTTCGCAGCCGTGGCCGGGGAACAGCCGGTCCAGCGCGTCCTTGGTATGCGGCGAGATGCACAGCAGCACGGCGCGGCGGCCGATGCTGCGGCGGATGCCGGCGCGGTAGAGCAACCGCGCCCGCCAGCCGACGGTAGCCGGCTGGGTGAAGGGCAGCAGGTCCGGCAGCACCACCAGTTCGCGCGCGGCGAGTTGCCGGCGCGGCAGGGTGAAGTCGCAGCCGAGATAGGCGTCCAGCGCCAGCCGGCCGAACTGCCGCGGCAGGTCGAACTCCTCCAGCAGCAGCCGGTTCAGCCCCGGCACGGGCGGGTAATGCGGCTGGATGTTCGCGGGCACCTCGCCCGTGCCGCCGGCCAGTTCGTCGCTTAAGTGCTCGTACTGCCGCCGGTTGCGGAAGTAGACGTGGAGTTCCCAGTCGCCGGCGGCCTCGGCGAGGGCCAGCAGGTACGTCCGGCTGAGCCGGCCCAGCCCCGTCGGGTGTCCGACCGCCAGTCCTGATATTCCGACTCGCACCGCCTGCGATTATAGCCGCCATGCTATGCTGATTCCATGAGATTACCGGCGATTGTCGCGTTGATCCTCCTCGGCCTGATCGCTACAGGCTGCCCCCAGGAACAACCGGAGCGGAACACGGCGCCCCCGCCGGTGGACCTGACCAGCAGAGAGCCGGCATCACCCTGGCTGAATCCCGCCGCCCAGGTGATCAGCGCCAGGCGTGCCACCTGCCCCGACGGCTACGATATCCGCCAGGCGCTCTATCACAACGAACCAGGCTCCGCGCAACCGGAGATCATCCTCAGGCTCCGCGACTACAACAGCCGCCTAAACGGCCAGCCCGACGCACAGATGCTGATCAGCGTGCCGCACTCCGGCAGCGCCCAGCGGATCGAGCTGCCGGACAGCACCGCCGCGCTGGCGATCTATGCCAGCCCCTCGCACCAGGCCTGGCTGGCCCTGCTGTTGAACCAGGCGGAGGAAACGGATTACACCCAGGCGCCGCTCAGCCTTTATCACGCCACGGGTAACGCCAGCTATCCCTGCAGCGAGGAGACGCGGCTCTGGCCGCTGGGGCTTACCGACGACGATACCGTGATCGCGCGGCCCCTGAAGGCGCTGCAGCTGGATAACGGCCTGCTGGCCGAGTCGATCGACTGGGCCGGCGGGGCGCAGCGGCTGACGCTCAGCGCCGTCCGCTGGGAAGCGGACCTAAACGGCCTGTTCGCCGCCGGCGACGTCACGACGCGCACGGCGGGCTATACGATCAGCTACGAGCCGGTGCTGCCGGCGGACGCCGCGCTGACCTATTTCGTGTCCGCGCCCTCGCCGAAGCTGCCGTCGCTCACCCTGCTGACCAGCGCTTACCACGTCAGTTATACCGTCTTCGCCTGGGCGCCGCCCTTGGCCTGGGTTGAAAAGGACCGGCTGGCGACGGTGCAGTTTTTGCCCGACTGCCTGGGCCCGGTCCAGCGGCCGAACCACAATGGGCTGTTCCGGCTGGTCACGCTGGACACCAAGAGCCGCACGCTGACGCTCGTCGAGGACCACCTGCCGGCGGGGCTGCCGTTCGCCGCCGGCGGCGGAGTGCTGTTCTATACGCTGCAGCGCCCGTCCGGCGACCGGGTGCGCTGGGAACTGTGGGCGGCGAGCAGCGACGGCCTGGCCAAGCTGCGCCTCTGGAACCCCGACGACAACACGCTGTACCTCTCCGTTGAGGACCAGCTGAACGGCCGGCGCGTGCTGGTCAACCGCCAGGTGCTCGATACCAGCGGCAGCCAGCCGCTTTTAACCAACGAGCTGCGCGAGTTCAGCCTGGACCCGCTGCCGACCGCGCAGACGCCGCTGGGGATCGAGCCGCTGAGGCCGGTCCAGCCCGCCGCGGCCGACGATCCGCTCAGCCCGTTCGCGGGCGGCCCGCCGCCGATCGCGATCCCGGATTAGCGTCAGTAGGTGAGCGCCTGGACCGTCGGGAAGAAGGGAGTGTCATCCTCGCCGCGCACCAGCACCTTGTTGGCCACCTGCTGGTCGTCGCCGACCTCCACGCCCGGGCCGACGATGCAGTTCTGCAGGTCGCAGCCGGAGCCGATCCGCGCCTCGGGCAGCACCAGGCAGTTTTGTAGCCGGCAGCCGTCGCCGACGCGCACGTCGCGCATCAGGATCACGCGGTGGAACAGGTCGACGCCCTTGCCCAGCACGAGCTGCTTGCTGAGGTAGACCAGGTCCTTGAACACGGCGCAATCACGGCGCTCGCCCCACAGCCAATCATCCGTGCCGGTGTAGCGCCGCGCCAAGAGCGCAAAGTTGGCCTGCAGGTAGTCCTCCAGGCCCGCGGTGTCCACCCACAGCCCCTCGTGGGCGTGATGGGTCAGCTCGGTATGCTCCGCGATCAACCGCGGCAGCAGGCCGGCCTCCAGGCTCAGCTCCGGGTCCTCCGGCAGGTCCTGGTAGGCCTGGGGCTCCAGCAGGCAGATGCCCGCGTTGATCCGGTGCGGTCCGGGCCCCGCTTCGTCGGAGCCAGTTAATTCCAGCACCGTGCCGTCGCGCGTCTTGATCAGGCCGCGACCGGCCGGGTCCTCCGTGCCGACGGTGACGATCGTCGCCGGCCGTCCCGACCGCTCATGCGCAGCGCGCGCCGCCGCCAAGTCGATGTCACTCAGCACCCCGCCGTCGATCACGGCAGCGCTGTCGCCGTCGAGCATTTCGCGCGCGGCACAAAGCGCGCCGCCGTCGGCCCAGTGGTCCTGTTCCAGCACGAAGCCGAACTCCAGCCCGCCGGAATAGTAGCGGATGAAGTCGCGCAGCTGGTCGACGCGAAAGCCGGCGGCCAGCACGATCTGGCTGATGCCGGCGCGCGCGACTTGCATGATCTGGTAGTGCAGCAACTCGCGGTCGCAGACCG
Organism: bacterium; assembly: GCA_016932385.1. GTDB lineage: Bacteria > 4484-113 > 4484-113 > 4484-113 > JAFGCY01 > JAFGCY01. The sequence goes on along the minus strand of JAFGCY010000098.1, from coordinate 56,637 downwards.
GCAACAGCGCGCGCGATACGTCCTTGGCCAACGGGAACAACCCGCCGGCCCGGCTGTCGATGTAGATCAGGGCCTTCATATTGTGCTAATCCTATTTTAGCCTACCAATTTCTACCTATTGATCCTGCTCATCTCTTTCTATCTACTACTTTGCCTATCCTATGTACCGCAATATTCCTTTCTTCTACCCGGTATCACTTGAAAATAGTGACTAATAGCTTATCCCTTTTTTCTGAATAATATTTATATGCCCAGCTATTGATACCTTCTGTGTTCTTCACAGCTTCTTTTACATTACAAATACTAAACTTACAATTAGTAGCCTTGCTTATCATTAGTCTCAGGCTATTTTCTGTCAGATATAAAATATGATCTCTTCCGTAATGCATATATTCATCATCTAATCCATTTGCATACGCACTGTCATATCTAGGTGTTATCATCATTATAATACCTCCGCATTTCATTTTATTCAATGAGCACTTAACAATTTCACATGGATTAGGAACGTGCTCAATAAAGTCAAACATACAAATAGCATCAAACAGTCCAGTATTCATTGATGTTAGAAATTCTAATACGTCTAGTTGCATTATGTTTTTAATCCCGTGGCTTTTAGCTTTGCTTATCGCATACTCAGAAGCATCAATACCATACGCCTCGAAATTATCTTTCTGCGCAAGCTCTATAAAATACCCTCCACCGCATCCAACATCTAGAATTCTTTTCTTTCGAAACCCATAGCTTTTCAGAATCTGTAGATGAGAATATGCAATCTTTTTTCTGTCTTCTCTTTCGATACCAAAATAATCCCAATAGCCAGCATTATCCTTTGTCTTTCTCTTCTTATAATATGCCTCGTTGTAGCTGCATTTCAAATAATCATCTAGTCTCAAGTTGGCTCCGTATACAAGTTCACATTTTCCGCATTGAACAACAATACCATAGTCTAACTCATATACAACCAAATACTTGCTAAAGCCACATATTGGACACTTAATCATATCTCTATTGATTTTTCCCTATTGAAAGCAGATGCTTACGAGCTTCAGCAATGGCAAATGCGCTTCCTGGCTGAAATTCCAGATTGTATAGCATATTATCTAGTTCCTCTGAAAACAACATAACGGATTCAATCTTTTCTATTTCCCAGTTTCTCTTCATTGTACGAATTTGATTATTTATAAAATCCTTATTAGCAATATATACGAGCACCGCAATATCACATTCGCAGTTTAACGCATCATAACCAAAGCCAAGAATGGTTATATTGGCTTCTCCTGTATCTATGAGTCTTATTAACTCACTTACTGGCTCTTCATTGTAAAACCACGAGTAACTTAAGTACTCTTGATTTGTTCTAATCATCTCGTCAGCGCCATATAGCTCTTCATAATACTCTCGAAGAAAATTATGTTTTAATGACATACTGACCTTCGATCTATCTTTGTGTGGTTGACATCCGAACATCGGTACTACAGCTCTTGCTCCACCGTAGATAGATACTGCCAACTCGCGCCGCTGAATAAGAATCATATTCTTCTCGTTTTGATTCGCATATACAAAGGCCACCTGCATCCCAAAACCATGCGCACCCAATCCACATCGAATCAACTCGTCCAGCGACGATGCATATTGATTTCTTAGCCTTGCTATCCTCCTCGGATTATCTATTACTGAATATGTTTCTTCCTCTAGAGCCCCGCATGCCGATAGGAATTGATAATAGCTTGCAATGCAAAGCTCAATTCTGGGTGTTAACCCATCGCGTATTCTGTGTACACACATTATCTCCTCATTCCAAACTTCTCCTTTCCAATCAAGATCCATGTAATTGGATTTCTTCCTTAATAGAGAATTATTAATGCTCTTTGTGGAGTAAGGAGCTGTTTCACTCAATCTGATTAACTCGCTTTCCTGAAAGGACCCGCAATGCCATTCTTTTCTCGTTAAGAACGGTAGGTACCTACGTTTAGTTTTACATTCCAACACATACAGGTCGTTAATTCGATCCTTCTTCGCGTAGTAATCGATTAGCCACTGATATGAGTACTTGGGTAATACTTGTGACTTGCGTTTTGTTACAAGTCTTTTTCTTCTGACCAACCATAGGTAATTAAGTAATTTTGGTAGTATTGAAAATATATATAGGATACCAGCCACAATTAATCCAGTACTGATGCCAACAACAAAACCCTCTGTTTTGATTAGATTGCTAATGCGCTCGAATAATGTAAGCGAAATGCTTTCTTGTGTCGTCTGCGGCTCGGTGGTGAGTTGCAGTATACTAATAATCAATCTCCACATGTTAGTCACCGTAGCTCAAATTGTCGTCATTAGATGCCGAAGAATAAAGGCTCCGAATCCTGCACCAGCACTTGATTTTCTATTGTACTATATGCCGGAACTTCAACGTCCGGACCAATAATCGCATTAGCAATTCTAACCTCAGTACCAATGGATGCGCCGGGCATAACCAAGCTGTTTTTCAGATTGCAGTTTTCAGCTATGTGTGTGTCGCGCATAATAATCGCTTCTTCAATTGTCTGCTTTGCAGCAGTTATATCAACAGATGAATGAAAATACACAGAGTTTACAGAATCCAATATTGCATCATTATACGGCATATTATGGATTGTGTCATGATTAATCAAGCGATTCAATATCGCAAAGTTTACTTGATAATAACTCTGATAAGTCCCAATGTCGTACCACAATCCCCAATGAGGATAGAATCCTAGCTTAGATCCACTCTTAATTATTTGTGGATACACTTCGTATTCAAAACTCACGGGACGATCTGGCTGAATATAGTCGAAGATACGGCTGTCCATTACATAGCAGCCTGCGTTAATGAAATGTGGTCCTGGACCAACATCGTACTTCGGTTTTTCGATAAAGCCACTGATTAAAGGCCACTCTGGTTCCGCGCTCGACGTGTCTTTATGTTTGTCATCTAGCAATAGCTCCGGGTTGATATTATTTATTGGCTTATCACATACAAACAGGCCATACCGCGAAGGATCTTGGACCGGAATTCCACAGAGAGTCGCTATATATCCCCTTTTCTGATGATAATTATAAGCCGATGATATGTTGATCTCGCTAACAATATCTGCATTTAGTACAACAAACTCCTTGTTCTTCAGAATATGCTGACAGTTTCGTAATGCCCCGGCTGTTCCCAGCGGTGTTTGCTCTTCCACTACAATCATGTCTACGTGCTTAAATTCTGCAGCTATATATTTCTTTAGCGCATCCGCGTAAACGCCAGCCGCCAATACGATACGTTCGACACCGGCATTGAGTAATTGTGCTACTTGGTAGTCCAATAGAGCTTTGTCACATATCGGTAGCAGGCTTTTGGGTATCGCGTCGGACAGGGGTCTAAGACGTGTACCTAACCCACCGATTAATAACACACCAATCACAAGATATATTATATACGAGGCATCGGGCACGGCTAGGACTACCTAATGCTTCCATTTCTATCTCACAGCTACTAGTTCGACCTCTGTTATCATGTCGATTTCCGCCGGTCGATCAGCATGCAGTCGCCGTAGCTGAAGAAGCGGTAGTCCCCCTCCACGGCGTGCTCGTAGACCTTGCGCATCAGCGTTTCGCCGCCGAAGGAGTAGACCAGCGCCAGCAGAGTGCTGCGCGGCAGGTGGAAATTCGTCAGCAGCATGTCGGCGGCCTTCGTGTCGCGGCCGGGGTAAATGAAGGCGTCGGTAATGCCGTGGATCGGCCCCTCGGCCTGCGAAACGTCATGCACCCCCTCGCGCAGCGAATGCAGCACGCGCAGGCTGGTGGTGCCGACGGCCAGGATCGGCAGGCCCTGCTTCAACCGCGAGAAGTACTCGCCGGCGAAGTCCGGATAGACGCTGAACGCCTCGGTGTGCATGCGGTGCTCGGCCAGGTCGATGGCGCGGATTGGCGCGAAGGTGCCCAGGCCGACGTGCAGCGTCACGGAGCGCAGCATGTGCTGGCCGCTCAGTTTGGCGAGCAGCGGCTCGTCGAAGTGCAGGCCCGCCGTCGGCGCGGCGACGGAGCCGGGATGACGCGCGTAGACCGTCTGGTAGCGCTCGCGGTCCTTGACCGCCAGCCGCGAGGTCAGGTCCTGGTCTTGCTCTTCGCGCGCGATGTACGGCGGCAACGGGGTGATGCCGTGCTGGTTGAGGTAGGACATCAGCTCGTCCAGGTCGGCCACCTCGCCGTCGGGCCGCAGGTAGCAGACCTTGGTCGTGCCGAGCTGCTTCTTCTCCAAAAGCTCGCAGGTCCAGCCGCCGGGCAGCAGCACGACCTCCTCCTCGGCCAGGCTGGCCGAGCTGCCAACCACCGCCTCGCTGACGCCCTCGCCCATGTAGCGGTGGAACAGCACCTCGACCCGGCCGCCGCCCTGCCCCTCCTCGTTAACCGGCCGCTTGCCCAGGATGCGCGCCGGGATCACCTTGGAGTCGTTCAGCACGATCAGCGTCTCCGGCGACAGCAGATACGGCAACTCGTCGAAGTAGAGGTCCTCGAAACGGTACTCGGGCACGTTGACGTAGATCATCCGCGAGGCCGTACGCTCGGAGGCTGGGTGCTGCGCGATGCGATCCGGCGGCAGATCGTAGTCCAGTCTCGTTACTCGATACGACGGGCGTGTCATAGGCCTAAATCAATTCACCGCTGCATCAGACAAAGGGCACGCCACCCACGGGCGGCTTAAGTTCGGTCAGGCCTTCCGGCATGTACTTGTGCAGCACTTCGGGCAGGCGCACCGTGCCGTCGGCGGTCTGGTGCGTCTCGATCAGCGCGATCACCAGGCGCGGCAGGGCCACGCCCGAGGCGTTCAGGATGTGCGGGAAGACCGGCTTGTCGCCCTTGGCCGGGCGATAGCGCATGTTCATCCGGCGCGCCTGGTAGTCGGTGGTGTTGGAGGCCGAGCTGACCTCGCGCCACTTCTGCTCGGCCGGGCAATACACCTCGACGTCGTAGGTCTTGGCCGAGCCGAAGGCCATATCGCCGGTCGGCAGCACGATCCGCCGGAAGGCCAAGCCCAGGCGTTCCAGTACGCGCTCGGCCTCACTGGTCATCTCCTCCAACTCGTCCCAGCTCGTGGCCGGATCGGCGAAGCGCACCAGTTCGACCTTCTCGAACTGGTGGACGCGCGTCAGGCCGCGGGCTTCCTTGCCATAGCTGCCGGCCTCAACGCGCCAGCAGGGGCTGTAGGCGCAGACCTTGACGGGTAGCACGGGTGCTTCGAGAATCGTGTCGCGGTAGAGGTTGCAGACCGGCACCTCGGCCGTCGGGATCAGGTAGTAGTGCGGGCCCGCCGCGGCGTCATCCGGCGCCGGCGCGCCCTCGATGTAGACATGGTACATTTCCGAGCCGAACTTGGGCAGCTGGCCGGTACCCAACGGGCAGCGCGGATGCACGATGAACGGCGGCCGCATCTCGGTGTAGCCGTGCTCGCCGACGTGCAGGTCCAGCATGAAGTTGATCAGCGCGCGCTGCAGCAGGGCGCCTTGCCCCGCCATCACCGGAAAGCCGCCGCCCGCCAGCCGCGTGCCGGCCTCGAAGTTGACCAGCTCCAGCCGCTGGCACAGGGCGACATGGTCGAGCGGCGCGAAGTCGAACCGCCGCGGCTCGCCGGTCGTGCCGATCAGCTTGGCCTGGTCCTCGCCACCTTCCGGCACGGATGGATGCGTCACGTTAGGCATGGTCAGCAAGAGCTCGCGCTCCCGCTCATCACAGCCGGAAAAGATCTCGTCGAGTTCGGCTATCCGCAGTTTTAGCTTTCTTACATCATCTTTGGCGCGATCAGCTTCGGGCGTTTTACCTTCTTTCATTAACGCGCCAATCTGTTTCGAGGCGGCGTTGCTTTCGTTCTTGAGCTGGTCTAGCTCCACCTGCGTCTTGCGGCGCGTTTCGTCATTGGCGACGAACTCGTCGACCTGAGCCGCGAACGCCGCGCCGCGCTGGGCCAAGCGCTGCCTGGCCTCCTCCGGATTGTCGCGCAGCCACTTCTTATCCAGCATCGAGATACCCTATCACTTCGCCCGTCCTGACCGGGCCGTCTTGAACCACCAACTCCGCCAGCACGCCGTCGGCCGGCGCCTCGCAGACCACCGTCGCCTTGTCGGCCTCGACCTCGAACAGGTCCTCACCGGCGGTGATCCGTTCGCCGGCCGCCTTCAGCCAGAGGCCGAACTTGATTTCTTCGGTTTGCATGCCCAGGTCGGGCACTTCGATCGCGATCCTGCCCATTATTTCGGCTCCAGCTTGGCGCGGCGCTCGGCCGCCAATCCGCGGACAACCTCGGCGATGTCGTGCGTGTCCGTGCCCGGTCCCATCACGCGCTTGACGCCCAGCGCCAGCAGGTTTTTCGCATCCTCGTCGGGAATGATGCCGCCCGCCAGCACCGGTGTATCGCCCAGGCCGGCGTCGCGGAGCGCGCCCAGCACGCGCGGGATCAGCGCCATGTGCGCGCCCGAGAGGATCGACAGTAACAGCGCGTCGGGATCCTCCTGGATGCAGGCGTTGACGATCATCTCCGGCGTCTGGTGCAGGCCGGTGTAGATCACTTCGAAGCCGTCGTCGCGCAGGGCCCGCGCCACGACGCGCGCGCCGCGGTCGTGGCCGTCCAGGCCCGGCTTGGCCACAATCACTCGGTAGGTCGCCCCGGTCGTAATCATAACGGAGAATTGTAACACCGCGGCCCTGTTTGTCATGTCCGCCGCCAGCGGCGCGGCTGGCGCTAGAATATGCGCGGTGGAGAAACGGAAGCAGCCGCCGGATGCCAGCAACGGCTGGGCGCACGCCCTGGCCTGGACGCGGCTGCGCGACGTGCTGGTCTCCACCTACCTCGTCTTCCTGTTCCACGACCTGTTCATCCGCATGTTCAGCGTCGAGTTTCTGCCGCTTTTAGCCGGCGTCAGCCTGCCGCCGGTACCCTGGCGCGACGCGCTGGCCGGGCTGATTCTCGCGATCGGCCTCTGGCGCATCATCGCCGACCCAGTCTGGCGCAAGCGTTTCACGGCGCCGGGCGCACTATGGCAGGTGGCGCTGTTGCTGGCCGCGGCGGCATTCTTTTGCCAGCAGGCCAGCTCGTTTTCACAGCTCAACGAGGTCAAGGGCCAGCTCTATCCGCTGTTGATGTTCGGCGCGGGGATCGTCGCGGGCTACGATTGGCGCAAGTTGCGCCGGACGATGGTGGTACTGGCACTGGTGAATATCTCTGTCGCGGTACTGATCGCGCTGTTCTGGATGGACGGCTACCGCGACTGGATCACCGCCTACCGCACCGTGTTCGGCGAAAGCTCGGCGCTGTCGTTCGGCAAATTCGAGGCGTTTGTGCTGCTGCCGATGCCGCTGATCCTGGAGCGCACCCTGTTCGCCGTGCTGTTCATGACTGCCGGCGCGATCGCCTGGTACACGGCGCTGTGGATCCGGCAGTGGACCTGGCGCCGCGGGGCGTACTTCGCCCTGGCGCTGGCCTGCCTGTTCATGGTGCTGGGCAGCTTCAGCCGCGGCGGCATCGTCACCGCGCTGATGGTCTACCTGACCCTGTATGTGGCCTGGGCGCTGAGGAACGCCCGCGAGCGGGGCCTGCCCGCCCGGCGGGGCCTGCTGGCCATCACGCCCGCGCTGCTGGCGGTGGTGCTGGTCGGCCTGCTGACCGCGCTATACGTGCGCCACGCCTACGGCATCGACCTGTTGGACCCGTCGAACCTGGTCTCCAGCGGCCGCGAGGGGCGGATTACGATCTGGTCGCGCGTGATCGACGACATCGACCGCCAGCAGGGCTGGCTGACCGGTATCAAGCCCAGCTTCCGCACGGCGCGCAGCTCGATCGTCTTCGGTGCGCGCGGCGGCAGCGCTTGGAGCGAGGAGTCGTACTACACCGTCGACAACGGCTACCTGTACATGGTGATGCAGGGCGGCCTGTTCGCGCTGGGGGCGGTGCTGGCCTTCATCGGCATCGCCGTCTGGCAGTTCTCGCGCTTCAAATGCCCGTTGGCGCTGGCGCTTCTCGTCTGGACCTGCCTGATCTGGTGGATGCTGGCGACCAACTCCATCCTGCTGTTGCTGGCGCTGATGATCGGCGCGGGCAAACTCGGCGATACGGCGCTTGTGGCGAACAACGGCCGCGCGCACATCGGCGAGCTCGTCGAACCGGAACAGACGGTGCTCAGCTTCTAGCCTTCCGCTTCATCCCGCAGGTCGCGGTACTGCATCAGCTTGCCCGAAGCGCTGCGATCCAACTGCTCCATGTATACGGCCGTCACGCGCGCGCCTTCCAGCAGGTGGCTGACGACCGACTCCAGGCGTGCCTGCTCATCCGCGGAAAGCGCCTCGCCCGTGTAGGCGACGCGGAATTCGGCCAGCCCGTCGCGCAGCACCTGGAACTGCAGCACGGTCGGGAACTCCTTGAGCAGGTGGTTGAAGAACAGCGCGCTGACCTTGCGGCCGGACTCAAGCTCGAACAGGCCCGCGGTGCGGCCGGTGAGTTCAGTCAGGCAAAAGCCGCTCCGGCCGCAGGGACAGTCACCCCAGTCCACGCTCCCCAGGTCGCCGATCTCATAACGGATCAGCGGGGTGACTTCGTTGAACAGGTCGGTGACCAACAGGCTGCCAACCTCGCCGGCGGGCAGTACCCGGCGCGTCGCGTGGTCAACCGCCTCGACCAGGTAGCGCGGGTTGATGTGCCGTGTACGGTGGTCGCATTCGGCGGCGATCGTGGAACACTCGCGGCTGCCGTAATGGTCGCGCAGACGGACACCGAACGCGCGGTAGAACACCTCGCGCTGCGCATCCGAAACGGCTTCCGCGCCGACCCAGGCGGTGCCGACGGCACCCGGCGCCAGCTGCCAGCCGTTCTTGACCATCACGCGCGCGCACTCGGCCAACAGCGAGGTAAAGCCGTAGACCGCGCAGCCGGGCCGCGCTTCGATCGTGTCGACGAACCGGCGGAAGACTTCCTCGTCCGGCGCGTAGGCCCCGACCAGCGTGGTGTCGTCCAGCAGTGACTTCCACCAGCCCTTGCGCTTTTCCGCCCGCCCGATATCGCGCTCGCTGCCCCAGAGGCTGACCCTCAGCATCCCCGGCCGCCAGCCCAACAGCTTGAACATCTCGTAGGACGCGCCGCCGCCCGCGTTGTCCTGCAACTTGCTGCGCAGGTAACTGACGGGCTCGCCGGTCGAGCCGCCGGTGGCGTTCGGGTACACGTCCGCGCGGTGCTTGTAGTTCTCCTGGAGCCGCGGAAACAGCTTTTGCAGACCGGGCTTGTCCAGTACGGGCAGGTGGCTCAGCTGTTCGCTAGCTACGGACTTGGCAAAGGCTGCATATTCCGGCTCGGTGCAGAGTCCCAGGCGCTTAAAGCCATCCAGCAACACGATCAGCCGTTCCCGGGCCCGGGCTTCGTAGTCGGGCCGAGCCAGCAAGAAGCCGTCGCGGCACCAAGCCGCCCCCCAGCCAAACGCGCTGTCGCAACAACAGCGCCACCAGTACTTCGCCTTGATGATTTCGCGTTTCACTATCGAGCTTATTTTACGCTTTGCGCTGCAACTTGGTGTTCGCGGATAACCCTGGCCGGGCTATAATGCTCGCCGTGCCGTTTGGCCCGCTCAAGCTGCTGATTATCGCGCCGACCGTCGACCCGGAAGGCCAGCTCAGCGCGGGCGGCGCCGAGCGGATGGCCCGCAATCTCTGCCTGAAGCTCGACCGCCAGCGCATCCAGCCGCTGCTGGCCACCTACATCGACGCGGGCCGCGTAGGGGACGAACTGCGCGACCACGGCGTGAGGACGTTCGTGACGCCCAAGCGTGGCAAAATCTGCCCCGGCCTGATCAGAGGCCTGCGCAGAATCATTGTCGAGGAAAAGGTCGACGCCGTACTGAGCATGTACCAGGGCGTCAACCTGTTCAACCTGCTGGCCACCTACCGGCTGAAGAATGTCGCGCGGTTGATCCGTATTGCCCGCGTCGGCATCCCCTGGCAGCTTCAGGCCACCGAGGGGCTGATCAGCCACTGGGCCGACGTGCTGATCGCCAACTCCCAGGCCGGCGCCGATGCCGTGCGCGGCGCGTATACGATCCCGCCGAGCCGCTACCGCGTCGTCCCCAACGGCGTCGACACCGGGCGGTTCGCCTATGTGCCCTACGACGACCGTCACCGGCTGCGCGATGCGCTGGGCCTGCCCCCGGATGCCTTTATTATTTATACGCCGAACCGTGTCCACGAGAACAAGGGCCAGGACCTGCTGGCGGAAGCCCTGCTCAGGATTCCCGAGCAACTGCAGCGCTACAACATCGTTTGGGTCAACACCGGGCTGGTGCAGAGCGCGGAAACCGCCGAACGTATCGCGAAGGTCGCCCAGCAGCTGCCGGGCCGCCTCCGGTTGTTGAAGCCAACCGACCGACCGCAGGAGTGGATGGCGGCCAGCGACGCCGTGATTATTCCCAGCCGGACCGAGTCGTTCCCCAACGCGCTGCTGGAAGCGTCCAGCGTGGGCCGGCCCGTGGTAGTCACCGCCTGCGGCGCGGCGGTCAGCGTCGGCAACGAGCTGGGCGCGATCACCGTTCCACCGACAACGATCAACGGCTTGGTGACGGGCCTGACCAAGCTGGTGGCCCTGCCCGAGGTCCAGCTGGCCGAGCGCGGCCTGACCGCCAGCCGGCTGGTGCGCGAGCGCTACTCGATCGAATCGGTCGCGGAGAAATACGCGGAAGTGATCGCGGCCGCCGTACGCCAACGCCGCTCGCAGGTGCTCGGCGTCTGAACAGCCGGTTGTGCTAGTATTGCTGCCGAAACGGTGTACTTATGCCAATGAACCGGGTGATCCGCAAGCTGATCGGATGGCACCAGGCCATCGCCGACCGCTGCTACTCATTGGAACTGCGGTGGCAGGGCCTGGAGCTGGGACGCGGTGTCCGCGCCCAGGGCCGCGCGCGCATCCAGTGCTTCGCCGGCCGGATCGTCCTCAATGACGGCGTGATCCTGCGCAGCCGCGATTTCGGCTACCATACGCAGATCACCGGCGCGACCAAACTGTTCACCGACGCCGAGGGCGCCGTGATCGAGATCGGCGCGCGCTGCCGCTTAAACGGCACGACGATCCACGCCCGCCAGCGCGTCCAGCTGGGCGAGGACTGCTATACCGCCGCCGGCACGACGATCGTCGACGCAAACGGCCACGTGGCCGACGCCGCCCGGCGCGCCGCCGGCGACCGCGACGAACCGCGGCCCGTGATCATCGGCAACCGCGTCTGGACCGGCCAGAACGTGATCATCCTCAAGGGCGTGACGATCGGCGACGACGTGATCATCGGCGCCGGCAGCGTGGTCACTTCGGACCTGCCCGCCGGCACAATCTGCGCCGGCCAGCCGGCCCAGGTCGTCCGGGAGCTCAACTCGTGAGCGAGATCCGCGGGCTCGGCCGGGAAACGCTGATCTACATGCTGGCCTCGATCGGCCAGGCCGGGGCCGGACTGGCCGCGTTTTATTACTTCTCGCGCCTGCTGACGCCCGACCAGTACGGCTATTACTTCGTGGCCCTGGCCGCGGCGGAGGTCGTCGCCGGCATCGCGATCGGCTGGATCAACTTCACGCTGATCCGCCAGTATCCGGCCCTGGAACCCAGCGAGCGTCCCAAGTACCTCGGCCAGCTGCTGGCAACCTACCTCGTAACCATGGTGGTGCTGCTGGTAGTAACCACGCTGGCATCCGCCGGCATGGCGCTGTTCCACCAGGACGCCGCCCTGCCCTGGCTCGTCTACGCGCTGGTCATTCCGATGGGCACCCTCAGCCTGGCGCAATGGCTGTTTCGCACGCAGCGCCGCCCGGGCGACTGGTTGATCACGCTGCTGACCATCTCCTTCGGGCGCCTGCTGCTCGGGATCCTGCTGTTGACCCAGGTCGAACGCACGGGCCGGATCCTGCTGATCACCCAGTCTGTTTCCATCGGCGTCGCGCTGGTCTGGTCCATCACCCGCCTGCGCGAGAGCATCGCCTTCAGCCGCGACAGCTTCTCCTGGCGGGCGGTCAAGCCCGTGCTCGACTACGGCCTGCCGCTGGCGATGGTCAACACGGGCAGCATGCTGATGAATTCGGCGGGACGGCTGATCCTCGGCCTGCTCAAGGGCACCGCCGCCGTCGGCATCTTCTCGCCGGCCAACCAGCTGGCGCGGATGCTTTTGGAAATGGGCGCGCGGCCGCTGACGATGGCGTTCGTACCGGTCAGCTACCGCGTCTTCGAGCGCGAGGGCGAGGCCGCCGCGATGCGCGTGCTGCACCTGACCTCGGCCGTGCTGATCACGATCATCACCGGCCTGGGCTTGACGCTCTACCTGCTGCGCGAGGCCCTGATCGGCGCGCTGTTCGATCCCAGGTATGCCGCGGCGGCGGACCTGATCGTCTACCTGGTGCCGGCCCTGGCACTGGCCCAGCTGCACCCGCTGTTGATCAAGTCGTTCGAGTTCTCGCAGAAAACGCAGGCCTTGACCTGGTACACGCTGTGGGCGGGGCTGATCAACGTCGGCCTGAACTTCGCCCTGATCCCGTTCATGGCGGAGACCGGCGCAGCGATCGCCGCGCTGGCGACCTACATCATTTATTGCGTATCCACCTACATCGGGGCGCAGCGCCATTACCGCTGGGATTTCCCCTGGTACCAGCCGCTGGCCATCGCCCTGCCGATCGCCGTGCTGGTCGTGATTCACTGGCGCCTGCCGGCCCCGCACGGCCTGATCATGGCGGCGGTCTATACGCTGGGCTACATCCTGGTCTACGCGCTGACCGCGATCCTGGTCCTGCGCCTGGGCCCGCCGCTGTTCCGCCAGCAGCTGGATTTCCTGCGCGATATTTTCCTGAGGCGCTCGCGCCGGCCCGCGGCTTAAAATCACCGGCTACAAACGCTATAATCCCCGCTTGAGGCCCGTTGACCGACGGGTATGGAGGCGGCGTTTAAGACGATGGGAAGCAGCAGGCGGAGTACAGGGGTGATCCAATACATCCGGTGGTACGGCTGGCGCGGGTTCAGCCTGTTCGTGATCCTCGCCCTGATCATGGGTATCACGCAGGTCTGGCAACCGCCGGTCTACTCCGCGCGAACCACGGCCCGGGTCGGCTCGCAGCCGCGGGTCGCCGCGCTGAGCCCGATGGCGATGCTGACCAGCGATAACGTCGAGGACGAACTCGCCGTGCTGGAATCGCAGGTAGTGCGCCAGCACGCCGTGGACACGCTGTTCCTGCAGTGCAAGCCCGTACCGGCCTGGCAGCCCAACCCGCTCGGTTACCAGCTCGGCCGCGTCCTGGCCTTCATCTTCCGCACCAAGCGCCCGCTCGATTACGGCAAGCTGGACTACCCGGCCACGCTGTCCCTCGACCTCAACTACGACCGGATGGCCAAGCGTCAGCTGGTGGTCGAGGTCGACGGCCAGGGCGGCTATGCGCTGCAGGTCGACGGCAAGACCGTCGATACCAAGCCCGTGGGCGAGGTGCTAGCCACCGAGGGCTTGAGCATCGCCCTGACCGGCTTCACGCCGGACCAGGCCCAGCGCTGGCGGCTCAAGCTGACCGAGCCCGAACTGGCGGCCGCGTTGTTACGCGACTCGCTGACGATCATGCGCGTCGGCGTACGTTCCAATACGATCGGCATCAAGTGCGACGAGCTGCACCCCGGCCTGGCGGCGCGGATCGTCAACACGATGATGGAGTATTACATCGCGCGCGACGTCGAAAACAAGCAGCAGAATTCCAGCGAGATGCTGGTCTACCTCGATCAGCGCATCGCCGAGGTCGAGTCCGAGATCAAGGGCCATCGCGAGGAGCTGACCGCGCTGCTCAGCGACCAGAAGCACCTGCTGGCCAGCGGCGAGTCGTCCTACGTAGCCGACTCGTATCTCACATTCCAGAACCGCGCCACGGCGCTCTACACGGAAAAGGCGCAGGTCCAACACCTGCGCGACCAGCTGGACACCGACGCGCCGTTCACCGGTTATTACAGCTCGGAGACCGTCGACCGCCCGGTCGAACTGGAACAGGCCCAGGCGATCCTCAACGCCGAGCGCAAATTACAAGAGGAATTGCTGACCAAGACCGAGCAGCACCCGGACATCGTTCTGCTCAAGCAGACGATCGATTCGCGAAAAAGCCAGCTGGCGGAACTGCTGGACGAAAGCATCCACCAGCTCGATGCCCAAATCGCCTCGGCGCACCAGGGCATGGGCCGTTACGAGGAGCTGTTAGAGCTGTCGCCGGAGACGCAGAACGCCGTCAATCAGGCCAGCGGCGATATCAACATCGGCACCCAGGTGCTGGGCTCGCTCTATGCCGAGCGCCAGCAGATCGCCTTACAAAAGGAATCCGATGTTTCGCCGATCGTAATCCTCGATGCCGGCCGGCCCAATTACAAGCCCGCCAGCCCGCGCCTCATGACGGCGGCGTTCGTCTCGATCCTGTTCGCGCTGCTGCTGACGGCGGCGCTGTTGGTCGCCGGCCGTATTCTTGACACCGACGTGCGCGACGCCGGCTCGCTGATGGGCCGCCACGGCGCCCCGCTACTGGCCGTGGTGGACGGCGACGGCCGGCCCGCCGACGAGGTCGAGGCGCGGCGCTTGAACCTGGTGCTGGCCAAGCTGCTTAACAACTCCCCGGGTAAGATCGCGCTGGTCGGCGCGACCGGCTCCAACCAGGCGGACGCGGTACTCAGCGCGGCGAACCGGGACGATCTCGGCACCAAGCTGGACGCCAACCGGCTGTTCGCGGCCAGCGGCATCGGCGAGGCCGCGCTCTACGACCCGCGCATGCTGGAGGCCCAGGCCGTGGTTGTGATCACGACGACCGGCCGCCGGCGCTTGAAGCAACTCGCCCCGATGTTCAACGCCATGGGCGAACTGGGCCTGGCCCACGCGGGCTGGATCCTCGTCGCCGGCAAATAGCAGCTAAAGCGAAGCTGCCCGACCGTCAGCTTAACTGCGTTCGCTGTCGGCAGGCAGCTCTTGATTAAATTTCTTTTGCCAGGCTGTTACGCCCGCGTGATAACAAATTCTCCGTACTCGTCGCCGCATTCGATACCTTTGGTTTGCTGGCACTGGAAGGTACGCAAACCGGTCTCGCCCGTCGGATCGTAGTCGCCACCGTAGGCCAGATCCATGAAGGCGGCGCAGACACCGCGAATCATGTAAGCGCTGAACTTGGTTGACGCGCCGTAGGATACGACGTCCGACTCGTAGTAGTCATACGCGCGCACCACCATCCGCTCGTTGGGCACCAGCTCGATAACTTCGCTCTTGGCCCAACCCCAGGCGGTGAAGACAGCAAAGGCACCGTGCAGGATGTCATCCGGCACCTTCTCCACCATGGGACCGACGATGGCCTTCCATTCCTCGGAGGTGATAATGCCGTAGCCCGTGTGGTAGCCGCACTCGTGCGCCGCGTTGACCAGCAGCCACTCGGCCGCTTCCAGCAGATCTTCGCTGACCTGTCGGGTCAGCCGCTCGGCAAACCTGTTCCAGAATGCCGCCGGTAATTGGGTGACAAACACGTTGAAGCCGGGAATCAGTCCATCCGCATTGCCGAGCACTTCAACCTTTGCCATGTCAGCAATCACTTTTTTTCGATCAATAGCCATAGTTATTCTCCTTGAATTCCCTAAGCGAGCACGACGTTGAAGCGAGAGCGTTCGTCACCTTTGACCAGACTGGCAAACTCGGCAACGGTGTAGGAACGCGCCGGGTGATCGAACACCGCACTGAACACGGCGGCGATATAGCCGCAGGTAATGAAGTTGACGGCGGAATCCCGCTTGCCCCATTTCTTGATCCAGCCCTCGTCAACATGGCTGTGCAGCAACTCGACCTCGCCGGACTCAGCGCCGGCGCATTTAATATTCATCTTGCCCAGGCCTGTCACGGCGTAATACTGCTCAGCGATCGCGATGCGGTCTTCGATGGAGTCGATACCCTGCTCCGCGTAATAGGAGCACAGGACTTCCAGGAACGAATCCTCGGCGCATTCGAATAACAGTTTCCGGCCGTCCAGCATGCCGCAATCGTCCGCCAGCCGGCTGTACAACGTTGCATAATGATGGCAGTGCAAGACTGAAGTGTGTCCATTCAGCGTGTGACGGCAGGTTTGAGAATTGAACTTGTGAACCAGTTCAATCTCCGTTTTCTTTATAACAGCCATACTCAACTCCTTGTGGTCCTTGTTGTAAACCTAAGTGTATGTACGCCGCTAGACATTTGGCGCGGTTTCGCCCATGATTTCCTTAATCGCATCCTTCATTTTCGTGATGTTTTCAGGTGAGTCATCCGCGCTCGCGGCGGTCGCTGACGGTATGCCGCTTTTCACTGCAACGCGCATTTTGGTTTGTAGGTCCGCTTTTGAGGCCACAAACTCCCACAATTTAACGATTTTTGCTCCCATGCTGATCCTCCGCTAGGTATTAAGACTGCACATTACTTCTGAGTAGCCGATTTTTGATCACCTCCTGGTTTGTTCTGCTGACGGGCGGCGAAATGCCGCTCAAATGCCTGTCTGATCTCCGCTCGATTGCTCTGGGGATAAATCACGCGGCAGTTATCCTCGCCCTTTACGCCCTTGACGTGCAGGCCCTCCGGTGTAGTCAGCCTAAATAACGGCCGCGGAAAGTCGGCGAAGTACTCCAACCGGCCCAAGGCGCTCAGTCCACCGATCGCTGCTTCGGTCCACTGGCTGTCAAACCAGTAGCTGAACACACTGCTGCCGTCAAAGCAATCCTCAACCTTTTTGATATCGATGATCTTCACGATGCCAAATGCCTCACCGCCGCCAGGGCCTGCTCAATGTCGTCGGCTGTGTTAAACCCGGATGCGCTGAACCGGATAGTTCCGTCCGGTGCGCTGCCAATCGCCTGGTGGATCAACGGCGCGCAGTGCAAACCGGTGCGGCAATCGATCCCATAGCTTGCATTCAGCGCGAAACCGGCTTCCTCGACCGTCCAGCCGCCGATACGGAACGAGGCGATCGCCGTGCGCTCAACATCCGCCTGCGCGTCAAACAGCGTTACACCGGAAAGGGCCTGCAAGCCTGCCCGTAGATGCCGCCCCAGCTCCTGCTCCCGCGCGCAGTACTCCGGTTCGCGCGATTCCACCCAGCGCAACGCCGCGGCCAGGCCGGCAAACGCCGGCATGTCGTAGGTACCAGCCTCGTGCCTGACCGGCATATCCGCCGGATGCCGGACCAGATCGCTACGCACGCCCGTTCCGCCAACGAAGACCTGCTCCAGTTCCACGTCGGCGGCGACGAATAGCGCACCGGTACCCGTCGGCCCATGTAGGCCTTTGTGCCCAGTGATCGCCACCAGATCAGCCTGCAATTCACTGACGTCGACCGGAATCAGCCCCATTGACTGGGAAGCATCGAGCAACGTGATCGCACCAGCTTGCTTAGCCCAGTCGAACAGGGGTGCCACCGGATTGACGCGGCCGGTCACGTTGCTGGCATGGTTCACCGCCACCAGCCGGGGCTTGTCATCCAGAAGCTCCTGATACACCTTTTGATCCAGCGCGCCCTCTTCGTCCAACGGAACATAGGCGATCCGGATGCCGACGCGATCGGCCAGGTGCTGCAACGGCCGCAGGACTGAATTGTGCTCGGTAACCGTCGTCACCACGAGATCGCCGGCAGCAAGCCCCAGGCCTAGAACGGCGAAATTCAGGGACTGGGTTGCATGGGTGGTCAGGACGATGCGGGTGGGATCGCCGGCATGCAACAGCGCGGCCAGCCGTTGGCGGCATTCCGTAATCACATCCACGGATGTGGACACAGCCCGGCCTGGGTGACTAGGCGGGGCGCTCATCGTTGCGGTGACTGCATCCACAACACCGGGCGCACGCGGCCATGAACTTGCCGCATTATTCAAGTAAACTTGATTCCGCCTGTTACTCATAGATCCGTCTGGCGAGTCTGGGCGATCGTGTAGTCTCGAAGCAAGGGACCAAGAACCTACGGATTGCACATATCGCCCATACTTCCGCCGATCAAGTTAAGGGTGGCATTCTTCACCGCTGTAGGCCAGTTACACGATTCATCCTATCTGCTACAGTTGTTCCGGTCTCAGATAAATCGCTTGTAGACAAGCCGACACGCTTGCGTTAATCATTACATGAGAAGCCAGTTTCAAAGTTAAAGGGCGATAGAATATAGGTTATCCTTCCGTTTAGAGACCACCGTTACTGACACGAGAAACAACCGGCAGTGAAATACGGCGGTCGTGACACCCGCACGCGGGCAGGCAACAGCCGCGCTGCCCGGCGTTCCGTCAATGCCGGCAGCGCAAATATGTCACCCCAAACCAGCTGATTCACGGAACCTGCAAGTGACACTACCAGCGAGATAAAGAATCGCGCCGGTGACCTGCAACCATTTTGCGTAGAGCTAGTCTGTAAAACGAGCTATCGGGCTGACCTGACCAAGAATTACCGGCTGAATAGTGTCACCTGAGATTGACAGCCTAATGTCCCACACTTTGATCTCCGGCTATGGCATACTTGAGCTAGACGGACATGATCATACATATCGACAGAAGCAGCAAAGAGCCGATCCAGGACCAGATCCGCCGCCAGGTGATCAAACTCGTTCGCGACGGCCTGCTGGCTCCGGGGGAAAAGCTTCCCAGCGTGCGCGAACTCGCCAAGCAACTCGACGTGTCGCGCAAGACCGTGCATACGGCGTACGAGAACCTGTCGGCCGAGAACATCATCGAAACCCGGCACGGCAGCGGCACGTATGTCACCCCCCTGCCCTCCGTCGTCATCGGCAGCAATCTCGGCACGCGCGACGAAATGGAAACCAGCATCGAGAACCAGCCGCCGATGCGCTGGGAGCCCTACGGCTTCAACAGCGACTTTTTCCTCGTCCCCCCCAGCAAGAGCAAGGCCGGCAAGCTGATCAAATTCACGATGGCCAGCCCGGACCCCGGGCTATTCCCCTTCGCGCGCATCAAGCAGGTCACCACGAACATGCTGTGGTACCCCAAGGAGTTCTTCTTCGATGTCGGTCACCCGCAGGGCTACCTGCCGATGATCGACCACCTGGAGAAGGAGATGGCGCTCAACGGCATTCCGATGGCGGAGACGGAGAACGACATCCTGCTGACCGGCGGCTTCCAGCGAGCGCTGACCCTGGTACTGGACCGCCTGCTCAAGCCCGGCCAGAAGGTCGCCATCGAATCACCGACCTACACCGGCATCATGAACCTGTTGATCGCCAAGGGCATCGAATACGTGCCGATTCCGGTCGACGACGAGGGCATGGACACTGATTACCTGGGCACGGTCCTGACCCGCGACAACATCAAGGCCGTAATCACCGTTCCGACCTTCCACAACCCCACCGGTATCTGTATGTCGACCGCGCGGCGCGAACACCTGCTGCGCTTGGCGATCCGTTTCCGCGTGCCGATCATCGAGGATGACTGGGCGCGCTGGCTGGGCTTCGACGGCCCCACGCCGCCGCCGCTGAAGACGCTGGATGCGGGCGGCTATGTGATCTACATCGGCACGTTCAGCAAGTGCCTGCTGCCCGGCCTGCGGATCGGCTGGATCTGCGCGCCGTCGCCGTTTGCCTTGACGCTGGTTTACGCGAAACTGGGGGCGGAATCCAGCGAAGCCTACTTTCAACAGGCCCTGTTATATGAGTTCATCGTGCGCGGGCACTTCATCAAACACCTGCGCAAGACCAATAAGGAATACCGGAAACGACGCGATACGATGTGCCGGGTGCTTGATGAGCACCTGCCAGCGGGTTGCAGTTTCCATCGTCCCAAGGGAGGGTTTACGATCTGGGTGAAGCTACCGCCTAAGGTCCTTTCCGTCCCGCTGTTGTCGATGAGCCGCGAATTGGGAGTCGATTTCCTGCCGGCGCCGTTCTGCCTGCCTTCGCGTAAGGATACGGCGGCCCTGCGCCTGGCCTATTCGCGGTCCAGCGAGAGCGAGATCGAGGAAGGGGTAAAGATCCTTTGCAATCTGATCAGGGATTGCATCGATGATCCAAAGCTGTTGGACTCCGGCGCGAAATCATGGGAGGAGTTATAGAGATGAGATACCGATTCGGCGCAATCCTGTTGGTGCTGCTGCTGGCAGCCGGATGCGGCGGGCAAACCTTGGACCCGTCGCGGACAGACGGCTTCGAGTTGGAGCCGATCGACGATTCCAGCACCGACGGCATCAGCCTGACGCTCTTGGATCCATACAGCTATCGCCTGACATTCAGCGCCATTCCGGCTGAAGGGCAATTCATCCGGTTGGCGATACCCGTGGCGCGTGTGGTCGGCAGAGAAGAATGGGAGGGGGATGACCACATCATCCACATCGTCGGCAATGCGCCGGCTGGGCCGGAGATCGGCATTCGGCCCGTTGACGGTTACACAGGTAACCCGGTCTCCGTTGTGCTGCGAACGGTCGCCGGAGAACGCACCGTCAACGGGCCGCCCAACGTTTTCCGGAGTGCCGTGCTGGACCTGGCGGTCATCGATCTGGGCGGCGGGCGCGTCCGCCTGGAATGGACGGAAAACAACAACGGCGATTACAACTTTGACAGCCTGGTCAGCGTCAACGACCTGACGCCGATCGGCCAGAACTTCGGCATCGCCTACGAAGGCAGCTTCGACGACACGCTGTACTGGGTTGACGGTAACCACGACGGCGAAGTGAACGTCGTCGACATCACGCCGATTGGCCAGAACTTCGGCGGGCGAATTTTTGGCTACAACGTTTACCGCAACGGCGTTGTCGAGCCCTCCCCGATCGGCGCATTGGCTACGATCCGGCGCGAGGATGCGATCTTCCGCGACAAGCTGCCACCGAAGTATGTGGTTGAATTGGATGCCGACTTGTTGGACGAGTGGTCGGTGGCACCGGTAGATCCCACTGGCCGCAGCGGCATCGAAAGCCTCAAGACGGCTCTGCCTGATACGCCTGACCTACGGGTGCAGCTGGCGATCGACGGCTTGACCCTGTTCGACCTGGACGGCAGCGGCGAGTTCGGTCCGTTGGAAGACAGCGGCCGCTGTTATATGAAGGTCGTCGATCCGTTCGAGATCCTGCGGCGGATCGCCCCGGGCGATATCCCCAACCTGGCGGCCATCGGCACCTCCGCCGGCGAGAACACCCCGACCGCGAATTTCTATGAACTGCCGCACGACCAGGCGCTGGCCCTGCTGGTGATGTACGCACCGACCTTCGAGTTGGACAGCGGCGCGCCCAAGGGCGACAAGTACAGCTCCGCGGCCCCGCCGATCGCCATCGAGCACGAGACCACGGTCATTCCGTTCCGCCTGCGCGACGATACGGACATCACCGACCTGGCGATCGCGATCGAGCTGAGCGAGAATCCCGATGGCGGGTACTTCACCACCGTCACCACGACCCAGCAGGACATCGGCGATCCAGTCGAAACGACTGTCCGATTGAACCACCTGGATTCCGTCGTCAGCATGGACAACGACGGCGACGACGACGCCGGACAGGAGTACGCCGACGAGGCGCAACTGGCGGACGCGGAGTGGCTGGCGACCTCCGACCGGCGGCTGGAGCGCCTGGTTGATCGAGACAATTACGGCCAGCCAAATTCGCGCCAGGTCTACGGGCGGATCGCCGAGTGGAACGAAGCGAGCGGAGTACTGGACCTGACCGCCGTCCACACTCGCGATCTTTACAACAACTGGATACACCTTGACGAGCTGTCCGTCCTCGTCTCCGAGGATTCCAACTTCGTTGGTGAAGACGACAGCGATCTAGTACCATCAAGCTTGCTGCCGAGTGACTTCGTCCTCATCAACGCAGACTTGTTATGGAACGCCGCGCTGGATCCGGCCGAGAAATACTGGGCGCGCGAGGTACGGCTGATAACTTCGGGCCTGCCGCCAAGTGCAATCCTGGCCGCCAATCCGACCAGCGCCGAGCTGCCCCCGTTGACGGTCGAATTCGATGCCAGCGCCAGCTTCGATCTGGACGGAACCATTGTGAAATACGAGTTCGATTTCGGCGAGGGCGCCGGCTGGGAGGATTACGGCACCACGCCGACAGCGACGCATGTCTACGATCATGCACCGGTCTGGAACACGACCGCCCAGCTGCGCGTCACCGATGACGGCACGCCGCCGGCCACCGATTCAGCGGCGGTAACCATTAATATCGGCCCGGAAGATACGCATACGCTGAGCGTAGCGGTAACGATCAACACGGGCGGGTTTGCGACAACCGACATGCCCACCGAGGTCCGCCTCTACGATTTCGCGGCCACGGACATCGGCGATGTGCCGCTGGACACGCACACGACCGGGGCGCCCTTGGACGGGGTGCCGCAAGTCCTCAACTTCATCGAATTGACCGCGGGCGAATACTGGGTGATGGTCATCCGTGAGGTGACGGCCTGGGACGGCGGCGACAACGACCTGGCGGTCTTCGGGCCGATCACGGTACCGCTGGGAGATGAGTATGCAATCACGGGCACACAGTACGACGAACCACCTCCACCTTAATTACTGAGCGCAGACCTGCCGGGGACTGCCCTGGGGATGCTGCCGGCGGTGTGGAACCTGACTCCACCCGCCGGCTTCGTCCTGCCCGCGGCGCTATTCCCAGACTGCGTATTTCAATGCCGAATCCACGCTGTGGCAGTAGCTGATCGCCGGATGATCGTTGATCACGAGCATGTCGCACTGGTGGGAGCCGTAACCGAGGTTGGCGTCGCTGTTGTCCACCACCGTCGCCGCCGGCCAGGTGTTGCCGTTGGCGTCGCCGGCCCGCAGGTACACCACGTTGGCGTTCGTACAAGTGCGCCCGCCGATCGCCGGATTGCCGTTGACGATACCCAGGCCGGCCACCTCGCGGCCGTCGGTCAGTACCGACACATAACCGCTGGGCCAGATCGAGCCCGTGTCATCACCAGCGCGCTTGTAACGGATCTCGAAACCGCCGCCACCGCTCTCCGTCGCGACATAGGCGACCGCCGGCCGCCCGTTGACCATCGCCAGGGCAACCGTCTCGCCGGGATCGCCGACGTCGTCGATCAGTACCGGAGTGGTCCAGTCAACGCCGTAGGGACCGCCGCAGCGCACATACCACAGGCTCATGTTGCCGTTGGCCTGGCAGTAGGCCACCGCCGGATTGCCGCCGACAATCGCCAGCGCACATGTGCTGCTGGACCAGTAGCCGACACTCGACGCAATCGTCACCGGCGTATTCCAGGCCGTGCCGGTGGTATCGCTGGCGCGGGTAATCGTCAGATCGTAGCCGTCGTAGGCCACATAGGCGGGATTGCCGTTGACGACCTGCAGGTCCGGTTTGGCGCCGACGCCGGATGTGATCGCGGTGAACGGGTTCCAGGCGTTGCCGTCGACGTTGCTGGCCAGCAGGTAATGGCGGTTGGGATAGCTCGGGTGATAGCCGCTTTGGACGATCGCCGCGCGCGTGCCGTTGACCCAGGCCAGCGAAGTGCCATAGCAGGCGTAGCTCGCCGTGTCGACAATCGTGCCGAGGCTCTGCGACTGGTACCAGGCATAACCGTAAGCGTCCTGCGCGCGGATGTATTTCAAGGCACCGTTCGTGTAGTCAAAATAGCTGACGCCGGGCTTGCCGTTGCAGAGCGCCAGCGAGTTGTACCAGCCCACATCGTCGTCGCTGTCCAGCGTGGAAAGGTGCCAGCCGCCGGTGCTGTTGACCGTGAGCAGCATCGAGCCGGTCAGGCCCTCGTTGTCCTGGACGCGCAGCCGGACCTTGACCGCGCCGGCCCAGATCATCGTCGTCGTCCAGGTGCCGACGCCTGATGCGGTGTGCTCGATCGTGCCGTCATCGTGAATGTCCCAGGACGAGGAATCGATCGAGCCGTCGGGGTCATGGCTGCCGGTTGAATCGAAGGTCACGCTGAAGGGGGCGCTGCCGGTGTCCGGCGTGGCCGTGCCGATCGCGATCGGCCCGACGTTGCCGCTGTACAGCACGGTGTCGAAACCGAAGTCGCCGCTGTCGTCGGTGACCCGGACTCGGGCCTCGAACTCGCCGGGCTCGGTGCACACCCAGCTCCAGTACGGCACGTTGTCCGTGGCGGCGTCCCAGTGGCCGTCGCCGTCGCCGTCCCACTCGTGATTAATGATCGTGCCGTCGGGATCGTAACTGCCCGAGGCATCGAAGCTGATCGTGAACGGCGGATTGCCGCGCGTCGGCGTGGCGGTCAGGCCGGCCTCCGGCGGCTCGTTCGGCGCGACCACGACCGCCACGGAGGCGGACGACTGGCCGCCGTCGTTATCGGTCACGCGCACGTGGGGCGTGTAAGCGCCAGCGGTTTCGTAACCATGGACCGCGATCGGATCGGTGCCGCTGGACTGCTCGAAGACACCGTCGTCCTCCCAGTCCCATTCGTAAAGCACGATCGCGCCGTCGCCGTCGGTGCTGGCGGACGCGTTGAACTCGAAGTGCTGGCCAACCTTGGCATTCGCTTTATCTACCGCCAGCTGGGCCGTCGGCGCCTGGTTGTTGGCGTTGACCAGGATCGCGAACTTCAGGTCGTCGTTGGTCTCGTCGTAATAGCTGATCGCGGGATTGGTGCCGATGTTGGTCAGGCAGCTCCAGGAGCCGACCTGGTCCGGCCCGTCGAGGCTGTAGGGCGCGGCCCAGTTGGCGCCTGCGGCATCGACCGCGCGCGCGTACATCAGGTCGTGCGCCGTCGTGCCGGAGTAGTAGCTGAGCGCCGGCTTGCCGTTGTTGACGCACAGGCTCGGGCCCAGGGCGCCCGCGGCGTTAAACGGGCCGCTGTCGATGGTGATCTCCGCGCCCCAGGCGTTGCCCGGCGCGTCGGCGGCGCGGACATAGGCCAGCGCGCCGTCGTCCAGATAGGCCAGCGCCGGCCGCCCGTCGACCATGAACAACGAACAGTAGCGGCCGCTGTCTCCGACGGACTGGCTGGCCTTGACGTAACTGCCCCAGGTCTGGCCGTTGACATCGCCGGCGCGGATGAAGTGCAGGTCGCCGGAGTTGTTGTCGAAGTAGGCGATCGCCGGATTCACGCCGACCAACGCGGCCGAGATGTACGTGCCCGTACCCGGCGGCAGCGGCGCTCCGTTATTGGCGACTGTCACCGGTGCATTCCAGGAACTGCCAACGCCGTTACTGGCGCGGACGAATTTCACGGAGTAGTCCGTCAGGTCCTGGTAGGCGATCGCGGGATTGCCGTTGGCCACGATCAGCTTGCAGTTGTAGCCCACGTTGCCGGTGGACGCGATGGTCACCGGCAGGGCCCAGGTGGTGCCGAGCGCGTCGTTAGCGCGGCAGTATTTCAGGTCCTGGGCCGACCAATCGTAATAGGCGATCGCCGGATTGCCGGCCACGATCCGCATCGAGCAGAAATGGCCCTGATCGCCGCCGGCGTCCACGACCACCTCACTGCCCCACTGATTGCCGACCGGGTCGAGCGCGCGCTGGTAGACCAGTTGGGCCGGCGAGGTGGAGCGATAGCAGACCGCGGGAAGCCCGTCGACCTCCAGCAGCGTGTTGTCCGGACCGCCGGGCGCGGTGGCGAAGCTGGAAATGTTGGTAACCTGCCAGATGCCCAGGCCGGGAATCTGCGGCCAGCTGGGGGTGCCGAATAAATCCTCCCCCACCGGGCGCACCCAGACGATGACGTCGGGCGACAGCTCTGGATAGTCGCGGGCGAAGCCCAGCCGCTCGACTTGCTTGTCGCCGGTGGCCGCGGAGAAGGGAACGTAATCGTACGGGTCAACCGTCGCGGGCGAGTCATTGGCCGGCGGCAGCTGGCCCGGATCGCCATCGGCGAACACCACATAGCCCTCGACGTTGCAGCTGAAATTCTGGCCGATCGGCGTGATGTCGTTGACGGTCACCAGGCCGTCGGAGTTACCGTCGACCACCGCCAGGGCCGAGTCCTCGTCGAACGGACCCTCTTCGAGATAGTGGACGCCGAGTGGCGTGAGATCGTGGACGGACACCAGCCCGTCCTGGTTATAGTCGCCCTGGCAGTAGTACCCCCAGGAGAGCTGCTTCTGCTCGGGATCCCAGTTCAGGCGCGTGGCCGAGGCCGCGGTCTGCGGGGGCGCGCTGGCCGCGCGCGGCGTGAAGGGCCGGCAATCGAAAGCGATCTCCACCAGTGTCGCCGTGCCGGTGTAACCCGGCGCGCGATCGGGATGGGCGACCAGCTGGCCCAGCTCGACCACGCCGGCCGCGTCGGAGATATCCAATGTCAACAGGTCACCGGCCTCGCCGCCCAGCACCGGCCGATGCTCGACCGCGACGGGCGTATAGCAGGCCGGATCGTAATTCACACTGCCGTAAAAGTATTTCAAGGACGCGGTGCCGGTGGCCTGGACGCTGACAACGGCTTGGTCCGCCGCTGCCGCAACTTTCAGTTCCAGCGCCGTCGCCGGCAATTCCCCCAATTGCGGGTCGGGATCGAGAACCAGGCCGAAGCCGTCCGCGGCCGGCGCCGCCAGCGGCAGCGTTTGCGCACCGCCGCCGCAACCGCTGATCAACAACCCACCAAGCAAGAGG
Source organism: bacterium (assembly GCA_016932385.1). Lineage (GTDB taxonomy): Bacteria > 4484-113 > 4484-113 > 4484-113 > JAFGCY01 > JAFGCY01. The sequence continues at coordinate 30,109 of JAFGCY010000098.1, read as the reverse complement.
CTGATACCAGTAAACCTCAGCTTCACCGCGAATACGTGCATATCCTGCTCCCAGCACCTGTTTATACCAGCTAGGTTACCCGCTGAGTCGTGGTTTTAGCCAATTCCAAGCCCTATTCCCAAACAGCGAACTTGAGGTCCATGTTCTTCTCGTGGACGTAGCTGATGCCCGGCTTGCCGCCGAGTTCCACCATCCGGCAGTGGGACACGCCCCAGCCCATGTTCTCGTCGGTGTTGTCGACGACCATCGGCGCTGGCCAGGCCGCGCCGGTGGAATCGCTCGCCCGGACGAATTTCAGCACATTGCCGCTGCAGGTGACATAGGCGATCGCCGGCCGGCCGCTGATTTCGGTGAGCGAGCCGCTGTCGCGGATGTCGGTCTCGATGAACTTGCTGGCCGCCGGCCAGCTGGCGCCGTTGTTATCGTTGGCGCGGATGTAGCGCAGCTCCCAGCCGTCGTTTTTATCCGACACGACGTAGGCAACCGCCGGCTGGCCGTTGATGATCGCGATTGTAATGTCGTCGACCGAGTCGTTGCCGGTGTCCAGGCGCACCGGCGTACTCCAGCTGTCGCCGACGGCATCGAGCGCCCGCACGTAACTGACCTGCTCGTCGTAGGGGCTGGACACGCGATGGCAGTAGACCAGCGCCGGATTGCCGTTGACCTGGATCAGCTGGCAGCCGTAGGGCGGCGCGGAGCTCTCGATCGTCGACTCCGCCGGCCAGGTGCCGGAAGCTCCGGTCGCGCCGCTGGCACGGGCGAAATAGGTGTTGGCGTTGACCGAACCGATCGCCGGATTGCCGGCGATTACAGCCAGGCTGGGACAGGAGTTCCCTCCGTCGGGCAAGGCGACGAACGAGCCCCAGGACGTGCCGTTGGCGTCGTTGCCCAGCACGTAGGCGTCGTTCCAGGTGCTGAACTTTTCGCCGTGGAAAGCGATCGCCGGCCGCGAGCCGTTGATCCAGGCCAGCGAGGTGCCGTAACACGTCGGCGTGGAAACATCGGCGATCACACCGAGGCTCATTGGCGTCGGCCAGCTGTAGCCCTTGGCATCCGCGGCGCGCACGAATTTGAGGTACCGGTTGGTCTGATCGTAATAGGAGACCGCCGGCCGGCCGTTGATTACGGCGACGGAATTGTACATGCCGACATCGCCGGCGCTGTCGATGGTCGTGATATGCCAGCCGCCGGTCACGTTCACCGTTACAACCATCGACCCGTAAGCGCCCTCGTTGTCCATTACCCTTAGCCGGATCTTCACCGCGCCGTTCCAGAGTAACTTGGTCGTCCAGGTGTTCAGGTTGTAGCCGTGGTATTCGCTCACGCCGTCGTCGAGTACGTCCCACCAGACTTCGGTGATCGTGCCGTCGGAGTCATAGCTGCCCGAGCAGGTCAGTTTCACGTCGAAGGGGGCCGTGCCGCTGGAGGGCGTCGCCTGGGCGACCGCCACCGGGCCGATGTTGCCGGCGCAGCAGACCATTTTCGTGTCGAAGCCGCCGTCGTTGTCGATCACCTTGACGGCCGGATACAGCTCGCCCTCGTGCTCGTAGGTCCAACTCCAGTACGGGCTGTTGCCGGTCTCGTGCTCGAAGATCCCGTCGCCGTCCCAGTCCCACTCGTACATCACGATCGTGCCGTCGTTGTCGCTGCTGCCCGAGGCGTCGAAGCTGACGAGGAACGGCGCCGTCCCCCGAGCGGGATTGATCACCAGGTCGGCCACCGGCCGCTGGTTCTCCACCACCGCGACTGTCGTCGAAGCCAGGTCCGTACCGCCGGCGTTGTCCCAGACGCGGACTCGCGGCGTAAAGGTGCCCGTTGCTGCGAAGGCATGCGCGACGACGGGATTCACGCCGCTGGCTTCGTCGTAGACATTGTCGCTGTCCCAGTCCCATTCGTAGAGCACGATCTCGCCATCGGGATCGGCGCTGGTCGTCGCGCTGAACTCCACCGGACTGCCGGGCTTGGCCTGACTCACCGACGCCGTCAGCGCCGCCACCGGCGGCTGGTTGAAGATATCGACGCTGACGGCGTACCACAGCTCGCCGTCGGTCACGTTGCAGTAGCTGACCGCGGGCAGCATGCCGCTGTTGAGCAGGTTCGGGCAGTAGCCGCAATCGATGGATGCCGAGCTGCCGTCGATCGCCAGCGGCGAGGCCCACTTGCTACCCAGGGCATCGAGCGCGGTCGTATAACCAAGAAAGCCGTTGCCGGTCTGCGGATCTTCCTGGTAAAAGGCCAGCGCCGGCTTTCCGCGGTTCACACACAATGACGGATTGAGGAAGTTTCCCGTGCCGACATCGCCGACCGCCAGGACCGGCGCATCCCAGCTTGTCCCGGCCGCGTCGCCGGCCAGGCAGTAGCGGAGCGTCAGTCCGGCCCGGTAGGCGACAGCCGGCCGGCCGTCGACCTCGAACAGCGACAGGTTGGAACCAACGTTGGCCGAGCCGTCGACGGTGACAGGGCCGCCCCAGGTCGATCCGGCGGCATTGGCCGCCCGGGCAAACCTCACCGCCGTGCCCTGGCTGTCGGACCAGGCGACGGCGGGCAGCCCGCCGATCAGCGCGAAGGAGCAGCCCGTTTCCAGCGGCGTATTCGGCGTGGCGAACGTCGCGACCTTGATGATGGTGTCCCAGGAGGTCCCGGCGGTGTCCAGCGCCGCGCGGTAACGGATCTCGCGGGCGTAGTAATCGAGATAGCCGATCGCCGGATAGCCGTTGACGACCAGCAGCTCGGGATAATACAGCGGCGTGCCGCTGGTCATCGCCGCTTCGTCATCGATGACGACCGGTGTATCCCAAGCGGTACCCTGCGCGTTCTGGGCGCGGACGAACTTCAGCTGCCCGGCCGTCAGGTCGGTATAGGCGATCGCGGGATGGCCCTCGACGACGTTGAGTGAGACGAACGAACAGGCCAGATTGGCCGCGACCACCGTTTCGGCGGTCCAGGCGGAGCCATCGACGAGCGTGGCCCGTTGATAGCAGAGCTTGTCGTTGTAATGGTCCGTGTAGGCCACGGCCGGCAGCGCGCCGACGATCGCCAGATCGTTGGCCAGCCCCCCCGGGCAGCCGGCGAAACTGGTGACATTGTGGGTCTGCCACTGCGCCAGGCCCGGCTGCTGCGGCCAACTGGCCAGGCCGTCCTCCCCGTCGCCGACCGGTACGACCCAGACCTTCAGTTCGGGATCGAGATCCGGGTAAGCCCGCTCGAACCACAGCCGCTCCGTGATCCGGTCGCCCACGGCGGCCTCCAGCGGAAGGAACTCCAGCATGGCCACGTCCGAAACCTCGCGCTCCGGCACCTCGGCCGCGTTTTCCGTCGCGAAAATCCGGTAGCCTTCGATACTGCGATTGAAATGCTGGCCGATCGGCGTGATGTCGTTGACCGTAATCAGGCCGTCGCTGTTGCCGTCGATCACGGATAGCGCCGAGTGGGAATCGAAGGGCCCGGCCTCCTGGAAATGCACGCCCAGTGGCGTCAGGTCGTGCACCGAGACCAGCCCGTCCTGGTTGTAATCCCCCGGCAGGTGGTAACCCCAGGACAGCACTTTGTTTTCCACATCCCAATCCAAGCCCGTCGCCGTAGCGGCCTCGGGCGGAGTACTGGCTTGCCGGGCCGCGAACGGTTCGGGCCGGAACTCCACGCGGGCCAGCCGCGCCGTGCCCTGGAAGCTGCCGGCCTGTGCCGCGGAGGTGATGACCTGCCCCAGGTAGACGACGCCGGCCCGCGAGAGCACGTCCAGGGAGATCAGGCTGTCTAGTTGTTGGTCCGCGCCGGCCAGTTCGCCGGTGAATTCCACCGCCGCCGGCGAATAGCTAGAAGCATCGTAGGACAGCTCGCAGAAGGCTTCGGCGACCGGCTGGGCCGCCTGCAGGACGATCTCGGCCCGAATTATGCCGGCCTGCTCCCCGATTTCTAGCGTATATGTGGGAGATGGGTCTTGCGATTGGCCGGGTGGCGCCGAGGCAACGATATTGAAGCCCGAAATGCCGCGATCGGTGAGTTCGAGTAGTTCCGCGTGGCTTTTTCCTCCACACGCGTTAAGTACCGGAACCAGAAGCAGCAGCGAAAAGAGGTAAACAACTCGATAGTGAAACGCCATTTCACTACCTCCGATAAAAATCCTACCGCGTAGCTTACCCGAAGCGGCGGCGATATTCACAGCGCTGCGGCTTTTTAAGCCGAATTTTCCTTTCGCGCCGTTTGGCCCTAGACTAGCTCAAAATGTCTTTCAGCGTCAGCAGGACACCCGCGGCGACGGCCGAGCCGATCACGCCGGCCACGTTGGGCCCCATCGCGTGCATGATCAGCACGTTCTCGGGGTCGGCCTTGGCGCCCTCGACCTGGGAGACGCGCGCCGCCATCGGCACGGCGGACACGCCGGCGGAGCCGATCAGCGGATTGATCTTGTCCTTGGAGAAGACGTTCATCAGCTTGGCCATCAGCACGCCACCGGCCGTACCGATCATGAAGGCCAGCACGCCCATCACCAGGATGCCCAGCGTCTCCACGTTGAGGAATTTGTCGGCGGCCAGCTTGGTGCCGACGCCCAGTCCGAGGAAGATCGTCACGATGTTGATCAGCGCGTTCTGCGCCACGTGCGACAGCCGTTCGACCACCCCGCACTCGCGCATCAGGTTGCCCAGCATGAACATGCCGATCAATGGCGCCGCCGAGGGCAAAAGCAGGATGCAGAGTACCAGCGTGCTCAGCGGAAAGAGGATTTTCTCCAGCCGGCTGACGTAACGCAGTTGCTCCATGCGGATCTTGCGCTCGTTCTCCGTCGTCAGCCAGCGCATGATCGGCGGCTGGATCACCGGCACCAGCGCCATGTAGCTGTAGGCCGCGACGGCGATCGCGCCGAGTAGTTCCGGCGAGAGCTGGCCCGCCAGGAAGATCGAGGTCGGGCCGTCGGCGCCGCCGATGATGCCGATTGCCGCGGCGTCCTTGAGATCGAAGTTGATGCCCGGCACCCACTGGGTCAGCAACAGCGAGCCGATCAGCGTGGTGAAGATGCCGAACTGCGCCGCCGCGCCCAACAGCGCCGTGCGCGGATTGGCGATCATCGGGCCAAAGTCGGTCATCGCGCCGACGCCCATAAAGATCAACAGCGGGAAAATACCCGGCGGCAGAATGCCGACCTGGTAGATCAGGTGCAGGATCCCGCCCTCGTCGCTGATACCGGCCAGCGGAATGTTGGTCAGGATACAGCCGAAGCCGATCGGCACCAGCAGGAGCGGTTCGAATTTCTTCTTGATCGCCAGCCAGAGCAGCAGCATGCCGACGGCGATCATGATCACCCGCCCGATGCCGTTCTGCCAGTGCCCGTTGGCCGGCATGAAGAACTCGTAGATCCCGGTGCTCTTCAGGAACTCCTGGATCACAACCCCGGTGCTGGGCAGCCGGCCGCCCTCCGGCGACTGGGCGGCCCAGGCGACGGCCACCGCCACGAACGCCAGCGCCGCCGCAATCCCCACTAACTTCAGTAATTTCATGTACTCGCTCTGTACTAGGACATCGTGATCAGCAGGTCGCCGGCCTTGACGATCTGGCCCGGGTTGACGTTGATCGCCGCCACCTTGCCGTCCGCCGGAGCCGGGACCGAGGTTTCCATCTTCATCGCTTCCAGGATCAACAGCGTATCGCCCTTCTTCACCGCCTGGCCGGCGGTGACCTTGATGCTGAGCACATTGCCCGGCACCTTGGCGCGGACTTCCGTGCCGCCACCCGGCGCGGCCGACGGCTTGGGTTCCTGGACGGCCACCACCGCGCCGCTGGTCTCCTCCACCATCACTTCGTAAGCCTGGCCGTCGACCGTCACCCGGTACTTGCCGTTAGGCCCGGCCGCCGGTACACCCGCCGCCGGAGCCGCTGCCGGGGCCGCCGCCGGCTCTTCGCCGTTCTCGGACACCTTGCGCACGCGGATGTCCTTGTTGCCCTTGAGGAAGTCCAGGCCCTTGTTGCCGCCCGGCGTCGCCAGCGCGCCGACGATGAAGATATTCTCGTCGGTTACCGGCAGGCCCTCTTCCTCAAGGATCTTCTTGGCTTTGGGGATGCCCGGATCGAGGATCTCCAGCGGATCGCCGGTAAACCGCGGCATGCCCATCTGCTCCTCGGCGATCTTGATCACCTCGGGATCGGGCTCGGTCGGGGTGCGGCCGAAATAGCCGAGGACCATCTTGCCGTAGCCGTCGGTGATCTTCGTCCAGGGGCCCTGGGTCACGTTGGCGTAGGCCTGCTGGAAGTAGAACTGGCTGACCGGCGTCACGGACGTGCCGAAGCCGCCTTTGGCCACGCACTCGCTCATCGCCTCGATCACCTGCGGGTAGAGGTGCAGCGTGCCCGTGTCGCGCATCATCATCGTGTTGGCGGTCAGCGCGCCGCCGGGCATCGGCGAGAGGATCACCTCGCTGGAAACCTTCTGCGCCTCCGGCGGGAAGTAGTAGTCCTTGAAGCATTCCTTCGCCACCGCGTTGGCCTCGAGGATCTTGTTGACGTCGATATCCAGCGTGTACTCGGTGCCCTTGAGCGCATGCCAGACGGACAAAAGATCCGGCTGGGCCGTGCCGCCGGAGATCGGCGCACGGGCCACGCAGATGCCGTCGCAGCCGGCTTCAATCGCCGCCCGGTATTGCGTCACGCCAACGCCGGCGGTCTCGTGCGTGTGGCACCAGATGATCGTGTCGTCGCCCAACAGCTTGCGCGCGCCCTTGACCGTGTCGTGGAACTTGGTCGGGTTGCTGGTGCCGGAGGCATCCTTGAAGCAAACCGAGTGATAGGGCAGACCCGAATCGAGGATCTGCTTAAGCACGCTGACGTAGTACTCCGCATCGTGCGAACCCGTGCAGCCCGGCGGCAGTTCCATCATCGTGACCACGACCTGGTGGTGCAACCCGGCCTCGACGATGCACTTGCCCGAGTAGACCAGGTTGCGCACGTCGTTCAGGGCATCGAAGTTGCGGATGTGGCTGATGCCGTGCTTGGCGAACATCTGCGCGTGTAGATTGATCATGTCCTTGGGCTGCGCCGAGAGCGCCACGACGTTGATGCCGCGGGCCAGCGTCTGCAGGTTGACATCGGGGCCGACTGCTTTCCGGAAGGAGTCCATCATATCGAACGCCGACTCGCCGCAGTACAGGAACAAGCTCTGGAACCGCGCCCCGCCGCCGGCCTCGAAGTGGTAGATGCCGGCGTCTTTGGCCGCTTCGACCGCCGGAATGAAGTCCTCGGTCAACGCTCGGGCGCCGAAGACAGACTGAAAGCCGTCCCGAAAGGACGTGTCCTGAAACAGTATCTTTTTCACAATCAACTCCTGCTTTGGAGCTCAAAATTACATGTCCAGCCCAGGCCGGTTACATTCCCCGCCGGCGCGCCCGATGCAGGGCCAGCGCGGCGGAAATCACCGCCACGATCTTCTGCCGGCTAAGCCCCGGACGCCGGATCGCGTCGGCCTCGATTGCCGCCAGTTCCGCGTCCGTATGCATCTTCAAAATCCGCGCAGTCACTGAGATGATGACCACCAATAGCGTTAAAAACACATACACCACGGACATGCCAACCAGCGCAAGCGTAAGACCGTCCTGAACCATCTAAGGAGTACCTCCGGCGAAAGGGAAAACCGTCTTAAACGAGCAAGGATTACATGGGGTCACGCGGCCGCGTAACCCGCCGGCTCTCAGAACATTTAGTGCAAGGATATTTCTCATTGCACCATTACCCTAGCCCTTTAAGCGCCCGTACGCTCACAGTAACTAAACGGCACCGTTTTCGTGGTCAGCGCCGCTTTCGGTTCGAGCAAGGAACCAGCCTCTGCCGAACAGGTGTCTATCTTACTGCGTAACCCGGCGGATGGGAATACTAAGGCGCGCCCAATGCCCAAATATCGTGGTTTTCGGCACGATTTCCGCCGGTTTCGGCTCCGATTGGAAGGCTGGCGGCTTGGATTTTCGGTCTGATCCAACCCGCTGCGGCGACGCAATCCGCGCCGATAATCACCATCAATTCACTCGTTCTGATCCGCTGATTTCAGCGGCGTTCAGCCCGTTTTTCTCCGGCGGAAGTCATACTCCCACAGCATTGGTACGGAGGTCTGTTTCTACTCCGCGTCGATCCCCACGCCGACGGCGCCGGGGACTTGGTTTTGGTCCGTCTCGCGCGTCCAGCACGTGCCGTCGGCGGCGATCGGATGCGGCTCCAGGTTGCTCCAGTCGTCGATCAGCGGCTGGCGCTGGCCCGTCGGATTGACTTCGTCGTTGATTGTCAGATAGGTGTCAGCGCCGCCGCCGTCGACGAACAATCCGAGCGTCAGCATCACGTCGCGCAGGCTGCCGGCGCTTTCGATCCGGCTCTGGCCCAGGCTCGGCCCTTTGGTCAGGTAGACGTCGTCGCCGGCCTTGTCCCAGAACACGCCAATGCCGTTGATATCGCCGACGCCGAGCGTCATGATCCCGCCCTGGTAGTGGTCGTTGCCGGCGGAATCCTCGAACCAGCCGACCGAGAAATCGCGGCCGTTACCGATGCTTTGCATCTGCTTGAGCGCATAGAAATCGTCGCCCCCGTCGTCCTGGAACACGCCGACGGCCATGTGCGGGCTAGAGCCGAGGCTGTACCAGCCGGCGTGGTGGTAATCGTCGCCACCCTTGTCGACCAGGATGCCCAACGCGTACCAGTAGCCTGTGCCCTGGCCGTAGACTTCGCAGTGGTACTCGTCGTCGCCGCCGCCGTCGACCAGCATCCCCACCCCGCCGGCCCAGCTGTGGCCCGTGCCGTAATCGTCGCGCCGGCCGTAAGCCGCGCCCTGGGCGAAGTGGATGTAGCGCTCGGCGCCGAACGGCCCTCCGTTGGGCTCGCCCGCCTCGCTGCCGATGTACTGGTCGTTTCCTTTACCGTCGAGCAGCAGGCCGCAGCCCATCGTGTAGCCATAGCCCTGACCGTAGACATCTACGATGTAGTAGTCGTCCCCGTCGTTGTCGATCATGAGGCCGGTGCCGAAGATGCCGGCGCCCTGGGCCAGCTGCTTGGCGTGGTAGGCGTCGTTGCCGGCGCCGTCGGCTAAGAGGCCCGAGCCGAAGATGCCCACGCCGTAGGCGATGCTGCCGGCGGCGTACCAGTCGTCCCCCGCAGTGTCGATCAGCAGGCCGTAACCGAACAGGCCGGCGCCGAAAGCCCCCGGCGCCTGTTCTTCGTTGAAGTAGCTGTCCAGGCCGCCCAGGTCGACCGTGACGCTGAGCGGATGGTGGTAGTCGCGGTTGGCGGCGCAGTTCTCGTAGCTCTCCGCGCCGGCCAGATCCAGGATCAACAGGTAGTCGTCCGCCGGGTAGTCGTCGTCATCACTGCCCGCCAGCACGACGCGGCCCAGCGGGGTATCCGCGGCGAAGTGGAATGCGCCATCGCCGAGATCGACGTCCGCAGCGGTCAGCGCGTCGCGCAAGCCCTGCGCGGCAACCGTCGCCAGCGTCGCGCCCGTGTTCAGCGCCGCCCAGTCGACGTGGTCCATCAGGCTTTCGAGGAGCAGCACTTTCTCCAGCGCGTCATCCTGCTCCTCGCCGTCGTTGAGCAGGTAGTCCAGCACTTCCGTATAGACCGCCTGGGGATCCAGGCCGAGCTTCAGGACCGGCTCGGTCAGTCCCAGCTCGCGGTACGCGAGCACATCCGGCACCGCGAACAGGAACACCGCCGCAGCGTCGCGCACCGCCGGCGGCAGGCCGTCGTAGCCGGTCAGGTGCATATCGGTGTCGTGGTAGGACGCTGGATCCTGGCCGGTCAGCTCGCTTAACGCCACGGCCAGCGCGTCCTCGCCCAACTCCGCGGCGCGCAGCTTGTACGGCTCCAGCGCGTCGCCGACCAGGCCCAGCCGCACCGCATGCCCGGTCTGTTTGTGGCAGCTGACGAGCAAGGTGGCGAGATCGTCCTGGCGGTTGAGCAGGCCGTCGGTCTGGCTGCGCGTGTACGAGCTGATCTTCCAGGGATCGTCCATATAGGCCGAAATCAGCGGCAGGCGGTACTTGTCCCCGCCCCAGACCGCCAGGTCGGCGGGGTCGATCCGGACGTCGGACATCTCAAGCCCCGCCTGGGCCAGCGCCCGTTCGAACAGCTCCGCCTGCTCGGGAAGCAGCACTTCGGTGCGCGCGGAAGTGCCCAGCAGGGCGATGGCGATAACAGCAACGATCAGCGCGATGTGACGTGTATGCATGCGTGTAATTGTAGTAGTTGTTGTCATGCCCACAGCCCCGCCTGGGCGGGGCTGCCACATTAGAAACTCAACCAGCCGCACCGAGGTTCCATTTGGTCACAGGCGGGCCGCCCGTGCCACGTATATCTGCTTATAATGACCTCGACGCGGCCCGGCGGGGGACCTTACTCCGCTGCCGGCAGTGGCAGTTCGGTGCTGGACAGGAAGAACTCGCTGGTGCCGTTGCCGTCGTCGACCACTCCCTCCGGCGTGATCCAGGTGTACTCCATCGCCACCAGCGGCTCGGTCACATTGACCCAGGTGCCGGTCGCATCCTCCATTGAGCCCGATTGGCCTACCATTGTCGGCGCACAGACCTGCCAGTCAGCGCTAGCGGCCGTGCTTTCGCCGGTGATATACAAAGCGCCTTGGTGATAGATAAGTGAATTAGCCTCGATACTACTATCAGAAAACAACCGATGTTGCGCGACCTGCGTGCCATCCGGCGCGATTTCCAGGAGAAATGAACCGTTGACACCCCCCTCACACAAGAACCAGGCATTGCCGTCCGGATTGACCACCACCGACGTGCCCATATCCCAGCCGGCCAGGTCCCACCGGTAACTCCAATTCAACTCTCCCGCCGCATTTAATCCCAGGACAACCGTGTCCGATAGGCCGCCTCAACCACTGTAGAAGCCGGCTAGGTAGATATTGCCGAAGCCATCCACGTCGATACCTTTAAGCCGCGGCCCGCCGAAGGTAAAGGCTTTTTGCAGCAGCGGACTGCCGTCGGAACCCAGCTTCAGCATCAACATGTGAATCGTGCTGCTGTCATCGTAAAGGTAGCCGCCGATGTAGATATCGCCCGAGCCGTCGACCGCCACGTCGTACCCGCTCTGCGTCTTGTTACCTCCCCAGCCTTTGCCCCACAGCAGGTTGCAGTCGGGATCGAGCTTGAACAACACGACGTGCTGGTCTGAACCATCCACGTCGCCATCGCCGAGAAGCAGGATGTTGCCGTCGCCGGCCGCCGCCAGTGCATAGGCCGTTCCGCCCAGGCCGTCCCCCCAGATAAACTCATGCTGGATCTCGCCCGTGCTCGTCAACTCCACCAGGAGCATGGCCATGCCATCTTCCGTGCCGTTGCGCGTATAGCCGCAGGCGTAAACGTGCCCTTCGGGGATAGCCAGCACATCGTACAGTTCATCGTCCTCGGAGCCCTCCAGCTGCCGGACCCATTCCAGCTGCCCGTTCAGGTTGTAGCAAGCGACCGTCGCGCACCAGCCGTGACCGCCGTCGACGTAGGCCTCGCCGGCCAGGTATATCCGCCCGTCCGGACCAATGTCCATCCCGTTGACCAGATCGCGGTTGGGGCCGCCCCAGGTGTGGAACCAATCGCGCAGAACCGGCCAGCCCTCCGTCGCCGCCGACGGCTCCGATTGGTCCGCGCCGCGCTGGGCAATCACGCGGTACCAGTAGTGGGTGCCGCTGGCCACGTCGTTATCGCTTAAGACGGTCACCGGATTGGCGACCGTGCCGATCTGCGTATACGGGCCCTCCTCGGCCTGAGCGCGCTCAATGAGATAGTCCAGCTCGCCGTTGCCGGCCTGCCAGCTCAGCTCCACGCTGCCGATCACCGTGCCCTGGCTGGCGGTCAACTGCGTGACCGCATCGGGCTTGAGCCCGCAGTACTGGATCGCATTGCTGGCGATCCCCAGCACGCCGTCGCAGTACGGCAATACGCGCAGATAGGTGCCGTCCGCAATCGGGTGTAAATCGTAGGTGAACTCGATGTATCCGCCGCCCGCGGGTTTGACGCCGGTGCTCAGCGGTACGGGATCGCTATCCACCCAGCTGTCCTCCACCTCGGGTGTCAAGCTGGTCTGGATGCGGTAGCCGCGCACCGTGCGCAGCCAGCACTGGCCGATCGGCGTGATGTCGTTGACCGAGACCAGCCCGTCGGCGTTGCCGTCGGCCACGCAGGACTTGGGCCAGGTTGCGTCGCTCGCCTTGGCCTGCCAGTTCTGGCCGATCGGCGTCAGGTCGGCGACGCCCACCTCGCCGTCCTGGTTGTAGTCGCCCTGGTTGCGATACGACCAGTTCAGCCGGGCCGTGCCGCCCTCCACGCCCGTCACCGCCAGGTCCTCGACGCGGCTCAGCGCGGACTGGGCCACGTCGGAGGCCGCGCGGTCGAGATTGGCATCGACGAGGGTGGCGCGCAAAGTGGATTTCAGCCCGGCCCACAGCTCGGGGTCCACATCGGCGGGGCACGCCAGGCTGTCCAGCTCGGCCAGGGCTGCCGCCGGCGGATCAACCGGCGCAGCAGTGTTGCTGGCACTACCGCCGCAACTTACCAGCAGCAGGCAGGCCACCGCGATGATAATCCCAATCCTCACCATAACCTAACCACCTTTTGGCATGCCGCGAATATTTATAATCATGCGCGTCAAACCGGACGTATCACGTTTAACTAATAAGACAAATCAGGTAAGCAGTTTTTTACGCCCAACGGAAATATTATCCTCAATCCGCCAGGAACTGCGAGGCGGAGGTCAGCAGTCCCGGCTAAGCGGGGCTGTTGTACGTGCAATTACTCCGCGTCGATGCCCACGCTGTGGCTGTTGGGCGCGTCGATGCTGTCGCCGCAGTGCCAGACCGTACCGTTGGCGGCAATCGTGCTCGGTTCCAAATCATCGATGTCACCGGTGAACGGCAGCTCCTCGGGCACGACGAAGTACTGGTCGTACCCGCCGCCGTCGATGAACAGCCCCAGGCAGAACTGGTACCAGCGGATCGAGCCCGGCGCGCCGGTGCGCACGACGCTGGAGTCCGCCGTGGTAGTCTGGCCGAAGCCCGGGCCGTGCAGCAGGTAGATATCGTCGCCGCCCTTGTCCCAGAACACGCCGATGCTGTTGACGTCGCCCTGGCCGAGGCTCTGGTGGCCGGCCTGGTACCAGTCGTCGCCGCCGCCGTCCTCGAACCAGCCCAGGCTCCAGTCGCGCCCGTGGCCCAGCGTCTGGCGCAGGTAGCCGTAGTACACGTCGTCGCCTTGGTCGTCGATGAACACGCCGCAGGAGTAATGCGGCGGCGCGGCCAGCGTGTAATGCGCGCTCATGTAGCGGTCGTTGCCGCCATAGTCGCGCAGGATGCCGACCGCCGCCCAGTAGCTACTGCCCAGCGCGTAGATGCCGCAATCATAGGTGTCGTCACCCGTGCCCGCGTCGATCAGCATCCCGACCCCGCCGCCCCAGCTGTGGCCCTCGCCGTAGTCGTCGCGGCGGCCGTAGCCGAAGCCCTGGGCCAGGTTCAGGTTGATCACCGGGCTGTGCACGGAGTCGTAGACGATGTCTTCGTTATTGGCGATGTAGGTGTCCGTGCCGTCGCAGTCCAGCAACAGCCCCACCCCGCCGGTGAAGCCGAAGCCCTGGCCATAGCGGTAGAGCTCGTAGTGGTCGTCGCCTTGGTTGTCGATCAGCACGCCGGTGCCGAACCAGCCGCTGCCCTGCACCGAGGTCACGCCGATGTATTCGTCGTCGCCGGCGCGGTCGACCAGCATGCCGGTGCCGAAGATGCCGCAGCCCTGGCCGATGAACTGGCTGTCGTAGACATCGTCGCCCGCGGCGTCCAGCAGCATCCCGTAGCCCAGCACGCCCGCGCCGAAGGCCGGCACGCGGCTGTAATGGTACTCCGCGCCGGTGTAATCCGGGTGGTCCTCGTCGTAATAGACGCGCAGACGGTAGTCGGCCTCCGCCAGGTTGCGGTAGACATCGTCGCCGCCCAGGTCGATCACCACCGACACCGGATGCCACCAGTGCCGCGTGCTGCCCGCCTCGCTGTAATGGTCGTTGCCGCCCGTGTCGAGAATCAGCACGTGCTGGTAGTCCCCCGGGTAGTCGTCGTCAGCGGCGCCGGAGAGCACCAGGTCACCGTAGATCGTATCGACGCTATAGCAAAAATCGTCGCCGGCGGCATCGTGCTCCGCCAGCATCAGCTCCATCCGCTCCACGCAGGCCGCCAGCAGCGTGGCTCCCGTGTTCAGCCGTTGGAAGTCCACATTGTCGAGCAGGTACTCGATCAGCACCGCGGATTCGCGGTCGCTCTCGTCCTCCTTCTCGTCGGGCAGCTCCAGCGCCCAGTCCACGCATTTATCGAAAACCCAGTCCGGGTCGTAGTTGTAGTTCATCACCGGATCGCTGAGCGCCCCCCAGCGCAGTTCCTGCACGTCATCCACGGCGAAACAGAACAGCGCCGCCGCATCGCGCACGTCCTCGGGCAGGCTTCGGTAGTCCTCGTCGATGAACTCCGTGTAATCCCGGCTGTTCAGCTCGGCCAGCGCGATCGCCAGGTTGTCGACGCCGTACTCCTCCACCTTGGCCATGTACTCCGCCAGCGGGTCGCCGATCAGCGTAATGCGCACGCCCTGGTCAATCCGCCCCTGGACGCTGGTCAGCGTATTGGCCAGCGAAGGCTGCTGGCCCACCAGGCTGTCGGTGAAGCAGTGCGTATACGGGCTGACCTTCCAGGGATTGTCCAGGTACGCCGTCAGCAGGTGCGGGATGTATTTGTCCTGGTTGTAGAAGCCGAAATCGGTAAGATCGAACCGGACGTCCCGGTAGTCCAGCCCCATCTCGTCGAGCGCTTGCCAGAACAGCGCGCTGCCCTCGCCCAGGTCGTCGGGCGTAACGTCGGCATAGGCAAAGCCGGTGGAAAGCAACATGGCGAGACCAACGGCGAAGACCGCGAAAGCGTGACGTGTATGCATGGAAATATTGTAGTAGCAGATTCGGGGTGTTACTGCATCTTTTTAGCCAGCCACAAGTTGAAACCTCATTGTAGCAAGCTTCTTGCTGTTACTCCTTGTTCAATCTCCAGTTTTTTTTCTCCGCCAGTACCCGATTGATAAGTAAAAGGTTAGGATTTAAATCATTTTAACAAGCATCGTTGCACTGGTTGACGTCCTTTTTGAGTCCGATTACTATCCGCCAGATTTTCTCTTAAGCTCATCTCGGATCATTCTCATTGCTTTCATCATTGCATTCCCCATGGCCATGTATTCATTGTTGAATTCAAATTCCGCTTTTAATTTGTTAATTCTGTCCTCCGCACAAGGATGAGAGTGGCTGTATTTATCCTTTAATTCAATAAACTCGAGAGCCTGGATGACAACTATTATACTAGTTAGAGCTTTGGTTAGCTCGATATCATTCTTTTCCTTCAACACAATGTTGATTAGTAGTGTAAATCCAATTCTATCAGCTTCATACTCCTTCTGCTCTAGGCTAGAAAGCCTAATATTTTTAATCTTGATTAAGTAATGACCTAATTCGTGAGCTACTACGTACTTTATAGCATAATCATAGAGACTCATCAATAAATGCAATCTCTCATCTCTCAATATATTCTTCAGGTCTTCTTGGTATTCATCAAGTCTAATTGGTTTCCTGTTTCTATATTTATATATAATCTGTCGCATATAATTGGCAACACTAATAGCATCCATTATTGATTCTAATTTTACATTTCTATTATCGACCAACTTATCGTAATTTGGGAATGTAGCTGTCATTCCCATCAACAGCTTAATAGTTAAATATATATAATGAGTTAATCCAAAATTAACAATAATCACATTACCAAAATATGGTTCTATGCAATCCTTCATTATCGCATTGACACCTTCAAGTTGCAGTTCTCCCAGTGCCAGATTAGCCTTTACTTCACTTCTTAGAGGCTCTTTAATACCATCAACAATCTCTTGAAAGCTCTGTTCCGCAGTAGTAATACCACTTCTAAAATCCCTATTCTTAATACCTTCTTCGAATAATTCTGCGAATCTTCCCCCGATATCTTTGACTGCCAACCAAGCCTCAATCACATTTGAAGGATTGCTCCTGGTGTCTTGAAGCTTCTTGAGATATTCAAGATAGCCTGTTGGTCCATAGTTGGCCTTCATTCGTATTATTTCTCCCTACACATATCTAGCGCCGTTTTGGCGTTATTGTGTTCCGGTTCAATCCTCAGAACGCGCTCAAAGCACTGAATTGCCTCATCCACCTTCTTAAAATCTCGACCCGGCCGCCCCATCTCAATTAGACAGCTTCCCTTGTCGTAAATAGCATCGCAGTTTTTGGGATTCAGCTGAATTGCCTGATCAAAACAGGCAATCGCGTCTTCCATTAACTTCGCTGGCTGTATAAGGTTCTCGTAGATGCAATGTGTCTTATGCATAGACTCACGGCAAAACTGCATACCCAAAAAAGCTAGCGCCCTGCCCTTATAAGCCCATGCTTTATCCGCCACGCTACTCATCTCAATTGCTCTATCACAACATGCGATCGAAGCAAACATATATCCCATATAATATATACCATCTGCTCGTCCAATCCAATGATCAAGTTTATCCGGTGGTGGAAGAATCTCAATTGGATTAATATACACAGTTTTATCTCCGGTGTGGTTTATCAATGCAACACGAGCGGCCAATACAATTTGCTGAGTCTCTGTATAACTAAGGAGTTTCAAGTTAAACTCGCGCTGCAATGATCGAGATATCAGTGTGTATAGATCTGTATCTATCTGTAGAAAGGGAACAGTATTCAATGCTGAGTTAGCAATTGTCAACACTGACTGACAGTAATCTGCCTCGGCAAACAGCTTATTTACAATTGGATTAGTTAAATTATCGCGCTTTATATAGTAATTAACAGGTTTTTGTGACATACACATACTATTCGTTTAAGGTAAAGTGACCAGTTTTTCGTAGACTATAATACAACGCAACGTGCTTTGAACTATTCTGAACACTCTTACTTATGTAGTCTACGCTGATATGGTGCTCGATCTCCTCGGGAATCAGTTCCCAGAAATTGCGACAGAGCTTTTCATCCAAACTTGATACTGTAGAATTCAATATAGATAACTGTTAAATCATCTTCCTCGGTTCTAAAGTGGACTTTAGTCTGGATCTCCAGCGGGATATATGTATCAACTCCGTCAGACTTCCGACGTCTAATAATTTCACAGAACTGCTTGAGCCTTGTCGTTGCAAGTGTAACAGCTTTTTTTGTCTGACTCATTATGATTTCGTCGAGAGCGCTGCCAACAAATGATCCGAGCACCGCAAACAGAAATAAGACATAATCATCACTTACGAATCCTGGGGCTTGTCTGAGTTCGCTTGTCGCATACGAATCACCATTAATCGCCTTAAGATCTTTATTGAGCACAAGCAACTCATCGCTTAGGTTTTGCATTGAATCGTAGCTAGCATCCATTTACGTTCCCACCTACTTTAAAAACAAAAATCGAACCTTCAAACAACCTAGGCAATATAGCAAGTATACCATGGGCTTACACTGAGCAGGCACTCATCAACTAAGCAAGCTCTAGTTAACCCCACCTTCACAACGTGACCGAACCAACCGCTCAGCCAATCGCACTCAAGTCCCCAGCCTGCGAGCAGTCGACTGCAGCCTGATGCAACTCACCGTTAGCTCAGCTGTCCGCTCGCTAATTCAACTCTGGCTAGCGGAGGCAAGTCGATCAGCGAAAGCTGCGCAACCCGCGCGGCTGTTGACTTAAGTTAATCCCGCAAGCCCGGGTTCTCCAGGTTCTCCCAGATAAACTGCACGCGGCCGTCGGTCTCCTTCGTCAGCTCGCGCTGCTGGCTGGCCCACAGGGCGAACGTCGCGCGCTGCTCCAGTCCCGTATAGCCCGCGCCGTAGGGGTCCTCGTGCAGCGGAAAACCGTCGCCGCCCGTCGCCAGGAAGTCGTTGGTCAGCAGCCGGTACTCGCGCGTGTCGTCGAGCACATGCCAGGGCGCATCGGGGCTGACCGTATAGGTCATCTCGCCGGTCTCGCCGAGGATCACCTGGGCGTAGTCGTCCATCGGGATCGCCACCGGCGTATCACCGTGCCAGGTGATCTGGAATTCCGTCGGCGCGTTCTCGCCGATGAAGCAGCCCGCCAGCTGCATGTCGACGTAGACCACGCTCATCCCGCCGACTTGCGGGAAGCCGCCGTCGCCGTACTGCTGGCCGGCGTAGCTGAGCACGTCCCGCAGCTCAACGCCCGTCAGCGGCACGTTCATCATGAAGTTGTCATAGGGCAGCACGGCATACAGGTCGCCGAAATTCACGTCGCCCGCATAGAGCGGCGCACGGAAGTTGCCGCCGTTGAACAGCGCGCAGTCCGCGTCAACCTGGCCCAGCATCGCGTCGCAGATCAGGTCGGCCAGCGCGCACTCCGCCAAGCGGACCTCGGCGTCGGGGAAGTCCTGGCCGCTGACGCAGACGAATTTGCCCATCTCGGCCTCGAAGCGCCGCTGGTAGTCGGCGATGAACGCCACCAGCCCGTCGTCCTCAGGCGCATCGGGCCCCAGGGGCACGAACTCCTCGCTGGCCTCGGCCAGCTCGAAGCGTGCGTCCGGATCGCCCACCGGGCGGATGAACGTCAGCTTCAGCACGCCGAGCGTCTTGCCCCATTCGCCGTCCTGGGTCACGACGACGTTGCCGTAAACCTCCGGCTCGGTCAGTACGGTATGTGTATGCCCGCCGACGATCACGTCCAGCTCCGGCACGGCCTGGGCCATTGCGCGGTCGCGGTTGATGCCCTCATGCGCCAGCGCGATTACGATGTCGCAACCCGCACTGCGCAGGTACTTGGCCAGGCTGCTGGCGACGGCCTGCGCCGGGTAGGCCACCACGCTCTTCTGCGCGGAGGGGTGCGTCTCGTTCAACAGTGTCTCGGTGGTCAGGCCGATGATGCCGATGCGGTAGTCGCCGCGCCGGAGGATTGTATACGGCTTGGCGACCGGCACGCCGCGCTCGCGGTCGATCACGTTGGCGCAGAGCATGTCGAAGTTGACGTCGTTGAAGCGCCCGCGCAGCAACTCATAGCCGAAGTCGAACTCGTGGTTGCCCAGGCACATCGCGTCGTAACCCATCTGGTTCATGCATTCCAGATCCAAAAAGCCCGTCAGCAGGTTGCTGATCGGCGTGCCCTGGAAGACGTCGCCGGCGTCCAGCACCAACCAGTAGTAGTCGGTATCGGCCCGGGCGCGCTGGATCGCGACGCGGCGCTTGGCCACCCCGCCCCAGTTGTCCTCGCCGGTGTCCCAGTTCTTGAACGGCTCCAAGTGCCCGTGGGTGTCGTTGGTGTGGATGATCCCCAGCTTCAGGATCTCCAGCTCGGGCTGGGGCTCGTCCTGGGCGTGAACCGCGGACAGCGCTAAAAGCAAAAACAGAACGGCAAGCATCAATCTGCGCATCGTATTCCTCCTGGCTGGAACGCCGGAATCATCATAGCAGCTTGAGGATCAATTCAACTCGCCCGAGCCTATTCCGCCGGCTCATAAGGGTCGATCTCCTCCCACTCGAAGACGACCCGCCCGTCGGTGGCCATCTCCAGGACCTGCCGTTGCCGCGCCCAGTCGATGAAGGCCGTGCGCTGCTTGAGCCCGGTCGCGGCGGGTCCGAGCGGGTCCTCTATCAGCGGAAACTCGGCGACATTACAGGCCAGATAGTCGATCAGCAGCACCGTGTAGACAGCCTCGTCATCCAGTGTTTGGCCGCCCACCTTGGCATCGACCAGCTGTCCGTCGATGTAGTACAGGCGCATCCCGGCGACCTGCGGGAAGGCGCGGCCGCACTGCGTACCGGCCCACGCCAGCATCTCGCGCAGCTTCGCTCCGCTGACTTCGACCCTGAGCAACGGGTGGTCGAGCGGCAGCGCCGTACAGATATCGCCAAGCGTCACTTCTCCCGCCGACAGTGCGGCCTGGAAGTTGCCGCCGGTGAACAGCACGCAGTCCGCGCCGGAGATTTCCAAAAGCGCGTCGGCGACCTGGTCGGCGAAGGCGTTCTCCTCGTAGCGCACGCTGTCGACGGCCACCGCGCGCGCGTTGGTGCAGACCACTTCGCTCATCGCCTGTTCGAACTGCTGCCGGTAAGCTTCGACCAACTCCGCGATTTGCGCATCCGCCGGCCGGTCCGGCCCCAAGGGAATGAACTCCTCGCTGTAAGCGGTCAGGGCGAACGGCGCGGTGGAATTCGGACGGGCGAACTCCAGCTTGAGCACGCCCAGCGACTTCGCCCACTCGCCGTCCTGCGTCACGATCGCGTTACCGACCCGCTCCGGTTTCTCCATAAACGTATGGCTGTGGCCACCGACGATCACGTTCAGCTCGGGTACGGTCTGGGCCAATTGCAGGTCGTAGATCAGGCCCTGGTGCGTCACCGCGACGATGATGTCGCAGCCGATCCAGTGCAGGTAGTAGCCCAGCGCAATGGCGACCGGCTCGACCGGGCAGAAGCTGACCTGGTCGCCCAGCTTGTAATAGAGGTCCTGGGTAAACGACTCGCGGACCAGGCCGATCACCCCGATCCGGTACGGCCCGCGCTGGAAAACGGCATAAGGCGGAAAGGCCGGCGCGCCGCTCTCCGCCACCGCAATGTTGGCGCAGAGGACGGGGAACCGCGCGGCGGCGAGGTATTCGCGTGCCTGGGCCAGGCCCCAGCTGAACTCGCCGTTGCCCGTGCACATCGCGTCGTAACCGATCGTATTCATGCAGTCCAGCACCGGCAGCCAGCGTTGCTCGTCGCTGATCGGCATGCCCGGGCAGGCGTCACCCGCGTCGAGCAACAGCCATTCGTACTCCGGGTCCGCGCGCACTGCGGCGATCGCGGCCGCCAGTCGCGCGGCACCGCCCCAGTCTTCCCTGCCTTCGAAGTCAAAGGGCAGCACGTGCCCGTGGATGTCGTTGGTGTGAATAATCCCCAGTTTAAGAACTTCCGGCGCGGGTTCGTCCTGGGCCCGGGCGGCACTGCACGCCAATAGTATTCCAACCAAGCACAGCGCGGCAAGTCTGCACATAGCCAATCCTCCCAACGGTGCGTTCCCGTATCATACCCAACGCCGGACCAGCCGGTCAATGTTACTTGGATGCCATGTGCGCTAGAATAGATGCGGTCAAGGCGAACATATGGGCACGAAGAACCAGGATCAATTCCTCAACAACATGAAGCGCGTGGCGTATTACGGGCTCAAGCGCACCGGCAAGGGCTTCGCGGCTGCGCTGCTCGAGGAGTTGAAGAACTTCAGACGCGATGCCGCCTTTATTCCGGTGCATCCCAGCGCCGAATGGATCGGCGACCTGCCGGCGGTACGTTCGGCCGTGGAGATCAGCCCGGCGGCGGACAGCGCGATCATCATCCTCAGCACCGAGAAGACGCCCAAGGCGCTGGAGGACGTCGCCCTCGCCGGCATCAAGCATGTTTGGCTGGTCCTGGAAGCGTTCAATGACGACACCGAGCAATTGGCGCTGGAGCACAACATGGAGCCGGTCAGCGGCTGCCCGTTGCTGTTCATGCCCAAGATCGGCTTCCCGCACAATGTGCACCGTTACCTGGCCAAGCTGTTCAAGAAGATCTGACCGATTGCCGGCCGGAAGTCCGCTGCTCTAAAACAAAACGGCACGTTCCGCACGTCCAATAACCGAGAAACGTGGTTTATCGCGGGTAATTGCTGCAATCAGCACAAACGCGCAGTACAATGTAGTGATCAACATATGCTGCATGTGGCTCTGGGAGGTCACCATGCGTTGTAAGAGCTTCGTTGTTATTATTTTTGTCATTGCAGCGGTCCTGCCTATCCTTGCAGCCTGTGGCGGCGGCAACTCGACCCCCACGCGGCACATCAGCTATTACGACGATTATTACGGCCAGAAACGCTGCTGCTTCGCGGGGAAAATCTACTTAGACGGGCTGGCGCGGCCCAGCGGCGAGTTGTTCGTCAGCGGGATGGGCCCGCTCGGCGACGGCGAGTACATCACCGAGGAAGGCCCGATGCTCGTCTGGGAGGTCTCGGGCGGCCTGCTCTACCTGGACCTGGACTACGCGATGCAGCAGCCCTTCTATTACGGCTACGAGGCGGCCGGCGAAGGTACGCAGTCGATCGAGCTGCCCCTGGGCTACCACGTGCGCTGGGCGCTGCCCGGCGACAGCGAGGAGCAATGGATCCGCGTGCGCCAGAAGGAAGACGCCTTCGAAGTCAAGACGGACTGGGCCGAAACGCGGTGGGTTGATCTCAGCCGGACGCCGTACTACTACCGCCAGCTTTCATCATTCGTGGCGATCGCTCGCGGCTGCGCGCGCTGTAAAAGCGGCCAGACCCGCGCTTACTGGGAGTACGACTAACCCAAACGGCAACCTTTCGCCACCCGAATGGCATAACCGGCGCATTCCAGACAAAGCCGCGGCAAGCCTGTACCCGCGCTACATTTTGTCCGTGAAGCGCATCACAATATGACGGTATAATCGCTGTGGTGGTGCCGCGGGTCGGGAGCAAATTGCGCGGCAGCCCAGGAGGGTCCGATGTACCGTGGCCGTGCTATCTTCGCGAATCTGGTCTTGCTGGCAGGCCTGTCGCTCATGTCATTGCTGGCAGCTTGCGCCACTAGCGGGTATCTGCCGGAATCGCCGGGCGCGACCGCGACTCCGGAGGTGCAGCCCCAGGACGGGACCCCGGACAATCCCTTCGGTTTGCCGACTCCGGCCGAACTCAGCAAGCTGGTCTCCTACGAGATCGCCGACCGTGTGGCGGACGGCGCGCTCTACAGCGATACCATGGGACAGCAAGTCGAGGACACCGGCACCGGCGCGCAGTTCAGCCCGACCTGGCAGCCGCCGAGTAACATGAGCACAAGCGACCTGGCGTATGCCATCTACACGTTCACGCTGGACGATTACGCCGACGCGGAAGAACTGTGCCTGGGCTGGAGCACCGCGCCGGCCAACCTGTCCGATATCTACGTCGGCGTCGGCTACATGGACGACGAAATGTGGATGTGGTACACGCAAGCGGAAGACGGCACGGTAGCGGTGCCGAACCTGGGCGCGATGATCGGCCCGGCCGGCGAGCTGTATATCGCCGTCGTGCTGACCGGCACCGGCAATCCCGTGCTCGATTGGGTGCGGATCGGCGCCAACATCCCGCCGCGGGGCGTGTTCACCGCCGACAAGACCATCGGCGACTTCCCGCTCGACGTCGAGTTCGACAGCTCGGCCAGCACGGACCTGGACGGCCACATCGTCATCGTCGAATACGACCTGGACGGCAACAACTTCTATGAGGATTCCACCTCCGGCCTGGGGATCGTTTCGCATAACTACAGCGCCGCGGGAACCTACGACGCCAAGATGAAGCTGATCGACGACCGCGGCGGCCTGACGACCAAGGTCACCACGATCACGGTCAACGATCCGTCCAACGAACCGCCGGAAGCGCATCTGACGGCCAATCCGACCAACATCGAAGTGGGCCAGGCCGTCAGCTTCGACGCCAGTACCAGTTTCGATCCCGACGGCAGCATCACCCTGGTGGAATGGGACTTCGACGGCAACGGCACGTATGAGACGGACACCGGCACCACGCTGACCACCGAGCATACCTATGCCAGCCTCGGCACCTTCAATGCGGCCGTGCGGGTCTTCGACAACCTTAACGTCAGCGATACCGATTCAGTGACAATCAAGGTCACCCCGGAAACAACCAACGAACCGCCGGTCGCGGACCTGACGGCGTCGCCGGACAAGGGTCCAAAAGGCACGAGCGTGCTGTTCGATGCCAGCGGCTCGACCGATACAGATGGCACGATCGAGCTGTACGAATGGGACTGGGATGGCGACGGTGTTTATGACTCAGCCAGCAGTACGTCGACGAAAACACACACCTATAACTCCGGTGGCCTGTTCAACGCCGTGGTGCGCGTCACCGACGACGACGATGCGACCGATACGGCCGAGGTAGAGGTCAAGATCTACCACGAAACCGAGGACAACGATACCTACGCCACCGGCAACACCTGGCCGGGCCTCGAGACTCAGCATTGGTACGGCCATTGCGGCATCGACGGCTATGACGGCGATTTCCATGACTGGTACATCGTCAATGTTCCGGCCCCGGGCTGGGTGAACTTCCAGATGTACCACCGGCACGCCGATTCGGACCTGGACATGCACCTGTTCGACACCGACGGCACCACGCAGATCGACAGCGCGACCTCGACTTCCGACAACGAGCTGATGACCTACGAGTTCGCCGCCGCCGGAACCTATTACTGGGAGATCTACGTCCACAACGAAGATCTGGAATCCGCCGAGTATGAACTGGAAACCTACACCGGACAGCCGCCGATCGCGGATATCTCGGCGACGCCGACCTCGGGCGATATCCCGGTCAACGTCAGTTTCGATGCCAGCGGCAGCAGCGACCCGGACGGCTTCCCGCTGGTCAAGTACGAGTGGGATTTCGACGGCGACGGCACCTATGACCAGAATACGGGCACGACGCCGACCACCTCGCACAACTACACCATCGCCGGCGTTTACCAGGCCAAGGTCCGCGTCACTGACAATGAAGACCTGACCGACGAAGATACGGTCACGATTACGGCGTTCGGTGACGGACCGGTCGCGAGTTTCACCGCCGTGCCGAGCAGCGGCAATCGCCCGTTGCTGGTCGATCTCGACGCCTCGGCCAGTACCGGAGCAATTACCCAGTATGAATGGGATTTCGACGGCAACGGTATCGTCGACTTAACGAAAACCTCGACCAGCACCGACCCGAAGCTGGCCTATGCCGAGTACTTCATGACCGGCACTTTCCAGGTGCGTTTGACCGTGACGGATACCTATGATCCGCCGCGGACGGACACTACCACGCGCACGATAACCGTCACGGGCTCGGCGGACAGCGAAAGCGAGCCCAACAACGACCAGGATGAGGCCAACACCGCCGCCGACGCCTCCGCCGCCGATATCCTGCCGGCGTTCAACTTCGTCAACTACTGGGGCCAGGTCGGGCCAATCCCCGAAGATGAAGGACCGTTCGGGGATCCGGACGACTGGTTCCGCTTTACGCTGAGTTCGGAGCAGGAAGTCAACTTCTTCCTGGATTTGTTCGACGCCGTCTGCGACATCGATATGCGGCTGTACGCCTCGGGTGATTATTCAACGGCACTGGCCTCGAGCACTAGTACCACGGACGACGAGAACATCGAGATTGTGTTGGACGCGGGCACGTACTACCTGCAGATCTACTCGTGGAACAGCACGACCAATGCCGGCAAACTCGGTGGATACCGGTTGCTAGGCAACGCCGGAGTGCCGCCGCCCGATTAACCGGATCCGGCCACGATTGAGCCAAGCCCCGGCGGGTGCTAAGCTTGCGCCATGGCCAAGCGCCGCCCGACGCGGACGAATTTCAAGCAGCTCTTGACGCTGATCGGCATGCTGATCGTGATCGGCTTTTTATGGAACTATTGGCCGGTCTATCCGCTGAAGATCCTCGTCGTGTTTTTCCACGAACTCAGCCACGGGTTGATGGCGGTCCTGACCGGCGGGCGCGTGCACCACATCGAGCTAGTCGCGATGGAGGGCGGCGTCTGCTACACCCAGGGCGGCAACCTGATCCTGGTGGCCTCGGCGGGCTACCTGGGCAGCCTGCTCTGGGGCGGCGCGATCCTGCTCCTGGCGGTGCGCACGCACTGGGACAAGACGCTGTGTATCATCCTGGGCAGCCTGCTGCTCGTGGTCATGCTGATCTGGATCCGGCCGCTCCTCAGCTTCGGCTTCGGTTTCACGCTGCTGACGGGCGCCGCGCTGATCTGGGCCGGCATCAAGCTCAGCGAGGACACCTGCGACCTGATCCTCAAACTGGTCGGCCTGGTCAGCATGATGTATGTGCCGATGGACATTTTCAGTGACACGCTGGCGCGCTCGTATCTGCCGTCCGACGCCCGAGTGCTGTCGCAACTGACGTTAATTCCATCCGTCGTCTGGGGCGTGATCTGGCTGGCCATCGCCTGCGCCGCCGGCGCGTACTTCCTGGTGTTGGCCGCGCGGATCACACCGGGCGACGCGCAGGATACACCACATTCCGCGGATGCTACATCTACTTCGCCTTGAGATACTTGACGCTGTGCGCAGTCTTTGTTATGCTTAACACATGTATGGCATGGGAGTTAATATGCGCGTAATATTCAGAGTTCTGATTGCGTCAATATTACTAGTAACCCTGGTTGGGAGGATGGCGATGGCGGATGAAGCCACTGCGAAGCAGCCCGAGGTGGAAGTCAGGTTCTTTTACCTGCTGTGCAACGACGTCGAGGCGATGCGCGGGTTCTATACGGACCTGTTGGGCATGCAAGAAACGAACTACATGAACGAGCCGGAGATGGGCTGGTTGTGCTACGCGTTCGGCGATATCGAGTTCATGTTTTTCCGGGCGGAGAACACCCTGCCGGTGCCGGATAAATACGCCAGCCAGCCGGGCTGGCCGGGCGGCGAGTTGGAAGTACCCAGTTGGTCGGTGCTGATCCCCGAGGAGGATTTCGCCGCCACCGTCCAGGCCTTGATCAACGCCGGCGTGCCGACGTTCGCCGCGAAGCCGATGTTCTGCCTGGACAACTACTGGAGCTTCCCGGTGCTCGATCCGATGGGCAATACCGTCGAGGTCTATACAATCCCCAAGGTCAAGCCCGAGAACGGCGAGTGGCCGGAATAGCAACCGGCGGAATCGTCGCGTAGAGCGGAATCTTCGCGTAGAATAGACATGATGTCGGCACAGGAGCCGGTAACGCACGTATTTCGGCGCTACTTCACGGCAGCGCTGGCGGTAATCGCCGCGCTGGTGCTGGTCTATGCGCTGTACCACCTGCGCTGGGTGGCCTTCCTGGTCGCCATCTCAGGCTTGTTGGCCTACTTCCTGTCCTGGCCGATCGAGCGGCTGCACAAAAAGTGGCCGCGGCCGGCCGCGGTCTGGACGGTATTCCTGGCGTTCCTCTGCATCCTGTTCGGGCTGTTCGGGCTGATCCTGCCGGTGATCGTCAACCAGGTCCAGGACCTCGTCGCCCACGTACCGGACCTGCTGGCGCGGCTGGACGCCAGCAGCTATGAGATGCGCTGGCAGATCCTGCCCGGCCGCGAGCTGGTGATCGCCGATTACTTCACCGAGTTCACCTCCGAGATCGAGCGGCGCCTGCCCGATATCGCCAGCAGCGTCTTCACCTACACGCAGACGTTCGTGTCCGGTACGGCGGCGTTCCTGGCCGCGGTGCTGATCGTGCCGCTGATGACTTTGTACTTGCTCTTGGACAGCCAGCGCCTGCGCCGGGCGCTGATCGGCTGCTTTGCCCAGCACTGGCAGTCCGACGTCGACCGCGCCATGACCGCGGTCAACCGCAGCCTGGGCAGCTATATCTACAGCCGCGTGCTGCTGGCGCTGTTCGTCGGCATCACCGTCACGCTGGTGCTGTTGGCCTTCGGCATTGACTACGCCCTGCTGTTCGGCCTGGTGGCCTTCGCCGGCGAGTTCATTCCGGTCTTGGGCCCATGGCTGGCGTTCTTCCCGATCGCGCTGATCGTGCTGGCCACCGATCCTTACAAGTTCCTGTGGATTTGCGTGTTCTTCCTGGCGATCCAGCTGTTCGAGAACTACTGGCTGGCGCCGCGCTGGATGGGCAACACGATGGACCTGCACCCGCTGACGGTGATCATCGCGATGCTGATCGGCGGCACGCTGGGCGGCATCGCCGGGCTACTCGTCGCGGTGCCGGCCGCGGCGGCGCTCAAGGTGATCCTGGGCATCTTCGTGTTCCGGCGCGAGGAGCCGGGCATCGAGGTTCCCGCGCTGGACCTGATCAGCGGCGGCGGCCCGCCGGACATCCAGGAAACGCCGCGCGACTGAGAACGGGCTGACCGGCGGTGGTACAATCACTGCCATGGGTATTGCAGAACGCATTGCGCAACTCGGCCTGAGCCTGCCCGAGCCCGCCCCGCCCGTGGCTAATTACCTGCCCTATAAGATCGTCAACCTGGGCAGCGTATCCAGCCCGGCGGACTGGGCCATCCACCTGCCCGTCGTCAACGGCATGCTCTACCTTTCCGGCATGATCCCGTTGCAGGACGGAGCACCCTACACCACCGGCAAGCTCGGCGCCGAGGTCAGCATGGAGGAAGCCGTCACCTGCGCGCAGATCTGTACGCTAAACGCGCTGGGCTGGGCCAACGTGGCGCTGGACGGCAACCTGGACCGCATCATCGAGGTGGTGCGCGTCCGCGGAGCCGTCGCCTCCACGCCGGACTTCTATGCCCACCCGCAGGTGATCAACGGCTGTTCCGACATGCTGGTCAACATCTTCGGTGACGACGGCAAACATACGCGCGTCGTCTCCGGTGCCGTAGCCCTGCCGCTGAACGTTCCGGTCATGATCGACTACACCTTCTCGATCCGCTAGGAGCCGAAATGCAACGCCTGTTAGTCCTGCTGGCCGTCCTCGCGCTGGCGCTGGTGGTCTTCGTCGCCAACACCTGCTCGCAGCCCGCGCCCAACGAACCGTTCACGATCGTCTGGAACTACGATACGAGCGGCTACCTGGAGACCTGCGGCTGCAGCGCCCACCAGCTGGGCGGTCTGGCACGCCGCGTGCACCAGATCGACAAACTGCGCGAGCAGCAGCCCCTGTTGGCCATCGAGGGCGCGCACGTCGTCGCCGACGCCGGCGAGTTCCAGCTGTTCAAGGCCGAAGCGGTGGTGAATATCCTCAATATTGCGCACTACGACGCGATGCAGCTCGGCGTGCGCGAGGCGCAGCACGGCGCGGCGGGCATCGCCCGCCTGACCGAGCTGGCTGAATTCCCCTGCTTCAGCGCCAACCTCGAAGTCGGCGGCCAACCCTGGGCGACGCCCAGTGTGACCGTGGAGATCGCCGGCGCCGACGTGGCGATCACCGGCGTCAGCCAGCCCGAGGCCGTCACCTTCGAGCTGGAGGACGGCACCGGCTTCAGCGATCCCGAGGCCGCGCTCGACAGCCTGCTGCCGCAGCTCCGGCAGGACGCCGACATCGTAATCCTCTGCTTCGAAGGCGAGCGCACCTGGATCCGCGACATGATCAGCCGCTATGAGACCAGCGCCGACCTGTTTCTGGCCGGCTGCCGCAACAAGGCCACGGCGAACTGGGACTTCGTCCCCGAACCGCCGACGCTCAACAACTGGGACCTGGGGCGCTACCTGGGCATCATCAACATCGATCCCGCGCCGGGCGGGTTCACCGTCGCCGGCACCTCGTTGGCGCTCAAAGACGAACTGCCCGAGGCCGAACGCGTGGTGGGCTATCTGTCGAGCCGCTACCGGCCGCAGCTCAAGGAGAAGTTCTTCTCGGCGATGAAAACGGACATCGAGCAGCTCTACCTGCCGCCCGAGTCGTGCTGGGGCTGCCACGAGCTGCAGTACGAGACCTACGCCGCCTCGCGCCACAGCCACGCGCTGGAAACGCTCGAGGAAAAGAATCAGCTCTACAACCCGGACTGCATGCCCTGCCATGTGGTCTACGACCCGAACATGGACGAGCTGGCGGCGATGAACTGCGTGGTTTGCCACTCGAACATCGACGAGGCGCACCTCTGGGATGCGCCCAAGGGCACCACCGCCCCGCCCGACCCGCCGGTCGTATCGCATACTTACGAGTATTGCGTACGCTGCCACGACGAGCTCAACTCCACCGCGTTCAAGGATGAGTGGCCGCGCTACGTAATGCAGATCTACCACGGCGGCAATATGAGCACAGCCGAGGAAGCCGCCGAACGCATGGGTATCGACATCAACGAACCGCCGAGTGGGCATGTCGAGGCAGAAGCACCGGCGGAAACAGAACCGGAGTAGACGCATATCGTAGGGGCGCACGGCTGTGCGCCCTGCCTTCCGGTAGGGCGGCCGTCCCGGCCGCCATTAGGTTCAAGGTTCAAGGGCGAAGGTTCAAGGGAAGCAAGGCACTAGGGACCAGGGACCAGGATTGATGCGGGCTGAGCTGTAGGGTCCACGCCTGCGTGGACCGTGACAGGCCATAGGCCAAAGTGGGGCAGCGCGAGCGTCTCCGCTCGC
>JAFGCY010000097.1 GCA_016932385.1 bacterium | reverse complement strand
TTTTACTTGCCACTTTCACTTGCCCGGACGCAAGCACGGGGGCTTGCGCTTCTACAGTTAATATAGCGGCGGCGTCCC
This sequence comes from bacterium, assembly GCA_016932385.1. GTDB lineage: Bacteria > 4484-113 > 4484-113 > 4484-113 > JAFGCY01 > JAFGCY01. The sequence goes on along the minus strand of JAFGCY010000097.1, from coordinate 8,822 downwards.
CGCCGCCGGATTGGAGCGCTGGCTTCCAGCCGGCGTCCCCGCCGCCGGATTGGAGCGCTGGCTTCCAGCCGGCATCCCCGGGCCGCCAGGATGGCGGCGCTCCGAAGCGGGCACCCTCGCGCTACCCGGGCTTACGCTTATCACTTACGCCGCCCCTTGCTATATTGTTAGTAAGGAGTCACCGATGCAGCTAGTTCACGATCATAGCCTGGCCGCGACGCTGGACGCGATCAACGAGGCTTTCTTCTACGGCCACAAACTCACGAAGGCGGCGCGCACCGATGCCGCCAAATGGCTCGCCGCCCGCCAGGGCCTGCCGCGCTCCTATGCCGGCATGTTCGCCCCCACGGAATACGATTACGCCCACTGGCCGAAGACCTTCACCGGCGAGAAGATCGGCTCCAACGCCGCCACCGGGCATATCCTCGGCGAGGAGGCTTGCCGCGCCCTGATCAGGCTGGCCGTGGATGCCCAGCCCGTACGCGAGGCCCTGGCCCGGGCCAGCGAGAACTTCCTCGCGCGCCTGAACGAAAGCCAGCCGCGCGCCTCCGGGTTCTACTGCTGCGGCACCTGCACCGCCTCGTTCTGGCGGCACCTGGCCGTGGGAGGCCTGGATCTGCAGAAGCAACGCCTAGCTAGCGGGCTGAAGCACCTGGCGGCCGAGCGCGACGGCCGGGGGCGCTGGCGGCGCTTCCCGTTCCACTACACCGTCTGGGCGCTCAGCGAGATCGACCTGCCGGCGGCCCGGCGGGAACTGACCTACGCCGCGCCTGTGCTGGAACGGATCGTCCGTCGCCACGCGGATGTAGATGAATACGGACGGCGGCGGCTGCGCATCGCGGAACTCGCCCTGGCCCGTTGCTGATCCCGCCAAACCCGACACGCGATCGGCGCAACGGGCATGCCGGATCGGTGCCGCCTAATTATTGCAAACGAAATATTGACTAGTCCGAGCGTATTTTAAATTATGGTGTAACCAAGTCAAATTCAGGTTATTAAATAATCAGTTTGCCAATGGCGGTGATAGACTCCCAATGTGATGCATTCATTCAACACGTCTGAGGACACGTTATTCAATTGCGAACAGCATACCGATGACCTTGTCGTAATCGAGCGCGACATGTTGCGTGGGATTCTTTTGGCGGTGGTGAGTTCCCTGGAGGCCGCGCACAGTTATAACTGCGGCGGCGCCGAGGATGAATCCGAGTGCCGGGAAATCCGCGCGGCGGTGCGCGAGAATCTGGGTGCGATGATCGGCAATCTGGAGCGGATCTACGCCTCCGTCGACAAGCTGCCGACGGTCATGTTGAATGCGTGACGGGTGCAACACTTAGCGGTGAATTGCCCTTTTAGCGATGAGTGAATAGACGATCCTGATAAGCCCCCCCGGCCGGCGCCCCCGTGTCGGTGCGCGCCGGTATCCACGGCCATCCCCGCCGCCGGCTGGCGCGACGGCTGGCGACGGCCGGATGCCGGCGCCTGTGGGGCAGCCGGCCTGTGATCGGCCGTGCGGGGGAGGGGCAAGACATAGGTAACGCCTTCTGGCCCTTGAGGATCATTGCGGCGAGGGCTGGGTGAATATAGCGCCTGTGACCGAATCGGACTGCGTCGATTAGTGCCCAGGCTTGATTAGGCGGTAATGAGCTTTCCCTCTCGGACTCCGGTCTTCGGACTTCGGACTGGTTCCCGCAAGCACGGGGGCTTGTGACGGAAAGGTTAAAGGGAAACGGTTAAAGGTTGGAGCCAAGGCAGGGTGGCGATGTGCGTTTGGCTGTCTTGCGAAGCCAGGAATACAATGGATTTGGCCAAGGGAGTAGTCAAACCTTTGCCCTTTCACCGTTAACCTTGCCCAGCGCAAGCACGGGGGCTTGCTCTACTACTGAGCGCCGACCACCGGCCGCTTTTCCGGTCATCCGCGATGAGCCAATAAAAAGCCCACCCCTGGCGGGACGGGCTTTAGCGTTTACCTACGGCCGGCCTCCACGACCGAAACCCATCATTTCGGCCAAGGCCTTCCAGCCATCTTTCCGGTTATGGGGCGGCGACCTCGCTGACCAGGCGCTGGTAGTTCTCGGAACCAACCAGTTCCTTGCTCAGGCCGAAGTCGGCCAGCTCCTCCTGCGTACGCCCCATTTCCACAGCAACTTCAATTGAGGCCTCAACCTCGATCACGATCGTGCCGTCGACGCGACGGCTGATTTCGATATTCTCCACGCCAAAGCCCGAGTTGCCCAGGGACTTCAGTACGTGGCTCTTCAGCTCGTTGACGGGGAGCTGCTCCAGCGCGCCGCGGTGGCTGATGCTGTAAGCCAGCTCGTTGAGCCGGCTGCCGAAGCGGCCGGACTCGATCGGCGAATAATCCGTAGCAAAGGCGCTCAGCGCCGGATATTTCCCCTGCAGTTCATCGATGAAACCGCGGGCGGCGTGCTCCGGCACACCCATCAGCACGAAGGCGAGCTCATCGCGGCCTGCCCGTTCGCCGACCATGATGTACAACTCGCTTTGCGGGTGGGCCAGTTCGGCGAACCGCGTCTCGGCGACCGACCGCACCTCGTTCAGCGCGGGGCCGTCCGGGCTCCAGGTCGTGGGCATTTCGGTCAGGACCAGCGTGCCGACGAAGTCGGAATGCGCCGGCATCATCGCCAGCGTACCCGCGCTCAGGCCCACCACCATGAACAAGGCCAGCGCATAGCGCAACTGACGGGCCACCGGGATAGCCCAGGTGGACCACCACGGTACCTTTACCGGTGGCGCGCTGGCGACCAGCTGCTCCACCCGCGACCACGGCATCAACTCCGGTGGTTCCGCGGCGGCTCTGAGCAGCCCGCCCAGCTCGGCAGCGGTCCGCAACTCGGTGTTGCTACCCGGCCGGCCGTTTGTTTTTCCCTTAAGCATTCAGCTCTCCATTCACCCTTTCCGGAGTGTCTCCGGAACCATCCTCTCACAGCTAAAAACGTGCCTGGGAGTCCTAGCTGCCCTCCGAGGGAAGCATGGACTCGATTCCTTCCTTTTTCAACAACTCGGCCATCCGCTGCCTTGCCCGATGCAACAGCACGCGGACTGCCGTTTCCCTTTTGCCCATCACCGTACTGACCTCGCGGATACTCAGCCCATGTTGCTCGAAGAGCACCAGGGCCTGCCGTTGGTCCGGCGACAGCATTTCCAGTAATCGCTTCACCATGGCTCGCAGGTGGGTCTGTTCGGTCCAGTCCTCCGAGGCCGGCGCCACCCGATCCAGCTTCTCCTGTTCCAGTGGATCCGGCTGGCGCTTGCGCTGCCGGATCATCAGGCGGTGCACATTGGCGATGATCCTGAACATCCACGTTTTAAACGCGGCTTCGTTTTTCAATTGGTGGATATGCTCCAGTCCGATCAGGACACTTTGGGCGTAGACATCATCCGCGTCCTCTTTATCCTGCGTCAGGCTGTAAGCCCACCGCTGACAATCGGTATCTACCGGCTTTAGCAAGGCCAGAAAACGCTCGTTGCGCGCGTCAGTCAGCTCTTGCTGTGAAGCCATTCGTTACCGTGCTTAATAGATGGTTTTGACAGCCGAAAGGTTACTCTGCGGATTACGCGTTTTGAGAAATGATGTAACCCAACGTCAGTATAGTATAAACGCTGCCTAGGCGTTTTGGGACTTGCGGCGGACGTAATTTCGCAATTCCTGGCAGAGTGCGGCGATGTCGTCTTCGCTGCAATGGCAGCGCGACATGGCTTCCACGCGTTCGAGCGTGGCGCTGTCGATCGAGCCGTAATCGCGCAGGATGCCGGCGTAGGTGCGGACGGCTTCCTTGTTTTCGCCCAGGATCAGGTTCAGGTAGGCGTAATCGAGGTGCAGGTCAAGTGTCGGCTCGTAGTCCAGGGCGATCTTGGCCGACATCAGGGCCAGGTCGTGGTAACCGGCGCCGTCCAGCGCGCGGACCAGCGGTGCCAGCTTGGCTAGCAGATGCGGCAGGGCCTTGCATGCCTGCTTGCCGCAGACCGGGCAGGACTGCTGCTCCAGGTCCAAGAGGCCTACGTCGAAGCGCTCGGCCAGGCACTGGCAGCCGATTTCCGCACAGACGCGGGCCACGGCGCGATACAGGCGTTTGATTCGCTGCTGTTCCAACTCGGTCAAGGTCTGCATATATTACTTAAGTTGGGCCTTACCGGTTTAATCAAAAATTCACTATGCTGGTGAGCCTTTAACAGGCTTAATTCTGATACCACGAGAGGCGCGAAGATAGCTTAGATGCTGATTAAACCAGCGTTTTTCAGTAATGCTGTGTTATACTCGAATTTGCCAAAGACCTTTTGTTTAGGCCACATCTAGGTGTGGCCTGGTGGTTAGGTGAACGCTCAAGTTGTAAACAAGTTTTTGCAAGCCACGTCGACGGTTCTGGCCGACTATTTCAGCATTGCGGTCAGTCAGAACGGGTCGCCGAACGTTGTTAAGGGCTCGGATGTGCGTGATCCCATTGCGATCATCCTCGGTATTACGGGCGATCTTGAGGGCCTGTTCCTGATCGGCTATTCCCAGGAGACGGCTCTCAACATCGCGCGGACGATGATGGGCAATCCGGAATACCCGGAGATCGATGATATGTGCCGCAGTGCACTCTCCGAGCTGTCCAATATGATCGGCGGCATGACCTCGACGGGGCTTTCCGAGCTGGGGTATTTTTGCAACCTGGAGCCGCCGACTTTTCTGTCGACGGATGCCGGTATTTCCCTCAACTCGCAGACGATGATCGCGTTGCCGTTTTCCACGCCAGTCGGCGAATTCCGCGTGTGCGTAGGCTTGCGCGAAGCCGGCTAAGATCATAAGGGGCGTTGCATGTCGCTGGACCTGTCTGGCTATTTAGATGTATTTGCGGACGAAGCCCGGGAGCACCTGCAAGCATTAAACGACGCGTTGCTGGAGTTCGAAAAGGACGACGGTGAACTTGAACACGTCAATGTCATGTTCCGCTCCGCCCACACGCTCAAAGGCATGTCGGCGACGATGGGCTTCAATGAGATCGCCGCGCTGACGCACCAGATGGAGAACCTGCTGACGCCAATCCGCCAGGGCGATCTGGCTGCCAACGGGGACATCGTGGACTCGTTGTTCCAGTGCCTGGATATGCTGCAGGAGATGGTGGAAGCACACATCAACCAGCAGGAGCACGGCGTGGACGTCAGTGATCTGGTGGCGCGGCTGGAGCAGCTGGCCACGGGGGAGAGCGCACCGGCCCCGGCGGCCGCCAAGCCCCGGGCGGCGGAACCGGCCGCTCAAGCCCCCCGCGGCTATCCCGGTGAGTTGAGCGCGCAGGACCGCGGGGCCATCACTACGGCGCGCAACAACGGCAAGGAAGTTTTCTGGGTCAGCGTCCGGTTGGAAGACAGCTGCGACCTGAAGAATGTCCGCGCTTTCATGGTCCTGAAAGAACTGAAAACCGTCGGTGAAATCCTGCATGCGACGCCGTCGGAAACCGCCCTGACCGAGCAGGCTTTCGGCAGCAGCTTCGATCTGCTGCTGGCCAGCGAGGAAGAGGCTTCGGAAGTGGAACGCCTGGCCGGCTCGGTGCTGGAAATCGAGAGCGCCACGGTCCTGGTGGAAGGTGCGGCGGGGCCGGTCAAGGCGCCGGCTGCCCAGGCGGACCTGGCGGAGATCTTCAGCTTCAACGATTACGACCGGGCGATCATGCAGCAGGCGCTGTCGGAGACCTATCGCGTTCTGCACGCCCATGTGGAACTGGCGGACGACTGCACGCTGAAATCCGCCCGGGCCTTCATGGTTCACAAGAAACTGGAAGAGGCCGGCGAGATCATCAACGTCAGTCCGGATGTCGAGGATATCGAGTTTGAACGCTTTGACCAGGCACTCGACTTCCTGGTTCTGATCAAGGGCGAGATCGAGCCGATCAACAAGGACCTCAACGCGATCAGCGAAATCGCCAGCGTAGTCCTGAAGGAATATACCGAGCTGCCCAGCACGGACAGCAAGGCCGCGCCGGCTGCCGCGCCGGCCGTCCAGGAAGCGGCTGCCGCCCCGCAGGCTCCGACCGGCAAAGAGTTGAAGAAGGCGGCCCAGCCCAAACCGCAGGCGAAGGCGCCCACCGCCGTCAAACAGACGCATACGATCCGCGTCGACACCGAGCGGCTGGACCAATTGCTCAACCTGGCCGGCGAACTGGTGATCGGCAAGACGCGCCTGCTGCAGTTGGCTTCGGAGATCAAGCGGCCGGAGTTGACGGATACGATCGAGCAGTTCGACCTGATCGTGTTCGACCTGCAAAACGTGATCATGCAGACGCGGATGGTGCCGATCGAAACCGTCTTCAACCGCTTTCCGCGCATGATCCGCGACCTGGCCAAGCAGCGCGGCAAGCAGATCGAGCTGCAGATCACCGGCGGCGAGACCGAGCTGGACCGGACCGTGATCGACGAGATCGGCGACCCGCTGGTCCACCTGATCCGCAATTCGATCGACCACGGCATCGAGACGGAAGAGGAACGCCGGGCCGCCGGCAAGCCCGAGTTAGGCGTGCTGGCGCTGTCGGCTTACCACGAGGGTAACAACGTCTACATCGACATCCGCGATGACGGGCGGGGTATCGACCCGGACAAGATCCGCAAGAGCTGCGTGAAGAAGGGCCTGCTGACCGAGGAGGCCGCCGCCCAGCTGACCAATCAGCAGGCGCAGGAGATGATCTTTGCCGCCGGCCTGTCCACGGCGGATCAGGTGACCGACATCTCCGGGCGCGGCGTGGGCATGGACGTCGTGACCAACAAGATCAACGAGCTCAACGGCGACGTGAAGCTGCATTCCGTCGTCGGCCAGGGCACGACGATCACGATCAAGCTGCCGCTGACGCTGGCGATCGTCCAGGCCTTGATGGTCACGATTGCCAAGGAGACCTACGCGATTCCGCTGGCCTACATCGAGACCACGATCCGCATCTGGCCCAAGGACATCCAGAAGGTCAATCAGGGCGACGTCACCATGCTTCGCGGCGAGATCCTGCCGCTGGTGAAGATGCGGCAGCTGTTAAAGAGCCCCGACGTGCCGCACGACGACGACAGCCAGTTCGTGGTGGTCGTGCAAAGCGGGCAGGAGCGCTACGGCCTGTGTGTCGACCAGCCGATTGGCCAGACCGAGATCGTGATCAAGTCGCTGGGCGTCTACCTGCAGAATACGCCCTTTATCGCCGGCGGCACGATCCTCGGCGATGGCACGGTGGCGCTGATCCTCGACGTGGCCCACATCACCGATCACTGACGCCCGGCTGATTCCGGCTGTTCGGCGGAGGCATCGTCGCCGCCGTTGGCGGTGGTGAACGCCTGGTACTTGGCCTTTTCGATGCTCTGGAGTTCGTCCACGACCCGCCGGATTTCCGCCGCCGCCGCGATCATTTCCTTGACCATCTGCTCGGTTTCCTCCGCGCTGACGGCGTGGTCGCGCAGCAACTCCAACGAGGCGAGGATGCCCGTCAACGGGCTGTTGATCTGCTGGGCGCAGGTGGCCGACGCCTTGTGCTGGTTGGCCATCTCGGCGATCGCCTGATGATTCAGGCGCAACTGCTTGATCGCCTGGAAGCGCGCGGATACATCATGGATATTCGCCACCAGCCCGTGGATGCCGGGCCGGTCCAGCTTGTTGGTGATCACCCCTTCCATCGTCAGCCATTTGTCCGCTACGTGGCGCATCCGCAACGGGCCGAACTCCAGCGTCTGATTCGCCTGGGCGGCCGCCTTGCCGACGGTTTCGGTCAAGGCTTCCAGGTCCTCTTTGTGAATATACGTATTGACGTGCGTCCCGATTATCTCGTCGGGCGCGTAACCCAGCACCTTTTTCACGGTGGCGCCCACGAATTTCACCGCGCCGTACTGGTCGAGAATAAAGGAGATATCCGCGGCGTTGGCCGTAATCACCTGGAACAGCGTTTCCTGGTCGCTCAGCTGGGCACGGGCGGCGGCCAGTTCGCTGGTGACGGCATGCAGCTGCTGCTGGGTTTGCTGCAAGGTGGCAGCCAATTCGTCCAACCGGCCGGCGCGCGCCTGGTGGTCGGCCTGGTCTTGCTCGAGTTGATGACGGGCCGATTCATGTTCGCGCTCATAGCGGCGATGGATCGTGCGGTAGACCACAAACAGCGGCAAGGTCGCCAGCAGCAGGATCAGCGCGATGACCACCGACTCGTCGAGCTTGGCCTGCAGCAGCTCGTTGACGTAACTCAGTTCGTGCTCGGCGCAGGCGACGTACGGCCGTCCGCCCGGGGAGACCTGCGGCAGGAATAACGAGCGGAACGTGCCCCAGCGGTCGGTGTATGTGGCATACACGGGCTCGCTGCCGCCGACCGCCGCCAGCAGCTTGCTGCTCGCGTCGTAGTAATGATGGTAATAATGGACTTCCTCGTCATCCGCCCGTTCCTGGAGTGTGGCGCTGGAGGAGGTAAGGTAGAGCTTGCCGTCGGCCTCGATGACTGTATAAAGGAAGGCAAAGCCGAACTCGTCGGCGATCCGCGACATGGCTTCGATGTTCTGGTCATCTTCGGCCGGCGTAATCGCCGCCGGCCCGAGGGCGCGATCGTGGAAATCGTCGGCGAGGACATGCTTGATGGCGGTTGCCGCCAGCATCAGCTGCTGGTCGAGCCGGTCGAACAACAACTGGCGCTCGTGACGATAGGTCCAATACGCGAAGCCGGCCACGACCAGGATGTAGAAGATCAGGGCTACCGAAACCATTGACCGCCGCCAGATCCGCCTGCCGATACTCATCTGACCACCTTGCTAACCGTTAGCGCCGAGTTTCACGCGCACCGTCTTTGTCGGTGCTTTCAGTCTGATCCAATTATATC
>JAFGCY010000096.1 GCA_016932385.1 bacterium | reverse complement strand
CTGCTTGGCTGGTATCCAATGAGTGAAAGTGGAAAGTGAAAGTTGAAAGTTCGGGAAAAACTGTTTGCGCAGATCTCATCACTACACCACGGCGAAGCCACCTGATCACTTTCTACTTTAACTTTCCACTTTTACTTGTTCGCGCAAGCACGGGGGCTTGCGCTACTGGACGCAGTCCCGCCTTGGCGGGACCGCGCTACCGGGAATGCGGGCGAGGGCGCCCGCGCTTCGCTGATGCGCATCCAGCCTGGAATCGAAGGGTGTATGAAGAGAAAATGCGGAAGGCGGGACTCGAACCCGCACAGGGAAACCCCCACTAGGCCCTCAACCTAGCGCGTCTGCCAATTCCGCCACTTCCGCACGGGCCAATGAGTATAACGCAAGCCGGGGGTTAGTCAATATGACGAAGCGTAAGCGGTAAGCACAAGCTTACACGCGTGAGGATGCGCGTGCGGTGATCCCGGATTACAATATTCCAATGCGGTTAACCCCCGATGAGCAGGCGATGCTTAGCGGCGAACACGGGCCGGTGGTCGCCGAGGCGATCGACTACGTGATCCAGTTCGGCGAGGCCTTCGGCGCCGACCGCCTGGTGGACATCACCTACTGCCACTATCCGGCGGAGATGGCGATCTACGAGGGCAGCGTCGAGGACGTGGCGGCCTACTCCGAGCGCGGCGGACGGGTGGCCGTGCCGACGACGACGTCGACGCTCTGCTGCGACCTGGAGCGCCCCGCCAGTACGGGCTGCCCGGCGGCGCTGGCGAGCCTCCAGGCCCGGGCCGAGACCGCCCACCGGCGGATGGGCCTGCTGGAGACGTACACCTGCACGCCGCAGTCGCTGGGGTTCATTCCGCCCTTCGGCAGCTACAACCTGCTGGTGGAGTCCTCGGCGATTATCTATTACAACAGCGTACTGGGAGCGCGGACCAACCGCGGCGGGCTGTTGACGCGCTACAGCGCGGTCTGCGGCAAGTATCCGCTGATGGGCTACCTGCTGGACCGCAACCGGCGCGGCACGCTGCTGTTCAACTGCGATATCCCCGCCGACCGGCTGCGGACTTACGACGGCTGGAGCGCGCTGGGCTTCCACATCGGCGCGATCGCCGGCAGCGCGGTACCCGTGATCGACGGGGTGCGCACCGACCGGCAAGACTTCCTGATCGGGCTGGGGGCGGCGCTGGCCACCAGCGGGTCCGTCAGCCTGTTCCACCTGGTCGGGGTGACGCCCGAGGCGCGCACCGTGGACGAAGCGCTGCAGCGGCGGCAGCCGGAGCGGGTCTACGAGGTGACGGCGGCGGACCTGGACGAGGTCTACCGGCGCATGACGACGATCCAACCCGGCGAGCCGGTCGATTTCGTTACGCTGGGCTGCCCGCACTACAACCTGGAGCAGCTGCGGGTGCTGGCCGGTCGGCTGGCGGGCAGGCACATCGCCACCGGCGTGCGCTTGTGGGTCACGACCAACCGCATGACCAAGCAGCAGGCCGAATACAGCGGCTATGTCAAAACGATCGAGGACAGCGGGGCGCTGGTGGTCGCGGACTGCTGCCCGGTGGAGAGCCACCTGCGCGCCTCGACCTGCCGCGAGCACGGGTTGCCGGTGCCGAACGTCAAGGCGCTGGTCACGGACAGCGTGAAGATGGCGCGCTACAGCGGCGATCTGATCGGCTGCCAGACGGCGCTGGCGGATTTCGAGCGCTGCCTGACGGCGGCATTCAGTGGGAGGTGGCAGTAATGGGACAGGTGATCAAGGTGCGCAAGGTGGTGCGCGGCGCGGCGGAGGCCGAGGCGGTGGTCTGCCCCGGCAGCTTCAGCTTCCTGGGCGACGTGGACCTGGACACCGGCGTGATCTGCGCCCGGACCAATCCCAACCGCGGGCTGAGCATCGCGGGCAAGGTGCTGGTCTATACCGAGACCAAGGGCTCCAGCGGCGGCTGCGTCGTGCTGCTGACGCTGGCCAAGCGCGGGCTGGCGCCGGCGGCGTTGTTCACGGTCAAGCCGGCGGATTACAACCTGGCCGAAGGCGCGATCCTGGCCAAGGTGCCGTTCGTCTGCGAGCCGGAGGGCGGCCTGCCCGAGGGACTGGCCACGGGAGCCAAGCTGAGTGTCGATGCCGACGCCGGCACGGTCGAGTTGCTGGACGGTTAAACTTTACAGCTGGCCGAGGTTGTCGATCACCGGCGGATCGAGGACCACGGCGAAATACTCCCCGTCGGACTCCTCGCCCAGCACGGTTACGATCACATTGCCGCTGGCGACATCGCTGGGCAGCACCACTTCAATCGCCGTATCCGACCAGGAGTTGTAGGTTACCACCTCGGTGCGCCCGCCGCCGTCCTTGGCGAAGCTGACGGTGCTGGTGTCCTGGATGTTGGCGAAGTTGACGCCCGTGATCGTGCGCGTGTCGCCGGCCTGGCCGCGCGCGTTGTTGCTGATGCTCGTGATCGCCGGGTCGGCGTCGATGATCTCGTAGTCGTCGATGAACCAACCCGTGCCCGCCGTACCCGCGTCGCTGATGAACAGGAAATTGAAGCGCAGCGGATCGTCCTTGAAGCCGCTCAGGTCATAGAGCAGGCGCTGCCAGCCGCCGGAGGTGTCCGTGCGGAACTCGCCCAGCGGCGTCTCGATGTCGTCTAGGCCGTCGTAGCGCACCAACAGGATCTTGCCGTAGTCGTCGGTGTCGCCACCCGTGCTGATCTTATGCCAGAGGCGCAGGTACGGATGCGCCGCGCCGGAGAGATCGTGGATCGGGCCGTACATTTGGTCGAACTCGTAATCGCCGTAGTTGCCGGTATCGGCCGGTCCCATCTTGGCACACTTACTGCCGGTGTGATAGTCGTCGCTGGCAATGCGCCACATGCCGGAGCCCCAGCTCCAGAGATACCATTCGCCGTCGAAGCTGGAGCCGGAAGTACCGCCCAGCGTGGTGATGGTCTCGAAGCCCTCGTGCCAGGTCGGGTCCTGCGTGCTGTTGCTGACGGCGAGCGAGACGGCGTCGGTGGCCATGAAGCCCTCGTCGTCGAAGACCAGGACTTCCAGCAGCGCGCCGCCGTTGTAGGTGCGCCGGCTGTCCCAGTACAGCGAGGTGGACTTGGTGCCGTCGCCGTTGTCCGTCCAGCTCAGGCCGCCGTAGGTGATCGGGCCCAGCTGGGGCGGATAGGCGTTGACCTTGACCGTGGTGGTGTCGGTACTGGCGGTGATGTTCACCTGCACCAGCCCGGAGGCGGTAGCGCCGTTGGACGGCAAGGTGATTGCGATCGTCGGCGGGGCGCCGGTGGCGCCGGCGATCTCGACGTCGTCGATCCACATCCCGACGGTGTTGGAACTGCCGTTGGCCTGCAGCACCCACATCAGGCGGATCTCCTGGCCGGCGTAGGCGGAGAGGTCGTATTCGACCTCGTCCCAGTCGTGCAGGCCGGTGCCGTCGATGAACTCCAGGTAGCCGTAGGTGCGGTCGTCGGCGGTGACCAGGAAGTAGAGATAGTCGCTGGTGTTGCGCTGGTAGCGGCGCTGGAACGTGAGTGACGGTTCGGCGTAGTCCGCCAGGTCGATGATCGGCGCATACAGCCAGTCGTTGCTGTAAGAGGCGTAGTTCGCCGTCGAACCGCTGGTGTGCATCGCGGGCGCGCTGGAGCCGGACGGATACTGCGAAGCATCCGCGCCCCAGGACGTGTTGGTCGTGCCCCAGTTGCCGTCGAACTCGAACCAGTCCGTGGGGATCGCGTTATCGGCCAGGCCGGTGAACTCCTCGCTCCAGGGCGGCTCGGTCCGCGTGTTGTTCGTGGTGACCGTAATCGACGAGGTGGTGATGTTGGCCTTGTCGTCGTAGACATGGGCGATCAGCTCCAGCTCGCCGTTGAACTCGAAGGTGGTGTCCCAGTCGATGCGGTAATAGCCGTTGTCCAGCGCGGTGGAGACGCCGATCTGGCGCGCGTAGGTCTCGACCTCCACCTTGCGTACGGTGCCGCTGCCGCCGGACACGCCGATACGGATTTCCACGTCGCCGCCGACGGTGTCCTCGTCCTCGGGGTTGTTCCAGCTGATCGTCGGCGCGCTGAACGGATAGTCGCCGTCGTTGTAGAGCTCGATCGCTTCGAGCACGTTGCAGAAACGCACTGTGCCGTTGTCGTCCGTGCCGACGAAGCCGGTCGGGTTGGCGGCGTCGTTGTGGTGCGTCATCTCGGTGGCCGAGGCCTGCAGCAGGGCGCGGACTTCGGTTTTATCCGGATCGGCGATATAGCCCCAGAGCAGCGCGGCGCAACCGGCGACATAGGGCGTGGCCATGCTCGTGCCCTGCCAGCCGAAGATGTAGGACGTATTGCTGTTTTTATACGCGCCGCAGATCGCGCGGCCCGGGGCGGCGATGTCGACCCAGTCGCCGTAGTTGGAGAAGGTCGCGCGTGCGTCGTAGCGGGTACTGATCGGGATCGCGCCGCCGGTGACGGAGAAGTCCTCGTCGTTGTCGTCGTTGACCAGCGTCGTGGCGCCGACGCAGAGGCAGTACGGGTAGTAGCCGGGATAATGCGGCGCGCCCGTGTTGTCGTTGCCGGCGGCGACCACCACCAGCATGCCGTCGGCGTCGCATTGCTGGGCGGCCAGTTGCGTCGTGCGGTCGGGGAACGGCCCGCCCAGCGACATGCTGAGGATGTTGGCGCCCAGATAGTCCGCCAGCAGCATGCCCTCGGCGACCTGGCTGTCCGAGCCGTAGCCGCTGTCACTGAGCACCTTGACCGGCAGGATCGTCACGTTCCAGCAGACGCCGGCCAGGCCCTTGGCGTTGTTGGCGGTCGCGCCGATCTCGCTGGCGCAGAAGGTGCCGTGGCCGTGGCCGTCCAGCGGCTCGTTGTCCTTGTTGATCACGTCGAGCAGGATGCCCTCGCCGTTGTAGGGCGGGTCGGTCGTCGGGTTGATGCAGTTGGCCAGGTCCTCGTGCGTGTAGCGCACGCCGGTGTCGACGACGGCGACCATCACAGCGCTGCTGCCGGTGGTGTACGACCAGGCCTCGTCGAGCGTGGCGCCCATCCGCCACAGCCCCCAGCTGCCGCGGCCGTAGTCGGCGTCGCCGCTGTCGTAATAGCCGGGCTTGTTCTGGTAATAGGGGTCGGGGTTGTCGTAGCTGGGGGCGGTGCTGGCTCCACGGGCCGGCGCGGGAGCCGTCCCGCCGAAAAAGCCCGCCGGCCGGTCGGTGAACAGCCGGTCGACCAGTTCCGGCGGCGCCGGAGTGGCTGAGATCGAAACGTAGAAATCGTAACAAACCTCGCGCACGAGGCCGGGATTGTCGTTGAGCACTGCCAGCATGGCGGCGTCCAGATCGGCGACATCCTCCACCACGGGCAGCTGGTAGACCGCGAAGTTGATGTCCCGGTAGAACACGCGGGAGACCAGCGCCAGGCCGTACTTGGCAGCCAGGTTGGCGCTGACCTTGCGGAAGTACTGGTGCTGGACCAGCGGCACGTTGTCTGTGGCCAGGAGCGCATCGGCGCTGGCGCCGGCGGACTGGCCCAGATACGGCGCGAGGGCCGCGGCGGCGGGCTGGTTTTCGAAGATCACGACGAAGCGGTCGGCGGCGAAATCGATACCGGCCTGGGCCGTCGCGTGCGGCAGGGGCTGGTCGGCGTCCGCGACCGGCAGCCGCCGCCCGCCCGCCACCAACGTGGGCGTGCCGGGCACGGCTGCCTGCTCATTCGCCTCGAGTGCCGGTTGGCCGCCCGTGACGAGGTCGCCGTTGACCGGGGCGGATCCGCCTCCGCAGCCCGCCATGGCGAGAGCCGCCAGCATGGCGGTGATCAGCAGCCCGGTCCGCGAATTGATATGCATGTGCCTTGCTCTTGGTCTGGATATTGTCGGGCCGCTCTTTGCGGCCCTATATATAGTATCGCGACACGGTCGCAGGCACAACCTGGACGGTGTGCTTAGGAGCTTTTCTTGCCGGCCAGCGCGCGCCGCAGGGCGGAACCAAGCTCGCTCATGCCGTAGGGTTTGGCGATCAGCTCGCTGATATGCAGGTTGTTGGCGCGATCGACGTCGACATGCGGGTCGAAGCCGGTGCAAAGCACGCAGGGAATCTCCGGGCGGATCGCCCGGGCCGCCTCGATCAACTCCAGGCCGGTGATGCCGGGCATGGTCAGGTCGGTGATGATCGCGCTGAAGTCGTAGGGCGAGTCAGTGAAGATCCGCAGCGCCTCCTCACTGCTGCCGGTGGCGACCGTCTCGAAGCCCATGTGGCGCAGCATCCGCTGGCCGACCCGCAGCGGTGCGTCGTCGTCATCGACGAACAACACCTTGCCGCTGCCGGTGACGACGTCGTCGTTCTGCTTGGTCTCGGCGATGATTTGCTGGTCGGCCTTGGGCAGGAACAGGCGGAAGGTCGTACCCTGGCCCACCTCGCTTTCCACCACGATCGCTCCGGCGTGGTTGGTAATGATGCCCTGGACGACCGCCAATCCCAGGCCCGTGCCGATGCCGATCTTCTTGGTCGTGAAGAACGGTTCGAAGATCTTGCTGACGATTTCGGCGGGGATGCCGCAGCCGGTGTCGCTGACGCTCATCACCAGGTAGGGGCCGGGTTTCTGGTTCGGGTATTCCAGCAGCTGGCCGCGCCGCAGCTCGGTTTCGCTGAGCACGACCTCGAGCAGGCCGCCGCGGTCCTCCATTGCCTGGTTGGCGTTGGTGCACAGGTTCATCAGCACCTGGTGGAGCTGAGCGGGATCGGCCATCACCACGTCGGAACTGGTCAGGTTGATATGGCGGATCTCGACCGTCGAGGGCATGCCGGCGCGGATCAGGCGCAGGACCTCGTTGATCACTTTATGGAGTTCCACAGGCTGGCGGCGCGGCTCCCGCTGGCGGCTCAGGGTCAGGACCTGCTGCACCAGCTCCTTGGCGCGGCCCACCGCCATCACGACCTCGTCCAGGTTGCGCTGGATCGGGCTGTCCTTGGGCAGTTCCACGCGGGACAGCTCGATGTTACCTAGTACGGCCAGCAGGATGTTGTTGAAATCGTGGGCGATACCGCCGGCCAGCCGGCCCAGGCTTTCCATTTTCTGCGCCTGGAGCATCTGCATCCGCAGGCGCTCCTGCTCGCGCTCGGCGGCCTTGCGTTCCGTGATGTTCTGCACCAGCGACGCCGTGCCGATATAGCGCCCGTTCGCGGACAGGCGGGGCGTCGCCGAAACCAGGATGTCGCGCTTGTTTCCGTCGGGACGCGTGATCTGCATTTCGTACGCCGAGGACATCCGCTGGCGGCGCATCGAGATCTGGGTTTCATAGATGCTGTACTGGTCGGGCGTCACGAAGTCCAGGATCCGCCGCCCGTACAGGCCGCCGGGTTCGACGCCGAAGATTTCCTCCAAGGCCGGATTGACGTACTCGAAGACGCCCTGGGCGTTGGCGATGCTCATGCCCTCCGCCATTTCGTTGACGAGCTTGCGGTATTTCTCCTCGCTTTCGCGCAGGATCTCCTCGGCCCGTTTGCGCTCGATCGCCAGCGCGATATAGCCGGAAACAAAACTCAGCAGGCGCAGGTCGGCCTCGGTATAGGCGTATTCTTTGTAATAGTCCTGCACGGCGACCACGCCGAGGATCCCGCGCGCGGTCCGGAGCGGCACGCCCAGCCAGACCGGCGAGGTCGGGCCGTAGAAATCGATCAACCCCTCTTCGTACATCTCCGCCTGCTTGGCCTCGTCGGCCAGCACGGCCTGGCCGGTCTTACGCACGTACTCGGTCAGGCTGCGCGGCATGCGCTGCGGCTCGAATTCCTGGTCCCGCTCGTCGATGTAGTACGGGAACGTGTAGATCTCGCTTTCCGGATCGTACAGCGCCACGAAAAAGTTCGTTGCGTCGATCAGGCTGCCCAGGGAATGGTGGATGATCTGGATCAATTCCTCCAGGCTGTCGCTGAGGCTGGTCGCCTCGGAGATACTCAGCAGCATCGCCTGGATTTCCAGCGCGCGGTGTTCCTCCGTCGTATCCTGGGCGAGGGTGAACGACCCGATCCACTCGCCCTGGGAATCGAAGCGCGGGCTGGTCCAGACATGCAGCCGCCGTTTCTCGCCGGACAGCGTCCGGATCTCCATGTCGTGTACCGTATTCTGGCCGGTCAGCAGGGATTCGCGATGGCGCTGCAGTTCACCGTGCTTGTCTTCCGGGATCAACTCGTAGATCTGCCGACCGAGCAATTCGCCGCGCGGGCAGCCGGCCAGGCGTTCCGTAGCCTGGTTGGCAAAGATAATTTCGCTCTGGGCGTTGGTCAGGATGACGCATTCACTCATCTCCTCGATCATCGTGTGGAAGCGCCACTCGTTTTCGGAGAGCTGGTGTTGCGCCTCGGCCAGCGCTTCCTGGGTGCGCTCGCCGGCCGTACGGTCGATGACGGTCAGAACCACCAGGTTGTCTTCCAGCGGCACGCAGGCGATGCTCCAGAAGCAGCGGCCGCGCAACCGCGAAGTGATCCAGCCCTCCCTCAATTGTTCCACCTTGGTATCCAGGCATTTGCGCAGGAGCGGCTCCCAGACCTCCTGCACCTCCAGCGAGAAGTCCTTCAGATTGCGCCCCAGGTCGCCGCTGGTGCCGAAGCGGCTGGTCTCATCGTTGCAGTAGACGACTTCGAACTCGGAGTTGAATATGTATATGGGTACCGGAATGCGGCCGGTAATTAAATTGAAAATATTGTCGGGTATCTTCCCTTGAGGCACAGTAGCTCCAGGTGGCATCCTGCTTACGCCCCACCGCTAGGTGTTACCGCTAACCCAGGCGCGTGCCATGCGTCTAGTTTACCGCGATTGATAGAATCGTCAACCGTTTTCGCCGCTGGGAAGCATAAGTTACCGTGGATTTAACTGGAAGTCGTGAAATTCAGCATGCTATACTGATGTTCAGGAGAGGAATATGGCAAGTTTGAACCGAGTTATGTTGATCGGCCACGTCGGCCGCGATCCCGAAGTCCGTTATACACAGGGTGGAACCGCCGTCGCCAATTTCTCGCTGGCCACTAGTGAAAGCTGGGGCGGCCGCGAAGGCGGGGACCGGCAGGAGCGCACCGAGTGGCACAACATCGTGGTCTGGGCCAAGCAGGCCGAGATCGCCGGCCAATACGTTCGCAAAGGGCGCCAGTTATTCGTGGAAGGACGCCTGCAGACCCGGGACTGGGTCGATCCCCAAGGGGTGAAGCATTTTAAAACAGAGATCGTCTGCCAGCGGTTCCTGCTGCTCGGGCGGCGCGATGAGAGTGACGCTTCGACGGGCTATGGCGCGCCGGATCCGCTGGGCGGGCCGCCGCAGGACGAGTACGATATCGGCGATCTGGGACCGCCGCTCGACATGGATAACTCGCCGCTGTCACCGGGTGATTAATCCCGGTTAGTGGCCCAGGGACTCAACTATGCGCGGATTCCTGATTACGTTTTTGATCGTTATCATCGTGGCCGGTGCGATCGCGTACTGGCTGTGGAGCAACGCCGACCGCCTGCCGGATGGTACCGTGCTGCAAAAGGCCGGCCAGGCCTTGCAGACCGAACCACCGGAGCCGCCGCTGCAAACGCCGCTGGATTACCACCAGCTGGAGGCCGTCGGCGGGATCCCGCTGGCCGAAGCGGAACGGGCGGGCTTGCGCGGCGCCGACTACGCCTACCTGCGCAGCTTCGAGCCGCTCCAGATCAGCGACGGCGTGGAGGCCGTCGAGGGCCGCGTGGTGCGCGGCAAGCACTACGACCTGGGCTACCAGTGCCTGACGGACCCGCCGGAGGAGCAGTACCTGGAGTTCAACATCGGCGGCGACTGGGACCTGCTGCACTTCGGCATCGGGTTCGACGACGCGCACGCCTCCGACCCGGAGGACAAGTGGGCGATCGAGATCGAAGTCAAGGGCGACGGCAAGCTGCTGTTCGGGCCGTATACGATCAAGCCGACCGAACCGCCGTACTTCACCCAGGTCGACGTGACCGACGTGGGCCGTATCGTCTTTGTCAGCCGGCGGCTCGGGCGCGTCAATCCGTTCACGCCCCTGATCCTGGATCCGTTCCTGCGCCGCGAGGCTCCGCCGACGGGGGCGGAGTAGCATTCAAACTGAACAGCCAACAAGCGAAGGAAGTCAGATTGCCATGAGAATTATGCAGTTGAGCATGCTGGCGGTTATCCTGGGCTGCGCGGCATTGACGGGCAGCGCCGCGGCGGACGACGCGCGGTTCGTACTGGCCGATTTCGATGCGGTCCTGACCGCTGCGATGAACGACGAGGAGATCACGTTCGATACCTCCGGCGTCGCCTGCGCCGACCGCGAGACCGAGCGCCTGGAAGTCCGGGCGGCTGATGTGCTGACCGGCGAGGACGTAATCCTGCTCATCGACTTCGCGGCCGACGAGCTGCTGCTGCTATATACGGATACGTTGAACGGCGAGCGGGTCAAGCTGTCGAGCTTCGACACCTACAACGGCTTTGCCGGCATCCGCCGCGCCCTGCTGGGGGAAAACGTCGACCTGCCCGCGATCAACGGCAAGTCCTGGAAGTTCGACGTGAAGTCCGCGGACGCGCAATACGTGCACGAAGCCAGCCACGCCGACGGGTTCAAGCTGGAATGGCATACCGCCAAGGACACCAACGCGCCGAGTTACGTGCGCTTCAACAAGGGTGAGGTCGAGGCGGAGATCACGATCACCGATTATCGCCCGGCCACGGCGGCGGAGGTCGCGGTCAAGGGCCTGGGCAGCGCGGTCGACCTGGCCAACTACACGATCGGCGAGAACGAAGAGGGCGTCCCCGAACGCCTGCCGCGGATCTGAGCTGCGGGACGCGGCGGGTGAACTATAATAGCCAGCCGTGAGCACCTCAGCGGACGAAATCAAGCTTTGGTACCAGCGGCATGTCAACAGCGGCATGTTCGCCGCGCTGGCGTTCTTGGGGATGGACGTCGCGGAGGTGGAGGCCGAGGGCTGGATGATCCGTACCGCCGACGGTCGCGAGTTCATCGACTGCCTGGGCGGCTTCGGCGTCTACAACTTCGGCCACCGGCACCCGCGGATCGTCGCGGCGGTCAAGGCGCAACTGGACCGGATGGCGATGTCCAGCCGGCTGGCCCTCAATCCGCGGCTGGCAGAACTGGCGCACCGGCTGGCCGCGATCACGCCCGGCGAGCTGCAATATACCTTCGTCTGCAACAGCGGTACGGAGGCGGTGGAGGCGGCGCTGAAACTGGCGCGGCTGGCCACCGGCAAGCCGGGGATCATCAGCGCGCGCAACGCCTTCCACGGCAAGACGCTGGGCAGCCTGTCCTCGACGCACCGCGAGGCCTTCCAGAAGCCGTTTTTGCCGCTGATGCAGCATTTCGGCGAGGTGCCGTTCGGCGACCTGGCGGCGCTCGAGGCGCTGATCGACGACTCGACGGCGGCGGTGCTGTTGGAGCCCGTGCAGGGGGAGGGCGGCATCCACGTCGCGCCGGACGGCTATCTGGCCGGCGTGCGCGAACTGACGCGCGACCGCGGCGTGCTGCTGATTTTGGACGAGATCCAGACCGGCATCGGCCGCACCGGCGCTAATTTCGCCTGCGAGCACTGGGATGTCGCGCCGGACATCATGACGTTGGCCAAGGCGCTGGGCGGGGGCGTGATGCCCATCGGTGCGACGATCGGCACCGCGGCGGTCTGGGAGCATTTCCAGGAAGCGCCGACGGTGCATTCCAGCACCTTTGGCGGCAACCAACTGGCCTGCAGTGCGGCGCTGGCTGCGCTGGACGTACTGGTGGACGAAAAGATTGCCGGTCAGGCGCAGACCAAGGGCGCGCGCATGCTCGCCGGCCTGCGCGCGCTGGCCGCAGAGTATCCCGAGGTCATCGTCGACGTGCGCGGCATCGGGCTGATGCTGGGGCTGGAAATGGCGGCGCCGGATATCAGCCAGCTGTTCATCGCCAACATGATCGAGCAGCAAGTGATCGTGGCCTACACCTTGAACTTCACTGGCGTGGTGCGGCTGGAGCCGCCGCTGGTCATGCCGGAAAGCGTGATCGACGAAGTATTGGTGAGAATCCGCGCCGCCCTGGACGGCACGCGCCAGGTGATGGAGCAGTTCGGCCTGGCCCCGCAAAACTAATCCCGAGGAGTCATCGTGGCAGAAATCATCAGCAAGCGCACTATCCCCTTTCCGGCGGCCAAGGTCTTCAGCATCGCCCGCCAGGTCACGCGGTTTCCCGAGGTGATCCCGAACTTGGACCAGGTGACGATCGACGAGGACCTGGGCGGCGGCCGGGTCGTCAGCAGCTGGGAGGCCGAGTTCTCGGTCGGGCCGCTGAAGAAGCAGGTCAAATGGACCGAACGCGACCACTGGGACGAAGCGGCGCTGGCCTGCACGTTCGAGCTGGTCGAGGGCGACATGAAGGAGTACAGCGGCAGCTGGACGTTCGCCCCCAACGGTGATAGCTGCGACGTGCTGCTGACCGTCGAGTTCGTCCTGGGGATCAGCATGCTCGGTCCGATGATCGACAAGATCGTCAACCAGTTGATGCAGCAGAATTGCGACGAGCTGCTGGAGGGGCTGGAGAAACTCGCCGCGGCGGAGTAGGTTCTCGGCTACAATCCCTGCGTGATCCGCGACGGCGTCCACTTGTTCAGGTTCCTGCTGGCGATAGCCCGTGTCGGCTTTGCCTCGTACATGGCTTATCCCGCCGGCGTGTTGATGGTCTTCGTCAGCTATCCGATCGTGATCATGATGTACCGCTACGTGTTCGGCGCGCTCTACTCCGGCGACGAGGAACTGGCGGGCTACAGCCTGGCGACGATGCTGACCTACGTCACGATCAGCTGGATCCTCAACACGTTCTACATGACGCCGACCGGCCGCCGGCTGGGCAGCCAGGTGCGCCAGGGCAGTGTGGCGATGGACCTGATCAAGCCCGTCAACCTGCAGGCGATCTATTTCGGCATGAGCCTGGGGCGGACGACGTTCCGGCTGATCTTCGCCACGCTGCCGCTGCTGCTGGTGTTCTCCGTCCTGGGCGGCATCCAGGGCCCGCACCCGCGGCTGCTGCCGCAATTCCTGCTGGCCGTGCTGAACGGCTACCTGCTCAACTTCACGCTGGACTACATGATCGGGCTGCTGGCGTTCTTCCTCGAATACAACAACGGCATCCGCTGGGGGATCCGGCTGGTGATGAACATCACCGGCGGCATGGTCATCCCGGTCAATTATTTCCCGCCGGTGCTGCAGAAAATCTTTGGGTTGCTGCCTACGCAGTTCATGTTCTTCAAGCCGGTGCAGATCTACCTGGGGCGCGTCGACAGCGGCGAGGCCTGGATCAGCGTCGGGCAGGGGCTGATCTGGGTGCTGGGCCTGTTCCTGGCCTCCCAGCTGATGCAGCGGAGCGGCACGCGCCAGCTCAGTATCAGCGGCGGATAAAGAAACGGGGTGCTGGCGCACCCCGCTGGTTTCCTGGTTAAGCTAGCTGCGCCGGAGGATCAGAACGGCCACTTGGCCTCGTACTCGCTCTCGGCGTCGTCCGCGTCTTCCCCGTCTGCGGCGTCCGCGGACTCCTCCTCGGCGATCTCCTCCAGTTCGGCCTCGTCCTCGGCGGTCAGGATGTTCACCGGCAGCGCGTAGCTGTTATAGATCACCCATTCCATCTGGTACTTTTCGTCGACGAACGGCTCGGGCTCCTCCTCGTCGGAATTGACCTGCTCGCCGTTTTCATCGAGCTCGATCACCGTCGGGTCGATGTACTCGTAGGGGCGCTGCAGGGTCACGAGCAACTCGTTGTTCAACGGCGCGTCGACGATCTGCTCGATGATCTTGTCCAGGTCGAAGTCGGTGGTGTCGATGATCGGACCGAAGCCCCACAGGCTGCGGCCCTTGCCGCCCAGCTCCGACCAGCTCATCAGGTCGCCGCCGCCGTGAATGTAGACCATCGTCGAGCCCGAGGGGAAGTCCTCGGGCACCTGGATGCTGAACTCACGCCAAATGGTGTCGGCGCGGAACGGTTGCAGCCGGACCTTGACGCGAATCGTCTCACCCGGATGGTACGTCGGGATCTCGTCGGTGATGTATTCCACCGGAGCCCCATCGGTCGGGACGATCACTTCGGGCTCTTCCTGCGGATTCGGGTTCTGCTGCAGCCGGTAGTCCGGCCGGTACGCCCGGGACTGCGGGCGCGGCCGGGCCTGCGTGCGCAGCCGGTTCAGCCAGGGCGCTTGTTCCGCCGAGGGCGCAACCGGCATCCGCCGGCCGATGGTGGACTCGCTGTCCTCGGGTTGGACTTCCTCCGGCTGGACTTCTTCCTCGGGCTGAATTTCCTGCTCGAGGATCTTGGTCTTGATCTTCTCGATAATATTGGCGTCTTCGCCGGCTTCCTCGATCTGCTCCTCGGCCGATTCCTCGGACTCGTCCTCGGCGTCGGTCTTGTCGGGCAGGAGCTCCGCTTCGTCGATGCTGGCGTTGATCCGGTTGCGCGTGACCTCGGCCAGCACCTCGATCTTGGAGATCTCCACGTCGCGGTAGACGTTGTTCGTAAGCAGGTCGGCGATCGGCATCAGCTCAAAGGCGCCGTTCATAATTACGTTGCTGTCGTCGAAGAAGTAGTTCGTGCGGCGCATCGGCTCCTTCAGGCCGACACCCTCGATGTGGTAGCTGAGCTTCAGCGTGCCGCCCGGCCGGCGGTCCATCAGCTCGGTGGCCGCCTGGCTCAGGGCCATCGACAGCAGGATCGGCGTATAGTCGCGATGGCGGACTACGCGGAAGCGCATCGATTCAGTGGTTCCCAGGTCTATGTCATTGATCTTGAACCGGACCGGGATCATGTCCGGCTCGATGTCGAAGCTGCCGCCACAGCCCGCGGCATGATCCTTAGTGATCGTGCCCAGGGTGTTCAGCCGTACGCCCTGCTTGAAGGCGCGCTGGATGCTGCTGTGCACCCAGGTGATATAGGCCAGGCCGATCGGGAAGTTGGTGTCGCCTTCGCCCATCATCATGTGGCCGAAGATCAGGAACCGGCCGTCGGTGTCGGCATAGGTCACGGTGCCGATGCCGGCCAGCTCGATATCGCCTTCGACGAAGGAGACCGCGCAGGCATCGCCGCCCTTCAGCGGCGGCTCGTTGCTGGTCTGGTGCAGGAATAGCCCGGGCTTGTTGGCGTCCTCGCGCAGAAACAGACCCTCGTCATCGGCGCGGCCGACCGGCATCTCCATCAGGGTGAAGCGGTCGCCGAGCAGGGCCTGCAGCTTGTCGCGGTACAGCTCCATCACCGCCGGCGAGATGCCGGAGAAGTACACGGGCGTCGTAGCCGGCACCGCGGCAAAGCGCTCGATGCCGGCGGCGGCCATCGCGTCGTTGAACTGTCGGGCGGCTTCGTAATCGTGCACGTAGCTGATCACCTTGCCGTCGGCGTCGACCGGAATACCGCTGTTTTCGGTCTCCGGCAGGACGGTGTTGTCGCTGTAATCGATCTCCTCGCCGTCGGGCAGGGACTTGAGCATCTGCTCGATCGGGGTGATGCCGCCGATGTGCGTATCGGTGAACGGCATCGCCATACTGACCGCGCCGACCAGCTTGCCGTTGATGTACACGGGACTGCCGGAATAGCCACCCGCGATGCCGTCGGAGAAATCGACGACCGGGCCGGTGAAGCGGGCCAGAATCATCGGGCCGCCGTCGAAACCGCCGTCGGGAATGACCTCCAGGACTTCGACGTTGAAGCTTTCCACTTTGGTGCCGCGAATGACCGTATAGGCGGTGGCCTTCATGCCCATCTGCAGATCCGCCAACGGGAAGATCTCCACGCCGGTCAGCTGCGGGGCGTTGTCCGCGGGCGTCTCAGCCGCCCAGGCCACGCCGCACAGCACGGTCAATGCCAGCAAAATCGCTAAAACTACTCTCACGTTAACCCCCGGGACTTGATTTGCATCCCGCTGAACAACGATGCACGCCTCACTTACGGTGAGATGCAATCCATTATTTATTCGTTGTTCCAACACTAAATAATCTGCCATAACGCGCGTTTGGTAAACCCGCGCCGCAGCCAATACTAGGTGCCGTGCTCGTAACTGGCAAGATACGCCTTTTGCTCCGGCGTCAACTTGTCGATCGCTACGCCCAGCGACTTGAGCTTCAGACGGGCCACACGCTCGTCAAGTTCCACCGGCATCGGGTAGACGCTGTTCTTTAATTTACCTGCGTTCTTCGCTAGATATTCCGCCGCCAGCGACTGGTCGGCGAAACTCATGTCCATCACCGCCGCCGGATGACCCTCGGCCGCCGACAGGTTGACCAGCCGGCCGTCCACCAGCACGCGGACGTGCCGATTGCGGCTGAGTTCGTACTCCGTGACACCCCGGCGGACCTCGCGGCTGCTCTTGGCGAGGGCTTTCAGGCCCTTGAGGTTGATCTCCACGTCGAAGTGGCCGCTGTTGCAGATGATCGCGCCATCTTTCATTTTCTTCATATGGTGCACGTCGACCACGTTGATGTCGCCGGTCAACGTGACGAACACGTCGCCGAGCGGCGCGGCGTCGAGCATCGGCAGCACGCGGAAGCCGTCCATCACGGCCTCGATCGCCTTGGTCGGGTCGACCTCCGTCACGATCACATGGGCCCCCAGGCCCCGCGCGCGATTGGCAAAGCCGCGCCCGCACCAGCCGTAGCCGGCCACGACGACCGTACGCCCGGCCAACAGCAGGTTGGTGGCGCGCAGGATGCCGTCGATCGTGCTCTGCCCCGTTCCGTAGCGGTTGTCGAAGAAGTGCTTGGTCATCGCGTCGTTGACCGCCACCACGGGATAGGCCAGCGCGCCGTCGGCTTCCATCGCCCGTAGGCGGATCACGCCGGTGGTGGTCTCCTCCGTGCCGCCGGCGATGCCCGGCAGCAGGTTGCGGCGCTTGGTGTGCAGCGTCGTGACCAGGTCGCAGCCGTCGTCCATCGTCATCGTCGGATTAAAGTCCAGTGTGGCGTTGATGTGCCGGTAATAATCGCGGTTGTTGACGCCGTGGATGGCGAAGACGGAGATGCCCTGGTGCTTGACCAGGTGCGCGGCCACGTCGTTCTGCGTGCTGAGCGGGTTGGACGCGCACAGGCGCAACTCGGCCCCGCCGGCCTTGAGCGCCAGCATCAGGTTGGCGGTCTCCGTGGTGACGTGCAGGCAGGCCGCCAACCGGTGGCCCTTGAGCGGCTTGGTCCGCCGGAATTGCTCCATGATCTGCCGCGTCACGGGCATCTCGGCGGCCGCCCACTCGGTGCGACGCCGGCCCTCGGCGGCCAGGCTCGGATCGGCAATGTCACAGGGAATGGTTGGCTTAGCTTGTTTCTTGGCCATGGATGCCCCGCTTGATAATTTGCTCAACAGATTCTAGCGCAGGGCCGCGGCCGCCGAGCGGTTCGGACTTGATTTAACCAAGATGTATTTTGGGCTGGCGCGGTCTAGCGCGGCAGGAACTGCGCAAGGCCGAAGTAGATAATCACGGTGAGAACGGCCGTGAACGGGATCGTCGCCAGCCAACTGACGCCGATATCGCGCACGACCTGCAGGTCCAGGCCGCGGATACCGCGCGCCAGGCCGACGCCGACGACCGCGCCCACCAGGGTGTGCGTCGTGCTGACCGGCAAACCCAGCTTGGAGCACACCAAGACGGTGGTGGCCGCGCCGAATTCCGCGCTGAAACCGCGGCTGGGGGTGATCGAGGTGATGCGTTTGCCGATCGTGGCGATTACGCGGTGGCCGTAAGTGGCTAGGCCGATAACGATGCCGACGCCGCCCAGTCCCAGGATCCACAGGGGCACGGGCGCCTCTTTGCTGACCACATGGGTCTGCACGGACGAGACCACCGCCGCCAGGGGGCCGATGCTGTTGGCGACGTCGTTGGCGCCATGGGCGAAGGCCATATAACAAGCGGTGATGACCTGCAGGATGGCAAACACGGGTTCGGTCTGGCGGAAACGGGCCAGATAGGTTGTGCCGTTACTCAGTTTACGGCGCCGCATCAGCATGTGCGCGATTCCGCCGGCAATCGTTCCAACGACGGCAGCCATGACGATCGCGTCCGAGGCCCGCAGATCCAGGTTGAGGTTCTTCAATCCTTTGTAAAGCATGGACAGGGACAGCATGAAGAACACCATACCGGTCGCGGGCGGAACGATGATCCGCAGCTGCCGGGCCGGTGTTTTGCTGCGGTAGATCGGCAGCACGATCAGCCAGTAGACGATCACCGCCAGAATGGCGCCGGCGATCGGCGAGACGATCCAGCTCATCACGATCTTGCCGACTTCGCTCCAACTGACGGCGAACAACCCGCCCAGGACGATACCGAAACCGATGACGGCGCCGACGATGCTGTGCGTCGTCGAGACGGGCCAGCCCAGGCGGGTGGCCAGGTTCAGCCAGATCGCCGCGGCGAACAGGGAGGCAACCATGCCGCAGGCGAACTCCATCTCGTGATTGGCGACGACATCCAGGCTGATGATGCCTTTGGCGATCGTGTTGGTGACGCGGCTGCCGACAAAAAACGCGCCGGCAAACTCGAAGACGGCGGCGACCAACACGGCCTTGGCCAGCGTCAGGGCCTTGGATCCGACGGATGTGCCCATGGCGTTGGCCACGTCGTTGGCGCCGATGTTCCAGGCCATATAACCGCCCGCGACGACCGCCAGGATGAGCAGCAGGGTTTCTATTTCCATGATTAGTTAATGCGTGATCGTGCGGCGGACCTGCTTGGCCAGGCGCTCACAGCTGTCGGCGAAGTTCGCCAGCTCCCGTGATAAGTTCCATATAAAAAAGAGGTCGACCAACGGTATAGTAGTCTCAAACTGGAACAGGTGCTGGGACAGCTTGTAGACGATCTTATCGCTTTCCCACTCCAGGTGGCAGACGTGGTCGATCCGCTGGGCCATCTCCTCAGCCACCGGACCGGAGAAGCCGGATTCGACGAGCGCGTCGAACTGGTCGACCGCCTCGGTCAGCTCGTTGTAACACTCCAGGACCTTGGCGACCAGTTCCTTGAAATGATCGCGCAACTCGGGGGGCATGACGGTATGGCGCACCGTGAGTAAAAAGCCCAGGTCCTCGGCGCGGTCCGCGATCTTGTCCGCCGCGGAGATGATCTCCAGGAAATGCCAGCGGTCGATCGGCAGGAACAGCGACCGTTTCAGGCCGTCGCGGATCTTGTTCTTGATTTCATCGGCCTCGTGCTCGGCGCGCGTGATGGCGCGGAAGTGGTCCTTGACCACGTCGTACTCACCGATGAAATTGGCCTCGAACATCGGCTCGATGTGGCCGACGCAGCCGTCGATTTTGTCCAGCAACTGCTGGAGCGGCTCGAATGGATTGTACGTGAAGCGTCTAAATATGCTCATTGCCGACCTCCGCGGGGCATGGGGACCGGATCGACGCCTATTATTCAGATATCATGAAGATTGTAAAGGGAATATGAGAAATTCATGAAATCTTCATAAATGCGCCGCTCATTCGTCCGTTCCTGCTGGCAGAAGATTCGCCAGATCGGGCCGGAATCCGCGGGATCGGCTGAAACAAACCCGCCAGCCGGGCGTCCCACGGGCAGCTGTGGAAAACCTAGCGGAGCAAGACAATGGATTTCCTGATACCGGTGGTTTTATTTATCATCGTCGGAGCCTGTATCGTGATTCCGATCTGGCTGAGACACAAGCTGTACTACTACCAGCTGACGGCCATCGCCAAGGCGATCGAGAAGGGCGTGGATCCGGCGGTCATCAAGGACAGCCTGGTGATCCCGAGGCGCCAGGGCGATATCAACGGCAACTGGAAGGCCGGCGTGCTGCTCCTGGCCTTCGGCGTGGCCGTCTTCCTGCTGAGCCTGCCGGAGGTCCTCAACGGCGATAACTTCAACGGCGAGTGGCTGATGCCGCTGATCATTCCGGTGATCGGCATCACGCTGATTGTCATCCACCGCCAGGTCGTCGGGCCGGTGGTGAAGGTCCGTCCGGAGCACGAGCAGTATTAGAACACCGCGGCCGATGCGGGCCGCAGGCAGTAGTAACAAGCTTTAAGTGGTCAAGAACGTGTGGCAGTCGGTATGCTTAACGGATGAAAGTCCAGGCCGGGCGGCCGGTATGAAGACCGAGCCTCTGAGCGAGGAGCAGCGGATCATCGCCCGTTGCCGCGCCGGCGACTGGTCCGAGTACGGCTGGCTGGTGAATCGCTACCGCCGGCTGGCCTGGGCCGCCGTGGACTCCGTGGCCGGCGACGACGCGGCGACGGCGGACCTCGTGCAGGAAACCTTCATTCGCGTCTACGAGAAGCTCAATACGTTCCGCGGCGACAGCCGGTTCTCGTCCTGGCTGTACCGGCTGGCCCGCAACATCGCTGTGAGCCATCTGCGCAAGGTCAACCGGCGGCCGCGCCTGGACAGCCTCGACGCGCAGCCGGCCGGCCAGCCCGACTACCACTCGCGTCTGCCCGACAGCCGGCGTCCGGATCAGGATTACATCGAGGACGCCCGCCAGCGCGACCTGGCGCGGATCCTGTCCGAACTGCCCGCGGACTACCGCGCGGTGATCGACCTTTACTATACGGGCGAGTTGAGCTACCAGGAGATCGCCGAAATCCTGGGGCTGCCGATCAACACGGTGAAGACGCGGCTCAGGCGCGCGCGGCAGCGGATCGTCGAATCCGCCCGGGCCAGCGGCTGGGTCGGCCCGACCGACGGGGGGAGCACGGTGGGAGAGGAGCACGCAAGTGACTAAGTTGGAGAACAACGGACACGACCGGCGGGAGACCGACCTGCTGGAGATGGTGGAACAGGAACTGGGCCGGCGGGTCCAGGCGGCCAGCGAACTGCCCTGGCTGGAGGTCGGCGTCACCGCGGAGATCGACGCCCGCGAACGGGCGCGGCAGTGGCTGAGCAGCCACGGCAGCCTGTTCAGCACTTCGGACCAGCGCGGACTGAAGGGGTCAGTCGCAGGCCTCAAACAGCAGATCGGCGCGCTGACGGGCGTTCTCGGCAGCGTGCGGATCTGGGCGACGATCGGCGCCGTAGTGGGGGGCGCGACGGTGGGCTACCTGCTCAGCGGCAGTTATCCCGGCCCGGCGTTCATGCCCGAATACAGCCTGCCGGTGACGCTGTCGGTGGCCGGCGCGCTGATCGCCGGCATGGCTTCGCAGTGGCCCTATCTGCGCGAGTTCTACTCGTAGGCCGAGTGCAGCGCGGGTGCCACCGCCTCGATCTCGAACGCCCGTGACCAGGGGAAGGAGAACTCCACGGCCCGGGCCTGCTCCGGTTCGATGCCGGCGCGCTGCAACACGTACTGCCCCGAATTCTCGCACCAGTCCAGCCAGCGGTTCTTGACCAGGCTCAGCGCTTCCTTGACCTGCAGCGGATGCGCGTCCGAGAAATCCAGCGGATCGAGGCCCTGGCCGCGCACGTATTCGACGACCTCGGCCCGCGCGATCGCCTGGTAGACCAGGTCGTCGGCCAGTCGCTCCAGCAGGAACCGGCGGCTGGCGGGATGGCCGGCGCGCGGAATCAGCCGCAGCCAGGCGGCGCTGATCCCTAGCGCATTGAAGTTGGTGTTCAGGCCGACCAATCCCAGCAGGCTGGCCCGTGAATCGCCGGCCAGGTGGCGCGCCAGGCGCGGATTGGCGCCATTGCACGCGCAGAGATCGGTGACGAGCAGGTTGCCCTCCGTCGGATAAGCCTTGGGCAGTAAAAACGGGTTGTTGAGCACCTTCTCGCTGGGGTCGGTGAACAGGTCCGGCTGCGGCTGGACGCCGTGGACGACCAGCCAGTGCAGTTCCTGCGCGTCGTAGTGGTAGGTGATGTTTAAAAAGCGGCTGAGAAAGGTCAGTCCGTCGCCGAGGTTGTGCGACTCGAAGCGGCCGGTGTAGCGGTCCGGCCCGGGCACCGCCGGCGTGACGGTCAGCTGCAGGTGCCGCGTCTCGTTGCCGCGGGTTTCGCTGATCGCGCGCGCGGTCAGCAGGCAGGCGGCTTCGTCCGCGCCGTCGAAAAAGGTGCAGGACGCCTGGGGATGATCGCGCTTGGCCTTCACGTAAGCCTGGCGCAGCTTTTCCACTTCGCCCAGGTGCGGGCCGGTCGACGCGTTGTCCTCCACGGCGACGTGGCAATGCCGCAGGCCGAGCTGGTAGGACTGCTCGAGCGCCTGCTCGGCCAGTCCGATGTTGCGCATCCGCCAGGCCCACAGCGCCTTGACGGCATCGCCGCCCAGCTGGTTTTCCAGCTGCGCCGTGCGTTCGGCGGCGCTGCGCAGTTCCTGGCGCGCGCCCCAGTTGATGAAATATTCGCGGACCAGCTCGTGCTGCGGCCAGACCGCGCTGGAGGCGACGCTGATCCCCAGGCGCGGCACGGTGACATAGCAGTAGCCGGCGACCTGGCGCCAGTCGATCTCCTTGAGCAGGCCGAAGACTTCCTCGATCCGCGGCTGGACGTCGAGCTGGCGGCTCTGGATCAGCCCCCCGTAGATCAGGGCGTCCCAGGAGAAGACCGCCAGGTTGCAGCCGGGGCCGCCGAGCCGGCCCGTGACGGTGTCGCGCAGCCAGCGCGCCAGGGCCACCGTATCGGCGCCGTCCTGCAGGCTGCCGAGCAAGTCGCGCGGCGGGGTGTGGACGATCGCGCCGCACAGGTCGGCCAGGCGCGCGGGATACAGCCGGTTGACCGGCCGGCTGTCCAGTGGTATCAGCGCGATCCGCATGCAGTCATTTTAGCCAGCGGCGCGGCTCAGTGCGGCAGGACCGGGCAATAACCGTTGCAGTCGTCGGGCAGGTACTCCGGCAAGCCGATGGCGATGCGGCGCGTACTGGTGGCCCAGGCGCGGTTGCCGTGGCGGTCCAGCACGATCAGGCCCGCACGGCCGCGTACGGCGCTGACCAGGTAGTCGACCGCGCGGTCGGCGGCCTCCTGGGCCGAGGCGCCGTGCTCCAGCAGATCGTAGGCGTACTTGGCCAGGCAGACGCGCATCGCCGCCTCGCCGTGGCCCGTGCACGACGTAGCGCCCGCCGGGCCGCAGTAGCTGCCGCTGCCCACGACGGGCGTATCGCCGGCGCGGCCGGGCAGCTTGAGCAGGATGCCACCCGTACTGCTGGCGACGGCGAGATGGCCCGTCGCGTCCAGCGCGCAGGCTCCGACGGTGTCCGAGGGCGGGCGGTCGTACGGATCGAGCTGGGGCAGCAACTCCGGATCGACGCCGAAATCGCGGCTTTCCGCCACCGCTTTTTCCCAGGCCTGGCGGCGATGGTCAGCAATCAACTCGGCCGGATCGCACATTTCGATGCCCTTGGCCCGGGCGAGCTCCTCCGCACCGGGGCCGACGATCAACACGTGCGGCGTCTGCTCGAGCACGACCCGGGCGAGATCGACGGGATGGCGCACGCCATACACACCGGCCACCGCGCCGCAGCGGCGGTCGCCGGTCATCACCAACGCATCGCATTGGATCTGCCCGTCGCGGTTCAGGCCGCTGCCGTAGCCGGCGTTGAAGGTCGGGTTGTCCTCCAGGTAGCGCGTGGCGGCGATCGCGGCATCCAGGGCGCTGCCGCCGGCAGCCAGCACGCGCTGGCCGGCCTGGGCCGCCTCGTGGCTGCCCTCGCGGAATTCCTGCCAGATCTCGGGCTGGATCGCGCCGGCGCCGCCGTGCACGATGATCGTCGGTCGTGTCATAGGAAAATTGTAGCGCCAGCGCCCAATCCGCCTGACGCTGGTTATCATAAGAGCATGGAGTTGCTGTCGTTGATCAGAGCCAAGCGGCGGGGGGCGGAACTGCCGGCCGCGGAGATTCACCGGCTCGTCACGGGGATCGTCGAGCACAGCGTGGCCGATTACCAGCTAAGTGCGCTCCTGATGGCGATCTGCTACGAGGGGCTGAGCTACAACGAAACGCTGGAGCTGACGCGGGCCTTCATCGACAGCGGCGTGACGCTGGACTGGTCGCACCTGCCCGGACCGATCGTCGACAAGCACAGCACGGGCGGGGTGGGGGACAAGGTCAGCTTGATGCTGATGCCCTGGCTGGCGGCGGCGGGCCTGACCGTGCCGAAGATGAGCGGGCGCAGCCTGGGCCATACCGGCGGCACGATCGACAAACTGGAGAGCATCCCCGGCTTCGACGTCAACCTCTCCGGACGGCAGATGGAGGACGTGATCAAGCAAGTCGGCTGCTGTATCGTCGCGCAGGGCGCGAACCTGGTGCCCGCGGACAAGATCGTGTACACGCTGCGCGATGCCACGGACACCGTCGATGAAATGGGGCTGATCGCCGCCAGCGTGATGAGTAAGAAGCTGGCGGCCGGAGCGGACTGCATCGTGCTGGATGTGAAGTGCGGCAGCGGGGCTTTCTTCACCTCGCTGGCCCGGGCGCGCAAGTTCGCGGACATCGCGCTGCGCCTGGGCCGCGACCTGGGCAAGCCGATCGGCTGCGTGATCAGCAACATGGAACAGCCCCTGGGCCGCACGGTGGGCAACGCCATGGAGGTGCTCGAGGCCCGGGCGGCGCTGGCCGGCGAATCGCCGCAGCCGGATCTGAGCGCGCTGTGCGCGACACTCGGCGGCGTGCTGCTGGTGACCTGCAACCGCGGCGCGTCCTACCAGGAAGGCCAGGCGCGGATGGAACGAGCGCGGGAGTCGGGTGCCGCGCTGGAGCGTTTCGACGCCTGGATCGCGGCGCAAGGCGGCGATTACGCGCGGCTGGAAGCAGCGCGGACCAAGGCTGAAAAGGAACTGCGGCTGGCGACCGTACCCGCCCTCAAGGACGGCGTGATCAGCGACATGGACACGCGGCGCATCGGCGAGGTGGCGCGGCGCCTGGGCGCCGGGCGGCTGACGACGGCAGACCGGATCGATCCCTGGGCCGGCATTCTCTGCCGGGCCAAGATCGGCGACAGCGTCGTCCAGGGCGAGCCGCTGGCGGTCCTGGTGCGCGGTCCGGCGGCACCACCGGTACCCGGCGAACTGGTGCGCGAATACCAACAGGCCGTGGCGGTGTCCAGTTACGCCGTGGAACTGCCGGGGATCGTGCTGGACGTGATGCCGGCCAACCGCGGGCTAAGCATCATCGGCGGCTGACGGCTCGTCGGCGGGAGCGCTTACGGGTTCGACCGGCGCATGGTTGTTGGGCCGCTCGGTGGTCTTGTCGATCAGCTGCTGGATCACCTGGGCCAGCGCGCCGATCTCGCCCTCATCCGCCATCGCGACCGACGAGGTTTTGCGCGAGACGGCGGCCAGCCGGACCTTGTCGGTGAGGATCTTCAGCGGCTGCACGATGCGGTTGGCCTCGAACCAGGCCAGGCCGAAGGCCAGCAACACGGCGAGTACGGCGACCCCGAGCACGATCAGCATCCGCTGGCGTACCCAGGACTCCACGCCGGTCTCGAAGTTCTCCAGCGTGGCAACGGCCGGATTGCGGACGATGCCGCCGATGATCCAGCCGGCCTGCGGGATCGGCGCGATGATGATGAAGTCGCCCTGGCCCGTGTCGATGGCGGTGGCGGCGGGCAGCGCGGTGCCGACGTTCGTCGTGCCGGAATCGATCTGCTGCTTCAGATTGGCGACGAGTTCGGCCCGCCCGTGGCCCAGCAGGTCAGCCTCCTCGAAGATCGGCTTGTCGCCGTCCTTTTCCGTCGGCGCCGTGGCCATGTCGAAGGGAATGATGCCCAGCCGCTCCTGGCTGGTGTCCTGCGCCGACATCACGAGCCACCGTAGCGGCTCCTCGGCATTGCGCTGGTAGGGTTTCATCAGCCAGCTGATGCTGTTCTCGCCGAGCGAGAAGTCCAGCGTTTCCTCGGTCAGCTTGGCCAGGTCGATCTCGCAACCCACCACCGCGACCACGCGGTCGCCGGCGTAGCAGGCGGTGATGCAGGCCGTCACCCAGCGCTGCTGGTAGATGCTGAAGTAGGGCGCGGTCCAGAGCAGGCCGTCCGCGTTGGCCTTGTCGGGGTTCCACCATTCGCCGGGCTTGGACAGGTCCTTGTCCGGCGGCCACAGCGAGATATCCAGGAACGGATAGGTCCTAAGCAGCTTGTCATGCGTCAGCATGAAGGACTGCAGCACCAGCGGTTCGCTGGCTACCGGCTCGATCAGCAGCGGATCGAGAATCGCCGAAGCGTGCAACCGCTGCAGATCGTAGGCTGAAAACTCGCCCGTCGCCGTGGCGGCGAAGTAGACCGCGGACTTGTCGTCGTTAATCAGCTTGCGGATCGCGCCGTCTTCGCCCTGCGTGTAGAAGAGCGGATTGTCGATGGCGGTCTGGCCGACCGACGCCGTGCCCTCTTCCGCGGCGGCCTCGCCCTCCGCCGGTTTCGCCGGCACGATCCTCTCGGCGAACACCGCCGGCGAGATCAGGACTTCCTCAGCGTAGGATCCGAGCAATTTGACCGAATAACCGATCCGCGCCAGGCGCGTGTTGATCCCCAGGGCCCGGGCCTCGGCGGTCTGCACGAGCTGCTGCTTGGTCTCCTGCGAAACCTGCGAGCTCAGCTGGTTGCCGCTGCCCGAGGGTCCGGCCGGAGCGAGAACGGTTACCAGCGCCAGGATCGCGATCGGCACGATCGCGCTAATCAGTGCAATGATCAGCAACCGGCGCCAGATGGTGGGCTTGTAGAGCTTCGGACCTTCCTGCACGCGCTGAGTATAGCACTGGTGAAAATTTGGTTAATGAAGTCATAGTTGAGCGCTGCTTATCAATAAGACAGTGTTGATTTGGTTGTGGATAGATTGTGGAGAACCGGACTGGCATCCCGCGGCGTTCTTCGGTATAATAGCGCCTTTCAGTGCTGAAGCGATCATATAAACGCATCCACTTCGTGGGAGTTGGTGGCTCGGGTGTCAGTGCCTTGGCGCACCTACTGCTCGATATGGGTTACGAGGTGACTGGCTCCGACTGCCAGGAATCTGCGGTCACGCAGAAGCTGGCCAAAGCGGGCGCGAGCATCTGGATCGGCCACAACGAGCGCTATGCGCGGCTGGCCGACATGGTCGTCTACAGCACGGCAATCCCCGACGAGAACCCCGAGTTGGCCTACGCGCGCCAGGTCGGCAAGCCGCTCTTGACCCGCATCGAACTGTTAAGCTACCTGGCGGAGCGCAACGACAGCGTGGTGATTTCCGGCAGCCACGGCAAGTCGACGACCACCAGTATGGTGGCGACGGCGTTCATGGCCGCCCAGCGCGATCCGACCGTGGTGATGGGCAGCGTGCTCAAGCAGGACATCGGCTCGGCTAAACTGGGCCACAGCAAGGTGTTCATCGCCGAGGGCGACGAGAGTAACAACTCGATGCTGGCCTTCACGCCCAAGGTGGCGGTGGTCACCAACATCGACTGCGACCACCTGGACTTCCACGGCAGCCTGGAACGGCTCAAGGAAAGCTTCATCAGCTTCTTAAACAGCCCCAAGCGCGGCGGGTTCACGGTGGTCTGCCTCGACGACGAGAACCTGCGCTCGATCCTGCCGAAGATCAACAAGCGCGTGGTGACCTACGGCTTCCATCCGGACGCCACCTACCAGGCGCAGGGACGCAAGCTCAACGGCGACGACGGCCTGAGCTTCGAGGTGCACCACAAGGACGACGGGCCACTCGGCGTGATCAACCTGCGGATGCCCGGCGACCACAATATCCAGAACGCGCTCTGCACCGTGGCGATCTGCCGCGAGATGGGCATCGCCTTCGACACCGTCTCGTTCTCGCTGGAGAACTTCCCCGGCGTCAGGCGCCGCTACGACGTGCTCTACCGCGGCGACGTGACGGTGATCGACGACTTCGCGCACCATCCCAGCGAGGTGCATGCGCTTCTGTCCGGCGTGCGCGAGGTCTATAAGGGGCGGATGCGCGTGATCTTCCAGCCGCACCGCTTTACGAGGAGCAAGAACCTGGCGCAGCAGTTCCCGGCGGCGTTCATCAACGCCGACGAGATCGTGCTGGCGCCGATCTATACAGCGCACGAGAAGCCGGTGGCGGGCATCGGGCTGGACTACCTCAACCGCTTCTTCCAGCGGCAGTACGACGAGCGCAAGCTGCGCTGCATGAGCGAGTTCGAGGAGATCGCCGACTACGTCTACCAGTCGAGCAAGCCGGGCGACGTGGTGCTGACCGTCGGCGCGGGCAGCATCTACAAGGTGGGGCAGATGCTCGCCGAGCGCTTCAGCCAACGCGTGGCCGAAGAGAGCGCCAGCGTGGATCTCGAGCGCCTGGCCGTCGAAATGGAAGAACCGAACCTGTTCGGGGATTAGTTAGCCTCAGTATCCAGACTCACAGAGTGATCCACGTTACCTTGGTTGCAAGCCTTGGTGCTGGCGTGGAAGCAGGTTATCGGTAAAGGTTAATGGGGCAAGGGACTTGGGACTAGGCTGGATGCG
Source organism: bacterium (assembly GCA_016932385.1). Taxonomy (GTDB): domain Bacteria; phylum 4484-113; class 4484-113; order 4484-113; family JAFGCY01; genus JAFGCY01. The sequence continues at coordinate 122,737 of JAFGCY010000096.1, read as the reverse complement.
GGTTTCAGCAGATTCGTAGTCCCGCCGTTCGCGGGATCCCTGGCGCCGGATTAGTTCTCAGTTATCAGTTTTGACTTGGGTAGGGGGGCCGCATTCATGCGGCCCGCGCAGGCCAAAGTGGCAAGTAGATCAAGCCCCCGTGCTTGCGATTCTACGAGCGTACAGGCGATACGCCCTGGCGTGATCGGCCCTACCACTTCGATGCCACCAAGCAGTTAAACCTTGCGGTCCATGAGTCGTCTTTGAGACGGCGTCGGGGACGCCTTCCACACAGCAGTTATCAGTTGTCAGGTCTAGTAGCGCAGGTGGTCCGGTAGCGGCCACCATAGAAAGGTTAATGGTGAAAGGGGCAAGGTTTGAGTTGCGTATTGCTTTAATCCATTCAATATCTTGGCTTCGCAAGACAGCAAAAACGTATAACCGTTTCTCAGTTTTGGGCCAACCTTTAACCGTTTCCCGTTAACCTTACTGTCGCAAGCACGGGGGCTTGCTCTACCAATAAGCGATATCCATCGACGTTAAGTCACGGAATTTACGTGTCACAGGGAAAAACTAAACACATGTATGGTATAATGGTATCAACCTACGATGGTATCAGCACTGGAGCCGGAAATGGAGTATCGCATCGAAGCCTTGGAATCGTTTGAAATCGTCGGGCTGTTTATCGACTGCAAGCACGACGACACCGCGGGGATCGTGCCGTTATGGGACAGCTTCTTCCCGCACATGGAGCGCCTGGGTTGGAAAAACCCGGTCTGGGGCGTCTGCCTGGCCAACGGCGATGCGCAGGGGTTCCGCTATGTCTGCGCGTTCGAGGTGACGCCGGAGACCGAGACGCCGGAAGGCCTGACGCGCTTTACCGTGCCGGCGCACCGCTTCCTGGTGCACAAATTCAAGGACCTGCCCACGAACATGAGCAAGCAATGGCAGGCAACTTATCCGGGCCTCGTGAAGGAAGCGGGGATGAAGGCGGATCTGCAGGGGCCGTGGCTGGAATCGTACACCCACGACGGCTACGACTACGAAACCGGCGAGATCGCCTGCGAGCTGTATACGCCGGTGATGTAGGCGTGGAAGCAGGTTAACGGTAAACGGTTAAAGGTTAATGGGGAAAGAGCGTGAATCAGGCCAAAGTGAGCACTCTGTAGCGGTGGGTCCCCGATCCATCGTCCTTGGCTTTAAACGGGCTCGGGGAGCCCTTCCACGGTAGGTAAGTTGTCAGTTGTCAGATTCGCTGGCGCATGATCGGGTACCAGCGTTGCTCTTACCGGACTGGTAATGCTCTGCTGGCAAGACGGCTACGTCTGCCCAAGTGACACGACAACCTGGCCGCGATCGGTCTGATCGACAGTCGCGCCGGAGAAGGACAGCTCGAAGTCCGTGGCCGAGATGATCACGGTGGAATCCTCGGTGTTGATCTCCAGCTCGTCCAGACCGCGAACGATCGCCTTGGTGACGCCGTTGAACAACGGATGGCCGCCGGCGGCGCAGGTGAGGACCTGGTAGTTGAGTGCTTCGAAATAGCCGCTTTGGTTGCCCAGCTTCAACCAGCGTGTGTGCAGTACTTCCTCATCAGACAGGCGCAGCATGTTCATCGGATCGATCGCGTTGGGAAACAGGATGTCGCCGGCGGCGACGATGACCACCGATTGGCCCGGCACCGCGTCGAAGGCCGCACGTTGCTCGGCCAGGCCGGCCAAATGGGCCGCAATGTCCGCCCGGGCATTGGCGGCAGTCTCGTCGGTGACGAAGGGCGGGAATTCCTTGGGCGGTACTTCGCTGTCCGCGACGGTATCGGCCAACAGGTCGTCGATGAACAGCGTATCGTCCGCTTCCAGTTCTTCGCGCCAGCCGAGCCGGCAGCGGTCCAGCAGCAGGGCGATCAGCGAACCGGAGTAATACGCCTGGCGGCGGACGTCCGCCGGGCCGTAATCGCCACCGGCGGGCCGGACCACCGAGTGCGGCAGGCCTTCCGCTTTGGTCTGGATATAGGCCGCCGTGCCCTCATGCACTTCCATGCGCTGCTCATACTCGATGTGCTCGGGGGCCATCGTGGCAAACCGCTGCCGGCGCAGCTCGAGCGCGGCCTGGACCCAGCCCAGTACTTCGGCGAAGTTCACGGCGGCGAGCGCTTCCTCCAGCGCCAGGGTCTCCAGCCGCTTGGCCGCCAGCAGGCCGGCATCGGTATCGGGATAGGTCAGCCGGTTGGCGACGTTGGCCCCCCAGCTCGGATGGTGCTCGCCCTGGAAGACGTGATACAGCTCGTGCACGGCGACAGCGGCCAGCGCGCGCGGCCCGGCGGCACCGGTCGCATCGAGGGTCAGAGTGCCGGTGATCACGCCACCGATCTCGGCCGATGAATTGGCGGTCACGGCGGGATAGCGGCCGCTAAACACGGATATCTCCGGATGGTCGGTACAGGGAACGAAGTCCTCCGGCGGATTCGGGTGGCGGAATAGGTAGGTATCGGCGCAATTGTAGATCGCCAGTGGATAGGCCAGCGGATCGTAGCCGGGCCAATAATCCCCGGTGGCCATGGCGGAGAATTCCGCCGCAATTTCCAGCACCTGCGCGGTGTCGGCGAAGGCGGGTGTCGACAGCAGCAGGATGGTGGCGGCCATAACCAGCAGCGTACGGTTGAATCCCATAAGTCCTCCCGGGGTTTTCCCTTAGCATGTGTACTAGGAGCATGGACGTGCGATCCGCAGCAATTGTTTGGAACAGTAGTCGGTTATCGGTATAAGCCTGTTGGCCACAATTTTTATGTTATACTATACATGTGTATAGTTATGCGGGTCAGGGCACGCGAAAGGCCCCGACGGCGCCGGAAGCGATGTATGCATATCGATGCGCGCAGTTGGTATTCCTTCCACGACGGGGTGAGCTCGCCGGACGCCTTGGCCGCCCAGGCGGCGGAGCTGGGCTACGACGCCCTGGGGATCTGCGACGTCAACGGCGTCTACGGGCTGATCGGCTTCTACAAGGCGGCACTGAAGTACGGCCTGCATCCCGTATTGGGGGTGAGTTTCACCGATCCGCGCGGCGAGAATGCGGCGGATTGCGGAGGGGCGAAGCCAGGCTTCGCCCAGAACGGGCAACTCGCCGCAAGCGAAGAAGGGCGAAGCATGGCTTCGCCCCTACCTAAGCATGGCAACGGCCAGCCGCGCTATGCCAGCGCACCGGATCTGCCCGGCACCAAGACGGGCAAACTCACGCCCCGGCCGCTTCGAAAGATCAGCGAGGCCGAGCTGACGATCACGCCGGCGGCGACGGTGCTGGCCCGCGACCGCGACGGCTACTCCGAGCTGTGCGAGCTGGCCACCGGGCGCCACCTCGATCCGCAATTCGACCTGGCCCGTGAACTCCTTGAGCACACCGACCACTGCTACATCCTCACCGACCGGCCCAAGCTTCTAGACTACCTGGGGCGGCGGCTGGGCCCGCGGCGGGTATTCGTCCGGCTCAGCCCGGACTACGGCGATTCCTACCGCGCGCGCCAGCTGCGCCAGCTCAAGCTCGCCCAGCACTTCGGCCTGGCGCCGGTGGCCGCGACCGACGTGCGCTTCCTGCGCCCCCAGGACCAGCCCGTCCACCACGTGCTGCGCGCGATCGGCCAGAACGCCACGCTGCATACGGCGCAGGGCGTCGTGCCGCGCAGCCACTACCTGTCGGCGCCGGTGGAGCTGGGCGGCTATTACTACGACTGCCCGCAGGCCGTCGAGGCGGCGCACCAGCTGGCGCTGTCCTGCGTGGTGGACTTCGAGCTGGGCAAGTGGCGCTTCCCCGACTACCCGCTCAAGGGCGGCGGCGACCCGCGGCGGGCGCTGCGCGACCTCTGCCAGCGCGGCCTGGTCTGGCGCTACAGCCGCCCGGGGCGCGCCGGCGGCTATTCCGAAACGCACCTGGCCCGGCTGGACTACGAACTGTCGGTGATCGACGACCTGGGCTACACCAGCTACTTCCTGGCGGTCTACGACATCGTGCGCGCCGCCGGCAAAATGGGCATCCCCTGCCTGGGGCGCGGCAGCGCGGCCAACAGCATCGTCAGCTACCTGCTGGGGCTGACGCCGGTCGATCCGATCGCGCTGAACATGTACTTCGAGCGCTTTTTGAACCCCGCGCGCAAAAGTCCGCCGGACATCGACATCGACTTCTCCTCCAAGCGCCGCGACGATATCCTGAACTACGTCTACGAGCGCTGGGGGGCCGACCGCGCGGCGATGATCAGCACGCACGTCACCTTCCGCGCCCGCGGCGCCTTCCGCGAGGTCGCCAAGGTCTTCGGCCTGGGCGACAAGGAGATCACCACGATCGCCCGCCACATGCCGCACGCCTCGGCGGCGGGCCTGGGCTCGCTGAAAGAGCGCTTTCCCGAGATGCGCGGCATCGACCTCAGCGCCGAGCCCTACCGCCATATCATCCCGCTGGCCAGCCGCCTAAACGGCTGCCCGCGGCACCTGGGCATCCACTGCGGCGGGATCGTGATCGCGCCGAACAAGCTGACCGAGTTCACGGCGCTGGCCCGCGCCGCCAAGGGGCTTTCGGTCACCCAGTACGAGATGTTCAGCGTCGAGGACGTCGGGCTGATCAAGATCGACCTGTTGGGCAACTGCGGGCTGGACGCCTACGAGGAGACGATGAAGACGCTGGCGCGGCGCGGCATCCGGCCGCCGGCCCACGACCTGGAGACGGTGCTCACCGACCCGGCCACGGTGGACCTGGTGCGCTCTGGGCGCACGATGGGCTGCTTCTACATCGAAAGCCCCGGCATGCGCCAGCTGCTCAAGCGCCTCAAGACGCAGACGTTTTTAGAGCTGACCGCGGCCTCCAGCGTGATCCGGCCCGGCGTCGCCGAGAGCGGCATGATGCAGGAGTACATCCGCCGCGTGCGGGGCGAGGCGCCGCGCCAGCCCAGCCACCCGCTGATGCTCGAGCTGCTGCCCGAGACCCGCGGCGTGATGATCTACCAGGAGGACGTGATCCGCGTCGCCCACGAGCTGGCCGGCCTGAGCCTGGCCGAGGCCGACCTCTTGCGGCGCGCGATGAGCGGCAAGCTCAGAAGCATGAACCGCATGAACGACGTGCGCGAGCAGTTCATCGCCGGCTGCGAGGCCAACGGGGTGGACACCGCCAGCGCGCTGACGATCTGGCGACAGATCGCCAGCTTCTCGGGTTACTCCTTCTGCAAGGCGCACTCGGCGGCCTTCGCCTCCTTAAGCTGGAAGGTGGCCTACCTCAAGGCGCACTATCCGGCGGAGTACATGGCGGCGGTCTTGAGCCACAGCGGCGGGTTCTACGGCCAGCGCGCCTACATCAGCGAGTGCGGGCGAATGGGACTGAAGGTGCTGCCGCCGGACATCAACTACAGCGGGCTGGATTACCAGGCCGAGGGGGCGACCGCCGTACGCGTCAGCCTGTCGGCGATCAAGAACGTGCGCACGGCGGTGCTGGAGCGGACCGTCGCCGAGCGCGGCCAGGGCGGGCCCTTCAGCTCGCTCAAGGATTTCATCACCCGCGTGCGGCCCCCGCGCGCCGATCTCAGCGTGCTGGTCCAGTGCGGGGCGCTCGACAGCCTGGGGCTGAAGCGGCCGGAGTTGGAATGGCTGGCCGACCTCGACCACCAAGCCGCCCTGCGCGGGGGGACGCTTCCGCTGGACGAATCGGAGCGGATCGACGAGTTCCGCCGGCGGATCGGCGTCAAGCTGACCGACCACGACGAACTGACGCGCTGCGAACTGGAGCTAACGCACCTGGGGATGCTGGTCAGCCGCCATCCGCTGGAGCTGGTCGCGGGCCAGGTGCGCGACGTGATCGACGCCGCCGACTTGCCGGACCACGCCGGCCGGCACGTGCGCCTGTTGGGCTGGTGCATCGCCACCAAGCGCGTCGACCTGCGCCGGCGCCAGGAGGTGCGCGACACCCTGGCGCTGCAGGGCGGCGACCCGGCCGGGCCGAATCCCTACCAGGCGACGGAGTCCGACGAGCCCGAGGAGCGCGACAATCCGGCCGCCGACCTGGGGATCATCAGAAAGAGCGACGGCGGGCCGCGCCCCGGCCAGTACGAGTCCCGCGGCGGGCGCGGGATGAAGTTTTTAAGCATGGAGGACCGGACCGGCACCTTCGAGGTGGTGCTGTTCCCCCAGGCCTACGAGCAGTACGCGCACCTGACCCACTGCGCCGGGCCGTTTTTGGTCACCGGCGTGGTCGAGGAGCAGTTCGACACCTACACGATCAACGCCAGCGGCCTGCGCCTGCTGGTGCCGGAGTAGCAAAAGGGGCGCCTAAGCGCCCCTTTCTATATCTACTAAAACCAGCTAAGCGCGGTTTACGGGAAGTAGCGGGCGTACTTCAGGTCGCCGTTGGTCGCGTCGTAATAGCTGATCGCCGGCTGGCCGGCGATCACCGCGGCTGAAGTGTATTGCCCGACATCGCCGGCGCTGTCGATCGTCGTTGGAGTCCAGGCTGAAGTACCGATTGGGGAGAGAGAGGAAGCGTACTTCAGGTCGCCGTTGGTGGCATCGTAATAGCTGATACCTGGATAACCGCCTGCAAAGATCAGAGAGGTCCACTGGCCGACATCATTACCGCTGCCGTCAACAAAGTACCGGTTCCACGACCCGCTGATGCCGTCCAGCGAGTACGTGTGGGCGTACCAGAGGTCGCCGTTGTTGTGCTCGTAGTAGCTGATTCCCAGATTGCCGGAGGCGACCGTTTCCAGCGAGGTCATCAGGCCGGTGCCGGCTACCGAGTCGACGGTGATCGGGGCCCAGGTACCCGAGCCGTCGCTCAGGCTGGAATAGGCATAGTGGCAATTTCCGTCTGTGCCGTTGTATTTGTAGAACGAGACGGCGGGATGGCCGTTGACGACATCGAGTGAACTGAAGTAGCCCAGGCCCAGGCTGGTGACACCGCTCACCGTCCAGATCGGTGTTTCGTTCCAGGTGCCCAGACCCGAGCCGTCGGCGGAGGTCGACCACCAGTAGCGCAGCTCGTAGTCCGTGGAATTGACGCGCCGGTGGTAGGCGATCGCCGGGCCGCCGTTGACGAAGGCCAGCGACTGGGAGCCTTGCACGGTGTTAATCGCCGTGCCGCTGGTTACGATGCCCCAACCGGCGGAGCCGTCGGCGTTGATCGAGTAACGGTATTCGAGCAGGCCGAAAGACGTGGAGTTGTCACGTTTGTAGACGACGCCGGGCACGGGGGTTCCCCCGCCAACCACAGCCAGCGTGGTCTGCTGCTCCAGTGCCGGCGACAAGGTTTGCCAATTCCAGGTGGCGCCGATGCCCGTGGCATTGCTGGCCCAGGCGTAGCGCGCCTCGCCGTTGCCGATATAGCTGATTGAGGGATGGCCGTTGACCTCGGCCAGCGAGGTGTATTTGCCGACGTCGCCGGCGCTGTCGACCGTCGTTAACTGCCAGCCGGCCAGCGGCATCCCGATGGTGATCGAGACATCGTCGGTGTCGGTGGCGCCGTCGTTATCGGTCACACGGACCGTTACGGTGTAGCTTCCCGCCGCAGTGAACGTATATGAAGGCGAGGCATTGCCGTGGGCGCTCGCCTCGGCACTCGGTTCGTTGAAGACCAGGTCGCCGTCGAAGTCCCACTCGTAATCTACGATCCAGCCGTTGGTGTCGTAACTGCCCGTGGCATCGAAGTTGACCGTGTGCGGCACATTGCCGTAATACGAGTCGGCCACCAACACGGCGGTGGGCGGCCAGTTGATGTGCACGTAGTCGCCGTACCAGAACATGTCCTGGTCGCCGGCGGCGTCCGTGACGCGCAGGGCATACCAGTAATCGCCGGGATTGGGCTGGTTGACTGTCACCGTCGCGGTGCGCAGGCCGTTGCTGCCGGGGGTCGGATCGGGCACGGCGTAGACCTGCGCCGGGTTGTTCAGCCCGAAGCTCTCGCGCGGGGTCGGGCCGGCGTAAGGTGAGAACTGGGCGTCCAACTCCACCGCGTAATTCGGCGTGCCGTCTTGAATGCCGTAGTACAGCGTCACTGCGTAGTTATTGCCGCCCAGGTCCGTGATCGTCGTGCCCATCACCGGGTCAGGCTGGGCCGGATCGTCATAGATGTCCACATAGGGGACCGCCGGGCCGTAGTCGACCATGTAGGTGCCGCCCTCGATGAAGTCGCCGTCGCTGGTCAGGTCGCCCGTCAGCGCCGGATCGGAGCCCGGGTCCTGCAGGTGGTGCGGCCAGGTGCCGGCCCAGGTGACATAGTCGCTGTGGTCGACGAACAGCCGGCAGCGCAGCGGGAACTTGTCGCCGGTGTCGGCGTAACCGTTGAGGTTCAGGTCCGGGTCCCAGCCGGGGATCGACGAGTAATCGAAGGTCACCACGCGGCCGGCGCTGGGCGCGTAGCTGTAATCGAACTGCGGGCGGTTCCAGATATTGCCGAACCGCCAGATGTTGATGATGCTCGGGTCGACGTCGAAGTAGTCGCGGTAAGCGCCCCAGCCGCCGACGCTGTCGTAGGGGATCTGGTCCGTCGTGCCCGGAATCAGCACGTCCTGGCCGGGGTACATCGACCAGTACAGCACCGGATCGGAGGCGGGAATGCCCCAGAAGCCCCAGTAGGTCAGGCTCGACGGCCAGTGGACGATCGCCTCGGCGGTGACCTCGTGCACCGCGGAGTTGAAGACCAGGCCGTAGCCCGAGCCGTAGTGCGCGCGCGTTTCGTCCCCGGTGTCGCCGGGATAGGTGGAAGAATACCAACCCGCCACCGGTGCCAGCGGCCAGACGGGCGCGGTTACGTCGCCCAGGTTCACCTCCGTCGCCCAGCGCGGATCGGTGGGGTAGATGTAGGTGGGGGTGAGCGGGTCGGCGCGCACCCAGGACCCGTCCGTGTCCTCCAGCAACAGGCCGGCGTAGCCCGCCAGTACTTCGTCGCCGGTCAGGCTCATGCCCGTCAGGCTGCCGTCGGGGTCGTAGATGTAGGCGTACCAAGGGAACTGGAAGTCGACGTCGTTGCCGTTGATCCAGTCGTTATGGGGGGGGACGCTGGTGGTGATCACGTTGTTGGGGTAGAGCAGGCTGTTGCGATAGACGTCGGGGGAGTCCTGGTTGGGGAAGTTGAAGGCATGGGTGCCGGTGCCGTCCCAGGTGTAGGTGGTCAGGCCCTTGGAGAGGTTGCCCGCCTGCCAGACCATCGGCGTGACGCTGATGATCTCGGGCTGGCCGGTGTATTCCGCGAAGTCGCCCGGCCCGACGGGATCGTGGCCGATGTGGATCGGCAGCGAGTCGCCGTAGGCGATCGTGCCGGCGGCATCCATCACCTGGACGCGCACGACGTAGGTCGCCTCGAGGTTGTCCGTGGCCGAGCCGTAGGTGTGCTCGGCGAAGGCCTGGGCCGGGTCGTAAGCGAAGGTCGCGGGTTGGATCGTGCCGTCGCGGAAGGCCCAGATGTAATAGCGGTAATTGCAGTCGGCGTCGGTCTGGCCGCCGTAGGCCTGGGCGTACAGGCTCAGATCGACGGTGTGCACGCCGTTGTTGGGCAGGGCGATCATGTAGTAGGCGCTGGTTGAGTCCATCGGGACGGACAGCCAGTCGGTGGCGTCCGGATCGCCGAGGTAGTCTGCACTGAAACGCATGCCGTCGACATAGACGCCGACACTGAGCGGGCCGTTGCCGCCGTAGTAGACGGGCGGGTCGATTCGGTCGTAGTAGTCGCCGCTTTGGGCGCAGAACACGTGGTCGCCGGTGAAGTGGTAGATCTGGATCTCGTCCGGGGTGGCGGGATAGGCCGCCTGGTCGTAGTCGACCCACCACATGAAGCCGTGCTCGAACCAGATGCCCCAGGTGTAATGGGTACCCAGGGCGGCAACATAGTTATTGTCGCCGTTGTTGGCGGCGACCGGGCCCATCACGGGCCAGCCCAGCCAGCTGTCCCAGGCGCCGGCGGCGGAAAGGGGCTGCATGGCCAGCCAGCGGCGCAGCATCAGGCCGTAAAGCGGGCGCACGAGCAGGGCGTTGCCGGCGTTGGCGGCGGCGAGCGTGTTGAACTTGCCGCAGCTGGAGGAACTGCTCTCGATCGCGATGATCCAGGAGCCGGCGTAGCAGCTGCCCAGCGAGCCGAAGTAGAACTCCTGGTAGTTGGCGGTGGTGCCGCCTGAGTTGGTCAGGGGGCCGGTGACGTCGCCGGCCGGGGCGATCAGGATGTCATAGAGCGGGGCGGCGTCGGGCAGGCCGTCGAGGTCGTTGTCCGGCAGGGCGTCGTAGAGGCCGCTGAAGCGCTCCCAGAACTTGCCGCGGACACTGTGGCCCGTCGCACCGGCGCAGCTGCCGCCGGGGCCGATGCCCGGGGCGAGGTCGGCGCGGTAGCTGATCTCGCCGAAGGTGGCCGTGCTGGCCTCATCGGACGGGACCGCGTTGATGTCGTCGGAGTACAGTTGGTAGACGGCGCTGAGATAGTCGTTGCCGGAACCGCCGGTGGCGTTGAAGTGGTTGGCGGTGGAATGGCCGAGGCTGACGTAGCTGACGACGTGGGCCAGGGGCTCGGGGACGGCGAAGATCACGTCCTCAAGGGCGTGGCCGTTGTATTCGTTTTCGGGGTTGTCATTGCAGCCGAACAGGGGGGTGGCGGAACGGGCGACATCCGCATACTCGGCGTGGAAGACCTCCCAGCCCGGTTCGAAGACGCCCTGGTCGTTCCAGCTGGCAGTTTTGGTTGCCGACTGGGCGGCGGTGCGGGGGACGATGCTGACACCTTGCTCCAACTCGCGCTGGGTGTACTCCTCGAGCATCGCGGTGGTGGGCGGGTCGAGTTCGGTGCCCGTGCGGGGCTCGATGTAGGGCTGGTTCCAGCCCGGGTCGCTCAACAGCTCCTGCTGCCACTGGGGCAGAGTGCCGATCTCGTCTTCGGTGATCAACAGGCCGACACGCTTGGTGACGGCGCCGTCACTGGTGGCAGGACCGGTCGCGCCGGCGGCCGTTGCCGCGGAGCCCTTCTCGTCCAGGGCCAGGCTGCCCGCCGACCCGCCCCCGCAGGCGGATAGCAAGCCTGCGGCGACCAGGCAAAGGGTAAGGGCGAACATCATCGACGCGTGACGAAACATAGAGCGCATGCTAATCCTCCAGGAAACAAGCCGGCTTTAAACGAATGAAATCAAGTCTGCACATGGCGGACTGATACCTTATTATGGACAATGACATTTCTAGTTTAACAGCTTGGCGCGGTTTTACATAGTCGGAACCGCAGAACCAGCGAATGAGCGTGTTGAGCAAGCCGGGCCAATATCCTGGTTGAGCGGATGGCTCAGCGGATGAATTCGTTGGCGCTACGGCGCGTATTCTGGACAAGCTGAAACCTCTCGGCCAGGCCGGGTCTCTAAGCAGGCAGGCGCGAATCCCGCCAATCAGCAGAGGTGTGATTTTCGAACCAGCGCATCAGGTTTACCCGGGTGAAGGGTCTTTTGGCGTAAGGCTAATCGCCCCTGAGCCGTCCGGATGGGAGCTGATCGGCATGCGCTGCTATATAATGCGCCAAGGCAGATGAGGAGGTGCAGGTAGGTTGATACCGGCGCTGATATTGATACAAAGCACGACTGGACAGCAGTCGCTGCACGAGGAATTACGGCAACTGATCCAAAGCCGCGTGATGCCCGAGTCCGCCTGGATCGAGGTCATCATCGCGCTGGTGGTGGCGGCGCTGCTAGGCGGCTACCTGGCGCTGGCCTACCACCTGACCTACACGGGCAAAAAGGAAAAGCGCGGGCAGATGGTCTATACGCTCGTGTTGCTGTGCCTGGGAGGATCGCTGGTCTGGCTGATCGTAGCCGACAACCTGGTCCGCGCCTTCGGCCTGGCCGGCGCGCTGGCGATGATCCGCTACCGAACGCGCATGCAGGATCCCAAGGACACGACGATGGTGTTTTTCGCGATCATCATCGGCATGGCTTGCGGACTCCACCAGTACTTCACCGCCGTTTTCGGATCGGCGTTTATCGGCCTGGTGCTGTGGATCATCAAGATCATCAACGATCGGGCCGCGTTGAGCCAGCCGATGAAATCGCATCTGAACAACCAGCCACGGGTGATCAAGCCGCTGGAGGCAACCGCGGCGGACGATCACGGACAAGACGAGCAGAAGCCCAATGATAACAATCCAGCACCGTAATTGCCTGGTCGCGCAAGGCTTTATCCGGCTTGCGGCGCTCGGTCTATTGACCCTGGCCACCGTCTGGCTGCCGCGGCCTGGTTTGGCCGCGGATGAGCCGGAATACGAGGAACTGGTTCCGGTGGATGAGTCTGTTGGCGATGAGCTTGGCGGGGACGAGCAGGACTACCTGGAGTGGTACCTGATGGATCGCGTCAAGGAACAGCGGGAGACCGCGCAGCCCGAGTTCGAGTTGGACTGGGGCGGAGAGCTGGAGTATCGCTTCAGCGAGCTCAAGTCCAGTGGCGAAACCGCTGTCAGCGAGCGCGACCTGGGATTTAACATCTGGTCTGAACTGAAAACGCGCACAGACTGGGAGCTGCATTTCGGGTTGAACATCCGTCGGGCAACCCGACCCAAGACCAACTGGGTCGCGGCGGACGATGTATTCGAGGATAACTGGCCGTTTGCCGAGGAATACTGGGTGCGAAAAACCTGGTCGCTGGAGGGCGGCGAATTCGTGGTGCAGGCCGGCCGGTTTACCTATCCGTTCAACATCGGGCAGCTCCTGATCGACAACGACCTGCTGCTGCGCGGTGGTTTTATCGAGTATGAAGGCGAAATCAAGGGATGCGGCAGCCTGGAGCGCATCCGGCTATCCGCGTTGGGCACGGAGCTTTTAAGTGCCAAGAGCGAGATGGATGCCGCGCAACTGGTCGTTGCCCGCGCGGCGCTGCGCTGGGCCGCCGGCGCGGACGGCCGGGTCGATGCCGCTGTGTCCTACCTGGACTTCATCCACGCGGAGTCGATCCAACGCGCCGTGCTGGCCGAGGAATGGCGCATCGGCGGTGTCGCCGGCGGCGGGGAGACGACGAATTTCACCGACGCGGAGACCGGCGAACTGGTCTCGGACTATCAGATCGCGGATCTGTGGTGGCGGGCGTCGTTCGGCGAAGCGGCGGACTGGCCCGTCCAACTGGAGGTTGAGCTGGCCAAGAACCTGGGAGCGTCGGGTGACGGTGCGGGCTGCGACAGCGCCTATTACGCCGAATTGGCCTGCGGCCGGCGCGGCGACCCCGGTGACCTGCAACTCAGCATCGACCATGCGGTCATCGAGGCCGATGCGGCACTGGCGGCGGTCAATCGCGGCGAATACGCCACGAACTACGAGGGCACGCGGCTCCAGGTTCGCTACACGCTGGCCAAGAATCTCGAAATCCGCTCCGCCTATACATGGTCGACCAGCCTGGCGGCGCGCGAACCGGACTTCGCTTTCGACAATGAAGAAGCCAATATCTATCTGGCGATAAGCTGGTAATCGCGACGCTTTAGGCAAACAAAACCTGCAATGATAATCGGGCAAGCACGCAATCGTTAGGGGAAATTTACGCTAGATTTGATGCAATTACAACAATTTCGGGTATACTGTTGATGTCCGGGGATATGTGGGTTAGCGGTTCCGGAGCCTGCCACATGTTCCCGGACCGGGCTTTTTATAGGCCTGAATTGACGGTTTTCTTCACTTATCAATCCCCTTGAACCGCGCTGTTGATAACTGCTGCCTGGGGCCGAAGATTAACTCTAATTAAAGAACCGACCGTCGGTTTCGTGCGGGTTGCCGCGTAGGTTAAACTGTGCAAGATATTTTTTCGATCACCGTCCCGAGGAATTAGCAGGCGAGGAAGCTTGAAGCATGGTACCTGATCCGCCAATTGTCAGCAACGAAGTTGTGATGGAAGCGCTGCGCATTAAAGATCAAGTGAAAATCGCTGACGATTCGATCGTGACCGAGGACGATATCGCCGCCAATCTTGAACTGGTCGGCAATGTGGGGGACAACATCATCAAGCGGCAGACCGTGCTGGTCGCTATAGCGTTTTCCTACCCCAACGCTAAGCAGCCCGAGGCGTAATCGGCAGCTGAATTCGCCCTATCCACCCAGGTAGGCTTCCTTGATTTTCGGGTTGGCGCTCAGTTCCGCCCCCGTGCCGCTCATGACGATCCGGCCCTGTTCCAGCACGTGGGCCTGCTGGCTGATTTTCAGCGCCTGATAGGCATTTTGTTCCACGAGCAGGATGGTCTTGCCTTCGCGATTGAGATAGCGGATCTTCTCGAAGATTTCCTGCACCAGGTTGGGCGCCAAGCCCAGGCTGGGCTCATCCAGTAACATCAGGCGCGGGTCCTGCATCATCGCCCGGCTGATCGCCAGCATTTGCTGTTCGCCGCCGGACAGCGTGCCGGCCACTTGGCGCAGGCGCTCCTTGATCCGCGGGAAGAGGGTGAAGACCTCAGTGAGCAGATCCTGTTTACGTCCCTTGTCGCGCGTGACCAGACCGCCGACCTCCAGGTTCTCGCGGACGGTCAGGTTCAAAAACAGCCGGCGGCCTTCCGGCGCCAACGCCAGGCCTTTGTGGACGATCTGGTGCGCCGGCTGGTTGGCGATCTCCTCGCCGTTGAAGGAGATCTTGCCCTGGCGGCATTTGACCAAGCCGATGATCGTGTTCATCGTCGTCGATTTACCCGCGCCGTTGGCCCCGATCAGCGTGACGATTTCGCCGTCGCGGACGGCAAACGAGATGCCGTGCAGCGCGCGGACGGCGCCATAGGCTACGTGCAGGTCGTTGACCACGAGCAGGGGTTGGCCGGCGTCCATTATTCCTCCTCCCCCGTCACCGCGGCCAGATCCTCGACCACCGCGGCGTCTTTTTCGTCCTGCGTGCCCAGATAGGCCTCAATCACCTTCGGATCGTTCTGGATGTACTCGGCCGTGCCCTCGCTGATCTTCGCGCCGTACTCGATGGCGACGATATGCTCGCAGATGCCCATCACCAGCCGCATGTCATGCTCGATCAACAGCACGCCGCAGTGAGTGTCGGCCATGATCTCGCGCACTTTGTCCATCAGTGCTTCGGTCTCGGAAGCGTTCAGGCCCGCGGCGGGTTCGTCCAGCAGCAGGATCCGCGGCCGGGTGGCATAGGCCCGGGCGATTTCCAGGTACTTCTGCTTGCCGTAGGGCAGGGAGCTGGCCTTGTCGTCCGCCACGCTGAGGAGATCGAAATACTCCAGGATATCGCGCGCGGCATAGTCGATCTCGCGCTCCTGGCGCCGGCAGCGCGGGGTTCTGAGCAGCGCGTCGAACAGGCTGTAGCGGAAGGAGCGGTGCAGGGCGACCTTGACGTTATCCAGCACGCTCATGTCCTTAAACAGGCGGATGTTCTGGAACGTGCGGCCGATGCCCAAGCGGCAGATGCGGTGGGTGGGCAACCGGTCGATCCGCCGGCCGTTGAGGCGGACCTCGCCGGAGGTCGGCGGGTAGACGGCCAGGATCGCGTTGAACACCGTCGTCTTGCCGGCGCCGTTGGGGCCGATCAGGCCGACGATCTGGCCGGGGCTGACGGTGAAACTCAACTCCTTGACCGCGACCAGCCCGCCGAAGACCACACTGATGTCAGCGATCTCAAGCATCGCGGGCCTCCGAACCGGCGGACGGATCATCGCCCACCAGGCGCTGGATCGCAGTTTCGGCGCGGCGGCGGATCAGCTGGCCGAGTTCCGCCGAGCCCAGCAGCCCGCCCGGTTTGAAGATCATGAACAGGATCAAGATCAGCGAATACATCACCAGCCGCCAGTCGCCCAGGAACCTGAGTGCCTCGAGGAGCACGGTGATGATCGTGGCGCCGACGAAGCTGCCGGTGATGCTGCCCATGCCGCCCAGTACGACCATCAAAAGCACGTCCACGCTCTTGAAGAAGTTGAAGTCCATCGGCTTGAACAACGGGATGGTATGCGCCAGCATCGCGCCCGCCAAGCCGGCCAGGGCGCTGCCGAACATGAAGTTCTGCAGCTTCATCCACGTGCAGTTGAGGCCGAGGTTGGTGGCGGCGATCTCGTCCTCGCGAATCGCGACCACGGCGCGGCCGGGCACGCTGATCAGGTAGTTGCGGATCATCCAGGTGACGATGGCGACCACGACGATGAACAGCGCGAACATTGCCCATTGCGGCGACGCGAAGCTATCCTTGGTCAGGGCCTGGAAGAAGTGGAAGATACCCGCCTTGTCGATGATCCGCGCGCCGCCTGAGCCGGTTTCATAGTGCCAGCGACCGAAAATGCGATAGAACAACGCGCCGCGGCAGGCAAAGTTAGCAACGATCACGGCGAGCACGACGAGGCCGCAGATCAGCCAGCGCCAGTGGTCCCAGCGCAGCCGGCGGTTGATGATGCGTTGCAGGAAGCTGGCCAGCGCCCAGATCCCCCAGACCAGCAGGGCGAAGAACACCAGCGTGAACAAGATCGTGAACAACAGGTTGCCGACGCCGTTCATCGGCTCCGGCACGGGAATGTATTTGTAGAAGCTCTTCACGTTTTGCATGCCGGTCGGCCCGCCGAACAGGTCCGGCCGGATCGCATTGGCCATGATCCGCAGGATCTCCGCGAAGCCCAGGGTAGCGATGGCCAGGTAGTCGCCGCGCAGGCGCAGGCAGGGGTAGCCGATGATCACCGCGCCGATGATCGACATGACGATCGACATCAGGATGCCGGCCCACAGCGGCCAGCCGAGATTGGCGGTCAGGGCGCCGCTGGTGTAGCAGCCGATCGCCAGGAAGCCCGCGTGGCCCAGGCTGAACTGGCCGTTGTAGCCAAGGATCAGGTTGAGCGAGACGGTGAAGATGATGTTGATCAGGCAGAGGAGGATGATGAGTTCCCAGTATGGATTGATCATCAGACCTTCTCCTTGACGGCCGAACCGAAGATGCCGGAGGGCTTGAACAACAGCACCGCGATCAGGATCGCGAAGGCCAGCGCATCGGCCATCGAGCTCCAGTCGGAGGGGATGTTGCTTTTCACCAGCGCTTCGCTGATGCCCATGATCATGCCGCCGACGGCGGCGCCGGGGATGCTGCCGATGCCGCCAACCACCGCGGCGACGAAAGCCTTGATACCCGGCAGGATGCCCATCAGCGGCTCGATCGCCTGATTGTAGATGCCGACCATGTTGCCGGCCACGGCCGCGCAGGCCCCACCGATCGCGAACGTCTGCGCGATCACCTTGTCGGTATTGATGCCCATCAGGCGCGCGGCGTCGCCGTCGAAACTCAACGCGCGCATGCTCATGCCGAACATGCTGCGGTTGATCAGCTGGTTGAGCGCCCACAGCAGGATCAGCGTCACCGCGACGATCACGATGTTGAACACCGGGACGCGCACGTTATGGCCCTGGGCTGTTTTCAGCGGCAGGTAGACTGCCAGTTGCTCGCCCTGGTCGTTGCTGAAGACGGGGCGCATGCGGACGTTGTCGACCGCGGCATTGGCCCAGGACAAGCTGAATTCCTGACGGCCGCCGACCTGCTTGCGCGAATAGCCCAGGGATGCGGGGGGTGTCAGGCCGGTCTGCTCGCCGCTCGAGGGCGATTCGACATAGCCGTGGCTTTCGTCCGGGGTGATCTCCAGCACCGGGCTCCAGTCGGAACTGCCGTCCTTGGCGACCAGCCGCACGCGCGCGTACTGCGTGTCCGTGAACCAGCGGACGGGCAATTCGCGCTGCGTCGTTTCCACGAATTCCAGGTGGCGCGCCGCGGCGAAGCTCTGCTCCGCCGCCAACTCGACCTGGTACACGGCGAGCGTCTTGGGCTCATAGCTCTTGGGATTGGCGCCGAAGACGATGATGCCGGCGTTCTCCAAGAGAAAGCTGACGCCGACCGCCGTGATCAGCGCGGCGATCCGGCTGGAGCCGCGCAGGGGCCGGTAGGCCAGGCGCTCCATGACCACGGCGATCAGGGCGCAGACGGCCGCCGAGATGATCACCGAGATGATCCAGCACCAGATCAGCGAGACGCCGTGGGTGAAATGCAGCCAGCGGATCATGAAGCGCAGCAGGTAGAAACCGAAGAACGCTCCCAGCATGTAGATATCGCCGTGGGCGAAGTTGATCAGCTTGATCACGCCGTAGACGAGCGTGTAACCGAGCGCGATCAGCGCGTAGACGCTGCCGAGGATCAGGCCGAGGATCAGCTGCTCGACGACGGTGCCGAGGGTGATGGTGGTCGCACCGAACAACGCGCCGGCCCAACCGCAAACCAGCGGCACGGCAATCAGCGCGATTAGTAACGGCCAGCGAAACATGCTCGCCTTGTTTGTGTAATCCTGCAGCGCCATCTCCCTCTTGCGCATATTGTAGCTAATCCCCGCCCTCTAAGCCAACCGTGCACGACGCCGTCGGACGCTACAGCAGGATCTCCGCCAGGTCGGTGGTGCACTCGATGGTGTAGTCGGGCAGGTCGCGGTTGTAGCGCGGTTGCTGGATGCGGTAGGGATCGGACAGCACGCGGACCGTGAGCATGCCGATACGGTTGGCCGGCCAGATGTCGTTGTCCAGACGGTCACCGACCATCAGCGCCCGTTTCGGGTCGACGGACATGGCCTGGCAGGCGGAGAGATACAGGCGCGGATCGGGCTTGTAAAGCTGGACATCCCCGCTGACCGCCAGGTGTTCGAAGTATTGCTCCAGGCCGTAGTTGGTCAGCCACTTCTTGACCTGCTTGAAATGCTGGCTGATCACACCCAGGCGATAATGTTGTTTGAGGCGGCTGAGCAGCTCGTGGATGCCCGGGAACAGGGGATTGAGGCGTTTGAACTCGGCGGGATCGTTCTGGCGGGAGATTAGGTCAGAGACCAACTTGTCGAGTACATCGTTATAAATCGCGCGATCGCCATTGGTCAGCTGCCAGACCGTGGCCCGTGTCAATGACGGGCAGAAGCTGTGGATGACGGATTGGGTCTTGGCCAGGATCTCGTCGTGGGAGACGCTGATGCCGTAGTCAGCCAGCAGCTGCCGGGCATACTCCCACATGTGCAGTTCCGCCGGGTAGTCGTCCCACAGTGTCGAGCCCAGGTCGAAGAAGACCACCTCGGGATTTACGGGGGCGGAAGGATCGTCTCGCACAGTTAACTCCGTTCGCAGAGGGCTTTGGCCTTGGCCAAATCGTGGCGGAATTCCGGCTCCAAACGCGCGTTGCGCAGGATCATCGCCGGATGGTAGGTCGGCAGGTACAGCTGGCCGTTTTTTTTGATGTGCTGGCCGCGGATCTTGGTGATCTTAAGCTCGGGGCTAATCAGCAGGTTCAGGCTGTGGCGTCCCAGCGTGACGATCACCTTGGGCCGCAGGATCACCAGCTGCGCCATCAGGAAGTGGCGACAGGCCTCGACTTGCTCGGGAACCGGATCGGCGTTGTTGGGGGGGCGGCACTTAAGCACATTGCCGATGAATACTTCATCCTCGCGCCAGCCCGTTTCCCGGATCGTCTTGCGCAACAGCTGGCCGGAGCGGCCGACGAAGGGGCGGCCCTGCAGGTCTTCGTCGCCGCCGGGCGCTTCGCCGATAAACACCACGCGGGCCTCGGGCGGACCCTCGCCGGGTACGGCATGCGTGCGCGTTGCGTGCAGCGGACAGGCGGTACAGGCGTGGATCTCGCTTGCGATCTTGGCCAGCATGTCCGCAGGAACATCATGCATGCGGTTAGTGTAGCAGCCGACCATCCGGCCGGGTTTTGTACCATAACTTTAAATCAGCTTGATCGACCTTCCGGGGCTGGTGAAAACGACTAAAATTCCGTTTAGCGATGGTAGAATACAGCCGTACGGTAAACAAGAGAAGGTAAACGAGATTTTAAAGACCGATTCAATCGAATTGCGCTCCCGCGAGGAGATGCAGGAGCTGTTTGGCGACTTCGATGGCAACCTGCGGCTGGTGACCGAGCGCTTTAACGTCAAGGTCTACGCCAAGGGGTTGGAGGTGTTCATCACCGGCGACGGGCGCGACGTCAAAAACGCGCGACGGGCGCTGATCGCCATGCTCAAAGCAGTCAAGAACGGAGGCCAGATCACCCAGGAGACCGTCGCCGAGGCGGTGGAGGGCAGCCAGGAAAGCGCCGGCAACGGTGAAACCCAGTTGGCGCACCTGCCGCATTTCCAGCCGCAGACCCCCGGCCAGGAGAATTACCTGCAGGCGATCGAAAGCCACGAGGTCGTACTCTGCCACGGGCCGGCCGGTACGGGCAAAACCTATCTCGCCGTTGCGGCGGCGATCGATTTCTACCGGCGCAAGAAGATCCAGCGCATCGTGCTAACGCGGCCGGCGGTGGAGGCGGGCGAGAAACTGGGCTTTCTGCCCGGCACGCTGTATGAGAAGGTCAACCCGTATCTGATTCCGTTGTTTGACGCGCTCAATGATCTGCTGCGGTTCGAGCGGGTCCGGCGGCTGATGGAGCGCAACGTGATCGAGGTCGCGCCGCTGGCCTTCATGCGCGGGCGGTCACTCAACAACAGCTTCATCATCCTGGACGAGGCGCAAAACACCACCTACAGCCAAATGAAAATGTTTCTGACGCGCATGGGCCGCGGTAGCCGGTCGATCGTGACAGGTGATATAACTCAGGTAGACCTGGAATCGGGCCAGCAGAGCGGTTTCGTGCATGCGCTCAAGATCCTGCGGCATGCCGAACCGCATGTCGGTATCGTTGAACTGACTCGCAAGGATGTCGTCAGGCACCCGGTGGTCGAAAAGATCATCAAGGCCTACGAAAAGCACGAGAGCCAGGGGAAGTGAGGTATTTAATACCTCGGGTGTGTTTTGACCGATAAAAACAAACAGCACGGAACCTCGCTGGAGAAAGGCATTCCGGCGTCCTGGCGCCTGATTCTGATCGGCGCGCTGTTTTACCTGATCGCGCTGGGAATCATATACGGCTACCTGTACGCCTGGCCGCGTGAATACAAGGAAGGGCAGATTGTCCCTTACACGATTTTCGCGCCCGTGACGGTGGAATACCTTGACCAGACCGAACTGGCGCTGTTGACAGGCCGGATGAGCGATAGCCCATCGACCATCATCATCGACAGCTCCAAGAAGGACGAAAGCTTGGCCCGCCTGCAGCAGTTCCGGGCTGATTTCAACACCTTGCGCCAACGCCTGATCCAGCAGGATTGGTCGGATGAGGAAGAAGCCGGCATGATTGCCACGCTGGCAAGCAAATACAACCTGCGCGATACAGCTGTGATCATCATTCTGATGGGTTTCAGCGACGAGCGGCTGAACACCATCTTCGCCGCCGCGCGCAGCCAGCTTGAGCAGACAATGGACCAGGGGGTCAACGACGCTTACCTGCGGACGCTGAAGCAGGGCGGGGTACCGGAGCTGGCCAGCACGCCCGAGAACATTTACATCTATTTTCTCATCCCCAACCAGAATGAATTCACCCCGCCGACGATGGCGGACCAGCGCGAGGAACTGGCCAAGCAGACGATCGAGAAAGGCAGCGTCATCATCACCGCCGGCAACGTGGTGGACAAACGGGCCGAACAACAGCTGGAAGCCGTCTGGCCGCACCTGCTGCAGCAAAACTTGTTCCGGTTCTGCGGCGCAGCGCTGGTGCTGCTGGCGCTGCTGTTCTGGTGGTATGTGTTCCTGCAGCGCATGACGCCCCAGCTGTGCAGTACCTCCGGCGTGCTGCAGCTGTCGAGCCTGTTCCTGCTGTTCCTGGTCATCGGGCTGGTGATCGGCCGCCTGCCGTTCAACTTCTCGTACTACGGCGTAACCTTCGCCGCCGCTGCGCTGGCAACGATCATCGTGCTGGTATTCGATTCCACCCTGGCGTTATATCTGGGGCTGGGGCTGGGACTGATGCTCAGCCTGGCGCTGAATTTCGGCGCCGATCTGATGCTCTATACCCTGGCCGGCGGCATCCTGCCCCCGGTGTTTATCGCGCCCAGCGCGTCCCGGCAGCAGCAGGTCTGGTTCAGTATCGCGCTGGGGCTGTTCAACATGCTGCTGGCGGCGACGGTGATCCTGGTCTCCGTGCAGACGCTGCACTGGGAAGTGTTCGTGATCGCCTTCCTGGCCGGTTTCATCGCCGCGGTGCTGGCGCTGGGGCTGTTGCCGGTGGTGGAAACGCTGACGTCGCAGTTGACGCCGGGCAAGCTGTTCGAGCTGGCCAATCCCGAGAACGAGCTGCTGCGCCAACTCAAGCGCGAGGCCCATGGGACCTACGTCCACAGCGAGATGGTGGCGGACCTGTCGGAGGAGGCCTGCAAGGAGATCGGTCTCAACTCGCTTTTGGCCAAGGTCGGTGCGCTCTATCACGATATCGGCAAGCTGAAGCGCCCCGGCTTCTTCGCCGAAAACATCCACGACCTGACCAAGAATCCCCACCAGGGCTTACCGCCGGAGACGTCGGTCAAGATTCTGCGCGACCATGTGAGCAACGGGATCGAAATGGCCAAGGAAAACAAGCTGCCGGTCGAGCTGCACCAGTTCATCAAGGAGCACCACGGCAACTATCTGATCCGTTACTTCTTCTACAAAGCGCAGCAACTGCACCAGGAGAATCCGGAGGAGCATCCCGAGCCGGACAAGAAGAACTTCAGCTACAGCGGGCCGATTCCCACAAGCCGGGAAAGCGGGATCGTCATGCTGGCCGATGTAACTGAAGCGGTGATCCGCGCCAAGGGCATCGTGGAAGCGGAGGAGATCCGCGTCATCGTCGATCGGATCGTGGCGGATAAAATCGATGAGGAGCAACTCATCGCCAGCGGCCTGACGATCGGCGACCTGCAACTGGTCAAGCGCGCGTTCAACCGGATCCTCGTCGCCCAACGACACCAGCGCGTGCGGTATCCGGAAGACCACCCGGCGACGGTGCAATTCCATTACATCGACAACGGCGGCCCGAAGAGCTGAGCATTTGAACGCTTGGTTTAAGAGCAGTTGAAATTTAGCAAAACCATGCTTGTTTTCGCTAAGATGTTACGTGCTCTTCCTGGCTGAGTTGAATGGGCAGGTACGTGGGTTTACTTCCCGCGCACAGGTCGACACGATTGCTGACAAGGAGTACCAGAGCAAATGAAAATCTGGCAGTGTCCCAAACTATACGATTACTCCGCGGTACGGGGTGGTGGATCGAGCGGAGGTAATCTGGGCCGGGTGATGCTTGTCGATGACTCGCTGCCATTTCTGCGCAATTTCAGCTCGGTACTCCAATCGCAGGGCTATGAAGTCCGCACCGCGGATTCGGGGCTGAAAGCCGTAGATCTGGCCGTGTCGTTCATGCCCGATCTGATCTCGCTGGACTACGATATGCCGGGCCTGGACGGCGTCGGCACCCTGATCAAAATCCGCGAAAAACTGCCCGAGGTGAAGGTGATTTTTATCTCCGGCCGGATGGATCTCGAAGCGGTGACGATGGCCCTGGCTTCCGGGGCTTCGGAGTGCGTAACCAAGCCCGTCAACATCAACCGGCTGCTCAATATCGTCCAGGCCTTGATCCAGTCGCGCTAGCCCGATTCGGCCGTCTGGCCGCTTGCCAGGGCTCGGCCCAGTTCTTCATCGGAAGGTTCGGATAGGATCTGCGCGCCGATCAGGATCAGCGGAATGCGCCGTTTCGGACCGAATCCGCCCTGAATATTCAGTTCGATCACCTTTTCGGCCAGTTCCGGTTGCTGCTGGATATCGAGCCACTCGTAGCTAACGCCGTGCTCGTCGAGGAAGCGTTTGGAACGGACGCAATCGAGGCACCAGTCGGCGCCATAGACGGTTACTGCAGGTTGTGGTGCGTTCATCATCAGCATTGTAATACCTTCGTATTTAATTGTTATCGTGCCCGGTTTTGGATGGGTGCCGGGCGCAATCGGGTAGTATTGATGCAATGGCGCAGCCCTGGTTTTCCCATAAAAACATCCAGTTGACGCGTTGGTCGTCCGGCCGCGAACTGGCGCGTACGGTGTTGTGGCTGTCGCTGCCGGTCACGGCCACCAACGCCCTGCAGACGCTGATCGGTTTCGTCGACGTCCGGATGATCAGCGGCCTGGGCGGGGCGGCCCTGGCGAGCCTGGCGGTGGGCCGGCAGAGTATCTGGCTGGTCAGCGCGCTGTTCATGGGCTTGGGCGCTGGTATCACTGCCTATGTCGCGCGGTTCACCGGGGCCCAGGACCACGACCGCGCCCGGGCCTACGCCAGCATCGGCGTGATCGCCGGGCTGATCGCCGGTGTGCTGATGATGATCCTGGGGCTTCTGATCGGCGGGGGACCGGTGAAATACATGGTTCACAGCGAGGCCGCCGACCTGGATCCGCAGCTGGCCGTGCTGACCAAGCAGTATGCCTGGGATTACATGCGCGTGATCTTCATCGGCATGGCCGGCATGGGCGCGCAGTTCGCCGTGATCAGCGTCTTCAACAGCCTGGGCCGGACGTTGTACCCGATGTGGCTGCTGGTGATCGCCAACATCGCCAACTTCGTCGGCAACTACTTGCTGATCCAGCGCTACGAGGTGGCCGGCTGCGCCTGGTCGACATCGGCGACCGTCACGCTGACCTCCACGGTGGCGATCGTGATGCTGCTCAAGCAGAAGGCGATTGCCTTCGACGCGAACATCCTGGTCGCGCCGCTCCGGCGGACCTGGGAGATGCTCAGGCTGGGGTTGCCGGCATCGCTGCAAGTGGTGGCGCGCTCGCTGGCGATGCTGCTGTTAATCAAGCTCATTACCTATCTGCCGAATAGCGTGGTCGGGCAAGGCGCGCTGGTAGTCGGGCTGATGGCCGAGAGCCTGGCCTTCATGCCGGCCTTCGCCTTTTCCGTGGCGGCCAGCACGCTGGTCGGGCAGAACCTGGGCGCCGAGCAACCCGAGCAGGCGCGCACCAGCGCGCTATATTGCCTGGGCTTCAGCGAGCTGATCATGCTCTCGATGGGGACATTGCTGTACCTGTTCCCGCAGGCGTTCATCGCCGTCTTCATCGCGCACAACGCGCCCGAGGTGGCTCCGGTGGCGGCGAGCTTCCTCAGGATCATCGCACTGTGCCTGCCGGGCCTGGCCGTCGCCATGACGATGAACGGCGTGTTGCGCGGCAGCGGCGACACGCGCGTCGCGGCGTTGATCACGCTGACGTCGATGTGGCTGGTGCGGATTCCGCTGGTGGCCTTCATGGCTCTGTCCGATATCTGGGGCACGGGACTGGGACTGGGGCTGGGACTTGACGGCGTCTGGTGGGCGATGACACTTTCGGTCTACGTCGAGGCGACGCTGAGTTATCTGCGATTTCGCAGCGGCAAGTGGCAGCGGATCAAACTGGCCGAGGTTTAGAATTCCTCTTCGCGAGCTTCAACCCAGGGCAGGGTGACGATGAAGCGGCTGCCCTGGCCGGGTTCGCTCTCCACTGTGATGAAGCCGCCCAGCGACTGCACGGCCATGCTGCAGAACGCCAGGCCGATCCCGTACCCGCGGACCTGCCGGCTGACTTCGGCGGTGCTGAACAGCTCGAAGATCTTGTCCTGGAATTCGTGCGGGATACCCGGACCGTGATCGACGACGGTGATCACCACCTGGTCGCCGGCGCGCCGGCCCTTGATCTCCACCGCGTCTTCGCCGGGCGAAAACTTCACGGCGTTGTTCAGTAGGTTCATCAGGATACGCGTTAGCAGGCGTTCATCGGACTCGAAGGTCAGGTCCTCGATGTCGGACTTGATCTCGACTTTCCGCTCACGGGCGAAGAGCAACAGCGGCTGCACCGCCTGGTTGACCGTTTCCCGCAGGTGGACGACATAGGGAAGCACTTCCAGTTCGTTGGACTGCTGGCGCTTGATATCCAGCAGCTGCTCGCACATCTCGAGCGCGAAGTCCACCTGCCGGCCGGTCAGCTGCCAGGTGGTCGGATCGACCTTGGCCGGGTTCGGCGGGTCGCCCATCAGCTGGATCGACAGCGCGACCGAGCCGAGCGGGTTGCGGATGTCATGGACGATCATGTCCATCAGCTTGTCCTTGAACAGCGACAAGCGTTCCACATCCTGTTTGGCCAGCTCCAGCTGGCAGTAGTATTCGCGCGCGCGCAAGTTGGCGCGGATCCGCGCTTTCATCTCCGCGGTGTTGGTGGGCTTGGTCAGGAAGTCGTCGGCGCCGGCGTTGAGCCCGCGAACCTTGTGTTCCACATCGCCGAGTGCCGTGACCAGAATGATCGGGGCAAATGACGAACGCCGTTCACGGATCACCTGGCAAAGCTCGAAGCCGGAAATAGCCGGCATCATCACATCCAGCAAGAACAAGTCGGCGGTGGCCAGGATTTCAAGGTCGTCCAGTAGAAGCGTGCCGCTGGCGTAGGGGCGGATGTCGTAATTTTCCGCGGCCAACTGCGCCTGGATCAGGTCCAGGATCGCAGGTTCGTCGTCGACAACTACCACAATCGGCGGGTTGTTCATCTTGCCTCAACCGGCCGGTGATATTGATCCACTGCTATTAAATACACCGGCTTAAGCGTGCAAGTATACCGTGCAATCGACGCGGGGCCATACTCCGGAGGTGACGTAAATCGCGGCCGACTGGAGGATCAGCCGGCTTTGGGCAGAATGACGCGGAAAGAACTGCCGACATCAACCGTGCTGGAAACCTCGATCCTGCCCTTGTGCGCGTAGACGATCTCGCGGCAGAGCGCCAGGCCCAGGCCGGTGCCCTGCGTGGAGGAGGTGTTTTTCTCCTGGACCTGCTCAAACGGCTTAAACAGGCGGTCCAGGTCCTCGGGGCCGATCCCGATGCCGGTGTCGTCGACGCCGACTTCGGCACCATCAGCGGTCTGGCGCAACCAGACATTGACATGCCCTTCGTAGGTGAACTTGGCGGCGTTCGAGAGCAGATTGAGCAGCACCTGTTTCATGCGCAGGTAGTCGGCCGGGACGATCACGGGTTCGGCGGGCAGGTCCTGGGTTAGCGTGACATTGGCGCGCAGGCGCGGCTCGATCATCAGCATCACCTCGCGGCAGGCTAAGCCCAGGTCGCAATCCTTGATGTCCAGCTCCAGGCGGCCGGATTCGATCCGCGCCAGGTCCAGCAGGTCGCTGATGATCGCCAGCAGGTGCTGGCCGCTCGACTGGATCTGCTTGAGGTAGTGCTCCTGCTGTTCGGTCAACGGGCCGAACGACTTCTCCAAGAGCACCTCGCTGAAGCCGTTGATGATGGTCAGCGGCGTGCGCAATTCGTGGCTCATGTTGGCCAGGAATTGGGTCTTGGATTGGTTGGCCGACTCGGCGAGCTTGCGCGCGGCGACCAGTTCGGTGACATCCAGGATATTAGCCACCAAGCCCAGATAACGGTCGCCTAACACGATCGGATTTACGCGCAGCAGGACTTCGCCATCGCGGTATTGACGCTGAATCACATACGGCTCGGTTCGCTTCAGCTGCGTGAAGTCATCGATCAGCTGCCGCACGCGCGGCAACATCTTCGGCGCGAGCTGGGCGGTGAGTTGAAACACATCCTTGCCGATGATCGCCCCGCGATCGATAGCGAAAAACCGGCAGAAAAAGGCATTGGTCTCAATCACGCTATTGTCGGAGTTGACCAGCAGCACCCCTTCCTCGATGTCCGAAAGCATCGTGGAGAGCTTGTCGCATTCGGCCTGCGCGGCCTCTTCGGCGATTTTGCGCTTGCTGATGTCCGTGCCGTAGATATGTCCGGCACTCAGCTCCGGTACTCCGCGGACCAGGAAGTCGAAATAGCGCAGGCCGATGCGGTGTTCGATGACCAGCCGTTCACCGGCGGAGATGATCTGGCTCAGGTTGAGCTTGTTAAGTTGCGGCAGCAGATCACCCAGCTTGACCCGGCCGGACAGCTCGCCAAAAGCCTGGATCGCGCTCGAGTTGGCCGAGAGGATCGTGCCACGGCTGTCAAAGCGGAGGATGGGGTTTGGATTGTACTCCGCGAACAAGGCCATCTGGCGCTCACGCTCATCCTTGCTGACAGGCTCGTCTTCGCGCAGGTACGGCGGCGCTTCGTGCTCGGGATAGACCGATGGCTGGAGCGTAACCGTCACCTGGCCGCCCGGCAGGTCGTGGCGAGCCAGCGTTCCCACCAACGGCGGCGTATCCGCATACGGCCGGTGTTCGTAGTAACCGATCTCCTCGGCGCTGGTGCAGCGTTTAGCCTGGCGCTGGCCGGCGATCGCACGCAGCAGGTAAGCCGGCACTTCAGCCGGTTCGATCAGGTCGTGTCCAACCACCAGCGCAATCGCCTGCGCGGTTTTGTTGCTGAACACCAGCTGCTGGCCGCTGAAGATCCAGATCGGGAGATTCAAGGAATTCAGCAGCCCGAGCAGCGCCGAACCGTCCGGGGAGGCGGTCTGCATTGCGTTGTCCGGCGTTTCTGCGTTCATGACTAGAACTGGGCTCAATCGCGAGATCAGCTGTGTATATGATACATGTTACAGCGTGATGCTGCCGCCGGGTCCGGCGGAGCATGACCGGCACCGGACACCCACGGGCGAGTGCGGCGGTCAGGGGCCGTGCTGGCGGATGATCGCGTTGACGATTTCGACTTCGGCCTGGTCCGAATACCAGTGCGGGCTTAAGCGCACCGCGCCTTCCCGCACGGAAAACGCCACGCGCCGGGCCTTCAAGGCGTCCGGCAGGGCCGGGCAGTCGGCTAACTTCATGCTGACGATCGCCGAGGGTCCGTTGATCCGGTCGGAAACCAGCCGGATCCCCGCGTCGACGGTGGCCGCGGCTATCGTCTCCGCCAGTTTGAGCGCGCGCGCCTCGGCCCGTTTTGGCCCGGCGGCCAGCAGGACCTCGCAGGACCGACGCAGGCCGTAGGTGTTGGCCAGCGGGACGGTGCCCGTGCCGAAGCGGTTGGCGTTGGCCTTGGGCTGGATCGCGCGATCGGTATATTGGTCGTGGTTGAGTTCCATCGAGAACCAGCCCTCCAGCCGCGGCGTGATCTCCAGTGGCACATCCGGCGCGACGTATAAGAAGCCACTGCCGAGCGGCGAGCACAGCCACTTGGCGCCGTTGCAGGAGACGAAATGCACGCCGGTTTTCTCGACATCCAGCGCCAGTTGGCCCAGTCCCTGGATCGCGTCGACGACGAGCCAGGTCCCGTTGGCCCGGCAGGCCGCGCCGAGGGCGTCCAGATCGTGCTTGAAGCCGTGGAAGAAATTGACCCAGCTGGTGGCGACCAGCTTCGTGCGGGGTCCGAGGGCCGCGAGAAGGTCCGCCGTACGTACGACGCCGTCGCCGGCGCCCGACTCCACGGCGCGGACGGCGCAGCCGCGCGCCCGCAGTTCACTGAGCGCGAAATACAGGCTGGGAAACTCGTCGGTGGGAAACAGCACCTCATCCTCCGGGCCGAGGGGCAGGGCGGAAAAAGCACGGGCCAGCCCGGCCCAGGTGTTGGGGACAATGCAGATGTTGTCCTTGCTGGTGTTGATCAACTCGCCGATGCGCTGGCGCGCCAGGCGCCAGCCGTTGAACCACTCGTCCTGGGTGACGGTCAGGTCCATCTGCTGCTGGGTGAACTGCTCCGCCGCCGCGGCGACAACCCAGTCCGAGAGCGGGCCGACGCTGGCGTGGTTCAGGTAGATGAATTTGCCGGTGATCGGCAGGGAGGCGCGGTATTCCGCCGCGAACTGCTCGATGTCACCGGCCGGTTCGACCGGCGGTGCCGGTGGCGCTTCCGGGAAATATGGCATCGGATGAGTTTAGCGCGAACTCACCCGTAATTAAATACCGACCGGCACCCGCAGTTTCTCGGCACGGGCCTTGGCCGCCTCGCGGGCGGCCTCGATCGGCGGGATCAGGCGCTCGATCGCATCGCGGGTCGAGACATACAGCGTGTGGTAGTGGTAGAGCGAGCTCTTAATGAAGTCCGTCGGGTAATCCTCGGTGCCCTTGTACTTGAGCTGCAGGTTCTTCACGCCGCGGGCGAAGGAGTAGATCCCCGACTGGTTGGCCATCTCGACGATCTTGCCGACCTCCTGGTTGCGGATCGTCTGCTTGCGCTGCGAGACGACGCGGTTGTAGGCGGCCACGATCTCTTTCTTCGAACTGAGCGTCTCCTCCTCGTTCTCCATCGCCCCCAGGGCCTTGCCGACGAAGCTGATACCCTTCTGGCAGGCTTCGTGCGAGAGGCGCAGCTCGGCGATCAGCGAGTCGAGTTCCAAAAGCAGGTTGGTGTAGTTGACGCTGTTGCCCTGCCGATAGGCGTCGTCGAGCAGCCCCCGGACGTCGAAGCTGTCGGTGATGTACTTGTCGACGGTCTCCTGTAGCGTCATGACCTCGACCTGCGGGCTCTTCAGGATGCCACCCTCGGTGGCGTTGATGATCCGCCGGCCCTTGACCTCGGCGGCCTTGAACCGGTTGATCAGGAAGTTGTAGTACGAATACATCTGCTTGTTCGTCTGCACCGGCTCGCCGTAGATATCGGTCATCTCGATCAGTTGCGTGCCCCGTTCCTGCAACTCCTCCACGGTCAGCTGCATCTTGTCTTCGGTCTCGAAGAAGGTGCCCTTGGTATAGGTGCGGCCGCCGGGGAAGCTCAGGTCCTGGCCGATGAACACGATCGGATCGGCGCCAATCTTGACGGACACGTCATAGGCCATCACCGCGACGCTACCCCACACCAGGACGCGGCCGCGGGTGCCGAGGACGCGGTCGATCCACTGCATCATGTTGTCGTGGAACGTACAGACGAACTTGCCGCCGGTCCAGCCGTTGAACGAGGCGATCGGGCTCTGCGGCTCGGCGATCAGGTAGGTGTCCGGCGCATCCACGCCGCGCAGGTGGCGCGAGTTGGCTTCCTGCGGGTCGCCCGTGACCACGACGTGGGGGGTGATCCCGTTGGCCAGGAGCGGTTTGATCGAGGTGTCGACGGC
The DNA here is from genome assembly GCA_016932385.1 of bacterium. Lineage (GTDB taxonomy): Bacteria > 4484-113 > 4484-113 > 4484-113 > JAFGCY01 > JAFGCY01. The sequence goes on along the minus strand of JAFGCY010000096.1, from coordinate 91,954 downwards.
GATGATCAGTGCTTTATCCTGCAGGTCCCTGAGCAGGTGCATGTTCTTTTCGAGGCTCGGGCCGGCGGAGACGATAATCGCCGGGCGGCCTTTGAACTTGTCGATCAGGTGCAGGAACGGCGGATTGTCCAGGATCTGCGGGAAGTTCAGGATGATATTCATCTGCTGCATCTCGCCCATGATCATCAGCGTCTGGACGTTGCCGCCGACCGCCAGCATTTCGTAGCGGATGCGGCCGGCGAGTTCGTTGAAGTGCTCGGCCGCTGGCAGCCGCTCGAAGGCCGCGTTGGAAAACAGCTTGACGCCCTTGAAGCCAGCCAGCTCGAACAGATTCATATACTGCAGCAGCGCGCCCTGGACACTGGGATCGCAGGTGATGGTGGTCTTGTCGCGGGTTAAGAGCCAGGCCAGGTCGGTGTGGCAGAACGCCAGGTAGAACAGGTCCCAGTGCGGCTCAAAAACCAGGACGCGGTCGTTGTCCGGCAGGCTGGCGATCACTTCCTTGACGCCGTGGCCCAGGCCCATGCCGAAGAACACGATAAAGTTGCCCTTGCCGGCGTCTTTCAGCTGGCCCGTCGAATATTGCTGGGCCTCCTGCAGCGGGTCGTAGGGGCTGTGCAGGTAAAAACTGTGCTCGTCGTTGGTGTATTTGACCGTGAGCTCGCCGGAGCGGGCCGGCTCGATCATGAAACCGTTGAGCTCGCGCGGTTCGCCCACGCTGTCGTGATAGGCTTCCATCCGCGCCGCCAACGGCTCGCTGGCTTTTCGCAGCAGTTCCAGGTTTTGCGCAAATTGCGACATAGTGCCACCCGTTCGAGGGATACAGCTTATTTATCGGCGCGGTGGCGGGTGAATTTGAGCCGCGGGGATTACTTGACTCGGAGGGGCTTGTTGTGGTTTTATCCCCAGGTGTTAGCAAATGGCCTTTTACGTGTCGCGTTACTGGCCTGGCTGGCGACGGCCAGCTGGGCGGCCTGCGCCTGGGCGCAGTCACCGTTGATCGAACTACCCGCCGGTGAGACCGTGGTCGATCTGGCCTGGTCCGCCGACCAGAGCATCGTGATGCTGGTCGAGGTGGACGGTGGCTATGCCTTGCGGCGGTGCGACGTGAACACCGGCGAGATCAGCGTGATCTCCGCGCCGCGGGGCTTCACGCGGATCAGCGCGGAGTCGCGCGACGAGATCCGACTCAGTTTCTTCCTGGCGGCGTCCGGCACGACGCTGGCCGTGCTGGAAAACGCGGTCGATCCGCTGGTAGCACCGGAGTTTTCGGTGTACCGGATCACCGCCGGTGAGCTCAGGCAGGTCAGTGTCACCGGTCTGCCGGTCGACTTCTGGGTCGAACACGCGACGGTCGCTGACGACGGCGGCGTTGTCTTCGTCAGCGCGCAGCATTACCTGTTCCCCGATCAGAAGTACAGCATCGGGCGTATCGACGTGGACAGCGGCCGCTTCAGCAGCGTCGCGCTCAAGGCCAACGTCGATCTGGTCAATAGCCTGATCTCCATTCCGGGGCGCGGCGCGCTGGCAGTCCGCGCGCGCAGCTACCGCGGCGAGTATCCCGAACACGAGCTGATCGTGCTCGTGGAGGAGCGCCAGGGGCAGACGCGGATCATCCACGCCGATGCCGACGACCACCGGCTGATCGCACTGGCCGACGGCACGCTCGTCATCACCGAGCCGCTGGCCGAAGTGAACGCGCAGGGTTCCTACGGCCACTGGATGCTGGCGCCGGACAAGCAGGAACTGGAAAGCGTCTACCTGGCGGCTTCCCATTCGCTGGTTGAGTTGCAGGCCAGCGCCGATGCCAAATGGCTGGGACTGATCGCGAAAGGTACCGAACTGGGCGTCGAGCGGCGCGGTGACGAGAATTACCTGGTCCTGCAGCGCTCGAGTGACGGCCTGCTGTCGGTCACTTCGGAGCCCTGTTCGCTGTTTGTTTTCTCGCCCGATGCCACGCGCGTCTGCACGGCAAATGGCGAGCGCACGGGCTTGCTCTATTTCGATCTGGCGGCGGAGTAAGTCGGCTTAGGCGGCCGGCGCGGCCATGCCGCCGAGGTCCATCTCCTCCATCATCCGCTCGAGCATTTCTTCCTGGGTGAGGATCTCGTAGCCGTCACCGACGGTCAGCATGGCGGGATCGGGCGTCCAGTCTTCGACATTGCTCAGCTCCCAGAGCATCGACATGCCGGCGCCGTTCATTTCCATTTTGATGACCGACTCCAGTTCGTCGGAGACCCAGCAGGTTACGTCGATCTGGCCGAAGGCGGCGGCCATCGCCGAGAACTCGTCGTCTTCACCGTTAGCAGCCGCGTCGTCGGCGGGCGGGGTCAGGGAGATCGCGACCTTCTTGCAGCTGTAACCCTGGACGGTTTCGGTGCCCAACTCCTCGACGGTGACACCCTCGGCGCTGCTCAAACTGGCCTCGATATTGGCCCAGTCGCCGACCATCTGATCCGGCTGCGGGATGCCGGTCTGCTGGATTTCGCTGAAATCGGTCTTGACCGCCTGCTTCTCATCTTCCAGGATCTGGTAGGAGATTTTGGTCTGGAAATCGAAGATCGAGACCATCTCGCCCATGCCGGGGATGTTCATTTCCTGGCGCATGCCGTCCTCGCACCAGTACATCCGGCCCTGGATATTGAAGGCGTCCGCCATGGCGCTCATCGCCGCGGCCTCTTCGTCCGACATCTCAATGCCGCCGAAGTCGTACTTCTCGGTAACGCTGAAGTCCGCCTGATGTCCGGTGGCGGCCCAGGCCTGCGTGGCCAGGAACAGGATCGGCAGGATCACCAATAACGCAACAAGTCTAGTCATGCAAACTCTCCGATTATTATTCAAGACTTCCGGCCCGGAAAAATTACTACGGCTGGTTGCGGCGGCGGGTTGTCCAGCTTACTTGCGCTGGGCTGACTGATAATAGGAAATCTCGCCGCTTCCGCCTGTTTTGGCTTTAAACGTGCATTCTTCCAGCGCCTCGACAACCTCGATCGCGCTACCCAGGCCGTCGACCGGGAACAGCACGTGCCCCAGGCTGACGCTGATTCTGACGTTTTGTCCGTCAGTACTGACGCCGAGAAGCTCCAGTTTGTTCTTGACGTCCTCGGCCACGGACTTGCTGTCCTCGATCGTGATATCCGGCAGTAAAAACGCGAAGTTGTCCCACTTGAAACGAGCCACGATATCTGAGCGGCGCAGGCGGCCCTTGAGATAGTCCGCGATCTGCGTGATGACCTCGGTGCCGGTCTGCTCAGTCAGCTGACCCGTGTCGGTCGAAAAGTCGACCACGGCCAGCAGGACGCCCACCGAGTATTTGTAGCGGACGGAACGGTACAACTCCTCCTCCAGGCGCCTCAGGAAGTACTTGCGGTTGTAGAGGCCGGTCAGTCTGTCCGTAATCGCCGTTTCCATGGTCAGCCGACGCCGCTGGCCTAACATTTTCAAAACCTCGAAACGGGCGCCGAGTTGTACGGGCTCCAGCGGGACGAAAATGTAGTCTTGGTTGACGATGCTGCCCATCTGGGTGACCAGCTCGATGTCGGCGGGGCTGGCCAGGATATACAGCACGGGTGGCAGCAGCTCGGGATCCTGCGAATCAAGGGCGCTGATCACGGCGTCCGTACTCAACGTCGCGGAGGTGAGATCGAACACGAGGATGCTCAGATCCTCAACGGACGCCGCCAGCTCGTTCGCGTCCAGCTTGTTGAGAATCTCGGCCTGGTAGCCTTTGCCGTCCGCGACGTTCTGGACCACGTCGATGATTGACTGGTTTGTCGTATATAAGCGGATCATGCGGTCCTCAGTGTTGAATTTCAGGTAATGATCATCATAACATGCCCGAAAACGGCTGGACCGGTTATGCGGGGAAAACCAAAGTGGACTGCATGGTCTGCATCAACTCGGCAGTGGCGGCGGCGATGATATGCACTTCGGGATTGAAGTGATCAAGCTGGACCCGCCGGAACAGCCCGCCGGCCTCGCTGATCAGCAACTGGCCGGCGGCGATATCCCAGATTTTCAGGCCCAGCTCCCAGATGCCGTCGTAGGTTCCGTCGGCGACGAACGCCAGGTCGATCGCGGCCGAGCCCAGCCGGCGGATTTTGTGGAACCGGCGCTGCATGTTGGAAAAGTTGTCGAGGTTGGTGGAATCCCCGCTGGCCGTGACCGTATAGGGAAAGCCGGTGGCGATCATCGCATTCTCCAGGCCGCCGCCCGGCGGGGCGGGGCGGACGCGGATCGGCGCGGCGTTGAGCCAGGCTCCCAGACCCCGCACCGCCGTCCAGATCTTGTTGAGCTGCGGCGCGTAGACCACGCCGGCCAGGGGATCGTAACCGGCGGCCGTAGCCTGGCACAGGGCGATCGACACGGACCAGATCGGTAGGCCGCAGACGAAGTTGCTGGTGCCGTCGAGCGGGTCGACCACCCAGCAATAATCGCCGTCACAACTGGGCTCGGCCGGCGCGGATTCCTCACCGATGAATCCCAGCTCAGGATAGACCTGCGCCAGTTCCTCGCGGATCACCTGTTCAGCGTCGCGGTCGGCGGCGGTGACCAGGTCGACCGCCGTGCTTTTACTCTCGATCAATGAGCTATCCAGACGCTGGAAATAGCTGTCCAGCACGTGGCCGGCCAAGTGCGCCGCCTGGGCGGCGGTGCTCATCAAACGGTGCAGCTCAGTGATATTCACGCGCCGATGATAGCACGCCTTTGGCGCTAGAAGGGCAGCAGGCGGTCGAGCCAACTGCCGCTGCCGCGCGGCGGGTTCAGGCAACCGATCCAGGAGACATTGGACACGTCAGTCAGCCGGATGCAGTTGATTGCGGCCAGCGACTTGTCCAGCGGCACGACGTACAGCACCGGCTCCTTCTCGCTGTCGATGATGAACACCAGGGCGTCGTCGTCCGGCGAGATATCCCAGTAGGAGATCTTGAAGTAGTCCGACCAGATTTCCTGGGCATTGCCCGTCTCGAGGTCGATCCAGAGGAAGCGGTCGCGTGTGGCGGTGGATTCCTTGGCGATGACCGCCATGGCCGTGTGCGCCCATTTCACCGTCGGTCGCGTCAGCACCAGGTTGGGCACCTGGTGGAAGGAATGGTCGCTTAGCTTGTAATAGCCGATGCTGGCCTCGGCGCGGTTTTCCACCACGGCCAGCAGCACGTCGCCCATCGGGCTGGGCAGGATATAGGACGAGCCGGGGAACTTGACCTTGTCCAGGTTGGATCCGTCTTCCCAGTTAACCAGGTCGACGACGGGGTAATCGGCCACCGAGAACGGGTCCTCGACCCAGATCCCCCGCGGATCATCCTGCTTTAACCCGTACAGGTAGAAGCGGTTGCCCTCGGCGGGCAGAATCTCTTCCTCTTTGTTGCGCAGGTTGTAGCGCACCAGCGAATTGACGACCGCCGGCTCGTTGACACAGTACAGAATCGCGTTGTTATCGTTGGGCGTGAAGAACGCCTGGAACTTGCTGAACAGCGGGAATTCCTGGATGATCTCGATGTCGCCTTCGTTCATGTCCAGCGAGACGGCGCATTCGCGCTGGCGGCTGCCGGACGAGCCCTCGACCGAGCTGCTCTCGGCGACGCCGACCACCCAGTTGCCGTTGTCCGAGTGGGTGACGATCCGCGCCGGGAAATTCTTGGCATAAACGCCGATTTCGCCGTTGCGCGGGTCGATCAGAATCAGCGGCGTTTTGACCTGGGTCTGCACCCCGCCGGCGGTGGGGACTTCCTTGATGTAGTCGCCGACCACGCCGATCCGGAAACTGAAGTCCATCGGCACGAACACGCCGGTATCCGGCTGCGGCCGCGGGATATATGTGTTAGTCGCCGGGTCGTAGATATACTCCGCCTGCTCCTCGACCTCTTCGATCGGGGGCAGGTCCGGCGGCGTATCGTTTTGCTGTGCCGCGGCCACACAGACCCCCGCGACCAGCGCGAAAACAACCAGTGTCCAAATGCTTGCGATCCTGATCATGGCTTGCTCAGCTCTCGTTATCCGTCTCACGCATCATTACGTTAATGACATAACTATAGCCAATGACTTGGTTGCGTCCAGCCCGCTTGGCGAAATACAACGCCGTATCCGCGAACTCGATAAACTGCGCCAGGCTGGTCGGTTTGTGGTCCAGGTAGCTGGCAACACCGATGGAGACGGTTACCTTGATGAAGACGTTCGTATTCGGAATGTAAAAGCTGTTGTTCTCGATGTACCGCCGCAGGCGGTTGGCCATGATTTCCGAGTTTTTATTGTGAGTTTCGGGCAGTACGATGATGAACCGCTCGCCGCTGTAACGGCTGACGAAGTCCGTCGTACGCATGTTTTCCATCAGGATCCGCGAGATCTCGCGTAAGAGCATGTCGCCGGTCTCGAAACCGTAGGCCTCGTTGACGTCCTTGAAATGGTCGACATCGATGATCAGGATCGTCAACGGCACGTTATAACGGGCGGCGCGATCGAACTCGCGGTCCATCATGTGGTAGAAGTGCCGCTCGTTGTACAAGCCGGTCAGGCTGTCGACCGTCTGCATCTCCTGGTTCTGCACCAGCAGCAGCGACTTCTTGACATGCATCAGCAGGTGGTGCGCGAGGATGTTGAACAGGCGCATCAGGCGCCGTTCCTGCAGCGTTTCCTCGCAGGCCGAGATCAGCACGAGCGCGAACAGGTCGTTGTCGATGAAGATCGGGAACGTCTCCACGCGGCCCAGCGCCAGCTCCTGCGGGCATTCGCCTTCGTAGCTGACCAGTTCGCCGCCGATCAACATCGCCTGCTCCAACTCGAGGTGCGGCGCGCGGCGATGGCGCCGTTGCCATTGGCGGCTCAGATTGTCGAAGATCGACGACAGGTCTTGCTGGTGCGAAGGGCGCCTGACACAGACAACGCCGGATTGATCGCCGGCCAGGTTGTCGTGGATCACGGCCAGCAGATCCAGCGGCAGGACATCGGCGATCAACTCGCCGAAAAGGCTGAAAATGTTGCGGGAGTCGAGCGTCTGGTCCAATTTGTCGATCATGTTGCCGATCAGGACCAACTCATCGTCGACGGCCGGTTTGGCGCACTCCTCGGCCTCGTCGAGATCCAGCTGCAGGCTGACCAGCTGATGCAACTGGGAGATAATCAGCTCGAACTGGGCGGGCGAATTCTCGATCTGCATCAATTGCTGCCGCGACAGGTTGCTGACGCAAGCCACGGCCCGGGTTTGATGTTTGTAGACCAGCGGAATCAAAATGAAGGCGTCCGTCCGGTAGTCATCGGCCCAGGGCGCCAGCAAATCAGGTGTTTCGCGGATGTCGTAGCAGAAAAACGGCTTCTTGGAGGCACAGACGGCCTTGATCAGCTTCAGGGATTCATCTAGCTGCGGCTTTTTCAGCTCGTAGCCGACACTGACATGCTTGGCGATGTTGTGCGACTTGGCTTCGAGCAGGACCAGGCTGGAGCGGTTGGTTTCGATGCACGCGCTCAGGGCTTGGACGATCTGCCGGGCGATGGTTCTGGAGCCCTTGACCTGAATCTGCGCGAGTTCCAGGCTCAATTCCGCTAATTTGACGCTGGGTGCTGAATCGCCGCGCCGGGACGTGACCGCCAAGTCTCGCCTCCATGGAAGGGTGATTACTGGCGAAAGTGTAACATAGTTCAGGATCGATTGCTCAGTCCGGTGCGTGCTGAAGGCTAATTAGCGCTGTACAGACGTATTGTCTAAGTCGTACGAAAGCTGTATCATGTAAGGTAGAGTCGTTGCGGTCAGGAGGCTTTCGTGCTGGTAAAGAAAAACTGCCCGTTTTGCCAAGGCACCGGTGTGCGGATGGTGTATACGAGTGTTTTGTTCGGGCTACTGAAAAGGCAAATTCCCACGACCTGTGACGAGTGCGAAGGCAATGGGTACGTTTTGGAGTTTCCGCTCTGCCCGTTTTGCGAGGGGCAAGGCCTGATCGGCAACGAGCGCGAGTTGTGCCGTGCCTGCAACGGTACCGGCCGCGTCGATACTTTCGGCTTTATTCCACGGTCCAAACTCAAACCCGGCACCTTTTTTAACCGGCGTTGTGACAAATGCCATGAAAACCGGTTTGAGATTGTCAGTCAGATCGAAGAACACAAGATGACGCGCAGTTGGGAGCGCGAAGAGGAATTACGCCAGGTCGAAATCGTGGAACAGGTTAAAGTCCGCTGCACATCCTGCGGCCACACCTACAATATTCCGGTCAGCGGCGACTGGCATCAGGACCTGACGCCGGAAATGACCGGCGACCTGGAGGATATGGGCGTCAATCTCAGTTTTATGTACGAGAAGCGCTAGCCGGCCGATAACTCCGCCAGCGCCACCGCCAAACGTACGCCGGACCCAGTCATGCCGGCTTGGCTCCAGTACTTGTCTTCCTTTTCCGTCAGGAAGGTGCCGGCAATATCCAGGTGGACGTATTCGGTCTTCTCCTCGATGAACTCGTGCAGGAACCAAGCCGCGGTTTGCGCCCCGGCAATCGCGCCGCCGATATTGCGCACGTCGGCGATGGAGCTCTTGAGCTGCAGGCGGTACTCCGGATGCAGCGGCAGTTCCCACGTGTTTTCGCCGCTGATTTCAGCCGCACGCTCGACATCGGCTTTCAGCCCCTGGGCGCGGGACAGCAGGCCGATGTACTGCACCCCCAATGCTCGCGCGCAGGCACCGGTCAGCGTGGCGAAGTCGACGATTCGGCGCTGTTTCAGGATCTGCTGGCTGTAGAGCAGGGCGTCGGCCAGCACCAGCCGGCCTTCGGCGTCGGTATTCTGGATTTCCACCGTGCGCCCGTTGCGGTAGCGCAAGATATCGCCCGGCAGCACGGCCTTGCCGTCAAGCACATTGATCGCCGAACCGATGACGGCGGTGACCTCGACGCGGGGCTTCAGCAGGGCAATGGATTTCATCGCGCCGATGACGGCGGCGGCGCCGCCCATGTCCGCCTTCATGTTCCACATGCCTTCCCAGGGTTTCAGGTTCACGCCGCCGGCGTCGAAGCACAGGCCCTTGCCGACGAGGCAGAGCGGCTGAGCCTGGCGATTGCTGACCTTGGGCTGGTAAGTCAGCGTGAACATCACGGGCGGATGCACGCTGCCCTTGCCGACCTGGGTCAGGCCCACGTAGCCGCCTTTTTCCAGCTGGGCGGCGCTGAGCGCTTTGAAGGACAGGCCGTGCTCCTTAGCCAACCGGCGTGCGAAATCGGCCAGGTCCAGCGGTACCAGGTCGTTGGCCGGCGTGTTAGCGAGGTCGCGCGCCACGCGGACGCCGGCGTCGATCGCCTGGAGCCGCGCCAGCTCGCGCTTAAATGCCGGTGCGTTCGCCCCGGCGACGATCACCAGCTGTTCCTTAGCCAGCTGCGCCGGCTTCTGTGACTTGTAATCGAGAAAACGGTAGTCGGCCATCAGCGCGCCGGTTACCAGCTGGGTGAAATGCTCGAGCGGGAATTTCCCATCCAGGATCCAGGTGGCGACCGTCTTGTTCATGCGCCGCAGTTCGCGCACGGTCGATCCGCCGGCGACGCGGCGGGCTTCATGCTCTTCGTAGTATTTGTAGACCGGCAGGTTAAAACCGAGCAGCAGCCGGTCTGCGGCCGGAACGATGACGGGTGGATTGGCATCCGAGTTGACGTTAGCCAGCGCGGCCGGAACATTGGCGGCGTAGCGCACGTCTGGATTAAGGAAATAGCAGGTAATTTCGGGCTTGAGGGTCTTGGCCGGTTTAGCAACGATACTGATGCGCACGGTAACCTCGCAGGGCAAGCTTGATACAAGAACGCAAATTCTATCACGAGCGCCTTGATCGTTTACAAAGCGCAGGACCGCCGGTAGTATAAACGGCCATTCAGGGCTTACAAGGAGCACATAATGAACAAAGTCAACATCACGTGGGTCATCGCCGCGTTGCTGGTCGGGTTGCTGCTGGGTTGCGTAACCACGGCCAGCACCCAGGATGGACCCAACGGCCAGTACGCCCCCAAGGCGGACAGCAAGCCGGTGATGAACATGAACGGGCATCCGGTGTATGCCGCGGACGTGATTACTTACCAGTATATGCGCGGACCACTGCGCCAGCTGATCGCCTATGACCGGCTGCATCAGATTGCCGCGCAGGACGGTGTCAAAGTCGATGAGACCAGGTTCGATGAAATGATGGAAATGACGCGTGAGCAGCAGATCAACTCGGGCAAGACGTGGGACCAGTTCCTTTCCGAGCAGTCGATCTCGGAAAAGGAGTTCATCAACGACATGCGCAGCCGGCTGCTCTGGGATGCGCTGGTTGAGTCCCGAATCGACATCACCGAAGAGAAAATGCAAAAAGAGTGGGAAGACAACGCCGACGACATCAAGAACAAGCACGTCCAGTTCAACCACCTGACGGAAAGCTCACTGGCGACGCTGACCTATGAGGACTGCAAGGAAACGATCAAGGAGAAGATCAAGGCCAAAGAGGCCTTCCCGGTGCAGGTCGAGCTCGAGGATGAGATTATCAACAGCGCGACGCTGGATATCCTCTGTCTGGACTCCGCGGAAGACAAACAGCTGTTCGAGTACCTGATCCTGGGTATGCATCAGAAGCAGGAAGACGGCGAGCCGGATGAGGCCGCCAACGCCGCGGTGGCGACCCTGGAAAGCGGGGAAGAGGCTGTGTTGGAAGAAACGGCCGGCGAGGAAGCCGTCGTCGAGGATGAGGCGGCCGGCACGGAAGAAGTGACGGAAGAACCCGGCGCGGACGCTGAAACCCCCGCGGACGAAGCAGAAGAGGAAGCGGAACACTAAAGTTCCCAAACTGCTGTTAACATTACTGGCGTCTCGCGTATCGCTTTGGTGGTGCGCGGGACGCCAGGGGCAATCCAACCCCTGTGCGCGAGTAATATAATTACGGGCGCCAATTAACCAACCAAGTGAGTGATGACAATGACCAACACATGGCTGTACGCCTTTGATAAAGCAGACTCGAAGAACAAGGATTTGCTGGGTGGCAAGGGCGCCAATCTGGCGAACATGACTCAGCTGGGACTACCGGTACCGCCGGGCTTCACGATCACGACCGAAGCCTGCAACGACTATAACGACCACGAGCAGCAATTTCCCGAAGGACTCTGGCAGCAGGTCCAGGAAGCCGTCAGCCGGCTCAACCAGGAGCTGGGCCGGGAATTCGGCGGCACGACCGATCCGCTGCTGTTTTCGGTCCGTTCCGGCGCCAAATTCTCCATGCCGGGCATGATGGACACGATTCTGAACCTCGGCCTGAACGACCAGACCTGCGAGGTCCTCGCGGCGAAGACCGGCAACCCGCGCTTTGCCAAGGACAGCTATCGCCGGCTGATCCAGACCTTCGGCGATGTGGCGATGGGCATTCACCTTGGCTACTTCGAGGAAGAGCTGATCGCGCTCCGCGGCGACCGCGCCGATCACGAAATTACGGCGGATGAGCTGGATGGGTTGATTGAAAAGTACAAGGGAATTTTCAAGAAGCATGCCGGAATCGAGTTCCCGCAGGACGTTTACGAGCAGCTGCGGATCGCGATCGAAGCGGTGTTCAAGAGCTGGATGAACCCGCGGGCGATCACTTACCGCCGCGAGAACTCGATTGCCGACAATCTGGGCACGGCGGTCAACGTGCAGACGATGGTCTTCGGCAACATGGGCGATACCAGCGGCACGGGCGTGTGCTTCAGCCGCAATCCCTCGACGGGCGAGAAGAAGATCTACGGCGAGTTCCTGATCAACGCCCAGGGCGAGGATGTCGTGGCCGGTATCCGCACGCCGCAGGATATCGACGAGTTGCACAAGGTTCTGCCCGAGGTCGGCAAGCAGCTGTTCGAGACCATCGAGAAGCTGGAAAAGCACTTCCGCGACATGCAAGACATCGAGTTCACGGTGCAGGAAGGCCGGCTGTGGATGCTGCAGACCAGAAACGGCAAGCGCACCGGCATGGCCGCCGTCAACGTGGCGGTCGACATGTTCGACGAAGGCCTGGTCAAGGAAGCCGAGGCCGTGATGATGGTCGGCCCCGAGCATATCGAGCAACTGCTGCATCCGCAGATCGATCCTACCCAGGCGATGCCGGCGGCGCTGGACAGCGACGGATTGCCGGCCAGCCCGGGCGCCGCGGTCGGCATGATCGTGCTGGACAGCAACGAAGCGGTGAAGCTCTTCAACGAAAGCAAGGAGCGCAAGCTCAAGGAAGCCAAGGAAAAGGGCAAGAAGGGCGGCCACGTGAAGGGCGACCAGTTGATCCTCGTCCGCGAGGAAACCGCCCCCGACGATATCGACGGCATGGTCGTGGCCCAGGGTATCCTGACGGCGCGCGGCGGCATGACCAGCCACGCGGCGGTCGTCGCCCGCGGCATGGGCAAACCCTGCGTGGCCAGCGCGCCCAGCCTGAAGTTCACGGGCGGGCAGGTGCTAATCGGCGGCCAGAAGTTCAGCGCGGGTGACTGGATCACGATCGACGGCACGACGGGCACGGTCTACCCGGGTGCGCTGAAACTGCGCGATCCGGAGTTCGGCGGCAAGGTCGGCCGGCTGCTGGCCTGGGCCGACGGCATCCGCCGGCTCAAGGTGCGCACCAACGCCGACAATCCGCGCGACAGCCGCCAGGCGGTCGAGTTCGGCGCCGAGGGCATCGGCCTGACCCGCACGGAGCATATGTTCTTCGAGCCCGAGCGCCTGCCGCACGTCCAGGCGATGATCCTCTCCGACACCGAGGAGGAGCGGCGCGGACACCTGGCCAAGATCGCTGGTTTCCAGAAGCAGGATTTCTACGGCATCTTCGAGGCGATGGACGGCAAACCCGTCACGATCCGCCTGCTCGACCCGCCGCTGCACGAGTTCCTGCCGCACAGCGCCGACGAGATCGATTCGATGATCAACGAGGTGCTGGGCAAGGTCACGGACGCCAAGCGCGCCGAGTTGAAGGGCCGGATCGACGGCATGCGCGAGGCCAACCCGATGCTGGGCTTCCGTGGCTGCCGGCTGGGGCTGGTGTATCCCGAGATCAACGAGATGCAAGTGCGCGCGATCATCAGCGCCGCGATCGAGGCCAAGCAGAACGGCATCGACGCCCGGCCGGAGATCATGGTTCCGCTGATCGGCAATTACCGCGAACTGGCGCTGGTGGAAACGGTGCTGCGGCGCGTGGCCGAGGAGACGATGGCCGAGTACGGCCAGAAGATCGATTACATGTTCGGCACGATGATCGAAATCCCGCGGGCGGCGGTCACGGCCGACGAGATCGCCAACGTGGCGGAGTTCTTCAGCTTCGGTACCAACGACCTGACCCAGATGGGCATGGGCGTCAGCCGCGATGACGCGCAGAAGTTCCTGGGCAAGTACGTGGACATGAAGATCTATCCGGCGGATCCGTTCAACAGCCTGGACCAGGCGGGGATCGGCAAGCTGGTCAGCATTGCCTGCGAGTTGGGTCGCCAGATGCGGCCCGATATCAAGCTGGGCATCTGCGGTGAGCACGGCGGCGATCCGGCGAGTATCGACTTCTGCCACCGCGTCGGCCTGAACTATGTCAGTTGCAGCCCGTACCGCGTACCGGTGGCCCGTTTGGCGGCTGCCCAGGCGCAGATCAGGAATGGCTAGCTCGGTTGAAAACAGGCGCGGATCGCCGGAGCGGGATCCGCTGAATTGGCCGTAACAGCACACGGGCAGCAGCCGCTGCCCGTGTCACAATCTGGCCCGCCGGCAGGCGGGCGCCAGCGTGCGCAGAGCGCAAAGGAGACCGTGATGAGCATGATTGAAGCGATCCTGGCCCGGGAAGTCATCGATTCTCGTGGTAACCCCACCGTGGAGGCCGACGTTTTGCTGGCCAGCGGCGCGATCGGCAGTGCGATTGTGCCCAGCGGCGCCAGCACCGGGTCGCATGAGGCGGTCGAATTGCGCGACGGGGACAAGGAGCGGTTCGGTGGCAAAGGCGTGCTGCGCGCCGTGGAGAACATTCGCGAAGTAATCGCTCCGGAACTGGTCGGTATCGATGCGCTGGACCAACGGGCGATCGATACGCTGATGATCGAGCTCGACGGCACGCCCAACAAGGGCAAGCTGGGCGCCAATGCGATCCTGGCCGTCAGCCTGGCGGTCGCGCACGCTGCGGCGGACTTCACCGGCCTGCCTTTGTACCGCTACCTCGGCGGTGCGGATGCCGTGAAGCTGCCCGTGCCCCAGATGAATGTCATCAACGGCGGACAGCATGGCGACAATAAAGTCGACCTGCAGGAGTTCATGATCGCGCCGCACGGCTTCGATTCGTTCCGCGAGGCGCTACGGGCCGGTTGCGAAACCTATCAGGCGCTCAAAAAGGTCGTCAAGAGCCACGGCTACGTCACCAACGTCGGCGACGAAGGCGGCTTCGCGCCCGCGCTGGGCAGCAACGACGAGGCGTTGGCCCTGATTATCGAGGCGATCACGACCGCCGGCTACGAGCCTGGCAAGCAGATCGCCCTGGCGATGGACTGCGCCGCCAGCGAGTTCTACAAGGACGGGAAATACGTCCTGGAGGGCTCGGACAAGGTGCTTAGCAACAGCGAGCTGGTCGACTTCTACGGCGAACTGGTCAAGCAATACCCGATCTACAGCATCGAGGACCCGCTGGACGAGGACGACTGGGACGCCTGGGCCGGCATGACCGCCAAACTCGGCAGTCGCATTCAGATTGTCGGCGACGACCTGCTGGTCACGAATCCGCAGCGGCTGGCGCAGGCCATCAAGGCCAAGTCCTGCAACAGCATCCTGATCAAGCTCAACCAGATCGGTACGGTCAGCGAAACGCTCGATACGATCCGGATGGCGCACAAAGCCGGCTTCTCCACGGTGATCAGCCATCGCAGCGGCGAGACCGAGGACGCGACGATCGCCCACCTGGCGGTCGCCGTCGGCGCAGGCCAGATCAAGACCGGCGCTCCCTGCCGGACCGACCGCGTGGCCAAGTACAACGAGCTTTTACGCATCGAAGAAGAGCTGCTGGGGATGGGCGAATTCGCTGGTCAGGATGTGGCTGGACGCTTGCTTGATTAAGAAGTGAAGCTTTGGTTAATCTTGATAATTAACCATGAAAAATCGGCATTTTCGGTGATAATTGAATCGAAACGTCGATAACGACGAGTTTCCACAAGCAAGTGTCTGGAGGATACAATGGACATTGAGCACGTTGGTTCTGCTGACCAATCGATCCAGCTGGTGGTGTTTGCGTTAGGCGAGGAAGAGTACGGAATCCCCATTCAATTCGTAAAGGAAATCATCCGTAAGCCCGAAGTTACGCAGCTGCCCAATGCCCCGAAATATATTCTCGGTGTTATCAATTTACGCGGTCAAATTATCCCGATTATCTGCATGCATACCAGGTTCAATCTCGGGTCCACCGGTGACTCCGAAATGAAGGTGGTTATCGTGGAATACAGTAATTTGACGGTGGGCTTGCAGGTTAACGAGGTTAGCGAAGTGCTGACACTGTCTGGCAACCTGATCAGCGCGGCGCCGGCCATGACGACGACGATCGACAGCGGCTACATCTCGGGCGTGGGTAAGCTGGAAAACCGCCTGTTAATCATCCTGGATGTCGAGCGGATTCTCAGCGAGGAAGAGAATGCCATGCTGGGCGATATGATGGATGAGCGGAAAGCGTAGCTTCAGAGAAAAACAGCCGACGGTCGGATTTGAACCGACGACCTGCTAATTACGAATCAGCTGCTCTGCCGCTGAGCTACGTCGGCGTCGGCGATAATATCGCCAGGCCAGTGATTATACGGAGGTAATGCGTTGACGTCAACCAAGCACAGAGCGATTTTCCTCAGCATATTTCTGGCGGCCTTTTTATTATCCACTTCGTTGCCCGCACTTGCGGCCAGGCCCGTCGTGGGCGTCGCGCCTTTCGCGGCGGAGATCCCGAATGTCGGCCGGGGTATCGCGCGGTTGTTCGCTCAGGAGATATCGCTATCCGGCGTCGGCGAAGCGCTGGGCGTGGCCGAAGTGGAAGCGCTGCTGAAGGATGCCGCGGTGGAATACGACGCACTGGTCGGGCTCAGCGAGGATCAGCTGGCGTTGCTCAATGAGCATTGCGACTACCTGGTAGTGGGGGAGGTTGTCGCGTTCGCCGTCAGCGACCGGGACCAGGTCGTCGATCTCAGCGACGATCTTAACGACCTGAGCCGCATGTTGGGCACGGGATCCAACGTGGCTTATGTGTCGCTGAGCCTGCGCCTGATCGAGACCGAGGGCGGCCAGGAACTGGCGCAGTGGCTGCTGGACGGGCGGGAGAGCCGCGAAGGCACGCGCCAGGACCGCATCAGCTCGGGCTGGGCGGCCAGCATCGACTTCACATCGACGGACTTCAGCGAGACGATGATCGGCCATGCCACCTACAAGGTCCTGGGCGCGGCGATCTACCAGCTGACCGAGCAATTACCACTGCAAGGATTAGTCCTGGCCGTCAACGGCGAAGCGCTCGTGGTCGACCTGGACGAAACCTGCGGGCTGGAACCGGGGGAC
This sequence comes from bacterium, assembly GCA_016932385.1. Lineage (GTDB taxonomy): Bacteria > 4484-113 > 4484-113 > 4484-113 > JAFGCY01 > JAFGCY01. The sequence goes on along the minus strand of JAFGCY010000096.1, from coordinate 75,466 downwards.
GAGCTGACGATCCTGCGCGACAACGGCATCGCCAACGCGGAGGGATTGGTGGTCTGGCATGACTATGAGCGGATCGGCAGCGCGGAAGTGGTGGAGTTCCAGCCGGGCCGCTGCCTTTGCGCGATCCTCGACGGCCTGGGGTTGATCAGCGAAGGCGACCTGGCCCGGCCCGTCGTGTTGCGCTATTCGCTGCCGGTGGGCGTGGATAGCGACTTCCAGGACTAGCGGTCGAGGTTCTCACCTTGGTACTGGCCGTCGTAGGTCCTGTCGGCCTGGGCCTCCAGTCGCAGCAGAATGAACTGGCCGATCCGCGCGTCGCGATACAGCCTCAACGAGCTGAAGACGGTCAGCAGGCCCTGGCCCCGGCCGCGGTAGCCGGGATCCCACAACGCGCTGTGCAGCGTCGCGCCGCAACGCATCAGCGAACTGCGCGGCAGGACGATGCCGGCGCAATCAACCGGTACGGCGATTTCTTCGTTATATGTAACCAGATAGCCAGCCGGGTCCAGAACCAGCGAGACGGACTCGGCGGCGGCAGAGGCAGGCGGCCAGGCCAGCGGCGACAGCGCCGGCAGTTCGCGCCGGGAGTTCGTCAGGTCGATCGCGCCGGTGCCGGTGAAACGGGCGATTTGCGCGCAGGTCAGGTCGAAGCCCGCCGGCTGGCGTTGCAGGTCCGGCGCCGGAGCGCCGGGGAATTCGAGGTCGGTCAACAGGCTTAGCATCGGCTTATTCTAGACGGTTCCGGAAGATCCGCCGTCACGCCGCGCGCACCGCGATTTGCTAGAATCAAGCCATGAAAGACATGATGATCATCATCATTCTGGCGGTCATCTACCTGGCCTATGTCTTGTTGGGAATCGACAAAGGCTTCCCCGTGGCATTCGTGGACTGGCGGTCGCCGTTCGGCCATTACGACGTGCTGACCGCCAAGCAACTGGCCAACGGGCTGGCCTTGCCGGTTGTCGTGATCCTGTGCGCCGGTGCCGCCTGGTACCGCAAGGGCATGATCGGCGAGGCCTGAGCCGGCGCCGTGACGGCGTTCGCTTACATGCCGCCGCCGCGCTTGGCTTCAGGCATCGAGGTGTCCTGGTCCATGTCCACTTCCTCGCTTTGCTCGTCCAAAGCCGCCTCCAGCGCGGACCAGCCGCACATCGCGCATTTCACGCGCGCCGGCAACTTGGCGATACCCTGCATCGTCACCAAGTCTCCAAGTGCCTCCGCATCGGGCTGCTCCGCGCCTTCTACCACCATCTCGCGGAACGCGGTCATGATCTGGCGCACTTCCTCGCGCGACTTACCCTTCACGGCTTGGGTCATCATTGAAGTGCTGGCTTGACTGATCGCGCAGCCGACACCGATAAAGCCGATCTCGGCCAGGTTGTCGTTGGCAAAGCGCAGTTGCAGCGTCACGCGGTCTCCGCAGGACGGATTCTTGCACTTGGCCTCGACGTCCGGATGATCGAGTGGCGTCGAGTTGCGCGGCTTCTTATAATGGTCGACGATCACTTCGCGGTACAGAGTTTTCAGGTCCATTATCCGAAGATCTCCCTTACGGTGCCCAGGCCCGCAATCAACTGATCGATTTCCGCCTCGGTGTTGTAGAGGTAGAGGCTGGCCCGGGATGTGCTCTCGGAGTTGAATTCATGGTGCAGCGGCTCGGCGCAGTGATGGCCGGCGCGGACCGCGACGCCCTCGTCGCTGAGGAACTGCGCGACATCGTGCGCATGGGCGTATGCCAGATCGAAGCTGGCGATGCCGGGCTTGCCCTCGAAGTACTCGCCCAGGATGCGCAGACCGGGGATTTCGGCCAGGCGCTCGTGCATGTACTTGCTGAGTTCGATCTCGCGCTGATGCAGGCGGTCCATCCCGACGTTGGTCAGGTAGTCGATCGCCGCGGCAAAGCCCACCGCGTCGGCGATCGACGGCGTGCCGGCCTCGAAGCGCTGCGGCGGGTCGGCGAAGGTGGTCTTCTCCAGCGTGACCGTGTGGATCATGCTGCCGCCGGTCTGGTAGGGCGGCATAGCGTCGAGTAGCTCGTAGCGCCCCCACAAGCCGCCGATGCCAAAGGGGCCCAGCAGCTTGTAGCCAGAGAACGCCAGGAAGTCGCAGCCGATGTCGACGACGTCGACCGGCATGTGCGGTACGCTCTGCGCGGCATCGACCAGCACAGTCGCGCCCACGGCTTTGGCGGCGGCGGTCAATGTCTTGACGGGGTTGATCACGCCCAGGACATTGCTAACCTGCGGCATGCTGACGAACTTCGTACGCTCGCTCAGCTTGCTGTACCAGTCGTCCAGGTCCAGCTGGCCGCTGGGGTGGAGTCGGGCAAACTTCAATGTAGCACCGGTCGCTTCGGTCACGATCTGCCAGGGAATCAGGTTGGCGTGATGCTCCATCACCGTGACCAGCACTTCATCACCAGGCTTAAGCCGCCGGCGTGCCCAGCAGTCCGCGACCAGGTTGATCCCTTCGGTCGTATTGCGGGTGAAGATCAGCTCGGATTCGCGCGGGGCGTGGATGAACGCCGCGATGCGCTTTCTGGAGCTTTCATAGGCGTCGGTCGCTTCCTCGCTTAACGTGTGGATGCCGCGGTGCACGTTGGCTGGGCAGGTCGCATAGAAGTGATCGATCGCCTCGATTACCTGGCGGGGCTTGAGCGTAGCCGCCGTGTTATCAAGGTAGGCCAGGGGATAATCACCGATGCGCCGGTTAAGCTGCGGAAAGTCGGGGCGGACTTCCTCCGGGGAAAGCGGGGTACACGGAACTTCGTCTTCGTTCATTACCAGACTCTCTGCGGTATCGGACACTTAACACCACCTGTATTTCGGCCCGCATTGGGCCGTCCCCTTATTATGACGGGGAAAAGATGGTTAGACAAGGTTTGCCGGTACAGACGGCCCTATACATCTACAAACACGATACCGTCGTCGATCCTGGTGGTAAAGGTTTTAACGCCGGCGAAAGCCGGAGCCTTGAGCGCCTTGCCGGTTTTCAGGCAGAACTGCGCGCCGTGGGCCCGGCAAGTGATACGGTCCGGGCCGACTTTCCCCTGGCTGAGCGGAAAATCCTGGTGCGTGCAGTTGTCCGCCAGCGCGTAGACGGAATCGTCTTGCCGGATCAGCACGATATCGTAGTCATCCAGCGTGACGGGGTAGGGCAGGCCTTCCTTGAGCTGGTCCAGACTGCAGGCTTCGATCCAGTTACTCATTGACGCGGTCCAGGACGTAGTTATACACGTAGTCACGGGCGGTAGCCAGCGGCACGCGGTCGGCGATTTCCGCCATGAAGCCGCTGACGATCAGGCGCCGGGCCTCGGCGGCCCTGATCCCGCGGCTTTCCAGATAGAAAATCTGGTCTTTGTCGACGTTCGCCACCGTCGAGCCATGGCTGCAACGGACGTCATTGGCCAGGATCTCCAGCTGCGGCGAGCTGTCGGCACGGGCCTCCGGCGACAGCAAGAGCGTGCGATTGGTCTGGTAGGCGTCGGTCTTCTGCGCATGCGGATGCACCTGGATGATGCCCTGGTAGCTGGCGCGGCCGCGATCCATCACAGCGCCCTTGAACAGCAGGTTGCTGGCGCATTCGGGCGCGGCATGCACCTGCGTGGTCTGGAAGTCGTAGCGTTGGCGGTCGCGCACGAAATGCATCCCGAGCAATTCACTGGAACCGCCGGGCTGTGCGTGATTGGCCACGGCCTCATGGCGCAGATGTTTGCCGCCGAAATGGACGGCGACGCTGACGTATTTGGCATCGCGGCCGACGTTGGCGAGCTCCTGGGTCAGGATATCGGTATTCAGTCCGACGTGCTCGACCTTGACGACGGACAGCTTCGCTGCGTCATCCAGATGCGCGTGCAACTGGCCGAGCTGCAGGTTGCGCTTTTCGTAGGTCGAGCCCAGATAGTGGACGAACACGGTTGAGGTGGAGCCTTTTTCCGCGCCGATGATCACATGCGGCGCGACCACGCTGCCCTGCTCGCCCGTTTCCATAATCAGGTGGATCGGCTCGGGAGCGGTGACGCCGGCCGGCACGTGCACGTAAAACCCGTTGTCGATCAGCGCATAGTGGCTGGCGGTCAGGCGGTCGCGGTCGGCTTTGAGCAGCTCGCGCTGCCAGTAGTCCTGCAACTGATCGCCGCGCAAGGCCAGCGCCTGGCGCAGGGACATGACGGTTACGCCGGCATCGCGTAGCGGCGTGCTGGAGCTGATCTCCGCGACGTTATCACCGACCATGCTCAGGCAGGCGATACGGCGCGGCTGGCCGGTCAGGCCGCAGATGCGCTCATAGCGGATGCCGTTGAAACCCGGCTGCGCGTGGGCGATATCGAGGTCGTCCAGCGTGTAATGCTGCGGATGGCCGTAATGCCAGGCCTCGTCGGAGCGATCCGGTAGCGCGGAGTCGAAATAGGCGTCGCGAGCGTCGCGGCGCTGCTGGGCGAACCAGTCCGGCACGTCCGCTGCGGGCTGCCAGTTGGCCAGTTTCCGCTCGACGGGCGATAGCTGTTGCGTGGTGGCAGGCATTATCCGACGCTCCCTTCCATTTCCAGTTCAATCAGGCGGTTCAACTCGACGGCGTATTCCAGCGGCAGTTCCTTGGTGATCGGCTCGATGAAGCCGCTGACCACCAAGGCCATCGCCTCCGGTTCGGGGATGCCGCGCTGCATCAGGTAGAACACCTGCTGCTCGGAGACGCGGCTGACCCGCGCCTCGTGGCCCACGCTTGCCGAATCCTCGTCGATCTCGATATACGGATAAGTATCGGTGCGGCTGTTTTCATCGAGCAACAGGGCATCGCACTCGACATTGCTCTTGGCCCCGCGCGCGCCGCTGTGGACGCGCACCAGGCCGCGGTAACTCGAGCGACCCAAGCCTTTGCTGATCGACTTGCTGATAATGCGGCTCGAGGTGCCCGGCGCGACATGGATCATCTTGGCACCCGTGTCCTGGTGCTGGCCGTCCTTGGCGTAGGCCACGCTTAGCACCTCGCCGCGCGCGCCTTCGCCGGCCAGTACGACCGCCGGGTATTTCATCGTCAGCTTGCTGCCGATGTTGCCGTCCAGCCACTCCACCGTGGCGTGCTCCATGGCGACGGCGCGTTTGGTGACCAGGTTGTAGACGTTCGCCGACCAGTTCTGCACGGTGCTATAGCGCACACGGGCGCCGGGCTTGGCGATGATCTCGACAACCGCGCTGTGCAGCGCTTCGCTGGCGTAAGTCGGGGCGGTGCAGCCTTCGATGTAATGCACGAAGGCGCCTTCCTCGACGATGATCAGCGTGCGCTCGAACTGGCCCGCGCGGTCCGCATTGATGCGGAAGTACGCCTGCAGCGGGATTTCCAGCTGGACGCCCTTGGGCACGTAGACGAAGCTGCCGCCGCTCCAGACGGCGCTGTTCAGCGCCGAGAACTTGTTGTCCTCCGGCGCGATCACCGTGCCGAAGTGCTCCTTGACGATATCCTCGTGCTCGCGCAGGCCGCCGTCCATGTCCAGGAAGACGACACCCTTGTCGCGCCATTCCTGCTGGAGGTTGTGGTACACGGTCTCGCTGTCGTACTGCGCGCCGACGCCCGCCAACACCGTCCGCTCGGCTTCGGGAATGCCGAGTTTTTCGAAGGTGTCCTTGATCGCCTCGGGGACATCGTCCCAGCTGCGCGCGTTCTCGGCCTCCGGCTTGAGGTAGTAATAGATCGAATCGAAGTCCAACTCGCCCAGGTTTCCGCCCCAACGCGGCAACGGGCGCTTTAGAAAGTGCTCGTAGGAACGTAAGCGGAAATCGAGCATCCATTGCGGCTCACCCTTGATCTCGCTTATCTGGCGGATGACGTTTTCCGACAGGCCCGGTTCGGCACGGAAGCTGTACTTGGTGTCGGCGTCGTGCCAGCCGGCGGCGTAAGCGCCGATCTCGGGCTGGGCCACCGTCTGTCCCGCTTCAGTTGTTTCGTCTATTGGCATCCCTGTCTTCTCCTGGGCTCCGTCCGCTGCCGGCATCAGGCCTGTGTCTGGGCTGCGTACTGCTGTTTGACATGTTCATAACCCTGCTCGTCGATCCGCCGCGCCAGATCGATGCCGTCCTCGCTGAGGACGATCCGGCCCTCGAGCATGATGTGGCACTTATCCGGCACGATGTACTCGAGCAGGCGCTCGTAATGCGTCACGATGATGATGCTGCGCTCCGGCGAACGCATTTTGTTCACGCCCTCGCTGACGATCTTGAGCGCATCGACATCCAAGCCGCTGTCGGTCTCGTCGAGGATGCACAGCTGCGGTTCCAGCACCATCATCTGCAGGATCTCGTTGCGCTTCTTCTCGCCGCCCGAGAAGCCTTCGTTGAGGTAACGGTTCACCCACTGGTCGGCGAGGCCCAGCTCGCGGACCTTGTTGAGCAGCAGACCGTAGAACTCCATCGCCGACAGCTCTTCCTCCCGGCGCGAGTTGAACGCCGTGCGGAGGAAGTTGCCGATCGTCACGCCGGGAACTTCGACCGGGTACTGGAAGGCCAGGAACAGACCCGTACGGGCGCGCTCGTCCGGCGCCATCGCCAGCAGGTCCTGGCCGCAGTAATCGACCTCGCCGCCGGTGACCGCATAGGTCGGATCACCGCTGAGGACCCGGGCCAGCGTGCTCTTGCCGCTGCCGTTGGGGCCCATGATGCCGTGAACCTCGCCCGGCTTAACCTCAAGATCGATGCCCTTGAGGATTTCCATTCCTTCCACGACGGCCTTGAGGCCGGAGATTTTAAGCATGTTTGCACCAGATATTTTCGAGCCGCGTGGACTCGTGTTACGTTGCTAACTACCATGGATTCCCGGCGAATAGCTTACCCAATGCAGTTGACAGGCGTATGGCCGAACTGGCCCCGGGGTATGCCGCGATTCCGCGCAAGAATTATAGCCTTGGACCGGTGCATGGCCTAGCGGGAACGGGAGGGAACCGGCGGCGTCTACTCGGTGCCCAGCATGAAGGGATCGACGGACCGACCGTCCGTGATGGTCAGCTCCTGCTCCAGCATGGCCTTGAGACCGATGCCCGGGCCGTTCTCCGTCAGGTCCTTGGAGAGTTCCTCGATCCACATCTCGCGGTAAAACTTGGAATCGAGCCCCTGGCCGAAGAGCTCACTTTTGGGAATGGTCTCCCACATTTGCTTAAGCAGCATCTCCAGCATCAGGGATTCCAGCTGGGCCGCGACCTGGCTGATCTCAGCCTGGTCCGCCGGCGCGGCGGCGGTGTCAACCACCGCGCTCGAAGTGGTGTCAGCGGGCAGGCTCATCTCGGCGGCGAGCGTGTTCAGGAATGAGCCGGGATTGCCGGTATCAAGAGGGGCGAGGGGGTCGGCGGCGCCCAGCGCACCGGACGTTACGGGCGGCGCATAGGTCGCCAGCAATGTGTCAACTTGACCAACATCCACCATCTCAGTCATGATTATCGGCGCGTTTAACTCGCAATTGAGCAATTTCGATAATGCAGATATGAACTGCCCAGCTGAGGTGGGCGGCGTGGGCGCGCAAATACAAGTATCGGAGGTGTTGGGTTACCCGCTATGCGTCGGTGAACCTCGGGATGTGCTGGAGCTGCTCTGGCAGCTTTTTGAAGCAAGGGTTCAGACGCATGTGGTCACTCTTAACGCCGAAATGATTCTTGCGGCGCAGCGCGAGCCTGATGCACAAAAGGTATTGCGGCGCGGAGACATGTACGTCTCCGACGGTGTCGGTCTGACCTGGGCCGCCCGTATGCTGCGCAAAAACGCCGTGCATCGCTACCCCGGCATCGATCTGGCCTTCGACCTGATGGCCAAGCTGGCCAAGTATCAGGGGCGGGTCTATCTGCTGGGTTCGGAGGAGGGCATCGCCCAAACCGCAGGGGAGCGGATCAGCGCGCAGCTGCCGGGCCTGGCGGTCGTTGGAACAGCGGACGGCTATTTCACGTCGTCAGAAGAACGGATGATGGTCGAGCGGATCAGAAATGCCCAGCCGGATCTGTTGCTCGTGGGAATGGGCTGCCCGAAACAGGAGCGGTTTATCGCGGAACATCGTAACGAACTGCAGGTGCCGATCATGGTCGGCGTCGGTGGAGCACTGGAGGTCTTCGCCGGCAAGCGCAGCCGCGCGCCGATGTGGATGCGCGGCACGGGGCTGGAATGGGCCTACCGCTCAATGCAGGACTTGTCCCGGTTCAAACGGCTGGGGATGCTGCCTCAGTTCGTCTTTCTCGTGTTACGCCAAGCCATGCGGAGGGCGGCGTGATCAAGTTTGTTTCCGTCGGATTGACGTATCCCAATCTGGTGAACTGCCTGAGAAACGTCAACCTGCACATCCAGAAGCAGGAGTTCGTGTTCGTCGTCGGACCGACCGGCGGCGGCAAGAGCAGCCTGATGAAATTGATCTACCGCGATGCGATCCCGACCAGCGGTAAGGTCTTCGTGTTCAACAAGGATATTGCCAAGATGCGGATTCGTGAAATTCCGTTTCACAGGCGACGCATCGGCGTTATCTTCCAGGATTTCTTGCTTCTGCCACATAAAACTGCATTCGAAAATATCGCTTACGCTTTGCAGATTCGCGGGGCTTCGGGCCGGCAGATCGGGCAGCTTGTACCCGAGGTCATGGATTGGGTTGGCCTGACCAAGCGCCAGAAAAGCTATCCCCACCAGCTGTCGGGCGGTGAGCAGCAGCGCGTCTGTATCGCTCGGGCGCTGGTGAACAAGCCGGACATCCTGCTGGCCGACGAGCCGACGGGCAACCTTGATCCGGATACGAGCAAGGAGATCATGGACCTATTGGTCAGGATCAACTCGCGGGGGACCACGGTCGTCGTGGCCACGCACGACGAAAATGTCGTCAACGACTACCGCAAGCGGACGATCGTCATCAGCCAGGGGCAGATGATCGCGGACCGCACCGAGGGCGGCTACCTCAACGCCGAGGAGGCCGCCAATGCGTAGCATGCTGTTCCTCTTCCGCGAGTTCCTGTCCAGCCTGGCGCTGAACAGATTCCTGCATTTCACCTACGGCGTGCAGGTTACGATCAGCCTGCTGGTCTTGGGTATCTTCCTCGTGCTGATGCTGGGCGCCGCGGTGATCTGGAACCGGGTGGGCAACAACCTGCTGATCCACGCGTACATGAGCAGCACGATGACCGAAACCGGCATCCTCCAGCTGAAGAATGAGTTGGAGCAAATGGACCACGTTCATGATGTCGAATACCGTTCGCAGTCGGATGCGTTGGCGATCTGGGAAGCCAAGAACCCGCACATGGACCTGGGCATTCTGGAAAGCGACGATATCCTGCCGGCGAGCCTGATCATCCGCGCCACCCATCCGCGCTACATCCAAGGGCTGGCCGAGCAGATCAAGAGCATGCCCGGAGTCGAGGAGTTGCGTTACGGCTCCGAGATGGTGCAGAATTTCCTGAAAGTGATGATGATCCTGATCAGCATCGGCGCCGTGACCATCCTGCTGCTGCTGGTCTTCACCGCGTCGAGTATCAGCAACATCATCGGTATGTCGATTTACGCGCGGCGCACCGAGATTCGGATCATGCAACTGGTAGGGGCGACCTGGTGGTTCATCCGCTGGCCGTTCCTGTTCGAGGGCGTCTTTTTCGGCACTGTCGGTGCTATTGTCGCCAGCCTGATCATCTGGGCATTGCTGTTGATGATGTCTGAAGCGCTGAAACTATCCGAACTTACGCTGGCCTTGCCCTACTTCGGGTTGAATACAGGCGGGATCTTTGTCGTCTTGGCGTTGTTGCTGCTTTCGCTGGGCGGTTTGGTCGGGTTTTTCGGATCTTTAAGGACCGTAAATACGTTTTTGGGTAGGGAAACCGAGGTAAACCTTGATGCGCTGCGCGTACGGCAGCTGACGAGGTGAAATAGATGGCTAAATATCGGTGGCTGGTTACGCTCAGCCTGATCGGCCTATTCGGCCTGGTGATCATGGCACAGTCCGTGGCTTACGCGGACAGCCGTGAGCAGCGCATCAAGCAGAACAAGCAGGAGCACTCCCGGCTTTGGGAACGGGTGGCGCAGCTGGGCCAGGAGCAGAGCAACCTGGCGGACGTGGTTGCCGGCGTCGACGAGTTGATCGAGGAGTGCGAGCAGCAGATCGAGCGGACGCGCACGCAACTGGACGAAGCCAATTCCCGACACGAGCAGCTGCTGGCCGAGCAGGCCGAGCTGGACAACCAGTTGGCCAGCTATAAGCAGAATCTGGCGCAGCGCGCCCGGGCGATCTATATGCAGGGCGACCTGTCCTACCTGGAACTGCTGTTCAGCTCCAACGACTTTACAGACCTGATGGATCGCGTGTTCTTTGTCCAGCGCGTGCTCAAGCACGATGAGCAGCTGGTCAGCGATGCCGAAGTTACCAACCGGGAATTGGAGGACAAACAGGCCGCGATCGCCAACCAGATCAAGGACATCAGCGTGATCTGCGAGGAGATGGAGAAGGAGCTCGAGGTCCTGGAAGCGCGCCGGGGTGAAAAGGAACTGGTGATCAAGGCCATCAACGAGGACCGCGACCTGACGCTCAGGCGGATCAACGAGCTGGAAGAGGAAAACAAACGGATCCGCGCGGAAATCCGCGAGCTGCAGAATTCCGCCAGCGCCTATAAGGGCAAGCCCTGGACCGGCAGCTTCAAGAAGCCTTGCCCGGGCGGGATTACCTCCGGATTCGGGATGCGCAAACACCCGATCTACGGCGTGAAAAAGATGCATACCGGCGTCGATATCAGCGCGCCCGAAGGGACGGCGATCATGGCCGCCGGCGAGGGCAAGGTTATCTTCACCGGACGGAAGAGCGGCTACGGCAAGACCGTGATCATCGACCACGGCAACAAGCGCGTCACGCTGTACGCGCATATGAGCAGGATCACCTGCGATGCCGGCCAGCACGTCACGACCTCGACCAAGATCGGCGAGGTAGGCAGTACGGGGATCTCCACCGGCAATCACCTGCACTTCGAGGTGCGCATCGACGGTGAGCCGGTCGATCCGCTTAAGGAGCTTTAAAGCCGGGCCCAGTCCCGTCGGAGCGGCACGTGATGCGGATATCAAGTACTATGTATAGTCGGTCCAGCGACATCCTGGCGTTACGGCCAGGGGGCGGGTCGGCGCAGCAAACGCGGAGGAAGATAGTGGGCAAGCTCAAACTAGCGACCATAATCATTGCCCTGGCAGTAATGATGGTATTTATCTGGGCGGCGTACCTGGCAGGCGCTGCCTCGGCCAGTACCGGCGGCCGGGATGCCTGGACGATCAATCAGCTCAGCCAGATTCGCAATGAGCGTTCGGGCGATTTATTCAACAAGGCGATGCGGATCCTGGAGTCCGACTATTACATGCCGATCGACGAGGAGGCGAAAACCAACCTGGTCTACGGCGCGATCCAAGGTATGGTCAACGAGCTGCGCAAAGAACCGTTCAACGACAATTTCTCGCATTTCTACGATCCGGAGCTGTACAAGGACCTGGACGCCCAGACCTCGGGCGAGTATGCCGGCATTGGCATCCTGATGGGTACCACGCCCGACGGCTTCTATCCGGAAATCAGCAGCGTGTTTCCCAACACGCCCGCCGAGGAAGCGGGGATCGAACCCCAGGACATCATCACGGCGGTCGACGATGAGGACACGTTCGGCATGATCCTGCCCGAGGTCGCCACGCGGATCAAGGGCAAGGAGGAGACCAAGGTCAAGCTGACGGTTTACCGCGCGACCGAGAACGAATACTACGACTTCACGGTGGAGCGCCGTGAGGTGTCATTCAGCAGCATCAGCGATATTAAAATGCTGGACGGCACGACCGGGTTCTTACGGATCAACAACTTCGGCGAGCAGACGGACAAGGACTTTTTCAGCGCGGTAGATGAGCTGCTGGAGCAGGGCATGCAGGCGCTGGTGATCGATTTGCGCAACAACTCCGGCGGCCTGATGAAACCGGCGGTGGATATCGCCGAGCGGTTCATCGACGAAGGTGTGGTGGTGGAGATCGTCGAGCGCAACGACGAGCACACGGCGATTTACGCCAATCCGGATGTCAAGAAGTACGACTTGCCGCTGGTGGTGCTGATCAACGAGAACTCGGCCAGCGCCAGCGAAATCCTGGTCGGCGCCCTGAAGGATCACGGGTTGGCTACGATCGTCGGCACGCAGAGCTACGGCAAGGGCGTGATCCAGGCGGTGACGCCGATGGAGAAAACGGTTGAGGAGATGAAGGACGAAGACGGCCAGTCCTACAAGCAGGAGGTCGTCAAGGACGCGCTGGCGATCACGATCGGCAAGTACATGACGCCGAACGGTCACGATATCCACGGCGTCGGGATCGAGCCGGATATCTGGTTCACGATCGACAACCGGCTGCAGGACGAGCCGGAATTGAAACGGATGGAGCAGGTCGTCCGCGAGAAAACGGAGGAGCTGCGCCAGTTGCGCGCCGAGCTGATCAAGTACGTGCGTGATAACGACACGATCGTCGATAAAGCCACCGACGTGGCGGACCGGCTGGCCCGTGGCGAAGAAGTCCCCGACGAGGGGCGGGTCGAGCCGGAAGCAGAAGAGCATATGCCCGTCGCCGCGATGAACAACGGCGCGGACCACCCCGAGGAGAATGAAACAGAGGAGCCGGATACCGAGAATGAAGAGCAAGGGGAGTAATGATCAGGGAGCCAAAATGAGTTCTAGTTTTCCCACCCGTGAGTCAACGGGCGGCAGCTACCGGCGGCCGATCCACATGCATCAGCGGTTGGCGGTTTACGTCGACGTGCAGAACATGTTCTATTCAGCCAAGGCGCTGTACCAGCGCAAACTGAATTTCGAGTCGCTGCTGCGCAAGGTCGTCACCGGCCGTGAACTGGTCCGGGCGATCGCCTATATCGTGCAGGCACCGGACGTGGACCAGAGCGGGTTCATCAATTTCCTGCACCAGATCGGCTTCGAAGTGAAGAGCAAGGAGCTGAAGGTCCGGCCGGATGGGTCGGCCAAGGGCGACTGGGACATGGGGATCGCGATCGATACACTGAGCATGAGCGACCGCATCGATGTGATGGCGCTGGTCTCCGGCGACGGCGATTTCTGTGAGCTGGTCCGGCACCTGAAGGCCAAGGGCCTGCGCTGCGAGGTCTATGCGTTCCCGGAGTCGACCGCCGAAGAGTTGCGCTATACGGCTACGGAATACATCCCACTGGATTCGGAAGTGCTGTTGTATGAATAGGATTGTCCTGGCCGGCCTGCTTGCCTTGCTGTCAGTGATATCGCTGGCCTGGGCGCAGAGTGGTGAGGATGATCTGGAATCGGTACTGGAATTCTGGTCATCGGGCTATTCGCGGCATGAGATCGTCGACGGCAACGTCGTTACGCTGTGGGCGGATGGCGTGACCTTCGAACTGGCCGGGATCAAGTTCGACACCTACGAATTGCGCTACGACCGCGCGACTAAAATCGCCCGGGCGACGGGCGGTGTGACGATCAGGCTGGGGAGCAGTGAAGTCACGGCGGACGAATTGGTCTTCGACAAAGATCGCGGTCTGCTGGAATTGACCGGCAATATCACGGGCAGGGACCAGTTCAACGGGCTGGAATTCCGCACCCGCAAAGTCCAAGGCAAGCTGCCCGCCGATACCAGCTCGTTGTCGGCGGAAGCGATCGATGTCACGGTGTTTGGCCCGTGCGAGTTGACCGACGCCGATGGCAGCAAGCTGATCGCCGGCGACATCGACTTCCTGGCGCAACCCGGTATCGTGAAAAGCGACAGCCCCTTTTCGTTGGTGCTGGCTCCGGCCAGCTGGCAAGCCGCCGAGGGCGATCTGCCATTCCAGCTGGAGGAACTGCTCGTAACCGGCAGCGGTTTCTCCGGCTCGCTGGACGACGACGGGCATCTGGTCCAGCTGGTCATGGACGACCTGACCGGCACCTCCAGCCAGGCCGCTTTTACGGCCCGTAAACTCGAACTGACGGACCTGGAACTATCGGACACCGCCGGGCTGATGAGCAACGCCGTCGTGTTGTTCAGCGGGTTGTCGGGCCACTACCTGCACGAAGGCGAGCAGCTGCTGTACAGCGCCGAATTTACCAAGGCCCTGGTGGACGAGCAAGGCGTTGCGTTTGTCGATCTGAGTGGTGGCGTGAGTATCGATTACTACGGCACGCCGATCTACGCTGACAAGATGCGGATCGAGCGGATCGGCAACGATTTTAAAATGGAAATGGCCGACAATACCGCCGTGGAGTTCAATCTGGCTCAGAGCGCCGGGATCGAGCCGGTCTCGCGAGAGGAGTTGGGGGGGCTAATCGGGAATTGATGGCTGACCGACATCGCCAGCAAGCCCTGTTGTTGTTAACCTCGGTTCTGGTGGTGCTGGTCGCCTGGGCAGTGCCGGCGCTGGCCCAGCAACGTGTGATCACCTCGATTAATCCCGCGACCATCCAGCAGGGCGACACCGTCCTGCTGACGATCACGGGCGAGAACCTGCCGACCGGCACCGTGGCGCTGGAGTTCTATCCGCAGCAGATCGCGCTACTCGACATCCTGTCGGCCAGCGAAACCGAGGTCATCGCGCAGATCAAAGTGCCGAGCTTGGTGACGCCGGGCAGCTATAACGTGCTGCTTTACAACCATCTCGGCGATGAGGTCTTCGCGGAAGGCTTACTCACCATCGCCAGCGACGTAATCACCCCGGTCTTCCGCGACTACGATCCGAAGGTCATCGCGGAGGCGACGGAAGGCTTCGCGCTCCTGTTGACCGGCGAGTCGATCACGGAAGAGGCTGTCTCGCACCTGAGCATGGAGTGGAAACAGCAGGACCGCGAGATCAACCGGCTGACCACGATTTTCAGCAAGGGCGGGTACGGCCAGGTGCTGTGCGCGGTTACCGGCGACATTCCCGGTGGAGTGATCAAGGGCACGATCCACCTGGACGGCAAACCGGTTTACCTAGTCGAAATCACGATCCAGACGCCGACCGCGCTGTTGGTGGGCCACTCGCCGGCCGTCCTGGCCAGCGATGAGATCCCCTACAAGCTGCAGCTGCTGGGTACCGATCTGACGGCCGGCTTCCTGCAGGGGATCGAGGCCGAATTGAGTTCGGCGGAAATGACGGTTAAATGCGCCGGCCAGGTCATCACGCCGGAAAGCACGGTCGAATTGTCGTTCAACGGCCCGTTGCCGATCGGCGAGTACAAGCTGCTGGTCCGCCGGCTCGGGGAAACGATCTATGAGGGCGAAGTGGCAATTCGCAGCCAGGGCGAGAGCCCGCCGGTCGAGCCCGATTCTCAACCGCCGGACGTCGAGACACCGCCGATCCAACCGGAGACGGATACAGCCAGCGGCGGACCGATCCTGACGCCGCCGGCCGGGCAACTGGTCATCGATTCGGTGGCGCCACTCGTCATTCCGGCTGGCAGCTCGCCCGCCAGCCTGGTCGTGAACGGGTCGGGCCTGCGCGCCACATTGATCGAAAGGCTGAACCTGGTGTTAAGGGCCGATGGCGCCGAATGTCCGTTGTTATTCCTTGGCGCCGGTACCGGCAGTTTCACCTGCCTGTTCGGCCCGCCCGAGGCCGGCTGGCAGGTCGGCGCGGACTGCCGATTCGCGATTACCGATCCGCAGAATGAGTTGGCGCCATTCATGGCAGAGCTGCAGGTGGCCGGCGAACCGGCGGCCCATCTGGAAACACCGGTGCCAAGCGGGCTTGAACGCGAACAGCCCGCAGCCAAGCCGGAGGAACCCGCCGGCCGGACGACCGACAGCTGGCAAGCCACCGGTGCGACGGTCCGGTCGAACGCGGGCGTGTCGAGTCTGGTTGTCAACATCGAAGCGCCGGCGGGCGATTGGGACCCGGCGCTGTTGACCGGCGAATTCAACCTGCTGCCGCGGGATGGGCTGGTGCAGCAGGTGTTCAGCAACTTGGCACTGAGCGGGGAACTGGCGTTCCGGCGGACGGAGTCCGGCGCGGCGGTTGGCACCTTTAACGGGAACTTCTTACCCGGTGATCTGCTCGTCGAGTTCAGCTATAACCGCGGACAGACCATCGCCGCCATGCTGGAACTGGCGGCGGAGCCGCCGCAGGCGCGGCTGTTGCCGCCGGCGACCGAGTCGCTGAGGCTCGATGCGGGCAGCGGGCAGCTCCAGCCCGAAGTACTACGGTGGATTGTCGACTTCTCGCCGCTGGTCATCCGCGAACCGGACGTGATCACACCAACCTTCTCGCCGGCCGCCGATCGGGCGGGGCAGGGAGTCAGCGTCAGCCGCGAAGGCTCGCAGCTGGTAATCACGCAGGAGCTGGCCGCTTGGAGCGGGATATCGGACTGGGAGGACGGGTTGACGATCGCGGTGGAGACCAGGCTGGAGTTGAGTCCTGACTCGGTTCTGACCGCCAACATTCCGGTCCGGGCGCACACGGAACCATATTCCGGGCTGCAGTTCGAAGTTGCGCAGGAGCGCTGCCTGATCGGCCCCGACGGATTCGAACTGGTGTTGATCCCCAACGGCGAGCTGCCGCCGATGCTGCAACTCAGCGCAGTCGAGACCTCGACCAGCCACCTGTTGCTCGGGCTGAACCTCGATAAATTCAGAACCCAGGCGAGTGCGGTACTGGTCGGTGACCGCCAGGCCGTGCAATTGGCTTATAAGCGCGACAAGGTCAACTTAGACGACATTACTTACGAGTTGCTGATGGCCGAATTGGTGGAAGCCGAAAACGTGGAAATCACGCTGGCCTGGCCGGAACTCAATACCACCTTGACCGCCCGCATCAAGTTCAGCCAGCAGGCCGCTGAACAGACTGCCTTGCTCGGCGAGTTGGGTTTAGACGAGGAATAATGCGGCGGATAACGCTTTTATACCAACTGTGGTAACATTCGGCTGGATGGCGCACAACGATTCACAGACCGGCAAACAGCGGATTCTCGTCGTGGACGACGAGCCCGCGTTCCTGAATCAGACCCTCAGTTGCCTGGAGCAGCACGGTTACGATGTCGTGACAGCCAGGAATGGCAAGGACGCGCTGGCGCTGGCCGACGAGGGCGATATCGATTTGGTGCTGCTCGATATCATCATGCCGGTGCTCAACGGCGTGGAAGTCACCAAGATCCTCAAGCGCAACCCGCGCACCAGCTCCATCCCGATCATCGTGGTGTCCACGATGACCGAATACAAGGACCGGGTGGAGTTCTTCCGCATCGGCGCTAACGACTATATGCCCAAGCCGATCGACAACGGCGAGTTGATCGCCCGTGTCGAGCTGCAGCTGCAAGTGGTCAAGCTGCGCAAGGAGATCGAGAGCGCCAACCAGACGCTGATGCAGAAAAACCGCGTGCTCGAGCAATACCTGGCGCGGATCGAGCACGACCTGTCCGTGGCGCGCAACCTGCAACGCTCGCTGCAGCCGCCGCAGAGCAACGTGATCGCCGGCGTCAAGCTGCATTTCGAGCATACCGACTCCGAGAACCTCGGCAGCGACTATATCGATTACATCAAGGATGACGACGGGTTGCTGCACATCCTGATGTCGGACGTTTCGGGGCACGGTATTCCCTCCGCGCTGTTGGCCGCGCAGCTGAAGATGCTGTTCATGACGACCACGCGGCGCGGGCTGGGCGCGGCCCAGCTGATGGAGCAGATCAACCGGGTCGCCACCAGCTTCCTGATCGAGGGCTACTACTTCACCGCGGTCTACATGCAATACTCACCGGCGAAGAACGAGCTGAGCATCGTCAATGCCGGCCATATTCCGATGTTGTATTTCGACCGTGACTCGGGCAAGATCAAGCAGTTCGAAAGCACCAATACGCCACTGGGTTTCATCGCCGAGGAAAAGTACACCGAGGTCAAGCTGACGCCGCACAAGGGCGACGTGGCGCTGGTCATCACGGACGGCATCACCGAGCACAAGAACGCGGCCAACGAGATGTTCGAGACCAAGGGCGTGGTCGACGTCTTCAAACGCTATGCCTTCAAGGAGCCGCAGGAACTGGTGGACGCGTTGGTGCGCGAGGCGCGCACTTTCGGCGATCTGCCCGTGTTCAAAGATGACGTCACGCTGTGCGCCGTGCGGTTCGAGGGGACGGAAGGCTAGCGGCCGGCGCTTACAGCCAGCCGGCCAGGGCGGTGGACAGCTTCGGGAAAAAGCCCAGGTACCAATCCAGCAGCGCTGCACCGAAGAACAGGCAGACATAAGCGCCGATTGCAAGGAACGGGCCGAACGGGATCGGCAGCCCCATCTTGTACTTGCCCCTGGCCATCAGGACGGCGATGATGATGATCGCGACAATGCCGCCCAGCATGATGCCGGCGAAGCCGGTCACGATCACGAGCTTCCAGCCGAAAATAGCGCCGAAACCGATCGCCAGAAAAACGTCGCCCAGGCCCATCCCGCGGAAGAAGTAAAACAGCAGGAAGAACGCCGACAAGACGAACATGCCGATCAGGCTGGATTGCCAGCCCGGGCTGATCGTCGCCCCGTGGCAGACCCACATGAAGGCCCAGGCCAGGACGAAGTGCGTGATCGTGATCTGGTCGGGGATCAGGCTGGTATTCAGGTCGATCACGAAGGTCAGCAGGTAGAGGCTGGCGAAGGCGATCATGAATAGAACATGCCAGATCGTGATCGCCGTCACGGGGACGTTACTCAGACCGTACGTTGTCGTCAGCCAGGCGGTCAGCAGCCACAACAGCGCCGTCCCCAGTTCGATCAGCGGATACCGCCAGTGAATGGGCTGCTGGCAGCTGCGGCAGCGGCCGCGCAGGATCAGGTAGGAGAACAGCGGGATGTTGTCGTACCATTTGATACGGGCTCCGCACTTGGGACAGTGGCTGGGGGTTCTGATCCACTCGCGCTCTTTCGGATCTTCATGCGGCCAGCGGTAGATCGCCACATTGAAGAAACTGCCGAAACACAGCCCGAAGAGAAAGATAACTGCGTACGTGTAGATCGGTAATTCCACCTGCTGATTTTAGCAGCTTATCTTTGGCCGAGTGATTGGCCCGAGCCGAAGGCCGGGTCGAGTCGCCAGAAGTGGTTGACGGGATTGAGCCCCCGGCCGAACAGCTGGTGGTGTTCGATCGCGCCGCTGATGTAAGCCTTAGCTTCGCGGACGGCGTCGAGCGGCTTAAGGCCGCGCACCAGATTGGCGGCGATCGCCGCGCTGAACGTGCACCCGGTACCATGCGTGTGCGGGGTATCGATACGCGGGCTGTCCAGCCAGGATTCGCGGCCGTCCTCCCAGAACAGGTCGACGGGTTCGCCCGCATTATGCCCGCCTTTGACGACCACAATCGGGCAACCGGACCGCGCGATGGCGGCGGCGGCACCGATCATTTCGGCGCGGCTGGAAATGGACCCCAGGCCGGCTAGTACGGACGCTTCCTGCAGGTTCGGCGTGACGATCCGAGCCAGCGGCAACAGGTCCCGGGTCAGCGATTCCGCGGCGTCGTCCGCCAGGAGCGCATGGCCGTGTTTGCTGATCATCACCGGATCGACTACTAAATTGTTAAGCGGGTGCTCATGCAGGTAACCGGCCAGAGTTCTAATGATCTCCGCGCTGCCCAGCGCGCCGGTCTTTAGAGCGCCGATTTTAAAATCCTGGACCACGGTCTCAAGCTGTTTCACGAGCAATTCCGGTGGGAGCAGCTCAACCGCATCGACAGATTGAGTGGATTGGGCTGTAACCAGGGTAATAACACTGCAACCGTAGATCCCGTGGGCGGCGAAGGTTTTCAGGTCCGCCTGGATGCCGGCTCCGGCTCCGCTGTCGCTGCCGGCGATCGTCAAGGCCACGGGGTGGCGGTTGTCAGGTACGTCGTTGTGCATGCTTAACACTATACAACTTGGTTAACACCTGATTAAGTAGTTGCATTTTAGAACAGAGGCTGGGATACTGTTTCATAAGAGTGCTGATGAGGACTAGGAGTAATTATGGGCTACACCAGAAAGGCCTTGGCTACCAGAGCGAGAATTCTAGATAGTGCCGCCAACCTAATGTTTTCAAAGGGTTTCAGCCGCACCAAGTTGCTCGAAGTACTGACTTCAGCCCGGGTTCAAAAAGGCAATTTCTACTACTATTTCGCCAGCAAAGACGAGCTAGGACTGACAGTACTTAACGAACGTGGAGAGAAACTCGTCGCGGAGTGGCTGGGCTCCGTGGTCGAGCGCAATCGCGATCCGTGGGTGAACATTCAGCAGTTGGCCGGTTCGATCATCGACAGCGTCATCAATACGGATGCTCCGAGCAATCCGGTGGTGATCCTGGCGTTGGAGCAGAGCGAAATGGAGGGCGAATTCCGCCTCGCGATCGGCAAGGTGCTGAGTGGAGTGATCGATGCTTTCGCGACTGAAGTCGAGCGCCTCCAAAAAGGCGGGCGGCTGTCAGGTGCGGTGGATGCGCGGCGGTACGGCCAGATGATCTTTTGCCTGATCGAGGGCGCGATCATGCACCACCAAAGTGTCCGCGATTTCGCCAATCTGCGGTCAACGGTTGAGACCGGGCTGGATTGCTTAAGCCAGCGGTTTGTCGGTTAACGATCGCTCGATTCGCCGTTGGCCGTCGATTTGAACCCGGCCTGGACCAGCGAGTGCAGATGCAGCATGCCGACCGGGCGGTGGAGCGTATCCACGACGGGCAAAAGGAAAATCGGTCGCGGCTGGTGGTTTTCCATCATCTTCAAGGCGTCATAGGCCAAGGCGTCGCTTTGCACGAAACTGGGTGACCTGGTCATCAACTCGGCGACGTTGGCTGTTATCGCCTCGCGTACCGTGCCGCCCTTTTCGACGAAACGGCGGATAATCCGGCGAATGTCGCCGTCCGTGATGATACCGGCCAGCTTGCCGTCGGCGTCGACCACGCTGGTCCCGCCCAGCATGTGCTTGGTGATCACTTCGAGCGCTTCGCCGAAGGAGGCTTCCAGTGAAACGACCGGGTTGGTCTCCGCGCCAGCGAGCAAGTCATGAACATGCAGAGTCAGTCGCTTGCCCAGCATGCCCTGGGGATGGAATACGGCGAAATCCGCCGGGGTGAACTGGCGCGATTCCATCAGGGCGACGGTCAGCGCGTCGCCGATCGCCAGGGTCAGTGTCGTGGTCGTCGTCGGCACCAGGTTGTGCGGGTCAGCCTCGGGAACGTCGGCGAGCAGCAGGGTGACCGAAGCGTTCCTGGCCAGCGTGCTGCCGGCATTGCCGGTAATGGCGATCACCGGGACGCCGATGTGCTTGACCGGGCCGAGGATGCCGAGGATCTCGTTGGTCTCGCCGGACTGCGAGATCGCCAGCAGCAGGTCGGAGCGGTGGATCACGCCGAGGTCGCCGTGGACGCCTTCGGCGGGATGCAGGAAGTGGGCCGCCGTTCCGGTGCTGGTCAGGCTGGCGGCGATCTTCTGGGCGATGTGCCCGCTTTTACCCATGCCCGTGACGATCACCCGGCCGTGGCAGGCCAGGATCAACTGGCAGGCTGTGATGAAGCTTTCATCGAGCAAGTCGCGCTGGGCCGCGATGGCCTGCGCCTCGAGGTCGAGTACCCGCCGCGCCGTATCCAGGAACGAGCGTTGTTCTGCTGACATGGTCGGATTATAAATGACATCTGAACGGGTGACCAATCGCCGTCGAGTTACGTGCCGATCTGGAACAGGCAGGTCGCCGCATCCGGGTCCTGGACGCAACAGCGCACCTCGGTCGCCGTGGCCCGTTCCAGGCCGCAAAAGTTGGCGAGCTCAGCCAGAAAGCCCGAGTAGAAGCCGCAGAGCGGGCGGTCGTGCTTGACTTCACGGGTGAAAACCGAGTCGCGGATCTCCAGGAACTGCACGCTGCCGCGCAGCATCAGAATATAGCTGGCCTGTCCCAAAAACTCCGGCAGTTGCTGCTTGATCAGCGTGGCCAGCTTATTCTGGCCCGTGCTGAAAATGGGCGGGCGCAGGTGTTGTTGCTGTTGCCAGCTCAGCCAGGTGTTGCGGCCGGCCAGATAAACGATGTCGTGGTAGGCCTGATGGGCGCGCAGGTCGCGCACGATGCAGCTCAGCTGGCCGCCGCCCAGCGTCTCGACCTCCGAGAACAGCCCCAGGATCCGGTCGGCGTCCAAGTGGTAGCTGCGGCACAGGTGGGCATAGAAGTCGGGCTCGAAGCGCCGGACGGCGTCTAGAATGTTGTAGAGGACCAACGGATTGAACCGTTCCAGTTTTTCCCCTTCAATACTCATGGCTATCTGCGTTCTTCGTGCAACTATTGTACTGGATTTATCCCGCCGCGAAATAAGTGTCGACCCAGTGGGCTGCCGCCAGCACGTATCGGGCCATGAACGGCAGCAGCGGGATGGACAGGACGCAACCGGCGAGCCGGGTTATGATCAGCAACAGGTTCATCGTTTTCGCGTCGGCGACCGGGCGCTTGCCGCTGATGGCCTGGTCGATTACCACGGCAGCGGGTGGGTCGACGATGATGAACAGCAGCATGGTGGCGATGCCGTTGACGATACCGGACAGCATGGTTGTCGTACCGGCGACGGAATGGTCATAGCTGGCGGCCAGCACGGTACTCATCACGCCGATGCTGTAGAAACATGTGACAAAAACGTTGAAGAGCAAAAAGCCGGTGGGCATGTTGCGGAAGTTGAAGTAGTGCAAATAACTGGGCTTGAACGGCGGCCGCAGATATTGGCCGATCCGCCAGCAGCGCTTCAGGCCGTAGAAGACGGTCGGCGGAAGGCTGCCTTTTTCCTCCATGACCTCGATCGCGCGGCGCAGCATGTTGATAACCGTCGGGGTAATCAGCGCTCCGATAATCACGCCGGCGATGATGAAGCCCAGATCGATTCGCAACGCCGTCAGCACGTCACCGGCCAGGTACGCCCCCTGGTCGACTTTATCGGGGAAGTTGCCCAGGATCGGTGCCTGGGCCAGGTTGCTCGTTCGGGAGATGATCACGAGCACGTTGAACAGCGCCAAGCTGATCGCCAGACGCCTGGCCAGCACGCCCGCCGTGCGCACGCCGTACGAGAGCGTATCGATGATGCTCATCGTAGCCAGCAGCACGCCGGCGATGACCACCGGTTTTAGCATGCCCGGAGGTATCATCGGTTATTGCGGCAATGCAGCGGTGAACTGCAGGCGGATCGGACCGGCGCTCAGCAAGTACTCGGCGTCGAACCGCAGGGTCGTGCGCGGCAGCAGCGAGCCATCGTTGGCCAAGCCATCCCACTCGCCGCTGAAGACGATCACCTCGCCCGGCGCCAGCGTCTGTGATTCCGGACTCTGCACAAAGAAGCGACCGCTGTTGTAGGACCACAGCAGGTCTGTTTCATGCATGACCAGGAAGTCGAACTTGGCGCCGCTGTCGTAGTTCACTTCGAGCGGCTGGTTGGTCGTGTTGCTGATCTGCAACCGGAATTCGTAGGCACCTTCGACGCTGACCAGCGTAAACAGGTAACCCAGACCTTCGATCGTATTGCGCGCGGTACCGATTACGCGCTCGCTGGTGGAATCCGTGGTCGGTGTGTACGGGGAAGTTGTATCAGACGGCGTAGCCGGCTGATCACCGGTCACGGGCGGCGTGGTCGTTTCGGTCGGTGGCATGGTCTCCGCCGGAGGTTCGGCGATGACATCCGATCCGGTGTCTTCCAGCGCGACATCCTCGACGACCACCGGCTCGCCGATCGGCTGACCGTTGCGGTCGTACCGCAACGAATCCAGGCTTTCCGGAGACGTTCCCTCATCCGGTGGCATTTCGTCCGTAACCGGGCGAGTACCGGAATCGGCAGGTCGATCACTCGGGGGCACGGTATCTGCCGGCGGTGCGGTGTCGGCCGGAGGTGTGGTATCTGCCGGTGGTGTGGTGTCCAGCGGCGGCGTGGTATCCGCCGGAGGTGTGGTATCTGCCGGCGGTGTGGTGTCCAGCGGCGGCGTGGTATCCGCCGGAGGCGGGGTTGTTTCCGTTGGTGGTTGGTAAGTCGATTCGGTGGGTGGCTGGGTGATATCGGTGCTGGGCGGCGGGGTTGACGTCGCAATGGCCGAATCGTAGGCGTGGAACTGCACGCGCTGATAAATCGAGGATTGCGCCATTTGGCCCGTGGCCAGTCGTTCGCGGATGATGTTGCGGATCAGAAGACCCGTATGGATGCGGCGCGAGACCGTGCCCAGGCGCGAATAGCCGTAGTTGCCTTCAGACAGGGCATCCGAGGTGGCGACGCGGTAAGTGCTGAATAAATCCAGCGGCTGGCCGCCGACCGTGACCGTATAGGCCTTGCCGCCGAGGATCCCGAAGCTGACTCCGCTGACCTGTGGGAAGCCCGGCTTGCCGATCTGATCGGACGCCTCGTCCAGGATCTCCTGCAGCTCGCCGCCGGTGACTTCCAGCAACTCGGCGTAATGATCGAAGGGCAGGGCGGAATAGAGGTCGCCCAGGGTGATCGGCCCTTCCGGCAGCGAATCCACGAAAAAGGCGGCCGGCAGAATCGCCACGTCGGCGCGGGTCTTTTCACGCAGGATATCGGTAACGTAGTTGCCCAGCGGCGTTTCGGCACTGCGGATCTTAAGCGGGCTCATCTCCATCGCCGAACTGCCGATGATCACATCCATGCGCTGGCGCAGCTGCTCGTTATAGCTGTCGAGCCAGGCGACATAGTCCGAGTTCTCGACCCATTTGCCGGCCATCGGCTCGAGGTCGTTGAAGAAGAAAACCTGGCGGTAGTTCTGGGCCGGGTCGAAACTCAGCTTCAGCAGGCCGACGTTGCGGCCGTACTCCGCGCAGTGGACGATCAAAGTGTCCTCGAACTTCAGGGGTACTTGCAACTCGGAATGGCTCATTCCGCCGATGATAACGTCGATGCCGCGAATCTCGCTGGCCAGCCGGATATCCTCGTTGATCCCCATATGGGTCAAGGCGATGATCACGTCGGCCTGGCTCTCGAGCTGCGGCACGAGGATCCGTGCGGTTTCCACGGGATCAAGCGCCTGCAGGCCGGTGAAATTGGCCGGGGCGACGCGGTTGCCCAAATCGCCGGTGATCAGCCCGAAAATCGCGATGCGCGTACCGTTCTTTTCCAGGATGGCATAGGGGGTGGTGAACGGTTGGCCCGTGTCGATGTACTTCAGATTGGCGGACAACACTGGGAATTCGGCTTCGCCGATGCGCTGTTTGAGCGCTTCGATTCCGAAGTCGAAGTCGTGGACGCCCAAGCCCATCGCGTCGTACTTCAAGCGATTCATCGCCTGGATCACGACATAGCCGTCAAACACATCAGCCAAGGCCGTGCCGGACAAAGCATCGCCGGTATCGAGCGTCAGCCAGGTCATACTGGTATGCCGTCGTTTCTCCTGGAAGAAGATCGCTCGCTTGGCGATGCCACCGATGGGCTTATCCGAGCCCTGGTTGAAACTCCTGAGTCTGCCCTGGGTGTCTGCCGTGTACAGTATGGATATGTTATCTGTAGCCGCGCCAGCAGCACTGGGTAGAACCAGGAGCAAAGCGATAAAAGCTCCAAATAGACTACCAATTGTCCTCAGCATGACTGCCCTGTTGATAAAATGTTAATAACATCATATTCTAGCATAGTGACCTCGATGCAGGTCGCATATGACAGAGCTACGATGCAGCTTGGTCCCCGAATTGGATACTATATAATCGGTTGGCCTTAAAAATAAGCAAAACCAGCCGGTTCGAGAGCGCATGACAGCTAACAAGACAGACGGTAACAGCGCGGATAACAACGGTGAACAGAACGAAAAGCGCCCGTCGATTGGGCGCACGGCCGGCATCGCGATTGTGGTGCTGGTCTGCCTGGGATTGATCATCGCCGCGGTATATTACCTGCGGCCGCAGCCGCGCGAAGGCATGTCGGCCCAGGAGCGCCAGCAGCTTAACGAGGAACTGGGCCTGGCACTCGACTTCCCCTGCGACAAGGTGCCGATCTACCCCGGGCTGGAGATCCTGGAGACCGAGCGCGGCACGGCTCAATCCACCGAGGGTGAGCCGATGGACAAGTGGTTCGTGCATGGCCAGATCGACGCGGATAAGGACATCGTCCACGATTTCTACCATCAGCATTTCATGGACCTTGGAATGCGGCAGACCCAGCATGTCAGCATTCCCACCGGCTACGGCATGGACTACGCCGACGAGGAGATGTCGGTGGAAGCCGTGGTGGAAACCCGCCCGGGCAGCGATTTGCTGCAGGTCGAGCTGACGGTTTACCGGCTGCGCTGACCGCGCCGAACCGCTAGGCGAAATCCGCCAGCGTGACGCCGACTCCGCCTTCGTTGGTCGGAGCGTGCCGCACATTGGAGATCTGCTTCTCGCGCTTGAGGTAGTCCTGGACAAAGGCGCGCAGGCGGCCGGTGCCCACCCCGTGCATCACGCGGATCGTCGTGATCCCCGCCAGCAGGCAGCTGGAGATGAAGGCGTCCAACGCCTCGCTGGCTTCCTCGATTGTAAAGCCGTGCAGGTCCAGCGTGTCGAGCGACTCGCGTTCCGGCGGCTGGTAATTGGCGGATGGGGCGGCGGCTTTGATTCCCTTGCGATAGCTTTTCAGCGGATCGTAACTATCCACCGCGCCGTCCGTGATCTTCTTGAGCCGGTTCAGCTTGACGCTGAGTTTCTTGCCGCGAACGGTCAGGACGGCTTCGCCCTTGGACTCGTCCACGCTGGCGATCTCCCCGCGAACGCCGGACTGGATGTCGATCACGAGATCGCCGGCGGCCATGTATTCCGGCAGGTCGCTGACCGCGCCCAGGTCGATCGACAGGTCGGTCAACACCTCCTGGACCACTTCCGCCACTTCTTCCTTTTGGCGGCGGGCGACGCCGGCCGTCTTGCTGGCGGCTTTGACGAACTCGTCGCGTTTGCGGGCCGCCTGGCGGGCTTTGTTCTTGAGCTTCTGTTTGGTTTCGGACAGCAGGTCGTCGATCCGGTGCTCCAGGTCCTGCTTGACGCGTTCGGCGTGCTGGGCGAAGCGCTTCTTGGCCTCGTTGAGCTCCTCGGTCAATTCCTCATTGCGCCGGCGGATCTCGGCCAGCTCGGCGGCCTGGGCCGCCGCTTCGCTGCGGCTGCGCTCAGCCGCGCGGTGCAGGCCTTCCAGCTCGCCGATGATCGAACCCATTTTCTGTTCTTCCTTGCCGATCAGCTGCTGGGCGGAATCGAGGACATCCGCCGGAATACCCCAGCGACGGGCGATGGCGAAGGCAAAGCTCTGGCCGGGTTGGTCGTCGAGGACGCGATATGTCGGTGTCAGTTCCTCGGTATCGAATTCCAGGCAGACGTTTTTCACGTCGTCGCGCTCGAAGGCCAGCGTTTTCAGCAGGTCATAGTGAGTGGTGACCGCCAGTTTGACCGGATGCCGCAGCATGCCTTCGATGATGCCGTAGGCGAAGGCGGCCCCTTCGCCCGGCTCCGTGCCCGTGCCGATCTCGTCGATCAGCACCAGGACCGGAGCGTCGTGGGGGCCGGTCTCATCCAGCGTTTTCCACAATTCCTGCAGGAAATGCAGGTGCGCGGTGAAAGTCGACAGATTGGCCAGCGCGCTTTGGTCGTCGCCGATATCGGCGAACAAGCCGCTGATCTCGGGCAGCAGGGCCTGCCCCGGCACATAACAGCCCAGGCTCGCCATCAGGCAATACAGGCCGAGCAGCTTGAGCAGGATCGTCTTGCCGCCGGCATTGACGCCCGAGACCACCAGGCATTTCTCGCCGGTAAAGACCACATCCTCGGGAATGAAGTCCTTGAAGATCAGCGGATGTATGGCGCGGCGCAGTTCCAGTTCGCCGCTCTTACTGTAGCGCGGACGCGTGGCCGCTAGCGCCCGGGCATAGCGCGCCCGGGCGAAGACATAGTCGAAGCGAACGATGATCGACAGGTTGGCGGTCAGCGCGGCGTGATGGGCGCCGACCTGCATGCTGAACTCGTACAGGATCCGCCGCACCTCCTGGTCCTCGGCCAGGAACAGGTGCTGGCGGTCGGCGTTCATTCCGCTGATCGCGGCCGGCTCGAAGTAAATGCTGTGGCCGCTGCCGGACACATCCACGATGTTGCCGGCATACACCTTGGACATGGTGCGCGGCATCATCACCACGAAGCGGTTGCCGCGGATGGTGAGGAGCGCTTCCTCGCCGCTGTTGTCGCGGACGGTGGCGAGGATGTCGTGAATCGCGCCTTTCACCTGCGATTCGAACTGCCGCAGTTTGCTACGGATGCGCGTCAGTTCCTGACTGGCCGAGTCGCGGACGTCGCCGTCGTCATTGAAGATGCGCCGGGCGTGGCTGCTGAGCTGCGCCAGCGGTTGCCAAGCCGCCGCCGCGTCAACCAGCCGGGGATACAGCTCCATCGACATGTGCTTGAGCAACCGATCGAAGTCATCGCACACCCCGAAGAAGCGCAGCAGCGTACGCGCTTGCTGCGAGTCGACCAACTCGCCGGCGGACAGGCGGCTCCAGAGCTCGGACAGGTCCTCGACCGCCGACCAGGCGGGCAGGTTGACCGAGGCCTTCTCGTCCAGGAACCGGAGCGCCTCGGAGGTTTGGTCCAGGTTCTCCTCGATCCGCGCCGGGTGGAAGACAACATCGATGTCGCGAATCAGGGCGCGCGTCAACTCGCTGCCGGCATAGCCGGAAAGCTGTTCCAGCAGCCGGTCGAAGTCGAGGTTGGCGTAAGTTTGCTTGGCGCCCATGCGTGGATTTTACCCTTTAGCGCGCGAAGGCTGCCAGTCGGGCGGTTATTCGTAGCGCAAGGCATCGATCGGATTGAGCAGACCGGCCCGCCAGGCGGGGTAGACGCCGAAGGCCAGGCCCAGCCCCAGGCCGGTGCAGACCACGGCGAGGATCCAGACCATCGGGACGCTGGGCCACCAGAACACGTCCCACAGGCTCTTCATGATCAGCGCGACGCCCAGGCCCAGCGCATAGCCGATCAGGATGCCGAGGACGCCGCCCAGCGTGGTCAGGGTCATCGATTCGACCAGGAACTGCCAGGTGATTTGCGTCGCCGTAGCGCCCAGAGCTTTGCGCAGGCCGATCTCGCGCGTGCGTTCGCGCACGTTGACCAGCATAATGTTCATCACGCCGATCCCACCGACCAACAGCGCGATCACCGCGACGATGCCGAACACAGTGATCAGCGTGTTGACGAAGCCGTTGGCGAAGTTGGCCCAGTCGTCGGTCGTGGTGATCTGGAAGTCATCGTCCGCGCCGCTACGGATCCGCCGGCTGGCACGCAGGCGCGTGGCGATATCTTCCTTGGCCTCCTGCAATTCGCGCGTGTCCCGAACCTTGGCGGCGATACAATACACATCATCGGTACCGGCCAGCCGATCCTGTCCCGTGGCTAGTGGCACGAACACCATCTTGTTGGCGGTGCTTCCGCCGGCCATCGCGCTGCGCTCTTTCATCTCTCCGATGACTTCGAAGCGCTGGCCATTGATTTGCAGGTAGGAACCGAGCAGATTTTCGTGCTTGTCGTAGAGCGTCTCATCGATATCGCTCGCCACCAGGCAAACCATCGCCCGGGCCCGATCCTCGGAATCGAGGAACATCCGGCCGTGCTCGACAATCCAGCCGTCGCTGGGGAAATAGTCGTAATTGGCCATGACCAATTGCACGTTCTCACTGCGCCAGCCGTGCTTAACCACCACGCTCTCCATCATGTGAACGCCGTAGGTGTCGACGATGTAATCGGACTTGCCGATCATGTCGATGTCGTGGTTGTTGAACAGCTTGACACCGCGGGGTAGACGGCCGGGCTGCATCGGCGCGTCCGGCATAATCCAGATCAAATCCGCGTTGGCCTGCGTGGCGATCTCGCCCACAAACATCGCTTTCAAGCCTTCGCCCAGTGAGACGATTGCCACCACCGAGCCGATACCGATCAGAATCCCGAGCATCGTCAGGAAGCTTCTCACCTTGTTGCGGACCAGTTGGCGCATCGCCAGGCGCAAGGAGGTCCAGATCAGCACGTAGATACTACTCATAGCGCATCGCCTCGACTGGATCCAACTGACTGGCCTTGAATGCCGGATAGGTGCCGAAGATTACTCCGACCAACACCGATACGCCGACGGAGTAGACGACCCACTGCGTGGGGATATGCGGATTCCACATGCCGCCCAGAGAGCTCTCGAGTGCCTTGGCGACGGCGACGGCGCCGGCGAAGCCAACCAGCATGCCGATGATGCCGCCGATCAAGGTCAGCACAATCGCTTCGACGAGGAACTGGGAGAGTACGGTGGGACGCCCGGCGCCGATCGCCATGCGCAAGCCGATCTCGCGCGTGCGTTCCGTCACGCTGACCAGCATGATGTTCATGATCCCGACACCGCCGACCAGCAGGCTCATAAACGCAATGGCGCCGAAGATCCCGATCATGACGTTGATGAATTGGTTGCCCATCTTCATGAAATCATCGGGGCTGATGAACTGGAAGTCGTCATCGCTGGCGTTGCGCACGCGCCGGCGCTGGCGCATGACGACGGCCACCTCTTCCTTGACCGCGTCGATATTCGAGCCTTCCGCCATGTACATCGTGACCCAGTAAACGTCGTCGTTGCCGATCATCCGCTTCTGGACCGTGCTGATCGGCGAGACAAAGCCGTTGTTGATGTCACCGCCTTCGTTGATCATGCCCGTGTAATGTTTGAAGGTGCCGATGATCTTGAAGCTGATGCCGTTGAGCTTCACGTACTCGCCGATCGGGTCTTCCCAATCCTCGAACAGCTTGCCGATCATCTCATCGCCGACACAGACCACGCGTGCCGCGCCGCGCAACTCGGCCATCGTGAAGAAGCGCCCCTTGTCCAGACTGGCTGTCGCCGAGTATTCCAGATAGCGCTCGTCGACGCCGACGACGTATGTCTGCTCGGTGTTGTTGTTGCGCTTGGCGTTAACGCCGGCCATTACCGAGGGCGTGACCCAGGAGATCGAAGGACACTGTTCGCGGATCGCCTCCATGTCCGACATGTCGAACGAATCGGGGTCGCGCGCGGCCTGGCCCGGGCGTTTGGGGGCCTTCGGGGTCATGTACAGCACATCGGCGCCCAGCGAGGACATCTGGCGCTGGAAATCGGCCCGCAGGCCTTCGCCGATACTGACGATCGCGATCACCGCTCCGACACCGATGATCATGCCCAGCAGCGTGAGAATGCTGCGAACCTTGTTAAGCATCAAGGCTCTAACCGCAATCTTCAGGCTGATCCATAAAGTACGCATAGCTATTCGCCGGCGACGGTCGCCTGGACTCCGTTAATCAAACTGGAACTGAGTCGCGAAACCACGGACCTTGACCAAATCGCCTTCTTCCAAGCCTTCCAGAATGACCACGTCGACGAAATCGGTATCGCCGAGCTTGACCTCACGCTCTTCGGTCTCGGCCTTGGGATCGTCCGGATCCTCGCCTTCCTTCAGGACGTAGACGATGTTGGTATCGGGCTTTTCGCCCGCACGGGTCGCGGACAGGGGAACCAGCAGGACATCCTCAATCACCTGGGCTTCGATTTGCACGGACGCCGTCATGTTGCCGAGCAGCAGACTGTCGGTGTTGTCGACCTCGACCATGACAATGAAGCTGATCAAACCGCTGCCGGTGGTAACGCCCTGGGGAAAAACATTGGTAACTGTACCCGTGAATTCGCGGTCGGCGTAAGTGTCGACCGTGACAACGGCCGTCTGGCCGACGGAGAGCTTGCCGATGTCGATTTCGTCGACACTGGTACGAACCTGGATCTTGCCCATGTCCGCGACTTTGACGATCGATGTGCCACCGCCATAAGCGCTGTTGATACTGACGACGCTGTCGCCGACATCGAGCGATTTTTCCAGGATGATGCCGTCGATCGGGCTGGTGATCACGCTGTCGCCGAGTTGTTTCCGCGCTTCGGCCAACGCAACCTCCGCACCTTTCATGTTCAGACGGGCCTGTTCGATCTGGTTCGTGTTACTCGTGTTTTTGAATGATTCAAGTTTGGTTTTGGCATCATCGAACGCAACCTGGGCGGAATCCAGCGTCGTTTGCGCTGAAGTCAAACTGAGCTGGGCATTCTCCAATTCCTGGTCGGTGGCGTAGCCCTTGCCGTGAAGCTCCCGAATTCGATCCAACGAGACAGCGGCATTGTCACAGGCTTCCTGGGCGGAACGCAGGTTGGCTTCGGCACTTACATAGGCTGATTCATAGGAGGACTGGCTGGTGAGGGATGTGGCTTCCTGCGTTTCCTGATAAGCCAGTTTGGCCTGCTTCAGGGCGATTTCGCGGGCATCGACCACCAGCAGCTGATTGCTCTGGTCCAGTTTGCAGATCAGGTCGCCTTTGCTGACCAGGTCGCCTTCCTCGACGAAGAACTCGGTGATCCGCCCGGTGGCTTCGCTTTTTACATCGATATCGGCGATTGGCTCGGTACTGCCCGTCGCTTCGACGGTCAGCTTCAGGTTATCGATGCGGGCAGTCTCGAAATCGGACTTCTTGTCCTCGTCCTGCGTTTTGCCTTTGGATCCGACGTGGAAGCTGAATCCACCGTCCCCCTTGGTTTGCTGGATCACAACCGCGACGATAATCGCCACGACGACAACGATCAGTGCGATGCACCCTACCTTACGCCACATTGAGCCTTCCTCCGACTCAGCCGCCAATACTAAGCAGCCAACGCTGAGTTATTTGCCACCATCCAGTAATAACGGCAAAGGATAGTAGCATCAGTTCACCCGCAAGCCAAATCGCCTGTGTTTTACTTAATCCCAGGAACCGGAGGCTGGCGGTGACGATGAGTACCAGGGCCCACAGCCCGAGCACATCAAGATACGACGCCAAAAACCAGGCAAATGTTGCTGGCGGGAACAAATGGGGCGCGAGTGTGGCCAGGCCGAAGCTGTAGGGCTTGATCGACAGTGTAACGGCCTCGATCGGATTGACGCTCAACGGCTGGATGATCAGAAAGGTGATCGCCGAAAGTACGTAGCCCAGGGCAATGGGCATAAACCCGTGGGTGACGGCGACCAGGCAAAGCCGATAGCCAACCCGGCCGCCGACGAGGGCTGCCGCCAGCTTCAGCAGCGCGGCGGCTAAAAGATTGCAGATGATCAGCCAGAAAAACAGCAAGAGAGCCAGCGATATGACCAGCGAGGGCGTCAGCCGGTCGCGGCCGCCGCCAACACCCGCCGATTCGAGTAGTTCCAGCATCGGCGACCGTACGACCAGGCTGCTCAACAGCACCAGAATCCACTGGGTCATGAACGCCGGCCACCACTGGGGCGTGGCAATCAGCTGCTGGCAGGTGTTGGTGGGGGACACCAGGATTTGCCAGGGGGTGGCCAGCATGTTGGCGACTGCTCGCATAAGCCGATTTTAGCGCCGGAGTACGATTGCTGTGAATGCGATCCGCTTAATCGACCTGGATCAATTCGCCAAAATCGGGGATTTCCTTGCGGATCGCCTGCTCGACGCCCATCTTCAGTGTATATGTGGCGCTGGGACAGCCATGGCAAGCTCCTTTCAGACGCACCAGGGCATTGCGATCCTCAATCGCGACCAGTTCAATGTCGCCACCATCCATCTGCAAAAACGGGCGCACTTTCTCCAGGATCGCGCGTAGCTGCTCTTCGAAGGCCTGCTGCGCCCCCGGCTGATTGCTGTTGTCCATGTGATGTCCTCTGATTATGCTACTGGCGTATTATACCTGTGCCGTTCACCAGCTAGCCTAGAACATCTTGCGCCGGACCAGGATCACCTTGCCGAGAATTTCGACCTCGTCGGGCGGAGCGAGGACTTGCGGCTTATATTCGGAATTCGCCGGATGCAGGATCACGACGTTGTTTTCCACATAAATCCGCTTGACGGTGGTCGTGCGCCGGTTGATCTGGGCCACGCCGATCTGCCCGTTCTGGACCGGCGTATTGGGGCTGATGATCAAAACGTCGCCGTCCAGGATGCCGGCATCGACCATGCTGTCGCCCTTGACGATCAACGCAAAGGCCTTGGGATCGTAACCCAACTCGGCCTCGTTGAGCACGAGCTTTTCGACATCGTCGTAGGCCTCGACAACATTGGCTTCTTTCAGTAATCCCGCCGGCACTGTATCGAACACCGGGACGGCGCGGCTGGTGGCTGCAGGTTGCGTGCCAGCCAACGGCATCTGGCCGTGCTGCATATTCTGGATTATTTTCTGCAGGACTTCAGTTGTGGTGTCGATGGGGGCCTGCTGGATCGCGGGAGCGGTTGAGCGAACGAACTCCTCACTGAGGATCCCGCTTTTAACGACTAGATCGTCATATGGATGCTCGAGAATCTCGGAAAAGCGCTTCAGAATCTTCGGCGAGGGGCGGCGCTCCCCGTTCTCGATGCGGGACAGGTAGCTGTTGTTGATCCCCGCGGCATTGGCCAGCTCGAACTGGCTTAGACCCCGACGCAGGCGCAGATTGCGCAGTAATGTTCCAATTTCAGCATAAGGCTTACCCTCATTGCTTGTTACCTTGGGCATATAGGTCTCCTGGTAATTCAGTATTTTCACCGAGGCGCAAAAGCCGCCTTGGATTCACCGCCAGAGTGCTAAATGATTTGCACTCTGTTAAATTCTAGCACATCGGAAAACAGGTCGACCGTACTTTCCTGCTTAAAAATCCGTCAAACCCGATTGAATAGTATTGCCATCATGTGTATTATAACACAACTTGTGTTGTTTGGCAATAATTCACCGAGCTACCCAACGGCTCATTTAGCGGCACGTCATGGGCTTATCCCGTTGGCAACCAGATGAAGCGAAATTCCAACGGGCATAACGATTGTATGAATTGTCGCTATTGCGTAAATAAACC
Organism: bacterium; assembly: GCA_016932385.1. Lineage (GTDB taxonomy): Bacteria > 4484-113 > 4484-113 > 4484-113 > JAFGCY01 > JAFGCY01. The sequence goes on along the minus strand of JAFGCY010000096.1, from coordinate 40,718 downwards.
ATGCTCCCCGCAGGATACATAAACTTGCCGCAACCTGCGCAGATCAGCGAATCGATCAGGACCTACTCGGTAACCGGTAAAACGTCCAGCTCGGGACCTTCCGGGTGAAATCTTCCGGACTGCAATTATCTAGTCCGCAAGGTCTTGCGATGATCGGGGATATGTGTTAAAGTCATCGTTCCCGCTGCCAGGGGTTGGTAGCTCGGTGTGGAGCGGTAACTCCTCCTTAATGGAAAGTGTCGCGACACGGCGAAGGAAAAAGTTAACAAAGGCCGCCTACGGGCTGGCCTTTGTTGTGTCGTAAGGCCGAAACAGTTTAGCTGTAAGCAGAGAGGAAATCGAACCAAATGGCACAGCGAATCAGGATCAGGTTGAAGAGCTTTGATCACAAGATCCTTGACCAAAGCGTGGAGAGAATCGTGTCCACTGCTGAGCGCAGTGGCGCGAAAGTCGTGGGTCCGATTCCGCTGCCCACCGAGAAGCGGATCTTCTGCGTATTGCGCAGCCCACACGTTGACAAGAAATCGCGCGAGCATTTTGAGATGCGGACGCACAAGCGCATTATCGACATTCTCAATCCCACCAGCCAGACAGTCGAGCACCTGAGCTCGCTGGACCTGCCCAGTGGCGTGGATGTCGAGTTGAAGCTGTAGTATTCCTTTTCGCACTGGCGCAGGAGCGCCTGCTGATTGGGGCTAAAGATGATCAAGTGTATACCAGCCAAAAAAATAGGGATGACCAGTGCGTTTGACGGAGCCGGTACGACGGTGCCGGTAACCCTGCTGCAGCCGCTGGAGGTTGTGGTCACGGAGATCAAGCGCCCGGAAACCCATGGCTACTGTGCCGTCCAGGTTGCCTACGAGAAGGTCGCCGATAAGAAGCTGAACAAGCCGCTTAAAGGTATTCTCGCCAAGGCCGGCGTGACGGAAGCCTATCGCAAGTTCTACGAATCGCGCGTTGAGCCCGCGGATCTCGAAGGCATGGAACTCGGGCAAAAGATTGCCGCGCAGGACACAGTGAAAAACTGGGACGAGATCAAGATCACGGGAACCAGCAAGGGTAAGGGTTTCGCCGGCGCGATGAAGCGCTGGGGCTTTGCCGGTCAGACGCGGACGCACGGCGATCCCGATAACCGGCGGCCGATGAGTAACAACGCGACTGATCCCGCCCGGGTCTTCAAGGGCAGCCGCCGGCCGGGCCGGATGGGTAACCAGACGGTTTCGATCAAGGGCGCCACGGTGTTCGAATACGACGCGGAGCTTGACTTGGTCGCCGTCACGGGCAGTGTGCCGGGGCCGAATGGCGCCACCGTGTTCATTACCATGCGGACCGAGCGCGCGGAACAGGTTGTAGAGGTCGAGGAGGGTTAAGCTGTGGCGAGGACTGTGAAATTAAAGGAACTGCCGGAGCTGGGCATTAGCACCCCGAACCAGTTCCACGTGCAGGAAAGCTATCTGCGCCAGGTCCGGCACGGCTTGCCGGCCACGGCCAGAAAGAAGCGTAAGTCCGACGTGCAGGCGACGGGCGCGAAGTGGTACCGGCAGAAGGGTACCGGCCGCGCGCGGCAGGGCGAGCAGACCAACCCCCACATGACGGGCGGCGGTCTGGCCTTCCCGCCGCTGCATCGGCTGCGCAAGACCGGCCTGAACAAGCACATCCGCAAGAGCGCTTTGCGTAGCGCGGTGTTACTGCATATCGAGGCGGAAACGGCGTACGTGGTCCAGGGCCAGGACTTCGAGAAGATCGCGAAGACCAAGGAAGCGGCGGAGATCGTGGCCAAGCTCAGCGAGTACGAAACGATCTGCCTGGTGGCGTCGCCCGATTCGCTGTTGTGGCGCAGCGCGCGCAATATCTGGAACGTCCGGCTGGTGGCGCCGCGTTTCCTCAATGTACGCGATCTGGTGGAAAGCAGCCGCTTGGTTTTCAGCCAGACCGCGCTGGATGAATTCAAGAAATATCTGAACCAGCACAATGAGCCGGCGGATGAGGAAGAAACAGCCGCTCCGACCGAAGCTGGCGACGACGTGGAAGATGGAGGTGACGCATAATGGGAGAGTTTCATTATGCCGATATCCTGATCGCCCCAATCATTTCCGAAAAAAGCAACGAGCTGATGATGGAGCACGGTAAATACCTGTTCCAGGTTTCGGATCGGGCGACCAAGACCGACATCAAGCGCGCGGTGAGTGAGCGCTTTGGCGTCAAAGTTGCCGACGTGAACATCATCAATCTGCCCCGTAAGCCGAAGCGTGCGGGGCGTTTCATATACAAGACCAGCAAGCGCCGCAAGGCGGTGGTCACCTTGGCGGAAGGCGAAATGATTCCAGAACTGAGTGAGGCTGTCTAGCAGGACGGGAGCGCAACATGGCGATGAAGAATTACAAACCATACACACCCTCCCGCCGTGGGATGACGTCGATAGACTACAGTGACGTCCTGAGCGGGGACAAGCCTGAGAAGAAGCTTCTCAAGGTGAAGAAGAAGCGCGGCGGGCGTAACAGCCAGGGCCACGTGACCGTACGTTGTCGCGGAGGTGGCAACCGCCAGCACTACCGGATCATCGACTTCAGCCGCCGTAAGGACGAAGGCCGCGCCGAAGTCAAGTCGATCCAGTACGATCCGAACCGCAGCGCATTTATCGCCTTGGTTTCGTATATCGAGGACAACAAGCTCAGTTACATCATCGCGCCAGAAGGCCTGAAAGTGGGCGACTACGTCGCCAGCGGTCCGGCCGCCGAGATCCGCGTGGGCAACACGCTGCCGTTGGACAGCATGCCGGACGGAACCATGGTGCACAACATCGAGTTGTTGCCCGGTCAGGGCGGCAAGCTGGTCCGCGCGGCGGGCGCGTCGGCGCAGCTGATGGCCAAGGAAGGCAAGGATGCGATCATCCGCTTGCCCAGTGGCGAAATGCGGCGGGTGCCGCGCAAGTGCCGCGCCACCATCGGCCAAGTCAGCAACCTCGATCACGACAACGTTAAGCTGGGTAAGGCCGGACGCAAGCGCCACCTGGGCCGCCGGCCGCATGTCCGCGGTACGGTGATGAACCCGGTCGACCACCCGCATGGCGGCGGCGAAGGCCGGACCAACAGCGGGCGCGCGCCTTGCAGCGCCACGGGCGTGATTGCCAAGGGCTATAGGACGCGCCGTAAGAGCAAGGCGCGCAATTATCTCGTCAAGGACCGGCGGGTCAAGTAAGAAGGAGCAGCCGAGTAGATGAGCAGATCAATTAAAAAAGGGCCGTATGTTCATCCGGGAATCTTCAACAAGGTTGAACAGCTGAACGAGACGGGTGATCGGCAGGTGATCCGCGTGTACAAGCGCGCCTGCGTTATTACGCCTGAGTTCCTGGGCCACAACTTCGAGATTTACAACGGCAAGAAGTGGGTGCCGCTGTTCGTCACCGAGGATCACATCGGACATCGGTTCGGCGAGTTCGCGCCCACGCGGAATTTCCGCAGCCACAGCAAGGATGAAAGGAAGGCCAAGCGATGAAAACATACGCGCGCCTGAAAAACCTCGGCGTTCCCGCGCTCAAGGTGCGGCGCTTCGCCCACACGATCAAGGGCGAGCCGGTGGACCGCGCGACGGCGATCCTGGATTTGCAGCCCAGCCCCACCTGTCAGGCGCTGAGCAAGCTGTTGAAGAGCGCGATCGCCAATGCCCAGAACAACAACGGCCTGGCGCCGGAGTATTTGTTTGTCAGCAACGTTTTCGTCGACCAGGGTCCGACCATGAAGCGGATCCATCCGCGGGCTCGGGGCCGCGCTTACCGGATTTTCAAGCGCTCGAGCCACGTGACAATTGAACTGGATCTGAAGCAGGGCGCGGCCGAGAAAATCGCCGCCGCGAAAGTAGCGGAGGAGAAGCCGAAGCGGAAGAGCCGCGCGGCCGCTCAGAAGAGCAAAGACGCCAAGGAGTCTAAGGAGTAAACGTGGGCCAAAAGACACATCCAAAGGGATTCCGCCTGGGACTCGTTGAGTCATGGGACAGCACTTGGTACGCGGACAAGAACAAATACGGTCATTACCTGATCGAGGATATTCGCGTCCGGAAGTTCCTGGACAAGGAACTGTTTACAGCGCAGTGCAGCAAGATCGAGATCAAGCGCTACGTCGGCAAGGTTATCGTCAACTGCTACGTCGTCCGCCTCGGTATCGCGGTCGGCAAGGGCGGCGCCCGGCGCGAGGAACTGCGTAAGCAGATCACGCGGCTGGTGCCCAGCGCCAAGGACGTGCACCTGGACTTCTACGAGGAGACCCAGCCGGATCTCAACGCCGAAGTCGTGATGGGCAACATCATCACCCAGATCGAGAAGCGTATCAACTTCCGCCGCGTGCTGCGCCAGACGATGAAGCGCTGCCTGCAGGCCGGCGCGAAGGGCGTCAAGCTGATGGTGGCTGGGCGGCTGAACGGCGCGGAGATGAGCCGGACGGAATGGTACCGCCGCGGTCGGATTCCGCTGCATACGATGCGCGCCAAGATCAGCTATTCCTGCGGCGTCGCGCGGACGATTTACGGCGCGATCGGCGTTAAGGTCTGGATTTACACCGGCGACGTGATCCCCAGGAAGAAAGCGAAGGAAGGTGTCAGCTAATGCTTACGCCGAGTAGAGTACGTTACCGCAAGACGCAACGGCGCAGGATGAAGGGCAAGGCCTATCGGAGCTGCGATGTGCTGTACGGCAGCTTCGGGCTGATGACGCTGGAACCACGCTGGATCACCGCGAACCAGATCGAGAGTTCGCGCGTGGCGATCAACCGCGTCGTCAAAAAGTTCGGGCGGATGTGGATTCGGATCTTCCCCGACAAGCCTTATTCCAAGAAGCCGGCGGAAACCCGCCAGGGATCGGGCAAGGGTAATCCGGAGGGCTACGTCGCGGTCGTCAGGCCGGGCCAGATCCTGTTTGAGGTTCACGTGCAGGACAACCCCGAAATGGCCAAGGAAGCCCTGATCCGGGCCGGTCACAAGCTGCCCGTCAAGTGGCGCATCGTCGAGAAATTGGAGCTTCGGTAATGAGCGTTACGAAGTGGATTAAACAAGAGAAGCTGCGCGACCTTTCGGTCAAAGAACTGAGAGATCGCATCGCGGAGCTGAAGGCTTCGATGTTCACCAGCCGCTTTCAGCGGAGTTCGGGCAAGCTGGAGAACTACCGTGTGCTGCGTGAGAGTCGCCGCCGCCTGGCCGCGGTGATGACGATCATGCGCGAGAAGGAAATGGCTAAGAAGCCGAGTGCCGGGGAGGCCAAGTAGAGATGCCGCGCAAGCAGAAGACCGGAATCGTCGTCAGTGACAAGATGCAGAAGGGAATCGTGGTCGAGGTTACCCGCATGAAGCAGCACCCGCTGTACAAGAAGTACGTGCGCATTCGCAAGAAGTTCATGGTGCACGACGAAGAGAACAGCGCCGGTGAAGGTGATTTCGTGCGGATCGAGGAATCGCGGCCGATCTCCAAGCACAAGTGCTGGGTGTTGAAGGAAATCATCCGCAAAGCCCCGGGAGGAGCCTAGCGGCGCGAGGGCTTACGCCCGTCGCGTGCCAGATAGCGAATTCCAGCATTAGCGGAGTGAAAGATGATTACACAGGAAACTAGAGTAGTCGTAGCGGATAACACGGGAGCCAAAGAGCTCCTGTGCATCCGCGTCTTGGGCCGGAGCCGGAAGAAAACCGCCAACGTTGGCGACATCATCGTCGGCACGGTCAAGCAGGCTACGCCGCGCGGCACGGCCAAGAAAGGCCAGTTGGTTCGGGCTGTGATCGTCCGGCAGAAGTTCCCGATGCTGCGGCGCGATGGTTCGATGGTTCGCTTCGATGACAACGCCGCGGTGATTATCGACAAAGAGTCATTCAACCCGATCGGCACGCGTGTCTTCGGTCCCGTTGCCCGTGAGTTGCGCGAAAAGGGCTTCATGAAGATTATCTCGCTGGCACCGGAGGTGCTCTAATGGCCAAGAAGATACAAGGCAAGGTCCAGACCAAAGTACCGAAGGCGAAAGTCAAGCGCGGCGACGAAGTGCTCGTGATCGCCGGCAAAGACAAAGGGCGCCGCGGCAAGGTCGTCAGCGTGGACGTCAAGGAATCGACGTGCATCGTCGAAGGCATCAACGAATACAAGAAGCATCAGAAGCCCTCGCAGAAGAAACCGCAAGGTGGAATTATTACAGTCGCCATGCCGCTGAATATCAGCAATGTCATGGTGGTCGATAAAAGCACGAACCGCCCCACGCGCGTCGGGCGTAAAGAGGTCAAGGGTAAGTCGCTCCGCTATGCAAAGGTCAGCGGGCAGCTTATCGATTCGGAGTAAGCAATGCATCTGAAGAAAGGTCGACTGCAGGAAAGGTACGAGAAGGACGTCCGGGATCGGCTGAAGACCGAGCGCGGTTACAAGAACTTGATGGAGGTCCCGCGCATCACCAAGGTGATCGTCAACATCGGCGTCGGCGAAGGGCGAGACAATCCCAAGGCGCTGGAGAATGCCGTATCGACGGTGGAAATCATCACGGGCCAGAAGCCGGTGGTCACCAAGGCGCGGAAGTCTATCAGCAACTTCAAGATCCGCCAGGGAATGAAGATCGGCTGCATGGTGACACTACGCAAGCACGTTATGTGGAACTTCCTGGACAAGCTGATGAACGTAGTTCTGCCGCGCGTGCGCGACTTCCAGGGCGTCACTGTGAAGAATTTCGACGGCCGCGGGAATTACAACCTGGGCATGAAAGACCAGTTGGTGTTCCCGGAAATCATATTCGACGAAATCGCGTTCCTGAAGGGAATGCAAATCACGATCGTGACATCGGCCAAGACCGATATTGAAGGCGCCCACCTGTTGGCGATGCTGGGCATGCCGTTCAACGATTACGACAGCACGGCCAAGGTGGCCTAGTGGGCGTGTCCGTGAAAGATAAGTTTCACGGAATGGTCTGGGGATAGACCGCAGGAGGAAATGTGGCTAAGAAGAGCAAGATAGAGCGATGGAAGCGGAAGCCGAAGTTCAGCACGCGGCAGCACAACCGCTGTGAGCTGACCGGACGGCCCCGGGGCTTTATGCGCTATTTCCGCATGTGTCGCAACATGTTCCGCGAGCTCGCGCTCAAGGGGCAGATTCCCGGCGTAACAAAGAGTTCGTGGTAGGACCAAGGAGAGATCAGGAGCAATGAGCGTAACAGATCCTATCGCTGATTTCATAACCATTCTGCGGAACGGTATCCGCTCGCAGAAAGGTATGGTTGAGGCTCCCTACAGCAAGATGAAGGCCGAAATCTGCCGGATCCTGTCCGAAGAGGGCTTTATCGATGGCTGGGAAGAGATCATGGTCGAGAACAAGAGCGGCAGCAAGTTCAAGCGTCTCAAGGTTACACTGCGCTACGCTGACGATCTCAACCGGATCAGCCCGTTGAGCCAGCTCGAGCGCATTTCGCGCCCGGGCCGCCGCGTCTACATCGGCCGGCGGGAGTTGCCCAAGGTGCGTGGCGGTTTCGGTATCAGCATCCTGTCGACCAGCCGCGGCGTGATTTCCGACAGGGAAGCGCGCAAGCACAATGTTGGCGGCGAGTTGCTGGTCAAGGTGTGGTAGGAGCAGGCAATGTCACGAGTAGGTAACAAGCCAATACAGATACCTTCCGGCGTGGAAGTTAGTACCGCGGAGAATCTATTCACGGTAAAAGGCCCCAAGGGCCAGCTGGAATGCACGATTCCGCCGGCGGTCCGGTATCAGATCGAAGACGGCGTGATCACCTTCAAGCGGGACGGTGACCGGCCGCAGCAGCGCGCGGACCACGGCTTGGCCCGGGCGCTGGTAAATAACCTGGTCGTCGGTGTCACCGAAGGTTTTTCCAAGAACCTCGAACTGACCGGTACGGGTTACAAGTGGGAAGTCCAGGGCAAGGACGTCGTCCTCAACGTCGGCTTTTCCCATCCCGTCAGGCTGCCGATTCCCGAGGGGATTTCGGTGGACATCAAGGGTATCCGCTGCGAGGTGGCCGGTATCGACAAGCAGAAGGTCGGTTTCATGGCCGCGCAGATCCGCGGCACCAAGCCGGTCGAGCCGTACAAGGGTAAGGGCATCCACTATGTCGGCGAGTTCATCCGGCGCAAAGCTGGCAAGTCAGGAGTGTAGCGATGGGTATGGAAAAAAACAGACGCGCCATGATGATGCTGCGGCATAAGCGGCTGCGCAGGCATGTCTCGGGCACGGCGGAAAGGCCGCGCCTGGCGGTCTTCCGCAGCAACCGTTACATCTATGTGCAGCTGATCGACGATGTGGCCGGCAAAACCGTCGCCGCGGCCAACAGCCTGCAGGATGCGCTGAAGAAAGAAGCCGAAGGCAAGAAGCAACTCGAAGTCGCCGCGCTGGTCGGCAAGGCTATCGCCGCGAAGGCCAAGGAAGCCGGCATTACGACCGTCGTGTTCGATCGCGGCGGCAGCCGGTACCATGGCTGTGTCAAGGCGCTCGCGGATGCGGCGCGTGAAGCAGGACTGGAGTTTTAAGGGATCAACATGAGCTATCAGCGACGTGATAACCGGAATATTCGCGAAGAGCAGGAAAGCGAGTTTAAGGAAGAAGTGATCCACATCAACCGGGTGGCCAAGGTGGTCAAGGGTGGACGCAAATTCAACTTCACTGCTCTCGTTGCGGTGGGCGACGGCCTGTCCCGCGTCGGTCTCGGTTACGGCCGGGCCGGCGAGGTTGTCGACGCGATCAAGAAGGGTGTCGACGAAGCCAAGCGTAACATGATCAATGTCTACAAGGCCGGCTCGACCATCCCTTACGAGGTCAGGAGCGTGTTCTGTTCCAGCACGCTGCTGCTGCGTCCGGCGGCCAAGGGACACGGCATTATCGCCGGCGGCAGTGCGCGGCCGATTCTGGCGCTGGCCGGCTATGAGGATGTCACCGCGAAGTTCATCGGCTCGACGAATCCGGTCAACTGTGCGCGGGCGACTTTCGAAGCGCTGAAGATGATCGAATCGCCCGAGCGGATCAAGAAGCTCAGGGGCGGTGAAAAAGTCGATAAGCACGGTAAGTTCACATCCGAGAAGCAGAAGAGCGCTGCCGCTGAGATCATCGAAGAGTTTACCGCCGAGGAAGAAGCGGCCAAGCGGGCGGCTGAGGATCGTTTGAGTAAGCCCAAGGCTGACGATGCTGCGGCGCAGACGACCGCGCCGGCCGGGGCTGCAGCGGACGCTGAGATTGCCGCACCCGCCGAGGAAACCGAAGAGGATAAGGTCTAGCCATGCCGGTATTTGAACAGTTTACTCATCCGAGCAACGAGAAGCCGCGTCGCCGGCGGGGCCGGGGTGTCGGCTGCGGGCGTGGTAAAACCGCCGGACGCGGCCAGACCGGCCAAAAATCGCGGAGCGGCGGCAGTATCCATCCGCGTTTCGAGGGCGGTCGCACGCCGGCGATCCGCAAGTTCGCCAAGTTCAGCGGTTTCAAGAACCATCGCAAAATCCGTTATTATGCGGTTAACTTGGGTGACCTGGCGGAGGTTGCCGACGGGACTGTCATCGACCTGGCGTTCCTGGACGAGCATAGCCTGTTGCCGTCGAAAAAGCGCGGCTTGCGCGTAAAATTACTCGGCGACGGGGAATTCAACAAGAAGCTGACTTTCAAGCTGCATGCCTACAGCCACAAGGCCAAGGCCCGCGTGGAAGCTGCAGGCGGTACATGTGAGGTAGTGGAATGAGTGCGAGTGCCAACCCGCAAACGCTGATCCAGTCCTGGAACGTTCCGGAACTGCAGAAGCGGCTGAAGTTTGTCCTTTACGCGCTGTTGATCTTCGTTTTCTGCACACATATTCCAGCGCCGGGCATCGACATGACGCTGGTGCGGAACTTCTTCCAAAGCGCGGCGGGTAGCGGCGGCATCTTCAATCTCATTGACCTCTTTTCCGGCGGGGCGTTGAAGCAATTTTCGATCTTGGCGCTGGGGATTATGCCCTATATCAACGCCTCGATCATGATGCAGCTGATGACCGCTGTCGATCCAAAGCTTAAAGAGATCCAGCAGGAAGGCGAGGAAGGGCGGAAGAAGATCAGCAAGTGGACGCGCTATTTGGCGCTGGGCTTAGCATTCTTCCAGGGCGCCGGCATGATGGTTATGTTCTACGGCAGCCCGCAGGAGCTGCTGACCCTGCCGACGATGACCGCGTTGTTCAGCGTGGCGGCCGGCACGTGCTTTTTAATGTGGCTCGGTGACGAGATCAGCCAAAAAGGTGTTGGCAACGGTGTGTCGCTGATTATTACGCTGGGAATTGTCGCCAGTATTCCCGGGGCGATCTGGTCAGAGCTGTCCGCGGCGCAGTTGCAGAACCAGCGCATGGTGGCGCTATTGCTGCTGTTGGTCTTTGCCGTGATCGTGACGACAGCGATCGTTTTCGTACAACTCAGCGTGCGGCGGATTCCGGTGCAATACGCGCGGCGGCAGATCGGCCGTAAAATTTACGGCGGGCAGAGCACTTTCCTGCCGATCAAGCTGACCCAGGCCGGCGTCATCCCGATTATCTTCGCAATCTCGGTGTTAATGGTCCCGCAGACGCTTTTCCAGCTGCTGCCGCGTTCTTGGGATTGGGTGGCGCAGGGCAACGCCTTTATCAGCAATTTCCAGAATTCCGGCTGGTATCTGATCGTGCAGTTCCTGTTGGTGTACATCTTCACGTTCGTCTACACGGCCGTGACTTTCAATACGCAGGATATCGCGGAAAACCTGAAGAAGAACAACGGCTTTATCCCCGGTGTGCGGCCCGGCCGGCAGACTTTCGAGTTCCTCGACAAGGTGCTGCATCGCGTCACCGTGTTTGGCGCGACGTTCCTCGGCCTAGTGGCGATTCTGCCAGTCGTCATCAACATGGTTGTCCAGACGATGACAAACGTTACGATCAACAGCTTCTGGATCGGCGGCACCAGCCTCCTGATCGTGGTGGGCGTGGCGCTGGATACAGTCCAGCAGATGCAGGCGCATATGATCATGCGCCATTACAGTGGCTTCGGGAAGTAGGGGCTACCACCGCGCAATTGCGGGGTGATGGTTGTGAGGTCGGCGGCGACGCGAGAAGGCGCGCACGCACTGGCAAAGGAGGCAGCACGGTGATTATCGTATTTCTGGGCCCGCCAGGCAGTGGCAAGGGGACGCAAGCCGACATTTTGCACGATAACCATGGCTTTTTCCATTTCGACACCGGTTCGCGCCTGCGCGCAGAAATCGCCAGCGGCAGTGAACTGGGCCAGCGCATCGCTTCGTTCACCAATGCCGGCAAGCTGGTACCGATCGAGATCATCAAGGAAATGATCCTGAAGTTCCTGCGCGAGGCCGACGCAGAGCGGATCATGTTCGACGGTTTTCCGCGCAACCTGGCACAGGCCGAAGTCCTCGACGAGGGGCTCAAAGAATACGGCGACGACCTGGACTACGCGGTGTATCTGGAGATCGACGAGGACAACCTGCTTGCGCGGATCGTCAACCGGCGTTTCTGTTCCAAGTGCGGCGAGATCTACAACCTGATCAGCAAGCCGCCCAAGCAGGCCGGGATCTGTGATAATGACGGCGCGGAACTCACCCAGCGCAAGGACGACACGGAAGAGGTCTTCGGCACGCGTCTCAAGGTTTACCTGGAAGAAACGAAGCCCGTGCTGGATTATTACCGCCAGGCCGGCAAGCTGCACACGATAGACGGCGACTACGATATTGAAGACGTTAGCCGGGCCGTAGCTGAGCTACTGGGAGTTTAAGGTCGGGCGGATGCAGCTGAAGAGCTACGAAGATATTGCGCTGATCTGGCAAAGCGGCCAAATCGCCAGCCGGTTGCACGATGAACTCCGCCAGATTATCAAGCCGGGTGTCACGACCGGCGAACTGGACCAGGCAGCGCGCAGGTTTATTGAACAGCATCAAGCCCAGCCGACGTTCCTGGGCTACCGCGGATACCCGGCCGCGGTCTGCGTCAGCATCAATGACGAGATCGTGCATGGGATTCCCGGCGAACGTGTCATCCAGGAAGACGACCTGGTCAGCATCGATCTCGGGGTGACTTATAAGCACCGGATTGCCGATACCGCCAAGTCCTGGATTGTCACCTCCCAGGGCGCAGCGGCTTACGACCAGCAAGGCAACGACGCGAAGAGCCGGCTATGCCGCGGCACGGAGCAAAGCTTGTACGCCGGGATCGACGCGGTCGCCGAGGGGTCGCGACTGCGCGAAGTCAGTCGGGCGGTCCAGAATGTTCTGCAGGAGTTCAAGCTGGGGATCGTGCGCGAACTGACCGGGCACGGTGTCGGTTTCGAACTGCACGAAGAACCGACTATCTACAATTTCGATACCGGCCTGCGCGGCCCGGTTCTGGGGGCCGGGTGTGTCCTGGCGATCGAGCCGATGGCGACTACCGGCAGCGAGATGATTTTGCTGGCCGCGGACGAATGGACTTACAAGACGATGGACGGCAGCCTGGCGGCCCACTACGAGCATACGGTTACGCTGTGGGATGGCGAGGTATTCATCCTGACCGACCATACCGACGATCGGGCCGCCCAGGCCTTCCAGGGAGGCGCTTTGTGACAAGCGCACGTCAGTTACGGTTGGTGGAAGGAGTCGTAAAGTCCACTGCGGATGGGGGAAAGTTTGTCGTGGAAATTCCTGGGGGGCATTGCATCTTAGCAGAAATAAGTGCTAAAATAAAAGTTCGCTTCACGGTGATCGAGCCGGGCACTCGCGTGCGTTGTGAGATTGCGCCTGCTGGCGCGGCCAAGGCTAGGATCGTGGGGCGGCTGGAGTAGTACATGAAAGTATCGGCATCCATCAAAAAACGCACAAAAGATTGCCAGATCGTCAGGCGCAAGGGCCGCCTGTACGTGATCAACAAGAAGAATCCACGGATGAAGCAAAGGCAGGGCTAACCACATGGCACGTATCGAAGGCGTTGAGCTGCCCGCAAACAAGCGCATTGAAATCGCGCTGACGTACGTCTTTGGCATCGGTCGCTCAACCAGCCAGAAGATCCTCAATCGCTGCGGCATTGATTGGAATACTAAGACCAAGGATTTGACTGTCGACCAGGAGAACACCATCCGTGAAGCGATCCACGAGATGGGTCTGCTGCTGGAAGGCGATCTACGCAAGGAAGTTACGCTGAATATCAAGCGCCTTGTGGAGATCAAGTGCTATCGCGGGATGCGGCATTTGCGCAGCCTGCCGGTCCGCGGGCAGCGGACCCATACGAATGCACGGATGCGCAAGGGCCCGCGTCGCCAGGCCGTGGCCGGCAAGAAACGTCCGGGTAAGAAGTAGTAACAAGGATTAAGGACTGAGAAGTGGCTAAGACTCAAAAGCGCAGTGGTGGACGCAGGCGAGAGAAGAAGAATATCCCGTACGGCAATGTATTCATCCAGGCGACCTTTAACAACACGATCGTGACGGTCACCGATGAGGATGGCAACGTATTCGCCTGGTCCAGTTCCGGTGCACGAGGATTCAAGGGAGCCAAGAAGGGCACAGCCTATGCCGCGGGTATTGCTTGCGAGACCGCCGTACGCCGGGCGATGGACGCCGGTCTGCGGGAGGTGCACGTATTTTCGCGCGGTCCGGGATCCGGCAAGGAAGCGGCGATCCGGACGATTGCCAATTTAGGCGTGCGTATCAAGAAGATCAAGGATTTGACGCCGGTTCCGCATAATGGTTGCCGGCCGCGTGGACGTCGCCGAGTATAGGTGGGGTGAACACAGATGGAACTGCTGACCAACGGGTTCATCGATAACGCTGAGGCCTTTAATCTACTCAGCATGCGTAAGGTGCAGGAAGAGGGCGAGAACAGCGCCACCTTCGCCATCGAACCGCTGCCGCGTGGATTTGGCGCAACCTTGGGCAATGCGATCAGGCGGACGATCCTCTCCAGCATTGTTGGTTGCTGCATCACCTACGTCAAGATCGAAGGCTTGCCACATGAGTACATGGCCATCGACGGCGTACTGGAAGACAGCATTGAGCTGTTGCTCAACCTGCGGCGCATCAAGGTGAACCTGCTGTGCCGCGAGCACAGCCAGATGCTGCACCTGTCCGTCAAGGGCGAACGTGTTGTCACGGCGGCGGATTTCCAGAGCAATCCGGAGGTGGAGATCTTCAATCCGGAGCAGGTGATCTGCACCCTGACCAACAAAGATGCCAGCCTGGACATCGTCGCGACGGTGACCCGCGGCCGCGGTTTCCGGATGGCGACGGAACTGAAGCGGAAAGACGCGCCGATCGGCGTGATTACCCTGGACTGCAACTACAGCCCGGTCGACCGGGTCGCCTACGCGGTGGACAACACCCGCGTCGGCTCGGCGACGGACTTCGAGAAGCTGATGCTGACCATCGAGACCGACGGCACCAAGTCACCGGACGCCGTTCTCGGCGAGGGATCGGCGGAGTTAAAGCGCTATCTGACCTGGATTACCGATCAGCAAAGCTCCATGATGAGCTATGTTCCGGAAGAGGAGCCCGTGGATGCCGAGTTGCAGGCCAAGCTGGCGATGCACATCGACGAACTGGGCTTGTCCGGGCGCGCGGCCAACTGCCTGCGCAACGCCAACATCCGAACGGTTGCCGAACTGACGGAATGCTCGGCGGACCAGCTGATGAGCTTCAAGAACTTCGGTGAGAAGAGCCTCGTGGAGATCGTCGATAAGCTGGCGGAAATGGAGCTGTACCTTAAGGAAACGGAGTAACTTCGATAATGCGGCACAAGAAAAGCAGACGGAAACTGGGACGGCCGACCGACGAACGGGTGGCCCTCGTCAACAACCAGGTTTCAGCCTTATTCGAACACGGTTACCTAAACACAACGCTGCCACGGGCCAAGGCCGTGCAGTCTGTGGCGGAAAAGCTGATCAGCAAGGCCAAGCGTGGCGATTTGGGCAGCATCCGGCAGTGCGCCCGCGTGTTGCCGACCAAGCAGTCCCTGCGCAACCTGCTCAGGCGGGTCGCGCCGGCCATGCAGGAAGTACCGAGCGGTTATACGCAAATCGCGCGGATGAAGTACCGCCGCGGCGACGGCGCGTTGATCGTCCGGCTGTCCCTGACCAGGCCGCTGGCAAGTGAAAAAGCATAACAATGGATGAACAGCGTATCCGGTTCACGGTACGCTATGACGGCACCGGATTTGCCGGAAGCCAGCTACAGCCGGGATTCAGGACTGTGGCGGGAACCTTGAAAAACGAACTTGAGAGCCTCCTGGGCACATCCGTGCACTTGATGTTCGCCGGCCGCACCGATGCCGGCGTGCATGCCGACGGCAATGTATGCGCCTTTGACGGACGACCGCAGTTTCCGGCGGAAAAGCTGCCGGTAATTCTTAATCCGCAACTGCCTGAAGACATCGTGATCCGTGAAGCGAAACGCGTTCACCCTGGTTTTCACCCGCGGTTCGATGCGATTAGCCGGTCGTACGTTTACCGGTTCTACCGTCAGGCAGATATTCCCGTCGATCGACGGCGCTATTGCGCGCAGTATCTCGGCGCCTGGGATGAGGCTGCGGTACGTGAAGCCTTGGCCCTGCTACCCGGTAGACAGGCGTTTAGCGCTTTCAGCAAGGGTTGCAATAACCCGGCGGACAGCTTCTGCACACTGCAGGAAGTCCGGACGACCGAAGCGCACGGCGAATGCCAGTGGTGGTTCGTCGCCAACCGGTTTTTGCGCCATCTGATCGTCAGATTGATGGGCGCGCTGTTTGCCGTGGCGGCGGGGAGCATTACGCCGGATCAGATCCGACGGGCGCTATCAGACCAAGAGCCTCTCAAGTTCAAGCCGGCGGAAGCCAAGGGGCTGACGCTGGTCAGCGTAGAGTATCCGACGAAGGACGTTGATGATGAGTAAGACGCCGTATTTTACGAAAGACAATCTGGAGCGACCGTGGTATGTGGTCGACGCCGAAGGGCAGATCCTGGGCCGTTTTGCCCAGGGTTTGGCCAAGCTGTTGATCGGCAAGAACCGGCCGGAGTTTACGCCGGGGCAGGATTGCGGCGGTTTCGTCGTGGTGCTCAACGCTGAGAAGATCCAGGTGACCGGCCGCAAACTCGCGGACAAGAAATACTACCGGCACAGCGGTTATCCGGGGGGGATCAAGGAACGGACGCTGGAGCAGCGGATGGCGCGGGATCCCGAAGGCGTAATCCGCGACGCGGTGAAAGGCATGCTGCCGCAGAACAAATTGCGTGATCGTTTTATGACCAAGCTGAAAGTCTATACCGGCTCAGAACATCCGCACCAGGCGCAACAGCCTGAAACGGTCGGTAGCGAACAGCTGATGGTGATTTAAGGTCATAGGAGTATTGGGAAATGTCGGAAACTGAACACCAGAAAATCACAGTCGGAAGGCGCAAGACGGCGGTGGCCCGCGTAATCTTGCGTCCGGGCAGCGGTAATTACCAAGTCAACAACAAGCCGCTTCCGGAATACTTCAAGACGATCAACGCACAGCTGAAGGTGCAGGAGCCGCTCAAGGCCGTCGATCTGGGTGACAAGTACGACGTGTTTGCCAACGTGCAGGGGGGTGGCATCACCGGTCAGTCCGACGCGCTGGCATTGGGAATTTCCCGTTTCCTGGTCGATCTTAATCCTAATTACCGCGATGTGCTGAAGAAGAAGGGATTACTGCGCCGCGATCCACGGGCCAAGGAACGTAAGAAGTACGGCCAAAAGCGTGCGCGCAAGAAGTTCCAGTTCAGCAAGCGCTAAAATCTAAGCCTATGGCTAAGTGGTGCGGGTTCAGATGGCTCTGGCTGATCGCCTGGTGCTGCTTGGCCGCGCCGGCGTGGGCCGACGAATGCATGATCCGCGTGATCGATTCTTCCACCGGGTTGCTGCGCAGCGCCCAGTCGGACGCCGAAGTCGTCCGCTATGCCGAGGTCGGCGACGAGTTCGTATCCGTTACCTCAGTGGATGAATTCTACCTGTTGATGGACGAGGAAACCCAGTCGTTCCTTTACATTCCGTTCTTCGCCGCGGAAATCACGAATGTACCGCTGCCGGAGAACCTGCATATCAGCGGCAGCATGCCGATGCCCGAGCAGGTCGATCTCTCTTACTGGCAGGTGGCACCGGACGAGGAGATTGAATCGATGAAACTCCGCGGGGACGGCAGCGAGGAAATGCTGGTTGCGCATAACGGCAAGAAATACCCGGCGCAGTACGATTACAACGTGGACTACCAGCCGGTGATCAACGGACGGCGTTTGGTGGAGGATGCCCGGCAGTACCTGGGTACCAAATACGTGCTGGGCGGTACAACGACCGACGGTATCGACTGCAGCGGCTTGACGCAGGTCTGCCTGGCCAACCAGGGGATTGACGTGGTCCACCGCGCCAGCTTGCAGGCCCTGCACGGCCGGTACATCGATCACGAGAACCTGCGGACCGGCGATATCATTTTCTTCCGTGATGACAAGGACACGCGGTACCTTAGCCATGTCGGCATCTACATCGGCGGCGGACGCTTCATCCATGCCAGCCAGAGTAAAGGCGGCGTGGTAATCACGCCGCTCAGCGAGGCCTATTTCAAATCACATTACGCGTTTGCGCGCAGATTTTAAAGGTGGTTCCATGGATGCAATCGCAGCGTTTCTGAGCATCAGTTGGCCCAAGCTGATCGAGATGCTGGCGGTGGCGACCTTGTTTTACTATTTGCTGCTCGCGGCCCGTGGCACCAAGGGCACAGTGGTAATCGGCTTCATCATCACACTGGGTGCCGTGTACTTCGTCTGCACCCAGTTCCAGATGATTACGCTGAAAACGATCCTCGACCAGATTTTGTTCTATGGTCCGCTGGCGCTGTTGGTGATCCTGGCTCCGGAGATCCGCAAGATGCTGGAACGTGCCGGCAAAACCTACGCGCTCCTGGAATGGTTCATGACGCGCGAGGAGGCCGAGGAACAGAGCCCGATCCTGGACATTCTGACCAAGACGGCCCAGGAGCTCAGCGAAAAACGGATTGGCGCAATTTTCGTTGTCGAGCGCAAGGAGCCGGTCATCGAGCACCTTGTCCCCGGCACGGAACTGCAGGCTTTGCCGGACAAGCGCTTCATACAGAGCCTGTTTGAGAAACATAATCCGCTGCATGACGGCGCGGTGGTGATCAGGGAGGACCGGATTTGGTCCGCCGGCAATTTTCTGCCGATCTCGGAATCGAAGTTCATCTCGGATGAACTGGGGACGCGACATCGAGCCTCAGTGGGCCTAAGTGAGCGCTGCGATGCCGTCGTGGTCGTGGTCAGCGAGGAAAGCGGCGAGATTTCGGTTGCCTTTAACGGGCGCCTGGCGCGCGGGCTGGATGAAGCCCAATTCATCGAGCAACTCAAAGCCGTGGTTGAACCCAATGAAACATTTGCCAGTATCGTACCGCGGCCGGCGTTTATTTAGGTTGACATTATGAACCTGTTTGCACGTCTGACGAACAACCTCTGGCTGAAAGTGCTATCGATCGTGCTGGCACTGGTCATGTCGATCTACGTAATTAAGGTGGTTGACCCGATCTTCACCCAGAACTTCACGTTCCCCCTGGAACTCCAAAATCTCAATGAGTCGCTGGTTGTCTCGGATCCCCACAGCCTGCCGGAGCAGATCCGTATCAAGGTAACCGGTAAGTACTCCAAAGTGCGCCAGTTGCCCGGCCGGCGGAATGCCATCGTCAATCTCGAAGGTTTGGATGAGCCGGGCGTATACAACGTGAATATCAACGCTCCCGAGGTCGGCGATGTCCAGGTAACTTATCAGGACATTTCCCACGTCCGCGTGATCCTCGATGAGAAGATCACCGTCACCAAACCGATCGAGATCGACCGGCAAGGCGAGGTGGATGAGCATTACAACATCGGCGAAGAAAACCTGTCCCACCACAGCGTGGAGATCACGGGACCGCGGCCGGTCGTGGAACGGATCAGCGTTGTCCAGGTCGAGCCGGATGTATCGGGAGTCACCCAGGACATCCGGCGCACGATGTTGCCGATCAAGCTCTACGATAAGAACGATTTCCAGATCACCAACGCCGCACTCGTGGTCAGGCCGGCTCAGGTCCGCTACGCCATGGAGCTGGTGCCGATCGCGTCGATCAAGGTGCTCAAGGTCTATCCGAGCTACCAGGGCCGGCTGCCGGAGGACCTGCTGCTGGACAAGCTGATCGCCAATCCCCAGACGATACCGGTTGACGCCGAGCTCGTGGAGGAGGGCGTATTCGCGGTTACCACCACGCCGATCGATCTGACTAATGTGACGGAGAGCTTCACGACGACCGTCGACCTGATCTATCCGTTCACGATTCCGGAAGGG
The DNA here is from genome assembly GCA_016932385.1 of bacterium. Classification (GTDB taxonomy): domain Bacteria; phylum 4484-113; class 4484-113; order 4484-113; family JAFGCY01; genus JAFGCY01. The sequence continues at coordinate 21,434 of JAFGCY010000096.1, read as the reverse complement.
GTGCGCCTGCCGCATGACTGCCGCGTTTCAGTCCAGCTGCTGTCGTTCGACGAAATCGGCGCCAAAGCGATCGATGTCGAATTGGTCAACAAGCGCGAGGGCTTCGATTACATCGTGACACCGCCGGAGATTGCGATCCGCTCCGAGACTTTGACTCCGCTGGAATCGGACGATGTCACCGATATTGTGGCCAGCCTGGATGTCGCCGACCTCGGCGCCGGGGAGCACCGGTTGATCCCGCAAGTCCATTTGCCGCTGGGGCTCAGGCAGGTTAAAATCGATCCCGAGAGCGTGCAGGTCACAATTATCCCAAGCGGAGAACAGCAATAAATGCAGAAGCTCTTTGGTACCGACGGCATCCGCGGACGGGCCGGCGACAAACTGACGCCCGAGCTTGCGTTACGGGCCGCGTTCGGCTTGGCGCAAATTCTGGCGACGGACCGGCAGCGGTATAGGTCCAACCAGCGTCCGGTTTTCGCCGTGGCGGGTGACAGCCGGCTGTCGACAACTACGCTCAAAAGCGCCGTGATCAGCGGGATTACCTACGGTGGCTGCGACGTGCTGGACCTGGGCATTGTTCCGACGCCGCTGGTGCCTCTGCTGGTCATTAGCCAAGGCTGCCTTGGTGGGGTAATGATTACCGCCTCGCATAATCCCGTGCCGGACAACGGGCTGAAGTTCTTCAACCGGCAGGGTTACAAGCTCGATCCAACAGCCGAAACAGCGTTGGAGCGATTTATTTTCAGCGGCGAACTTCCCGCGGTGGAGCAGCGCAACTTCGGCCAGGTGGAGCAATATGATGCGAGCGCGTTTTACCGGTCTTTCGCCGTTAAAACCTTGGGCCGCACCAAGCCGCAACGCAAGCTGCGCGTGGTGCTGGACTGCGCCTGCGGCGCCACGGCCGAGTTGGCTCCGCTGGTTTTTACGCACCTGGGATTCAAGGTTGTGCCGATCAACGACCGGTTCGACGGCAACCGGGTCAATGTCAATTGCGGCGCGACAAACCTGAAGGGTTTGGCCCGACGCGTGCGCCGAGAAAAGGCGGACCTGGGCTTGGCCTTCGACGGGGACGGCGACCGAATCAAGGCCGTCGACGAAAACGGCAAAGAAGTCAGCGGCGACAAGATCATCGCGTTGTTTGCCACCCAGCTGAGCCGTTATCGGCGGCAAAAGGCCGCGGTGATGACGCACATGACGAATATGGGCGTGGAACTGGCTCTGCGCGAGCTGGGAATCCGCCTGGTGCGCACTGAGGTGGGCGATATCAAAGTACTGGCGGAGATGAAGAGGCAGAAACTGGATCTGGGTGGCGAGCAGTCGGGTCATATCATTTTGCGGGACAAAGTACCCACCGGCGACGGAATTCTGGTCGGTACCCAGCTGGCGGCGCTGGCGGCGCGCACTAAACAGCCGCTCAGCCAGCTGGTCGCCGGTTTTCCCGAGTATCCGCAGCAGCTGACCAACCTGTCGGTGTCGGACAAGGAAGCCTGGCGCAAGAGCAAAAGCCTGCTTGGTCGGCTGGCGGCCATTGAGCGAGAGTATCGCGACGTCAGGTTTTACCTGCGACCATCCGGTACCGAGGACGTCGTGCGGATTCTGACGGAAGCACAGGATCGGGCGCGGTGCCAAGCGGCCAATGCCGCGGTCTGCCGCGCGTTCGGGGATTGGGACAAAGGGCGAAAATGAGTAAGCCGCGCCGAATTGCTTGTCTGAGTTTGCTGACGCGTAACGCGATCTATGATATCGGCTGCAATCTGCCGCAAGGGCCGATCAGTTGGGACGTGATCCCGGTCGAACAGGACCTCGATCTGATCCGCCAGGAGATCCGGCGGGCGCTGGAAGACTATGATGCCGTCGCCCTGGAAGGCATTGCGACCTCCTTTTACCTGGGCGACGAAACCTACCGGCATGACTTCATCTGGCGCAGCCTGGATTTAAACAAGTACGGGGACCGGTTCAGCGACGGCTCGGCTTTGCAGGCCAGCTTGGAGCGCTACCTGGTGCGCCAGGCGGCCGACCGGCTCAAAGATGAGATCAGCGGCAAGCAGGTGCTTTTTTTCTGCGGGCTGAACCGTTACGGTTCGGCTGAAGTGCTGAGTAACTTCACCAACCGGATGCTGTTTGGCGACATGCTGTACGGTTTCCGGCTGGGAATCCCCATCTACTCGCTGCAGAAATTTATCACGACGGCCAAGCGGCTGGCACGGGCGGTGGCCAAAACGCCGGCAAACTGGTTCTGGCCTTCGGCGCGGCGCAAGCCGCCGATTATGCCGCGCTTTCAGCGCTATTTCCGCCAGTCGACCGTCATCGTCGGCGGGATCTCCTATTTCCAGCGGTATATGCCGGACACGTTGGCCGGCAAGATCATCTTTACGAACATTCACAACGATGCTGAACTGGAAATGTTCGCCGAGCGCAAGGCCAAATATGTTGTTTCCCTGACGCCGGTGATCGACGGTACTTACGTTCCTCAACCGGTTCTGGAAGCGGCCTTGAAACTGTATGCCGGCGATGGCGATACGACCAATAAAACAGACTTCTTCCTGGACCAGTTGCACGCTATGGCGCTGACGCCACATATTGTCGACCTCGAGCGCGAAGGCAGCGAGGATCTGGCCCTGGTGGAACTGCCGCCCCGAGCCCCGGAGCTGGCCCAGCCCCCGAAAAATATCGAGCTTAGTCCGAGTGACGAAGTGGCGAAATTCTGCTTTGTCATCCATCCGCTGTCGTTCAAATACATCGAGCGGATTCCCGCAGTGCGCGCCATGCAGCACTTCGTGCCGCGGCGGATGATCGAGGACGCCGTGGCGCACATCAAGCCCTGGCCGGTCGGCACGTTGCGCAATGTAGTCAGCGCTACCGGCGCCAAGGCCGAAGGCGTGCTCTACGCCATTCCGATGACCAGCAAGGCCATCATGCGCTTTCCCGAGGAGTTTCTCTACAAACGGTTGCTGCAGGTGGCCGAGGATGCCGCTGAGCATGGCTGCAAGCTGATGGGCCTGGGAGCTTACACCAGCGTGGCCGGGGACGCCGGCCTGACGGTCAGCAAGTCCTCGCCGATCGGTGTCACCAGTGGCAACAGCTATACGGTGGCGGCAACGCTGTTGACGCTGGAACAGGCCGCCGGGCGCTGCGGCATCGAGATCGACAAGGCCCGGCTGCTGATTATCGGCGCCACCGGCAGCATCGGGTCCATCTGCGCCAGGTTGACAGCCCCGCGCGTCGCTGAGCTGTACATGGTCAGCCCGCGTCCGGAAAAATTGCTGAGCCTGTCGCGGTTTATTGAGACGGAAAACCCGAAGCTCAAAGGCAAGATCAAACTCTCGCGCCAAGTCAGCGATTTCCTGCCGCTGGCTGATGGCATCATTACCACGACATCGTCGGTGGATCCGGTGATCGATGTAGCGGAGTTGAAGCCGGGCTGCCTGGTGCTGGACGTTGCCCGTCCGCCGGATATCAAGCAGCAGGCTGCCGAGCGTCGGAATGACATCCTCGTGATCGAAAGCGGCGAGGTCCTTTTACCGGAAGGGGCCGAATTGAATTACGACATCGGGTTGCCGCCGGGTGTAATCTACGCCTGCCTGGCCGAAACGCTGTTGCTGGCCCTGGAGAAGCGGTTCGGCAATTTCACTCTCGGAAGGGAGATCAAGCCCGAGCAGGTGAATCTGATCGCCGAAATCGGACACAGACACGGCTTTAAACTCGCCCCGATCAGAAGCTTCGGGCAAGTAATAGAAGAAGCGCGTTTTACGCGGCTGGCGGAGATCAATTCCGAGCGGTTTGGAAACCGCCGGCCGGTGGTAGCGGAACCATAATTATGCTGGCGCAGAACCAGAGCAGTTGCTATACTGATAACATCACGTCGGAGTTCATCCGGCAATCCGCAAGATAATATCCCGGGAGGCATCGCATGTCGGACATGTTGATCTGGCTGAATGGAAAGTACGTGACCAAGGAAGAGGCGAAGGTCAGTGTTTTTGACCATGGCCTGCTCTACGGCGACGGCCTGTTTGAGGGCATCAAGGCGTGGGATGGCAAGGTGTTCAAGCTCAAGGAGCACATCGACCGATTTTTCGACAGCGCGCATTTCCTGGAAATCAACCTGGGCTATTCAGAACAGGAATTGATGGACATCGTCTGCGAATCGATCGCGGTCAACGGGCTGCACGAGGGCGTCTCCTACGTCCGTCTCGTGGCGACGCGCGGAGTCGGTGACCTGGGAATCAACCCGAAGAAATGCTCAGGCCAGCCGACGATTTTCAGCATTGCCGCCTCCATCAAGCTCTATCCGGAAGAGCTCTACCAGAAAGGCCTTAACGTGATCACTTGCAATACCCGCCGGAACAGCGTCCAGAGCTTGCCGGCGCGGGTTAAATCGCTGAACTACCTGAACAATATCCTGGGGCTGATCGAGGTCAACCGTGCCAACGCTGACGAAGGCGTGATGTTGACACAAGAAGGCTATGTCGGCGAATGCACGGCGGACAACATCTTCTTCGTCAAGCACGGCAAGCTCTTCACGCCGGCCCCCTTCCACGGCATCCTCCAGGGAATCACCCGGGACAGCATCATGGAACTGGCCCACGAAAACGGGATTCCGGTCGAGGAGGGCACCTTCCTGACTTACGACCTGTACACGGCGGATGAGTGCTGGCTGACCGGTACCGCGGCCGACTTGATTCCGGTGGTCGAGATCGACAGCCGGCCGATCGGCGACCGCAAGCCGGGCAAGATCTTCACCCTGCTGAGAAGCAAGTGGATGGAATATGCGATGCGGCCGGGACATTACACCGAGATTCCCGCCCAGGCTGCAGCCAAACAGGCTGCCGGCATCGGCTAACAAACCGGTTCAACACGTAACAATGCCGCCGAGGGATAGAGTTTCTTCGGCGGCATTGGTATAATCCCGTGGTTCTCAGCCGGCAAAAGCCGGCAGGTTTCAAGGGAGAATGGGCGTGTAGCTCAGCTGGCTAGAGCATCTGGTTTACACCCAGAAGGCCGGGGGTTCGAGTCCCTCCGCGCCCACCATTACCCGGACGATAAGATCGGGACGCTTCTTATAGGAAGTCTAAGTGGGATCACGCGGAGCAACGTTTCTCCTCGTAATATTGCTGGCCGTTCTCAGTGGTTGTGAAGGGGATGCAGGCAACCAAGCCAATCATCGCGCCCCGCTTTCGATTTCCGAGTTAACGCGGCGAGAAGTAACTGCAGCCCCGGTGATTACCACCAGTCGTGTCGAGCAGGCGGGTGCCTGGTTTGCCGAGTCCGGCGGGGAGGCCTTCTGGAAATGGGAGGACGCGTCGCTGCAGCCCGGGGCTCAACCTGGCTATGTCGTATACAGAATCGGCCGGCTGATCCAAGGCGATGTGATCCACTCCGTCGAAATCGAGTTGTTGAAACCGGACAGCCAAGAGGAGCGCCCCAGGGCTAATAGCTGTCTAGTTTCACTGGCTGATTTCCAGTCGCCGCGGTGGATCACACTGGGGTATGCGGTAGACCAACCAGATCGGCAGCCGACCGGGTCAATGGGCGAGAACGATTCAAGTCTTGAGGATGATGGCTGCTCCAGTCCACAGGCAGGCCAGATTTCGCAAACAGCTTTGTGTGTGCCGGCTGATGCCCAGGTAATCAGCGATGCAGGATTCGCCTATCTACTGATCCAGGTTGAATCGGCTAACAGCGTTCGGATCCATCGGGTGATTGTCGGACTTGACCTGGCAATTGGCTATTGCTTCAGTTATCAAACCGATCTGCCGCAACGGTCAGCCTGCGGTTATCCGCTGGAATTCAACGCGTTTTCCTGCGATCAAAACGGCCGGATCTGTCCGGACTATGACGTCGCCTGTGAGTTGAGCTGCGAAAATCAGGGCTTCAGCGTGTTGGAATCCTCGCCGTTTACAGCTGGAATCGCCAGTTTTCGCGTGCAGCTGGCCGGGGAGGGCGATTACCAGGTTAGCCTGGCCGGAGCGGATGGATACACCCAGCAGCTTGGATCCATCGCAGCCTACAAGACGCAGCTGCCAGTGTACGAGCTGCACTTTTCCGACAAGAACTGGGACTTTCTGCAATCACACCCATACTCCGAGGAGTATCGCAAGGCGGACATTACGATCGCCGGGCGGGAGTTCGAAAAAGCCGAGGTCCGCCTGCGCGGACGGAACAGCCGCCAGTATCCCAAGATGGCCTGGAAGGTGAAGCTGGACAAGAAGACAGCGTACGACGATCCCGAATGGGGCTACAAGCGCCGGATCCTTAACCTGAATCCCGTCTGTACCGATCCGACGATGCTGCGCGAAAAGCTGGCCTATGACCTGATGTTGGAGCTGGGTGTGACAACGCCGCGCGCGCGTTTTGTTCATCTGCGTATCAATGACCGGTTCGCCGGCTTGTATACGGAGGTCGAGAACCCCCGGGGTGAGTGGTTGGCCGCCAGCGGCCTGGACAACCGTGGCGACCTGTACAAGGCCGAGTACAATGCCGCCCTGTATCCGCGCGAGTGTGCCGAGGATTTCGGCGGCGAGTTCGAAAAGCAGCTGGGTGACAGCCCTGGCTTCGATAGCTTGGCGCAGTTGGCCGATGCGCTGGACGCGATCATGCAAAGCGACCCAGCCGAGCCAGCCGAGGCTCTGGGCCAACTGGTCGACCTGGATGCCTTGACCAACTACCTTGTCGCCTGCCGGTTGATCAGCGCCCACGATAACTGGATGCATAACTTCTACCTGTACTTCGATGGCTACGGCACGGGCAGATGGATGATCATTCCCTGGGACCTTGATTTCAGCTGGGGGCACATGCATCGCTTCGATCAGGTCGAGGGCCAGAAGATCCAGCGGATTGACGCAGAACAGCCTTTGGATTTCGCCTGTAACAAAAGCCAGATCACAGTCTTGTATTACAAGTCGCCGGCGTTGCGCGATGAGTTTAAAGCCAGCCTGGCCGAAGCTCTGGAGTGGTCATTCAGCGAGGAACAAGTGCTGGACAGGATCGACGTGGCCGTTGATAAAGTGTTAGCGGATGTCCTGGCCGATCCCTGCCGGCAATTCGACGAAGATGGCTATCTGAATCGCGTGGACGAACTGAAGCAGTACGTGAAAGACCGACGGCGCAGTATCGAAACTCAACTGCTGGGGTTTTAGCATCGGCTGGCCCCCGGCGACTCACGCAGGCAATCTGGGAATGAGTATCCCGTGGAATTCAGACTCGAAGCAGAGTCGATTCAGCATAGCTTTGATTCATATTTAATAACTAATAATTATTGTGAACTTGTAATATGGTTGATTTTATGGACAATGTATCGTGTGCTCATGTACGATGATATAGCGGGCGCGCAGGAGCACAAAACCAGCGCATGGAGGTAGGAAATGTTCAGACGTATTGTTTTCGGCATGATCGCGGCCGGAATCGCTGTTTTCGCCCTTAGTTGCGGCGGCGGGGGTGGCGTTGACGGTCCCGCGCCTACGCTTGCTCCCCAGCTGGACGGCGAGGTGACGCGCGCCAATACGGCATCCCACGTTACTTCGCAGTCGGACGATGACCTGTATGTCCGCATCGTCGTGACCAATCCAAATCCGACGGGCACAGACGTCAGCGTGATTCGTTACTGCCTGAAGTTTGATCCAAATGAGGACGATCCGCTGACGGCCAATGAGGCTAAGGGCTATCTGGACCCGATTCCCAGCACGTTGCCGGCGAACATCGACGCGGTGACTGTGCCCTATGAAAGTTCGCCCCAGATCATCGAGATCAGCGAGTTCAAAGGGGCTCAGCTGAGCCCGAACGAGCGCTACTGGATCAGCGCGGTGTTCGTCAGCAGCGACGGCGAGGCCGGACCGGCCACCACTCCGCAGCGGTTCAAGCTGATCTTCCGCTACCAGTTGGTGGAACCGCCGGAAATCGGCATCGTCAAGGATTTCCAGGGCGTGGTCAAGGCGCATACCGGAGCAAAGCTGCCAAACGCATTCGTCCAATATTTCCACGAAGGTGTCTTCCTCGAGGCGACTGTCACCGAGGATGACGGTTCATATTACATGGAAGTCGTGGTTCCGAATCCGACCGGCACGAGCTCGCTGAAAGAGGTTTGCTGCGAGGAATCGGACGATCCGACGGACTACATCCTCAAGGTGTACCACCCGCATTACTGCGACGAGGTCGTGAAGTACCTGTTGCCGGAGTATGTCCACTACTATGTGGATTTCCAGTTCCCGGCTGACTGGCATCAGCAGGGCAGCGGCAGCAGCCTGTAATAACGGGCGGTGTTAGCCGCTCAACCAGTTAGGATCACGTTTGGCCAGGAAGGCACCCAAACCTTCCTGGCCTTCTTTTGAAGTACGCAGTTCCGCGATCAACTCGGCGGTCTGCTGGCGCAGATCGCCGGACACTCTGCCACTGAGTAGCTTGATCAACTGCTTGGTGCGACGGGCCGCGACCGGCCCGGCCTTGAGCAGGTCAGCCAATTTGGCGTTCAGCGCCGCATCAAGGTCCGATTCCTCCACGAGCGCGTGAATCAGCGAGCAGCGCAGCGCCTGGTCGGCGGAAAACACCTCGCCGGAGAGGAACAGGTCGCGGGTACCGGCGGCGCCGATCTTGTTGAACACATACGGCGCAATCGTTGCCGGGCTGATCCCCAGCCTCACCTCGCTGAAGGCAAACCGCGAATCCGCGGTGGCGATCACGCTGTCGCAACAAGCGATCAGCCCCAGCGCGCCGCCGAAGGCCGCTTTTTGCACCCGCGCCACCAGCGGTACCGGACATGCGTCAATGGCCGCCAGCATATCGGCCAGGTCCAGGGCATCCGCGAGGTTTTGTTGCTGGGTATACCGCGCCATTTCCTGCATCCAGTTCAGATCGGCGCCGGCGCAGAACACCTTGCCACGGCCAGCCAGGACTACCGCACGCAGGGCGGTATCCGGTTCGATCGCGCGAAAAGCCTCGGTCAACTCGGCGATCATCTGTGGGTTGAAGGCATTACGGATGTCTGGCCGGTTCAACCAGACCCAAAGTACGGAATTCTCAGTATAAACATCCAGGCTGCGGTGTGTATCCATATTTACATTGTAATGCCGGAAGAAGGCGGGTGTATAATCAGCTTTTAGTGAGTTGCTATTCCACCGGCGCCAGCGGAGGAACCCTCGTTCGGCAGGGCCGGTGCGCGTCCATCCCAGGAGTCCGACATGGATGAATCCGTGCGCAAAGTGATGGTGATCGGTAGCGGGCCGATCGTGATCGGGCAGGCCGCCGAGTTCGACTACGCCGGTAGCCAGGCCTGTCGCAGCCTGCGCGAGGAAGGTGTGGAGGTGGTGCTGGTCAATTCCAACCCCGCCACGATCATGACCGATCGTGAAACGGCCGATCGAGTCTATATCGAGCCGATGGATATTCCCCACCTGGAGGAGATTATCGCCATCGAGAGGCCCGATGCGATCCTGCCGACACTCGGCGGGCAGACCGGGCTCAACCTGGCCACCGAGTTGTGGCAATGCGGCATTCCGCAAAAGTACGGCGTGAAACTGCTGGGCACGAGCTTCGAAACGATCAAGCGCGCCGAGGACCGCGAGCAGTTCAAGGCCACGATGCAGGAATTGGACATGCCAATTCCGGAGAGTTACATTGCCGAAAGCTTCGAAGAGGCGATGGCGATCGGTAAAAAGATGAGTTTTCCGCTGATTATCCGGCCCGGCTACACGCTGGGCGGCACCGGCGGGGGGATCGCATTTAACCAGAAGGAGCTGATCGATTACGTGACAACCGGCCTGCTGCAGAGCATGAACAACCAGATCCTGATCGAGGAATGCGTGATCGGCTGGAAGGAGATTGAGTACGAGGTGATGCGCGACGCCGATGACAACTGCATCACTGTCTGCAACATGGAAAACCTCGACCCGATGGGCGTCCACACCGGTGACAGCATCGTCGTCGCGCCCAGCCTCACGCTTTCCGACGTGGAATACCAGCTGCTCAGAAGCGCCGCGCTGAAAATCATCCGCGGGCTGAAGATCGAGGGTGGCTGTAATGTGCAATTCGCGCTGCATCCCTCGGAGTTGAAGTTCTACGTAATCGAGGTCAATCCGCGCGTCAGCCGCTCCAGCGCCCTGGCCAGCAAGGCCACGGGCTATCCGATTGCCCGGGTGGCGGCCAAGATTGCCCTGGGCAAGCGCCTGCACGAGATAGTCAACCATGTCACGGGCCAGACGATGGCCAGCTTCGAGCCGGCGCTGGACTATGTCGTACTGAAAATCCCCAAGTGGCCGTTCGACAAGTTCCGCGAGGCCGACCGGCACCTGGGCACGCAGATGAAAGCCACGGGCGAAGTGATGAGTATCGATCGCTCCTTCGAGGGGGCGTTTTTGAAGGCGCTGGCCAGCCTGGAGGTCAAGCTTAGGAGCTTCCGCACCAACCGCTGGAAGGACATCAGCGACCGCGACCTGCACAAATTCCTGGCCGAGCCCACCGACGGGCGCGTGTTCGCGCTGTTCGAGGCCATCTATCGCGGCTACTCTGCCGAGTATCTGCACCGGCTGACGGGCATGAGCCACTATTTCATCGAGAAGTTCGAAGCGATGGTCAAGCTGGAACTGGACCTGCGCAAGGCCGGCAGCGTCATGGATTCCAAGCTGCTGGCGGAACTGAAACGCTGCGGGCTCAGCGATGAGCTGGCCGCGCGGATCCTGGAAGTCGACGATTCGCAGGTCGCGATGCTACGCCACCAGCTGCATACCGAGCCGTCCTACAAGGCGGTCGATACCTGCGCCGCCGAATTCTTCGCCCAGTCGCCGTACTTCTACAGCAGCTATGCAGAAGAAAGCGATGTGCTGATCAGCGAGCGGCAAAAGGGCCAGAAGTCCGGCAAAAAGGGCAAGGTGCTTGTCTTGGGCAGCGGGCCGATTCGGATCGGGCAGGGCATCGAGTTTGATTATTGCTCGGTGCACTCGCTGATCGCCCTGCAGGAACTCGGTTACGAGGCTGTCATCGTCAACAACAATCCCGAAACCGTCTCTACCGACTTTGATGTGTCCGACAGCCTGTACTTCGAACCGCTCAGCTACGAGTCCGTGCACGAAATCATCAAGCGCGAGAAGCCGCTGGGCGTGGTCTGCCAGTTCGGCGGGCAAACGGCGATCAACCTGGCGGCGCCCTTGGCCCAGTCCGGCGTACGTATTCTGGGCATCACCCAGGACGCGATCGATGAGACCGAGGACCGTGAGCGCTTCGATGCGCTGATGGAAAGGCTGGGCATCCCGCGGCCGCCCGGCGGAACCGTCATGGACTACACCAAGGCGATCGACGTCGCGGAGCGGATCGGCTACCCGATTCTGGTCCGGCCGAGCTATGTCCTCGGCGGCCGGGCGATGCGCGTCGTCTACAACTCTGAATACCTGGTGACTTACATCAAGGACAACAGCCACGCCTTCATGGGGCAGCCGCTGTTGATCGATAAATTCTTCCCCGGCCGCGAGGTGGAAGTCGACGTGGTCAGCGACGGGGTCAACGTGATCATCCCCGGCGTGATGGAGCACATCGAACGCGCCGGCATCCACAGCGGCGACTCGATGGCTGTTTATCCACCGCAGACGCTCAACCAGCAGATCATCGACAAGGTCGTCGATTACGCCACGAAGATCGCGCGCGCAATCCACGCCCAGGGCCTGATCAACATCCAGTTCGTTGTCGACCGCGAAGACGAGGTCTATGTAATCGAGGTCAATCCGCGGGCCAGCCGCACGGTGCCCTTCATCAGCAAAATCACCGGGGTGCCGATGATCAAGCTGGCGATGCTGGGCATTATGGGTGACTCGCTGGCCAACAGCGGCTTCCCGCTGGGCCTGCAGCCGGTGGGTGATCTGGTCGCGGTCAAGGCACCCGTTTTCAGTTTCCAGAAGCTGACCGACCTGGACGTCCACCTGGGCCCGGAGATGAAGTCGACCGGTGAAGTAATGGGCATTGCCGGCGACTACCCGACGGCCTTGAAGAAGGCGATGAGCGCCGCCGGAATTCGGGTCCAGACCCTGGATCAGTGCCAAAACATGGCGCTGCTGGCCACGGTGGCCGATCAGGACAAAGACGATGCACTGGAGGTCATTCGGGGATTTGCCGAGTTGGGCTTTACCGTTTATTCCACGGCGGGAACGGCCGAGTTTCTGCGCAGCCACGGGATCGAGGCGCGCAGCGTGCGCAAGCTGTCGGAAGGGCGGCCGCACATTGTCGACGAAATTTTAAGCAACCGGTTCCAACTGGTCATCAACACGGTCAGCGACAATCAGAAGGCCGAGTTGGAGGCCCGGCGGATTCGCCGCGAGGCGGTCGAGCACAATATTCCGGTGATCACCAGCCTGGATACGGCGGGAGCTTTGCTGATGGCAATCAGGCGCGGCAACGAGCAGCGGATGATGGTTACCGAACTGGGGTCAATTCCGGCGGGCGAATTGCATTTAGCGGCACGGGGGGTCTAGCGACCAACCAGCTCTGTTCGGATATTTGAATGTTTGTTGCACGTGTACTTCACCGGTGCTAGAATACCCGTTCGACTTTTGCCGGCCCTTTTAGGAGCATAAACAGATGAGCCGTCGAGCTTGGAACTGGATAATTATCGCGATCGTTATCGTGGTGGCCTTGATAAATCCGCTATACCGGTCGCTGAATTTACACGCGCCAATTGTCACGTTGGGATTGGATCTGCGCGGTGGCGTCGAAGTCCTGCTGCGGGCAGAACCCGAGAACGGGCAGCAGCCGACCGATGACCAGATGCGCGGCGTGCAATACGTGGTGCGCAACCGTGTCGACCCGCAAGGCACCAAGGAGATCTCGCTGACCCAGGTCGGCGTGGACCGGATCCTGCTGCAGGTGCCGGGCGAAAGGAACCCGGATGCGATTCTGGAAATCATCGGCGAGACGGCGCTGTTGGAGTTCGTCAATACGGGGGACGATTCGTTCGAAGCCGGTGACAACTTCAATATCGAAGGCACCAAGGAGCGCAAGGAAGAGTACGCGAAATACGTGACGATCCTGACCGGTGCCGATCTGAAAAGCGCTTATACGTTGTTCCCCAATAACCGGCCGACAATCGGATTTGAGTTCAAGCCGGAAGCAGCGAACGCGTTTGGCAGTTTCACGAACAATCACGTCCACAAGTATCTGACGATCCTGCTGGACGGCGTGGTGTTGACCAGCCCGGTCATCAACGGTCCGATCTGGGGTGGCAAAGGTATTATCGAAGGCCAGTTCACGATTGAAGAGGTTGATAAGATCACGCGCCAGCTCAACGCCGGTGCCTTGCCGGTTCCGCTGACGGCGCTGTCCAGTTCCGTCGTCGGTCCGACCCTGGGCCAGCAGAGCATCAATAAAAGCTATATCGCGGGCTTGGTCGGCTTCATTATCGTGCTGATCTACATGCTGGTGTTTTATCGCTTGTCCGGTGTCGTAGCGGCGGTGGCACTGTCTTTGTACGTTGTGCTGGTCATGGGCTACTTCAGCCTGATCAACGCCACGCTGACGCTGCCGGGCATCGCCGGTTTCCTGCTGTCGATCGGTATGGCGATCGACGGAAACATCATCATCTTCGAGCGATTAAAGGAAGAGCTGCGCTGGGGCAAGACGCTGGTGGCCGCGATGGAGTCAGCGTTTGCCCGGGCCTGGGTGGCAATCTTGGATGGCAACGTCACGACATTGATCGCCGCGGCGGTGTTGTATTTCTTCGGCACGGGACCGGTGAAGGGATTCGCCGTGACACTGAGTATCGGTATCTTGCTGTCGATGTTCTCGGCTGTATTTGTAACTCGTAACATTATGGAGCTGCTGGTTCGTTCAGTGCGCCAGCCCAAGCTCTATTCATAAAGGTTAAACGATGGACGTCCTGAGGGAAGGTAAGTATTTCCGCTATGTCGAGAGAGCGCCCGTCTGGCTGACGATCAGCATGATCGTCATTGCCATCGGTATCGCGTTCATGGTGCTCAACAAGGTGAACCAGGGTTCCGCCTTCAATCTGAGCATCCATTACACCGGTGGCGAGAAGCTGATTCTGCGCCTGCTGGAAGAAGCCGAGTTTGATGGGCAGAACGTCAAGACGATCGTGAGCAAATACGCCGACGGGGAAGCCGTTGTCCAGGTCGATCAAACCGATCCGCACATTATCACGATCAGGATGCGTGTGGCCGGCGAAGGTGAGACCGAAGGTGAAATCTCGCGATCGAAAACCCGCCGGCTGACGGAATTGAAAGAAGAGCTGGGCACCGCCTACGGTGGTTATAGCGCCACCGAAGGCAGCATGAACCCGGAAACGATCGAGCAGGATTTCGTGGGGCCGACGGTCGGGGCCGAGTTGATCCAGAATGCCGTGTTGGCTCTGATCATCGGCTGCGTGCTGATCATGCTCTATATCCTGCTGAGGTTCGGCCGTTGGCAGATGAGCCTGGCGGCGATCGCCGCCTTGATCCACGACGTGCTGATCACCCTGGGCTTCACCTCGGTGTTGCAGCTCGAGGTTTCGGACAGCTTCATCGCGGTCATCTTGACCATCATCGGCTATTCAATCAACGACACGATCATTATTTTCGACCGGATCCGTGAAAACGCCCGTGAATACGGTGACAAACACCCGCTGGCGCAAATCTGCAACCTGTCACTCAACCAGACGCTGATGCGCTCGTTGAATACGGTCATTACCGTCATCATCATGATCGTAGCCCTGATGATCCTGGGTGGCGAGAACATCCGCGACTTCCTGACCGCGATGCTGATCGGCATGATCAGCGGCGGTTACTCCTCAATCTTCATTGCGACGCCGCTGATGCTGTGGATCACCGGCGGTAAGATGAAGATCGAGGCCGAAGCTGAGGGAGGTGGCTCCGCCGCCGCCATCAGACTGGACGTGCCTGATGCGGAAGACTCCGCCGTTTCGGATATCGTCAGCGATGCCCAGGACCTGCTGAAGAAGAAGAAGGCTGTCAAAAGGCAGCGCCGGCGGTAAACAGTGTCCGCGGCCAACCGCCACTCGATCGCGCCACTTACGAGAAGGCTGTTGCCGCCGGATGCCGGACTGGAAAAACGGCTCGAGCTACTCGCCCAGGCCGTCGGCGGCGACACCCTGCTGGTACCGGAAGACTGCCGGGGTTGGCCGGAAGCCAGCCGGATCATCCGGACCGCGATCACCGATCAGCGCGCAACGCTGGTTTACGGTGATTACGACGTCGATGGTGTCGTCGCGACGCTGCTGCTCTACCGCTTTCTCCGCGCGCATGACGTGCCTGGCAACAGCTTCATCCCCAGCCGGATGCAGCATGGATACGGCCTGGACATGGGGATCGTCCGGCAAGCCATCGAGCAAGGCTATCAGACACTGATCACCGTCGATTGTGGCAGCGCCAACCTCGAAGAAATCAGGTATGCCGTCGATCACGGATTGCAGGTGGCGGTGTTGGACCATCACACCTGTGGCACCGAGCTGCCGCCCGCCCCGATTGTGAACTCGCACCTGGACCAGCGGCTGCCGCCGTTGTGCGCCGCCGGGCTCGTTTACCATCTGCTCAGGCGACTGCGTTGCGAGATGACAGCGGCGCAAGCGCCCGAACCGGATGAAACAGAGCTGGCGGGCTTGGCGACAATCGCCGATGTCGTGCCCCTGGTTCCCCAGAACTGGATCCTGGCCCACCATGCGCTGGCGGCGCTGCCCGAGACGCTGAACTACGGCTTGGCGGCGCTGTTGCGCATCAGCGGGCTGCACGGATTGACGAGGCTGACCGGTCGCCAGGCGGCCTTCAGTATTGTCCCGCTGCTGAATGCCGCGGGACGGATGAAAACAGCCAAGATCGCCTTCGATCTGCTGGCTGCGGATAGCCGGGAGCGCGCCGGGCAACTGGCCGCCCTGATGGCCCAGCTCAACGATGAACGCAAGCAAACCACGGACTTGATTACCCGTGCGGCGATCATCCAGGCGGAAAGCCAGCAGCAGGCCGCCGGCTTGGCGCTGTACGACGCCGACTGGCATCCTGGGGTCCTGGGGATCGTGGCTGCCCGCGCGGCGGAACTGACCAACAAAGCCGTGGCCGTTTGCACCGATGCGCCAGGCGAACGTGGCCTGATTACAGGCAGTATCCGGGCAACCGATGTGGATGTGATGCAGGCGTTACGGAGTTGTCAGGATCAACTGCACACCTTCGGCGGCCATGCCCAGGCGGCGGGGATCAAAGTGGCAAAGCCGCGTTGGGGCGAATTCCAGGCAGCCTGGGCTGCCGCAGTGGCGCAGGCCGGCCGGATCCAGACTCAGGTGGTCTCGGCAACCGAGCAGGTCGAACTGGGCGAGATCTCAGCCGCCTTTGAGGCCGACTTATGGCGGTTGGCACCTTTCGGGCAGGACTACGATCCTCCCCGGGCCGTACTCAGCGGGGTGCGCATCTCACGCGTGGGTTACATGGGGCGCGACAAAACCCATCTGAATCTGCAAGTTACCGACGGCGTCCGCCAGGCCCGGGTCGTCGGGTTTAATCAAAGCCACCTGTTTAGGCGGTTGGAAGTGGGAGCATCGGTCAGTCCCATCGTGGAGTTTGATCCGGATAATTACAATAACCGGCAGACTATTATGCTAAGGTTAATTGGATTAGCGGACTGAAATGCCACGCAAGCAACAGCCGACTTCTCGTAACTACGCCGAGGCGGATTTGCTGTTCGCCGTAATGTGCGACGAGCTGCGGCGGATCCATCCGCGGATCGACGAAAACCGGCTGCGCCAGGCATTTGAGCTATCCCTGGCAGCGCATGAAGGCCAGATTCGCAAGGACGGCACCCCTTACATCATGCATCCGTTGGAAGTTGCGGAAATCTGCGTCGATCTGAACATGGACGAGGATTCCGTGATCTGCGCGCTATTGCACGATACGGTAGAAGACACGATTGTCCGGCTGCACCAGATCCGCCAGCTGTTCGGCCACAATGTGGCGACGATGGTCGACAGCCTGACCAAGATTACCAAGATCGACTTTCTAGCGCGGTTTACCGGGCGCGACAAGGCCAGTGAGCAGGCCCGCAACCTGCAGAAGCTGTTCGTCGCGATGACGCGGGACACGCGGGTGATCGTAATCAAGCTGGCTGACCGGTTGCACAACATGCAGACGCTGGAGGCGATGGCCGAGCATAAGCAACAACGGATCAGCCTGGAAACGCTGGAGTTTTACATCCCGATCGCCCGCCGGCTGGGTTTGGGCCAGATGGTCACCGAACTCGAGGAACTGGTCTTTCAGTACTTGTACCCCCGGGAGTTCAAGGAACTCCATCAGACCATGCAGCCAGTCTTCCAGCAGTACGAGCGCCAGATCGAGCAAATGATCGAGAGCGTGCAGGAGATGCTGCAAGCGCAAGGACTGATGCTTGAGCGCGTTTACGGCCGGCGCAAGCACCTGTTCAGCATTTTCCGCAAGATGAATAAGTTGAAGCTGATGCCCAGCGAGATTCAGAAGTCGATCTCCGACCTGCTGGCCATCCGCGTGATCATTCACGGCAGTGCGCTGGACTGCTATCAGGCGCTCGGTATCATTCACCAGCATTATCGTCCGGTTTTCGACCGCTTCCGTGACTTTATCGCCAGCCCCAAGGACAACGGCTACCAGACGCTGCACACGACCGTTATCTCGGACGAAGGCATGCGCGTGGAGTGCCAGATCAGGACTGTGGAGATGGACTACTCCGCCACCAAGGGCATTGCCTCGCACTGGCGGTACAAAGAAAGTTCCAGCCCGACCGAGCATGTCATTAAGGACCGGGCCTGGGTGGACTTTATCCGCGACCTGTCACGCGAGCGCGTCGGCAGCCAGGAATTCATCGCCCGGACGCGCGAGGAGTTCCTGGCCAGCCAGGTCCTCGTGCTGTCGCCGATGGGCGAGGTGGTCAGCCTGCCGGCCGGCTCCACCCCGATCGATTTCGCCTACTACATCCATACCAATCTGGGCCATGCCATCCGCCAGGCCAAAGTCAACGGTTCTGTCGTCCCGCTGGACTACGCGCTGCAAAACGGCGACATGGTGGAAGTGATCAAGGGTCGCGACGGCGACGCGGAACCACAACCCGGCTGGCTGGCGATGGTCAAGTCGTCGAAAAGCCTGCTCAAGCTGCGGCGTTATTACAAGCAGCGTTCACGCAACGAGCGCATCGCCGCCGGCCAGGCGGTGCTGCGGCAGTACATCGTACGCGAGGGGCTCTATCCGCTGAACCTGATGGCCAACGAGAAGCTGGCGCAGCTGTTGCGGCGGATGCCGGTGCGCAGTATCGACGAGTTATACGAAAAGGTGGCCTTGGGCTACTTCCAGTGCAATCAGATCGTCGACGAGCTCAAGGAAATCCACCTGTCGCGCGTGGAGCGCCAGGAAGAACTGGCGGCGGTGCAAGACCCGCAAAACGGCACCGAGATCGCGTTAATCGGGCTGGCTTCCGATTTGAACGTCCGCCAGGCGGGCGGCCAGCCGCTGCGCCGGCGGGCGGAGCTGATGCGCTGCTGTACGCCGGTACCCGGGGATAAAATCTACGGCGTCTTTGACCGCGATACGCGCCGCGTCAACGTGCATCGGGTTTCCTGCCCGATCCTGCAGGACGAACTGGAAAGCGGCGAGTTGCTGGAATTAGCCTGGCAGATCGACAACTCCGAGATCCGCTATCCCGCGCGGATCGAGATCGTCAGCCTAAACCGCGTCGGATTGCTGTTCGAGGTGCTGCGGACATTGTCCTCGCGCAATATCAACCTGGGCGGCGCGGAATTCGCCATGGCGCCGACGGTGCTGGGATCGGACCGCTATGCGCACTTCCAGCTGGTGGTCGAGGTGGCTGACGACGCCGAATTAGCGGAATGCCTGGCGGAACTGGCGACATTGCAGGACGTCCGCGAATCCAAGCGGCTGATCAAGAACGCCGCCGGCAAGGATGGCAAGGGGGGGTAATGCGGGCGGTGGTCCAACGCGTCAGCAGTGCCAGCGTGACCGTGGAGGATCAGGTCGTCGGCTGTATCGGCCACGGGCTGTGTGTGTTCGTGGGCGCGCTGGCGGGAGATGATGCTTCGGATGTCGAGTTCATGGCACGGAAGCTGGCGACCCTGCGCGTCTTCCACGATGCTGCCGGCAAGATGAACCGCAACGTGATCGATGTCGGGGGCGAGCTGCTGATCGTTTCGCAGTTCACGCTGGCAGCCGACACTACTTCCGGCACCCGGCCATCCTTTACCGCGGCATTGGAACCCGCGGAGGCCGAGGGCTTGCTGGAGAAGCTGGTCGCGGCCTTGCAGGGGCAGGGGATTAAGGTCGGTGTCGGCCGGTTTGGCGCCAGGATGCGTGTCGAGATCGTCAACGAAGGACCGGTCACGATTCAGCTGGACAGCCGCGCCAGGAAGAAGAGATAAAGCCTATTCCTCTGTGGTGGCTTCCTCCGCCGTAACGATCTCCCAGTCCTTGATCGTGTCCTGGTAGATCAGCTTGCCGTTGACGGTCAGCTGGGCGACGATATTCACCTCGGCACCTTGCTTGTCGATCAGGGCGCAGACGATCACCGCGGCCCCGATTCCCTGGCCGATCTCGGCGGCCAGCGGTGTACTTAACGCGGCGGAATTCTTGGCGATGATTTCCGCGCGCGCCAACTCTGTATTGGCTTCGTCCGGTTGAACGACGTTGATCAGCTTGTTTTCCACCAGGGCGTTGTTGATGGCCTGGCGGACGACGCGTTCACGGCGGAGGGCCGTCGCCAGCAATTCTGGATCGGGCTCCTCTTCACCGGTGGGAATCGATGTCGTGTCGACCACGGAGACGACCGCGACTGAATTGGGCGCGGTTTGCGGAAGGACGGTCGACTCGGCAGTTTCCTCAACAGCCGGGGCTGAATCCTCGGGCGCGCTCTCTGGCGCGTTACCTGGTTCCGCGGCGGTTTCGGGCGTGGGCTGGGCGGCCGGCGGAGGAACAGTTGGTTCGGAGCTGTGATCGACCAAGCCCGCCGGGGTGTCCCCGTGGCCATCGGTTTCGGCATCGACAGCCAGGCCGAGCTCAGCTTCGATCGCGGACTGCAACGGCCAGAGCGTGCGGTCGATGTGTTCTTGGGAGCTGAACAGCAGGTCGCAGCTGGCAATCAGCCAGCTCAACAATAAGAGCGCGAACAAGCAGAATCTCATGGTTAATCAGCTCCCATAAATATGCGGCGCCAGACAGTTATAGCAGTAGGGTGCATCGAGTGGCAGCGCGACTGAACACTTCGAGCATTTGGAGCGCATGCCTGTCAGCTCAAGGTTCAAGTTGGCCTGGAACTCGTGGTCCTCATCGAGAGGGGCATCGAACAGGTCGTCTAGGTCCTCATCGTCGCTGTCCGATTCGCCGAACTCGTCTTCGAGCTCGAAACCGTCGAGGTCCTCCTCGTCATCATCTTCGAAGATCTCTGGATCATCCGAACCGGTGTAGCGTGGACGTTCGCGGATCTCGTCATCGTCGCCGATTTGGCGGAGAACTTCCTTGAGCAGTTCCTGGGCCTCACTCTGTTTGCGAACGTCGCCTTCCATCGCAATGTAGCGCTCCAGGAACACGCGGGAGATCGAGAAATCCTCGATGTTGAACAGGAACTCCGCGGCATACCACAGCGTCTCGCCATCATCCGGATCCGCCAATAAAGCCAACTTGTATGAACGCCAGGCTTCGCGGGGCATATCCAGATTGGCGTAGGCCATCGCCAGCGTGCACCAGACCGCGCCGTCCGAGCTGTCGAGAATCGATGCTCGATGGAAACAATCCAGTGCTCGCATGTAGTCCTCGGCGTCAAAGGCTTCTTCGCCGGCCTCGATCAGCCGCCGTTTCTTCTCCTGTTCCTCAGCGCTCAAGTCGCGAGGGCTGAGCAAGCCGCCTGCCGTTTTCGCTAGATTGTCCATTAAATTCATACTACCAGAACTCAACCAACTTGAGTATCGGACGCTCTGCAACCCAAATTCAGTACTGCAAGTCAGATGGTTAGAGGCCTTGACAAATCGCCGGACTTGTGATCGTGAATAGGACAGATTCCGGAAGTCTGGCCAAACATCTTGCCAGCAGCTGTTTCGTTTGCTATGCTAACGGCTCTTAAGGCGAGATGCGTGCAATAGAGGTAAGGTCGGATTATTTAGTAATCGGGGATTAACGGTGGATAACCGCTTTAATCGCCCTGTTGGAATTCGAGGGAGCTAATAATCCGGTTAGCGTTCAGTTGATAAAATGTTGGCTATCACAAGTGGTTGTTGATAGCTGTTTAACAGTGTTGATAAACTGTATTGCACCGAGAAGGAAAGGCGAACTTCAGAGGGAGGAAGGCAGTCCTGGTAGGAAGAACGGTTAGGGACTGAACCTTTAATGCAGGTAAGCAGCGCGGCAGATATATTACGGGTGATCAAAGAGCAGCTGGCGGAGCAGTTAAGCCGCCCGAAGTACGAGCTGTTGATCCGGCCGCTGACGGCAATCGAT